>DASSEZ010000113.1:0-115666 GCA_035694945.1 Vulcanimicrobiaceae bacterium
CGTGCGCGAAGCCGAACGCAATGACGCCCGCGTCGCGATCGGCAAGATCGGTCAATTCGCGGCGGCCCTCGTCAAGCGCGCCCAGCGCGCGCTCCACGTGGCGCAAGAACGCCTCGCCGTACCGGTTCAACTTCACCGAACGGCCACGATGGTCGAACAGGGCTACTCCCAGATCTCGCTCCAGGCGCGCCATCGCGCGGCTGAGCGCGGGCTGGGTGATTGCCAACTCCTCCGCGGCCTGCGTCACGTGCTCGGTCCGGGCAACGACCCGGAAATACTCCAACTGCTGAAGCTCCATGCCGGTATATTCATAACCCCGAGGACATAAATCTTGCCTTAAACCAGCATTGGAGGGTACGGCGGCCGGGGGTAAGATGAGGGTAGCCCGGCGCGGCTGGTATAACAGTGCGTTATCGGGTCATTTCCTCTTCAATCTCGAGTAGGAGTTGCGCGGCGGTGCCGGAGACGTTGGTTCAAGTTACGCTCCCGGAAATGGGCGAGTCGGTCACTGAAGGCTCCATCGTCGAATGGCGCAAGAACGTCGGCGACTTCGTCGCCGAGGGCGATCCGCTCGTTGATGTCACGACCGACAAAGTCGACGTAGAAGTGCCCGCTACGGCATCGGGCGTCATCAAGCACATTCTCGTGGGCGAAGGTGCGACGGTCGGAGTCGGCACGGTGCTCGCCGAGATCGATACGTCCGCGAAGAGCAACGGCGCCGCTGCAACGCGCCACGCTGAGCCCGCAAGTCAACTTGAGCCTGAGCCGCTCGAAGCACAGCGCGAACCGCGCATCGTCACCGTAGCGCTCCCGGAAATGGGCGAGTCGGTCACCGAAGGTTCGATTGTCGAGTGGCAAAAGCGCGCCGGTGATTTCGTGAACGAAGGCGATCCCATCGTGAACGTCACGACGGACAAAGTCGACGTCGAGGTTCCGGCAACCGCGTCCGGTGTGATCGTGAAGATTCTTGCGGCCGAAGGCGCCACGATTGCGGTTGGTGCGCCGCTCGCTGAGATCGACGCAAACGCGGCTGCATCGCAAACTGCTCGATCGGCAGCGTCTGCAGCGACACCCAAGCAGGATAAAGCGGCTCCGCGTGATACCGCTGCGCCGGCCGCGCCGGTGGTGGCGGGTGAGGTTTTTGCGACGCCGCAAGCCCGGCGCATCGCGCGCAAGATGCAGATCGATGTCAATCGCGTGAAAGGTACCGGGCCGCAGGGGCTCGTGCTGCGCAGCGATGTCGATGCGCAGGGACCGGCTCTTCCCAAAGTTTCGAACGGTGCCGCGAGCTCGCAGGTACAACTGCCGCCCGTGTCCGCGCAAGCACGAATCACACCGCTCAAAGGCCCAGCGGCGGCGCTCACCGGTTACATGGAGCAAAGCCTCACGATCCCGACCGCGACAAGTTTTCGTACGCTCGCGGTGGATGTGCTCGACGCTCGGCGCAAAGAACTGAATGCCACGATCAAAACCGCCGGCCGCACCGAAAAGATTTCCTTCACGCACGTCATCGCCTATGCGCTCGTCCGCGCCGCACATGACATGCCGTTCATCACGTATCATTTCCGCCGAGACGGTGAGAAGCCGGTGCGTGTCGAGCCGGGCATTCATTTAGGGCTCGCGGTCGACGCGGAACGCAAGGACGGAACGCGCTTTCTCGTGGTGCCGGTCATCAAAAACGCCGATGCGCTCGACTTCGTGCAGTTCCGCGCGAAGTACGAAGAACTGGTCGCAAAAGCGCGTGAGAACAAACTCACCGCCGACGAACTGCAAGGCGCATCGTTCACGCTCACCAATCCGGGTGGTATCGGCACTTCGGCCTCGGTACCGCGGTTGATGGCGGGCCAAGGCGCGATCATCGCGGCCGGCGCAATTGGGTATCCACCGGGATTTGCGAGCGCCAGCGAAGCGGCCATCAAGTCGCTGGGCATCAGCAAAGTGATGCAGATGACTTCGACGTACGATCATCGCGTCATTCAAGGCGCGCAATCGGGCGAGTATCTGCGCCGCATCGACGAACTGCTGCAGGGCAAGGATGCGTTTTACGAATCCGTATTCGCATCGCTCGGGCTGCAAGCGGGCCCGCCGCCGCAAGCGCAGACCAGCGCGATGCCGGCGATTGTTTCCACCGATCGCGCGGAGGCGTCCAAGGCACCGTCCGACGAGATGCTGCGCGCCGTTGCGGCGGGCATGGCCATCGTGTCCGCATACCGCACACACGGGCATTTGGCGGCAACGCTGGATCCGCTCGGCACGCCGCCGATCGGCGACCCGTCGTTGGAACCGGCGAATTGGGGCCTCACGCCCGCGTTGCAGTCCGCGATTCCGGCGTCCGTGCTGCGCGTAAAAGTGCCGGGAAATACGCTGGCCGACGTACTGCCGCGGCTTCGCGAGACGTACAGTTCGACGATCGCTTACGAAGTGGAGCACATTTCGAACACGGAGCAGCGCGAATGGCTGCGCGACGTGATCGAATCGGGCAAACACAAGATCGCGCTCGACAACGCACGGCAGGTCGAATTGCTCAAGCGGCTCACGCGCGTCGAATCGTTCGAGCGGTATTTGCGAAAGACGTTCCTTGGGCAGAAGACGTTTTCGGGCGAGGGGCTCGACGCGATGGTACCGATGCTCGAAGAGATGCTCGAGATGCTCGCGCACGACGGCACCTCGAACGCCGTCATCGGCATGGCGCATCGCGGGCGTTTGGCGACCATTGCGCATGTCGTCAACATGCCGTACGAAGAGATCCTGGCCGAATTCGAAGCGGCGCACGAGCGCGGCGAAGTTGGAGCCGACGACGTCACCGGCGACGTGAAGTACCATCACGGTGCAACCGGAACGTACCGCTGCCGCGACGGCAACGCGATTTCCGTGACGCTCGCGAACAATCCGAGTCACTTGGAAGCGGTCGATCCGGTGGTCGAAGGCAACACGCGCGCGTTGCAAACCGATCACTCACACGCCATCGCAACCCAGGACGTGAAAAAAGCGGCGCCGATTCTGATTCACGGCGACGCGGCGTTCATCGGTCAAGGCATCGTTTCGGAAGTATTAAATTTGCAGTCGCTGCCGGGATACGAGACCGGCGGTACGATTCACGTCATCGCGAACAATCAAGTGGGCTTCACCACCGATCCCCGCGACTCGCGATCGACGCGGTATGCATCCGATTTGGCCAAAGGCTTCGACGTGCCGATCGTGCACGTTAACGCGGACGACATCGACGCGTGCATGTGGGCGGCGAATCTGGCGATCGAGTTCCGCAAGCGTTTCGCCCGCGACGTGCTCATCGAGATCATCGGGTACCGCCGCTTCGGCCACAACGAGCAGGACGAGCCGGCGTACACGCAGCCCGGTATGTACGAACGCATCAAGAATCATCCGACCGCGCGCGAGCTGTTTGCGAACAAACTCGTGGCGCAAGGCGTGCTCTCCAAAGAGCAGGTCGAGGAACTGGTGTCCGAGGCGACGGCGAGCCTGCAGGAAGCGCACCGCAGCGTCAAAGGCAAGCACGACATCGCGGGCATGCTTGCAAAAATCGACGTGAAGGCTTCGCTCGACGCCGCGCATCTCGAAAAGGTGAGCAAAGAGCAGCTCCTGGCATGGAGCAACGAACTGGTGACGGCGCCCGAGGGGTTTGCCGTCAACAAGAAATTGCAGACGCAATTCGAACGCCGCCGCGCGCTGATTGCCGACAAGGGCGTGATGGATTGGGGCATGGCCGAGGCACTCGCGTTCGCTTCTCTGCTCTCGGTCGGCACGCCGATCCGCCTTACCGGCCAGGACACCGAGCGCGGCACGTTCAGTCATCGCCATGCGGTGTTGCACGATCCGCAAACGGAGTCGCGTTACGTACCGCTGCAGCATCTGCGCGATGCCAAAGCGTCGTTCGAGATTCACAATAGCCCACTCTCGGAATATTCGTGTCTCGGCTTCGAATACGGCTACAGCGCTTCGCTGCCCAAAGCGCTCGTGCTGTGGGAAGCGCAGTTCGGCGACTTCAACAACGGCGCGCAGGTCATCATCGATCAGTTCATTGCGGCGGGCCAAGCGAAGTGGGGACAAACCGCGCGTTTGACGCTGCTCTTGCCGCACGGCTATGAAGGCATGGGTCCGGAACATTCGAGCGCGCGTCTGGAGCGCTTTCTGCAACTCACCGCAGAAGGCAATTTACGCGTTGCGAACCTCTCGACCGCGACGAACTACTATCACTTGCTGCGTCAGCAGGCAACGATGCCGCAACCGGTGCCGCTGGTGATCATGACGCCGAAGTCGCTGCTGCGCCAAGAACTCGCCGGCGGACGCATCGACGAGATGGCCGCAGGCAAGTTCCAGCCCGTGATCGACGACCCGCACGTGAGCGACAAGAGCAAGGTGGAGCGGATTGTCCTGTGCAGCGGCAAGATCTATCACGATCTCACGCAGCACGAGGCATTCGGGCAGACCAAGCGCACGGCAATCGTGCGCATCGAACTGCTCTCGCCGCTGCCGTACGTGGAGATCAACGACGTCATCGCGACCTATCCGAATCTCAAGAAGCTCGTATGGGTGCAGGAAGAACCGAAGAACATGGGGGCGCGCGCGTTCGTGCGGCGCCGGCTCATCGAGCGCATGCGCGACCACCTCGAGATCGATTACGTCGGACGCCCTTATCGCGCGTCACCTTCGGAAGGCTATCCTGGCGCGCATGCGGTCGAGCAAGAGCGCATCCTGAAAGAAGCGCTGGCGGAGTAGGGTGAGAGGGCGCAAGCCGACAGAACGCACGGTCACCTTTGCGCTGGGTGCGGCTTTCGCGTTTCTCGTGGTTGCCGTACTCAACGTCGTGCAAGCGCTGCGGGGCGAACCGCGCTGGCATCTGCTTTCGGCCGCCGGCTTCACGATCGTCGCTGCGCTCTGGTGGCTCGTGGCCGTACGTTGGAGACGCACGCTCGATGCAAAATGATCGCGTGAGGCGGACCTCGTGAGCGGCGATCGGTACGAGCGCGGCGAGCAACTGCTGCGCAAGGTCGACGGCGAGAAAGTTGCGGACAATCTCATCGCGGCGTATGAAGACCTCGCGCCCGATTTTACGCGCTACCTGATTGAATTTGCCTTCGGTGAAATCTATGCGCGCGACGGCGATCTGCGGCATCGCGAACTTATCGCGATTGCGTCGCTTGCCACAATGGGCGGATGCGACGCGCAGCTCGAGACACACGTGCACGGCGCGTTCAACGTCGGATTGACTGAAAGCGAGATCGTCGAAGCGGTCATGACGCTGATTCCGTACATCGGATTTCCGAAGGCTTTGAACGCGATGGCCGTCGTCAAGCGCGTAGTGGACAAGCGCTCGGCACGCACGTAAGCGGCGCAGGCGGGTACATGAAGGCATGGCGCGTTGGTGCCGTGCGTTCGTGCAATTCGCGTTTGCGCTCGTTCTCGCGCATGGAAGCGTAACGATCCGGTGGAACGCGTCCGCGCCGGCACCGTCCGCGGGTCCGCCGCGAAACGGCGTTGTCTCGGCGGTTCATGGAACGCGTGTGCTGCTGCGCTTGACGGACGGCACGTCGCGTGTGTTCATCGCAACGCCGGCGCAAGCACGGCAACTGCAGCGCTTGGTCGGCACGGCGATCCAATTCCGGTTAACTGTTCCGCGTTGACGGCGCCGCGCCGTCGCGCAGTGAAAGGGTCAGTTGTTCCACTACCGCGGGGCGATCGCCGGATTGCGGCCGCGTGACAGTTTTCTGCGTGAGAAATGCCGGTACCGCGCGGGCATCATCGTATGAAAGACGGCCTTGCGTCGTCGACACATACCCGTCCGAGCCTTGGACGTCAAGTACACGCTCGAATGAAATCTGAAACAGTCCGTTCGTCTGGCCCGTGATGCGGTAATCGTTTGATTCACGTGCGTGCCCGTCGGAGGCGCCGTTATGCCAGGCGTGCTGTTTGTCGATTTCAGACCAATTCAGAAAATTACGTCCGAGCACGCGCAGCAGACACATTTCTTCCACGGTGATTGTATCGATCGGATCGCATTGTACCAGGCCCGTGCCGTACGCGACGCACGTCGACGGCGGCTGGCTCGCGCGCGCGGGCGATTGTTCCGACACGCGAACGAGCGTACCGGTGTCGTCGAGCACTTTCACGACGTCGACGGCGATGCTACCCGCATCCGCCTTGGCGCCGCCTTCATGCGCGATCACGCCGGTGTTCATCGTAAAGCCGTATTCGAAGTGGTGCGGAAGCGGATAAGTTGCGGCAACGATCGTTGCCGCGAGAAGTGCTGTAAACATGGCCGCTGTATCCGTTTGAGCGGGAGATACAGCATAACACCGTTACAATTAAGGAATTAGTTGTACAGCATCAAGAACGTGTAGCGATTCCATAATGCATGCGATTGACTCGGGGCGCCCGCGCCGTGTCCGCCTTCCGAAAATACGCCACGTGCATCGACGCTTTGCGAGCGTGCGGGTATGTTGCGCAACGGTTCCCTCCACGGCCCGAGAATTGCAGCTATGAAACGGGTGCCTGCCTGCATGCTGCCGCGCGTGTCTAAATGTGACTCCATTCAATATTTCAGAATTTCTTAATTCCTTAGTGGCAGCGTGAGCTGCATCGTTGGAGTAACATGGCAATGCAGGCGCAAAAAACTGTCACTGCGTACGCGCTGGGCCCGTTCGTCGTTCATTTGCGCGAACGCGTCCTCTACCGCATGGGACTGCCGGTAGACATTCACGCCCGGCTGTTCGACATTCTTCGCTGTTTGGTGCTGCACGGCGATCGCTTGGTCACCAAGGACACGCTGGTGCACGAAGTGTGGGATGGTTCACCAATCGGTGACAACAACATCGCACAGCATGTGCACATGGTGCGCCAGGCGCTTGGCGACGTCGCGCGTCCTCACCGCTACATCGAGACGGTGCACGGGCGCGGTTACCGGCTCATCATCGAACCGCGTCCCGTCGGAGAAACGATACCCGGGTTGCGAGACGGCTTGAACTCGAGCGCCGTCGTTGCACGCACGCTTGCGGTCGAACTGGTGTCGAACGCCGCGTTCTTCAGAAAGATCGGTACGCCGGCCGCACTCGATTCCGCCGCATTGCTCTGCCGTCAAGCGTTGGAAGTAGAGCCCGGTTGTGCGGAAGCGCATGCGGCAATCGCGGCCGCCGAAATCTTGCGCGCCGCTTCGTATTTCGCCAGGCCGCGCGAAGCGTTCGTGCTCGCGCGCCGCCATGCCGAACAGGCACTCGAATTGGATGCGCGCTGTGGACGTGCGCACGTCGCAATGGCTGCCGTCGCACTGTTCGACGATCGATCGCCGGCGCAGGCGCACCATCATTTGGATGCAGCGACGGCGACCTCGCCGCAATTGCCCGAAGCGAGCGTCATGCGCATTCTGGTCTTTGCGGCGCAGGGACGATTGGACGATGCGCGCGCAGCGGCGCTCGAGGCCACCGGTACGTACACGGCCTCGGGAATGGTCGCGACGTATGCGGCATTCGCCGCGTATCTGTCGGGCGATTTTCGCGCGGCCGTCACCGCGCTGAATCATTTGCGCATATTTTCAGGGGGCGCAGCGTTCGCGACGTATTTGCTGGGCCTCACGCGGCTGGCGCAAGCGGACTACGCGGCTGCCGAGGATTTATTTCATCACTTGCTTGCCGGACGAATCGCCGCGGTTCCCGCTTATGAAAAATTCCGCGTGCGCGCAACGGCAGCGCTTGCTTACATCGCCGCGCGCAACGGATCGCAGGACGACGCGCGCGCGCTTGCCCGCGACGTGCAGCGCAGCACGCCCGGTTCGCCAATCGCCCTTGTGCTCGCGCGCGCGGGCCTGGGTGAAAAGCGCGCGCTCGTGACCGCGCTGGAACGCGCGCGCGACGAGCGCGATCCGTGGTTTCCGTTCCTCGCGTACGATCCGCTGTTCGAAGAATTCCGTAACGATCGCGAATTTCAAGCGATCGTCTGCCGCTAAAGTTCTGAACGTCTCTGAATTGGAGTCGTTGAGGACTAACGCCGGGCTTGGCCTTACGATGATACTTGCCGCATCGCGGCAGTAGGAGGAACCATGCCTAGACGATACCTGCGGCATGCGTTCGTGTCCGTACTGGTCGTTCTCTCGATGCTTTGCCAGGGAACATGGGCACTGGCAGGCACCACGGGAAATCTGGCCGGTACGCTGACGGATACGTCGACGGGTAAAGCAGTTGCCGACGCAAAGATCAGCGCTGTTTCACCATCGCAATCCGCAACGACCACGACCGATGCCGGGGGGCATTTTACATTCCTCGGTTTGGCGCCGGATACGTATACCGTATCGGCGGATAAGCAGGGGTATGCCCCCGTTTCAATAGCGGGCGTAACGATCTTTGCCGATCAAAGTCTTACGCTTTCCATGCAAACTCATCCGGAACTCAAGACCATCGCGGCGGTCACGTCGCGTGCTGCCGGAAATCTGGTCAAACCCGGCACCACGTCCGACGTGTATTCCGTCAATGCCGCAACCCAGCAAGTCGTCTCGGGAAGCGGCGGCGGTTTCAATTTGAACAGCGCGTATTCAGCTGTCTATTCGCAGCCCGGCGTAACGTCGTACATCGGCAACGCCGGCTGGGGACAGGTGTTTTACATCCGGGGCTCGTCGTACAACCAAATCGGGTACGAGTTCGACGGCGTTCCGGTCAACCGCGCGTTCGACAACTATCAAGCGAACTCGCTCTCGAATCTCGGACAGCAAGAGCTGCAGGTCTATACCGGCGGTTCTCCGTCCGGTGCTTCGTCCGCGACACTTGGCGGTTTCATCAATCAGGTGATCAAAACCGGAACGTATCCCGGTTTTGGTGCGCTCAAAGGCGGAATCGGTGCGCCCGGCTTCTATCATGCGCTCACCGCTGAAGCCGGAGGCGCGTCTCCGAACCGCAACTTCTCGTACTACGTCGGACTGATGGGTTTCAATCAAACCTATCCGAACTTGACGTGGAATAATGGCGCGAGCGTCGAGCAAAACGGTCTTGGACCGAACGGCCTGCAAGCGCTGGGAACATACGGTCAAGCCGAAATGGCGACGGTGTGGTCGCCGCTGCTCGGCATTTACGGTGCGCCGCCCGACGCGGGCGCGTATCCGTTCCAGTGGAGCAACGGGCCGTGGCCCGATTGCCAAAACGATCCCGCGCTCGGTTCGAACGGCGGTATCGCTGCCGGTTACACCGCGGCGAGTCCCGGCCCGTTCAACGGCGCGTGCGTCGGATATGGACCTTGGGGCGCGTCGTATCTGACGATGCAGCAAGAGCGCGACACGGTGGTCAACTTCCACTTCGGCATTCCGCACAAGAACGATCCGGGTCGCGACGACGTGCAGTTGCTGTACGACAACTCGATGCAGTATCAGACGTACGGCAACAGCATCAACGACATCGGCGGTCTGCCGTTCATCGGGGGCTATCTGGCGCAATTCGCTCCGGCGGCCAACGGCATTTGGGCCGGAACGCCGGCTGCGGGTTTGTGCGGGTATGAGAATGCGTTCGTCGGCTTCGGCTGCGCGCAGTCGAACAGCCCGATCCCGTACGTCGACACGTTCATCTTCGCACCGGGCACGCAGTTCGGGCAGGACGCAACGACGGCAAAAGTGTTGCCCTATTACTTCCCGAATTCGCCGACGAACCGGCAACTCAACGATCCGTTCGCGGGCACGACGCCCAGCGGCATTCCCACCACGCTGCGCGACGGTACCTTCAACGACGTCGGTATCGTGAAAGCACAGTACACCAAGAACATCGGCAGCAACGCGTACGCGCGGCTGTTCGGCTACACATTCTACTCCGACTGGCTCATCAGCAGCCCGTCGGGTACGCCGGACTGCTTCCTGGGCGGCGGTTTGTACTCCAGTATTTGGGGACAATGCACGCCGAACTACGAGCTTGCAACGCACACGCGCGGAGCCGAACTGCAACTCGCGGATCAGATCAACGCGCAAAATCTGCTGCGCTTCACCGCCAACTACACCACGGCGGGCGTAACGCGGTGGAACAACAGCTCCACGATACTCGCCGGATATTCGGGAAGCCGTACCATCGTCACCAATCTCACCAATGGCGATCCGAACAATCCGATGTGCTTCAATCCGACAACCGGAGCACAAGGCTCGTGCTTCTCTGGTTCGACGGCCGGCAATTTCGGCTCGCCGACGCAAGGGCAACAGTTCGATCCGTGCGCATCGGGCGAAGTGCCGGCCGGCTCAGCCGCATGTCTGAACGGCGCAAAATGGATCGTCACGACGCCGAGCGGACAAGGCACGTTCAATACGGTCAAGCCGATCTTCATGTCGTTCGCGCTGGAAGACGAATTCAAGCCGAGCGATCGCTGGGACTTGAACCTGGGTGTGCGGTTTGAAACGTACAAGTACAACTTGACCGGCACCAACAACCCGGAGTTTAACTTCTGGTTCAATGCTGCCGCGCAGGTGAATTGCTACGATCCGGGCACCGGTCAGCCGCTGCTCACGCCGCTGCTGCCTGGTCAGCCGGTTCCGCCGGCACCGGTGCAGACGGCGCCTCTGGCAAACTGCAACGACCCGGCGGCGGGCGGAGTACCCTCTCCGTCCGGACAGCAGGCCGTGCATCCCACCGGTGGAACGGGACCGTGCACCACGGCGGGGGTGAATCCCGCATTCTGCGGACCGCTCCTGTACTCGGCGAATAGCCCGGGAAGCTTCCAGCACAACATGTTCTCGCCTCGTATCGGCGGTACGTACACCATGGGTCCGGACGACGTGCTGCGCTTCTCGTTCGGCAAGTACACGCAACCCACGGAAACTGCGTTCGAGCAGTACCTCGATCAATCGGGTAAGCGCGCCGCGGCGTTCGACTTCGCGCAATTCTGGGGCTTGGGATTCACCACGCCCGCGCACGACAATCCGGTGCAGTACTCGAACAACTACGACTTCTCGCTCGAACATCATTTCCGGAACACCGACGTCACGATGAAGGTCTCGCCCTTCTATCGCGACACGCACAACCAGATTGAAACGGTCGTGCTCGGTCCGGGATTCGTAGGCGGCGTGAACGTCGGGCACCAGCGCAGCTTCGGCGTCGAAGTCGGCCTGCAAAAAGGCGATCCGACGCGCGACGGCTGGTCCGGCGGCATTTCGTACACCTACACGAACGCGCAAGTGCAATACGGCACGCTGCCCAACGGCAAGAACGCGATCGACAACTTGAACGACTACATCAACGCGTTCAACGGCCTGACGCAAGCAGGCGGCGGATCGCCGTGCTACGACGTGACTCCGGTCGCTTCGGGCACCGGCGCGGCTACGGGCGTTGCATGCCCCGCGGACTTCAGCGCGAATCCGCAGATCATCCAAAACCCGTACTTCAACATGAGCGCGCAGCCGCTGCTCGATCGCAACGGCTGGTATCCGACGTATCCGAACGAAGCGCCCAACTCGCCGTTCGACCAGGGCGGCGGACCGCCGGTAACGGCAATCTGGCCGCATCAGTTCGCGGGATGGCTGCAGTACAAACACGGACGCTTGTCAATCGCGCCGAACTTCCAGCTCATCTCCGGCGCCGGTTATGGCTCGCCGGTCGATACGATGGGTATCGATCCGCGCGCCTGCGGACAAAACCAAGCCGCTGCAACAACGCCTACGGGTGCACCGGTACTCCCCGCCGGTTCACCGTACGGTGGTTTCTGCGACTTCCTGACCTCCGGTGCGTCTTCGTACGTGACCACCGGTCAGTTCGCTATCCCGAATCCGTACACGGGCAAGATGGATCGCCTCGGTGCGTTCGACGAACCCTGGCAGTTCAATCTCGGTGCGCTGATTCAGTACCAAGTCTCGCCGAAAGTTACCGCGAACCTGAGTCTGACGAATCTGGTGAATACGTGTTACGGCGGCACGAGCACGCCGTGGCAGAAGGCGTTCAAGCCGAACCGTTGGGTGTGCGCGTATTATCCGAATGCTACGAGCTTCATCGGAACGCAGCCGGGAGCGGGATTCTTCTACGGCGCCTCCGGTACCGATGCGGCAAACGGCACGTCGCCGTACGCACGCGCGTTCAACTACCCGTTCTATCCCTTCAGCGGTGCGTTACCGTTCCAAGCCTATCTCGACGTGCAAATCAAGCTGTAACCGCTTGATGCGCAGCGCCGAATAGCACGAAAGGCTCTCGCGAATGCGAGAGCCTTTCGCTAGGCCTGCATGCCCGCGAGCATGATGTCAAGCAGCTCGTGGATCTCCGCGGCCGATTGTACGAGCCCGCGGTTCACCGGCGTCACGAATCCCTCGCGTACCATTTTGTCGAAGAGCGCGAGCAGTTCGTCGTAATAGCCGCCGTCGTTGAGCAAACCCACGGGTTTTGCGTGAATGTGCAGCTGCGCCCACGTGAGGATTTCGCAAAACTCGTCCATGGTGCCGTATCCGCCGGGCAACGCGACGAACGCGTCGCTGAGATCCGCCATCAGCGCTTTGCGTTCGTGCATGCTGGAAACCACGTGCAACCGCGTGAGGCCGCCGTGCGCGAGTTCTTTGGTAGCGAGCGCTTGCGGAATGACGCCGATGACCTCGCCGCCCGCTTCCAGCGCCGCATCCGCAACGACGCCCATCAGTCCGACGCATCCGCCGCCGTACACGATACCGAAGCCTTGCGCTGCGATGCACCGCGCGGCCGACGCCGCCACGTCGGCGTATCGCGAACCGTTACCGGTGTTCGCACCGCAAAATATTCCCACGCGCCGTACCATGGAGCGCGCGTTTGGCGGGGCGCTCCCGGCGGCCTGCCGAAGGCGCGTGCGTGAAGAACCGCGTGCCGGATGACGGCATCGTGCGCGTCATGCGCGAGCGGCGCCGCGCGAGCGTCGTCACCATCGTAACCGGCTTGCCCGAGCGCGAACTTTCCGACGTTGCAAAAACGCTCAAACGGTTATGCGGCAGCGGCGGCACGGCGAAGAACGGCGTCGTCGAAATTCAAGGCGATCATCGCGAGAAGATCGTCGCGCACCTGCAAGCGCAGGGAAAAACCGTGAAGAAGGCTGGAGGCTGAGGTGAAGTATAAACCGCTCCAATCGGATTCCGGCCGGCGGCTGTTTGCCGCCGTATTCGACGTGGACGACGAGATGCCCGAACGTTTGCAGCAGCTCTGCGAACACGAACGTATCTTCTGCGCGTCGCTCAGTGCCATCGGCGGGTTCCGCAGCGCTACACTGGCGTTTTACGACATGCAGAGCAAACGATACGAACCGATCGCGGTGAACGAGCAGGTCGAATGCCTCTCCCTGCTCGGCAACGTGACGCAGTATCAAGGTAAGCCGAAGATTCACGTACACTGCGTTGTGGGTCATCGCGACGGACGTACGACCGGCGGACACCTGCTCTCTGCAGTGGTGCGGCCGACACTCGAACTGCTGATCGCGGAGCTTCCGGCCGCGCTTGCGCGCACGGATCGGCCCGACATCGGCATTCCGCTCATCGACTTGTAAGGTCATGCGCGAACCGCCGGGCCCCGGCATGTGGCAAACGTACCGGCGTCTCCGGAACACGCCACTACGCGAGTTTCCCACGTTTTTGGGCGAGTTGCAGCGTGAGTACGGGGACGTCGCCGCGTTTCGCGTGCCGTGGCGGCGTTTTTATTTTTTGAACGATCCGGCCGCGATCCGCGAAGTGCTCGTCACGCAGCAGCACGCGTTCGTGAAGTCCGAGGGCACGCGCGCGATGCGCGAACTGCTAGGCGAAGGGCTTGTCACGAGTGAAGAGCCGCTGCACCGGCGCATGCGGCGTATCGTGCAGCCGGCGTTTCACCGCGAACGCATCGCCGGGTACGCGAGCGTCATGCGTGAATGCGCGGCGCAGTGGCGCGCGCCTGACGGCGTCTTCGACATGCACGCGGAGATGATGGAACTCACGCTGCGCATCGCATCGAAGACGCTTTTCGGCGTCGATGCGGGCGCGCAAGCGGATCGCGTGGGCGCAGCGCTGCACGAAGTGGTGACGATCTTCCCGGACGTGCTCGGGCCGTTCGGCGCAATCAAACGCCGTCTGCCGGTTCCGGCGACGCTGCGCTTTCGCAAAGCGCGGCGCGTGCTCGACGAGATCGTGTTGGAACTCATCGCGCAGCGGCGCCGCTCGGCGGAAGACCGCGGCGACGCGCTGTCCATGCTGCTCGCGGCGCGGGATGAGGAAACCGGCGAAGGCCTCGACGATGCGCAGGTACGCGACGAAGTGATGACGCTTTTCGTCGCCGGCCACGAAACGACCGCAAACGCGCTCACGTGGTCGTGGTATTTGCTTGCAAGACATCCACAGGTTCGCGATCGCTTGCGCGACGAACTCACCGCCGATCCGCAAACGCCCTATTTGGACGCCGTGCTGAACGAAACGCTGCGCTTGTATCCGCCGGCTTGGATTCTCGGACGCGATGCGCTGCGCGAGATTGACGTGAACGGATGGCGCATCCGCAAGGGAGCGACGATCCTCATGAGTCAGCTCGTGCTGCACCGCAGCGCTGAATACTTCGACGAGCCTGAACGCTTTTTACCGGAGCGCTGGCTGCCGCCGCCGCCGCCGTTGCCGCCGTTCGCCTATTTTCCGTTCGGTGGCGGCGCGCGGAAGTGTTTGGGCGATCAGTTCGCGTGGACCGAAGCGCGCATCGAACTTGCGCATTTGGCGCGGCGCTACACGTTTGAAGTACAAGAGCCGCAGGGCGTCGATCCCGATCCGATCATTACGCTGCGGCCCCGCGGTCCGGTTTTGATGCGCGCCATCGCGTCAGTATAGGCAGCCACGGCACGCGCGGCGCTTTCATTTTTAGCGGGTTACGAAGCCTGGCCTCTATCGAGCCAGCAACTGCGGCCGCCGTTATAGCGGAGGATGGAGACTTTCTCCGAGCCGTGACCGTACATCTTACCGGTCGTATCGCAAAGAACGTCGCGCGGTTTGCCATGCTGCATGATTTCCGCTCGCGCGTAGTACGTCGGAAAACTGCTGAAGTGCACGAACGTGCAGTGGTAGGACTTGCCCGGATCGGCCCACCCCGAACACACGATGCTGCGAATATCGGTAATCGTAGCCGAGTAAATCGTCACCCAGATGGGGTAGGTGCTGGCATTCTTGACGATAAGCGTCGGAATCTTCGGCGGCGATTGCGCAGGTGCGCTGGCGGGCGTCGCGTTCAAGGCGAAAAGAAGTACACCTAGAGTAAGAAACGTTCGATGAAGGCGCATAGATAAGACCTCCAAACAAAAGCGAGGGCTGTTATTCTAGCATGCCCTCGCCTATTTGCCTACAAGCCGCCCGGCTTTTTTAATCAGGCCAGAACGAGTTGCTCGTCGCCGGCGCCCGCTTTGTGCAAGGCTTCGTGAATCATCTGCTCCTGAATCTCGCGCACGGCCCAGCGTGCCTGCGCGTCCGCCGAAAGCTTGTCGACCGGATCGAAGTAGAGAAACGCCTTTCCGGGTTTGACGCTCGGCGCTGCGTAGACGGCGATGCCGTTCTCGTGATCGTAGTACTCGTAGCTGTGCACGTCCCGTTTGCCGCCGCCGCCCGGCGCGTCGCACACGAACGTGGGTGAGTTGAAGCCCGCCGTGCTGCCGCGCACGAACTTTTCGATATCGGTCGCGGTTTGAATCGTCGTACGAAGTTCTTCCACACCGCGCACCATGTCGTGCATGTAGACGTAGTACGGATGCACGTTCACGTGGCCCAGACGCTTGACGAGCAGTTGCATGCCCTCGGTCGTGTCGTTCACGCCGCGAATGAGCACCGACTGGTTGCGCGTGAAGATACCGCGCTCGAAGAGCATGGCCATCGCCTTCTGCGTGATCCACGTGATCTCGTTGGCGGTATTGAAATGCGTGTGCAATACGACGTCTTTGCCGAGTTTGCGTCCGCGCTCGACGATCGACGTGATGGCATCGAGCCATTCTTTGTGGGTGATGATTTTCATCGGCATGATCGCCGGGCCTTTGGTCGCGAAACGCATGCGGCGCACGTGCGGGATGTCCAGCAGGGCATTGCCGATCAGTTCGATGTTCTTCGGCGGAAGCTGATACGTGTCGCCGCCGGAGATCACGATGTCTTCGAGTTCGGGGCGCTCGGAAATATACTTGAACGCGTCTTCCCACTGTTTGGGCGTCTTCGCGAGCGCGACTTTGTCGACGTTTTCCGTGTCGGGACCGATCGCATAGCTGCGCGTGCAGAACCGGCAGTACACCGGGCAGGTGTTGAGCGGAAGAAACAGCGCCTTGTCGACGTAGCGGTGCACCAGGCCGGGCACCGGCGAGTCGTCCTGTTCGTGCAGCGAATCCAGGGTGAGACGCGGATGATCGGGCAGCAGCGTGCTTCCGACCGGAATGAACTGGCGGCGAATCGGGTCGTTGTACGGATCGTTCCAGTTGATCAGCGACATCGCGTACGGCGACACGCGCACGGCCATCGGCGCCATCCGGAATCCGGCTTGCGCATCGCTGATGAATTGCGGCGAGGCGAGGTCCTTGATCGTTTCGAGCAGCTCTTCGGGCGTCTTCACCGCATGCTTCTGCTGCCACAAATGATCGAGGAACGTTGCCTCGTCGACGTCTTTATAAGCCGGAACGTGACGCCAAAATTCGCCTTGTTTGAGATTCTTGTATTCCAGGCTTTCCGGTGCCACGGGCGGTTTTTTGTGAACGATCTCGCTCATGCGTTGTTTTCCTTGCGTCAGCGGCGTGCGTACTTGCCGTTGAAGTAGCGGTGAATCTCGGGATGGTCGCGCAGCGTTTGCAGCGCGCAGTCGGCGTGGCCTTTTGCGTAGCCGTTGCCGATGATCATGGTCACGTCTTTACCGACGCCTTCCGCCCCGAGTGCGGCGGCCGTGAACGACGTGGACATCGAAAAGAAATACACGGTGCCGTCCTGTTTGGTGCACAGGATCGAACTCAGTTCCGTGCCCGGCACGTTGACGCAGTTGATCACGAGGTCGGCCAGATCGGGCACGACCGCCGCGACTTTGTTCGAGAGTTCGAGCGCGTTGCGTGCGTCGGCTTGGACGAACGCATCCACCAAACCGGTATCTTTGAGCATTTGCGCCGACGGCGTGGATACGTCCGGGGCGACGCCGATGACGCGTCCGTGCGCGCCCGCGCGCACTTTGGCCTGCGCGCACGAGAGCATGCCGGACTTTCCGTCCGCACCGATCACGACGACCGTCATGCCGGGCCTCGTCATACGCTGCACCTGCGCGGGTGCGCCTGCGACGTCGAGCACGGCAAGCGCGACATCATCGTCGATGTCGGCCGGCAACCTCGCCCAAAGGCCGGACTCGAAGAGAATCGCTTTGCCGCGAATCCACACGCGCCCCGTTTCCACGTCGACATGCGTAACGGACTCAATATAGAGCGGCGTAAGCGTCAAGGAGACGAGCGACGCTATGCGATCGCCCGCGTGAAGATCGATCTTCTCGCGCAGGCGTTCGCCGATCTTGAGTACGCGTCCGATGAACATACCGCCGCTGCCGGTAACGGGATTGTGCTGTTTGCCGCGTTCGCGCACGGTCTGCATGATGTGCGCGGCGATGCGCGCCGCGTCGCCCGCGCAGTGATCGCGAATCTGCTTGAACGAAGCCGAGTCGATGTTGAGCGTTTCAACGTCGCACAGAATTTCGTTGTCGAACGCGACGGGCGTGTTGTCGATTTTGTGCGCGTTCTGCGGCATGGCGCCCGCCGGTTCGATGACGCGGTGCGTGCCGAGCGCGTCGACTTGACGATCGAATGCGACGCTCATTGAACGCAGATGCCTCCGCGCTCGAACGGTGACGACAGCACGATCGTGGTTTTGGTGCGTGCCATGCCTTTCACGGATTTGAGCCGCGAGAGCAGCTCGTCCAGATGGCCGGTGGAGCGCGTCATGACCTTGAGAACGAACGACTCTTCGCCGGCCACGCTGTGTACTTCCAAAATCTCGGGCATCTGCGCGAGCGTTTGCGTGAACTCGTCGTAACTGCAGTCCGGCGCGGTGTAGCAACTGACGAACGCAATGAGTTCCAGGCCGAGCAATTTGCTGTCGAGCTGCGCCGAGTATCCGCGTACGTACCCGCGCGACTCCAGGCGCTTGACGCGGTCGTGTACCGCCGGCGGCTTGAGGCCGACCACCGCGCCTAGTTCGGCAAACGTGGAACGGGCGTTGCGCTGCAACGCCTCGAGCAGGCGCAGGTCCAGCTCGTCGAGTTCGTTTGGTTCGAGTAAGATATTCGCCCGTTTTTCCATATTGCCGAAAAATTTCGCGGTGTTGCTAGTATAGCACCGGCGATTTGTTCGGGCAAGTGCGGACGGGGCGTGAGCCCCGCCATGACGAGCGGATGCGTGGTTCGACGGGCTCACCATGACGAGGGGCGAATGCCCGCGCCATGCCGAGACTCTCGAGGTTCCTGGGGTTGGCCCTCCTCGTTATGGTGAGCCTGTCGAACCAGGGGTGCGCCCGGACGGGCGGTTCCGCCGCGCATGCGCCCCGCGCTGCCGGGTCCATCCGGTTCGACCTGGCGGCCGATCCGAGCAACCTCAACCCGCTGTTTCTGCATCAGGACGCCGCGTCGGTCGAGCAGCAAGTCGCTCGGCTGGCGTTCTTGCCGTTTCTCGATATGGATGCACGGGGACACCTGATTCCAGAACTGATCACGCGCGTTCCGACCGTGGAGAACGAAGACATCTCCCCGGACGGCCGAACCATCGTCTACCACCTGCGCCCGAACGTGCGCTGGAGCGACGGCATACCGGTGACCGCGCAAGACGTGCTCTGGACGCTGCACGCGATCATGGATCCGAACGTGCCGGTTCCCTCACGCGAGGGCTACGATCTCATCGACCGCGCGAGCGCCAAAGACGCGCACACGGTGGTCTTTCATTTGAAGCGCGCGTGGGCTCCGGCCGCGACGACGTTTTTCTCGTATGGGTTCCGTCCGCAGTTCGTGTTGCCCGCGCACGTGCTGCGCAAACAGGTTCCGCTCGCGCAGGCGCCGTTCAACGCGGCGCCGACGGTGGGTGACGGTCCGTTCACCTTCGTGTCGTGGAAACGCGGCGAGTCGCTGCTGTACAAAGCCAACCCGCTCTATTGGCGCGGCGCGCCGCACGTGCAGCGCTTGGACATTCGCGTGATTCCGGATCCGCAGACGAATCTGGTGATGCTGCGGTCCGGGCAACTCGATTGGAATTTGATCGCGCCGGTACAGCAGCAAACCCTGCGCGGCGCTGTTGGCATTCGGTATGCGTACGTTTCCACGGCAGTCGTCGCAGGCGCGGTGTTCAACCTTTCGCATCCGCCGCTGGACGACGTGCGCGTGCGCCGTGCGATCGCCATGAGCATCGATCGCGATGCGATTAGCCGCAAAATCACGCTCGGGCGCTACCCGGTGACGAATGTGATACAGCCACAGTTTTCGTGGGCGTACGATCCGGCGGTGAAGGAGCCGGGATACGATCCGGCCGCAGCCGACGCGTTGTTCGACGCCGCCGGATGGAAGCGCGGTGCGGACGGTATGCGCAGAAAAAACGGCAAGACGTTTGCGCTCGTCTACGTGCAGTTCCCCGAATCCATGACGGGCGTGCGCGTTGCCACCGCGATTCAGGCGCAATTGCACAGCCGCGGCATCGCCGTCGAAGTGAAGTCCGTCAGCAACGCGCAATTGTTCTTGCCGTCCTCGCGCGGCGGAACGCTCGCGTCGGGACAATTCGACATGGCGTACGTGCCGTTCACGATGGGATCGGATCCCGACGATTCTTCGATCCTCACGTGCAACGCGCCGTCGAACTACATGCGCTACTGCAACCGGCAAGTCGACGCGCTCGAAAACCTGGCGCTGCGAACGACTTCCATGCCGGAGCGAAAACGTCTGTATGCGCGCATCGAGCGGCTGGTGGCCCGCGATCTGCCGATCCTCTATCTGTTCAACGCGGACTATATCTATGCGTATCGCAAGCAACTCCAGGGCTTTTCGCCCAACGCGTTCTTGCCGACATGGAACGCCGCACGCTGGGCGATTGCGTCTTCCGGCCCTAGCCGTTGAACCCTAATTACCAACGCGCGTTCAGTGAACTTTCCCAACTCTCTCCGATAATGAATACCTCAGATATGAATGAGGTACGATGCGGGATTCGTATGGTGCCGAAGATCACGCCGAGATCCTTAGGCTCATCCTGAAGTGCCTGCCGGCGTTCGTCATCGCGTGTGACACGGATCTACGCTTCACGCTCATACGCGGCAGCGCTCTGCAGCAAGTCGGCGTAGACGACAACGCGAGCGACTCACTCCTGGGCAGCAGAGTCGAAGACTTTTTCCGCGGACCGGAAGGCGAACGAATCCTGCAGAGCGCGCGCGCCGCGCTCGCGGGCGCCTCCGAGTCGTTTGAAATCGGTTGGCGAGGACGTTGGTACAACGCGCACGTCGCGCCGCTGCGCGACGAAGCCGGTGCGGTGCACGGCGTGGTTGCCGTCGGCATGGATATCACGCCGCGCCATCAGTTGGAAGAGCAGGTGCACCGCGAGCGGCAATTGCTCGAGGACGCGCAAATGCTGGCGGAAGTCGGCAGTTGGTCGCTGGACGTGGAAACCGGTCAACTTCAGATCTCCACGCAACTGGCGCGGCTGCTCGGCATTCCGGTGCGCACGCAGCCGTTTCATTGGAGCGAACTGGCGAGTGCGTTCAGTCCGCATGAAGCGCAGCTCATCGCGAGCGAACAGGCGCGTGCGGCGGAAACGTGCGGCACGTACGATTTCGATCACGACATCGTGCGTCCGGACGGAACGGTTCGCCGCGTGCGTTCCCGCGGGCACGTCGACTGCAACGAACAAGGTAAACCGCTGCGCTGCGTGGGCACCATGCTCGACATCACCGAGCGCGTCGAAGCGCAGCGAGCCGCGGAATTGCTCGCGTACCATGATGCGCTCACCGGCTTGCCGAACCGGTGGCTGCTGCAAGACCGCCTGCAGACGGCGCTCGCCTCGGCAGAGCGGCAAAAAGAGAACGTGTTCGTCGCGTTCATCGATCTCGACGACTTCAAGCGCATCAACGATTCGCTCGGACATGCGCTGGGCGACGTGCTGCTTGCCGAAGTCGGCCACCGGCTCTTTACGGCGGCGCGCAGTAGCGACACGGTCGCACGCATGGGCGGCGACGAGTTCGTGGTGGTTCTCACGCACATGGAAAGCGAGGAGCACCTGGACGCGGCGATTCGCAAACTGCGCACGGCGTTCGTTTCGCCGTTCCGCTTGGCGGGAACGGATTATGCGATTACGGCGAGTATCGGCGTAGCGGGATTTCCCGACGACGCGCGCACCGAAAGCGAACTGCTTCGTTTTGCGGACGCGGCGATGTACGATGCGAAGCAGCACGGGCGCAACGCGGTGCGCCGCTACAGCGGCGCGTCGGTCGCATCGAGCGTGCAGCGCGTGCAGTTGGAAAACGACTTGCGCCGCGCGGTGCGCGAGCGTGAGTTCGAAGTGTACTATCAGCCGATCGTGAACGCGACCAGCCTGCGCACTGTCGCCGTAGAGGCGCTTTTGCGCTGGCGCCACCCGACGCGCGGCTTGCTGCTGCCCACGTCATTCCTGCACGCAATCGAATACAGCGACGACATCAACACGATTGGCGAGTGGGTGTTGCGGCAAGCCTGCACGCAAGTGGCGGGATGGCGGGCGCAGACGCACGTCGCGCTGCGGCTGAGCGTCAACGTGTCGGCCAAGCAGTTGCAGCGTAACCGCTTTGCCGCAGTTCTTGCGCGAACCCTGCGCGAAAGCGGGCTGAGCGCACAAGCCGTCGACATCGAACTGACGGAAAACACCGTCGTTCACGATTTGGAATCCGCCGCAGGCGTGCTCGGCCGCGTGCGCGAGATAGGCGTCGGCGTCTCGATCGACGATTTCGGCACGGGATACAACTCGCTCAGTTACCTCAAGCATTTTCCGATTACGGGTCTGAAGATCGACCGCACGTTCGTGAGCGAGATGGGCGTCGACACGTTCGACGAAGCGATTTCATCGGCCGTCATCGCGCTGGGAAAAGCCCTTGGCATTCGCGTGGTCGCGGAGGGTGTCGAGCAGCGGGCACAGTTCGCTTCGCTCGTAGCACTGGGCTGCGACGAGATTCAAGGGTTCTATTTTGCACCGCCGATGCAGGCGCACGAACTCGCGTTGCGGCTCGCGGCAGAAGCGGCAGCGGGGTAACCGCTCGCGTGTCCCGAAGTCGCACGCATGGTGATCCGTGACGCGATCAGTTTCATTCTCGGCAACATCCAGATCCCGCTGTTCGTCATCGCCGTCATCGTCAGCGTCGTCAAACTGCGCCGCGCGAGCACCCGTCATGAAGTGATGAGCACGGCGTATACGCTCTGGGGCGAGGTGCTGTTCTATTGCTTCGGCCTGGGCATGATCTACGTGTGGTATTTCCACGCATTTCAATCCGCCATGGTTGCGCCGCTCATCGGATGGCAGCCTAGCCCGTTCGAGTGGGAACTGGCATGGAGCGAACTGGGCATGGGCGTCGTTGCCGTGCTTGCGCTTTGGCGGGGATACGAGATGCGGCTGGCCGCGACGCTGGTGCCGGCGATATTCCTGTTCGGTGCCGCCGCGCAGCACATCCACGAGATGATCGCCATGCACAACTATGCGCCGGGCAATGCCGGCACGGTGCTCTGGTTCGGCGATATCGCGCTGCCGATCTTCACGCTGTTCCTCGCGTACGTTTCACGCGACGCGTACGAGCGTACTGCGCGCCGCGCGTATTAAATCGCGGTAAGCGCCGTCGCCCGCAGAAAGAGACTGTACCAGTTATAGCGCTGCAGCAGTTGGTCGTGCGCGACCGTCGTCAGCACGAATGTCGGAGCGCGCGTCTGCAACTCCGATAGCGTCATGCCGTGCGCGGTGCGCACGAAGAGATTGGGCTGCGGCGCTTGCACCAGCGACATCAGGTACACGTTTCCGTTTTCCGTATCCGTCGTGAAAAGGCTGAGCAAATGGTTGCCGCTGCGAGCCTTCACCCAATCGGCGTACGCGCCGTAATATCCGTACGCCGCATCAAATAAGAGCACGTCGCTCACCAGATCGTTCAGTCCGCCGAGCGTCAGTACGCCGCCTTGGCCGCCGTATCCGCCGCTATGCGAGCTCAGGACGATGCGTCCCGTTCTTTGCGCGGTCGTGATATTCTGTTCGCGCAGAAATTCGCCGATCTGGGCGATGAGGCGTGCGAAAGCGTTCTGATCGTGCTCGAGTTTGCCGAAGTCCGAGTCGGGAGCATCCTTCGGTCCCTGCGGAACGACGAGAATCGCGTTGCGCGCGCTGGCGTCGAGTTGCTCGCGCAAACGATAGCGTTCGAAGACCCCTCGCACGTCGTTGCGCCAACCGTGAAAGTGCACGACGTAGTCGATGGAATCGCCCGCGCGATAGCGAGACGGAACGTAGATGCCGACTGTGGAGTCGGTGTAGGGACGGCCCGCGTGCGGATACGGCGCCGTCGCGAGTTTCGGCAGAAACGTCCGCCCTTGCGGCGCTCCGGCTGCGCTCGATGGTAAAGGCGCAAGAAGCGCGCCGCCCGCCAAAGCGAGAAATTCCAAGCGTCGCACGTGAATGTCAGACGGCTTTGACGCCCGCAACCAGACCGTCAACCGTCGCTTTCGCATCGCCGAAGAGCAGCGCGCACTTCGGATTCTCGAAAAGCGGATTTTCGATACCCGCAAAACCCGAGCGCATGGAGCGTTTGAGCACGACGATGTTCGCCGCTTGATCCGCATTGAGGATGGGCATGCCGTAGATCGGCGAAGACGGCACGTTGCGGGCGGCCGGATTCACCACGTCGTTCGCACCGATGACCAGCGCGACGTCGGTGCGCGGAAATTCGGTGTTGATGTCGTCCATGTCGTAGAGTTGGTTGTACGGAACGTTCGCTTCGGCCAGCAGCACGTTCATGTGGCCGGGCATGCGCCCGGCGACGGGATGAATCGCGTATTTCACCGACACACCGCGCTTTTCCAATTGATCCGCGAGCTCGCGCACGCTGTGCTGCGCCTGCGCGACGGCCATGCCGTACCCCGGAATGACGACGACTTGGTTTGCATAGGCGAGCATGACGGCAACGTCGTCGACCGTCGTCGCGCGCACTTGCTGCGGTCCACCGCCCGACGCCGCGACTTCCGTACCGCCGGCCGCGCCGAACGCGCCGAACAGCACGTTCGTGAGCGGCCGGTTCATGGCTTTGCCCATCAGCACGGTGAGCAGCGTACCGCTTGCGCCGACGAGCGATCCACTGATGATGAGCAGATCGTTGTTCAGTTCGAATCCGGTAATCGCGACGGCAACACCGGTGAACGAATTGAGCAGCGAGATGACGACCGGCATGTCCGCGCCGCCGATGGGCAAGACGAACAGCACGCCGAGCACCAGCGCCGCGCACAGCATCGTGACGTACACCCACTCCGGCAGCACGCCTTGCTGCACGATGAGCCATCCGCCCAACGCGGCGATGAGCAGCGCGACGGCACCGTTGACCACCTGCTGTCCCGGATACGTCAGTGGGCGCCCCGTCATCAGTTCCTGCAATTTCAGGAACGCGATGATCGAGCCGGCGAAACTCAGCGACCCGATGATGGCGCTGAGCACGAGCGACACGATAACGATCCACCCCAAACCCGCTTGCGGGCCGCCCGCGTGCTGCCCGGACCAGGTGACGAAATATTCGATCGTGGAGATGAGCATCGCCGCGCCGCCGCCCGCGCCGTTGAAGAGCGCGACCATTTGCGGCATCGCGGTCATCTTCACTTTGAGCGCGGAGACCACACCGATCACGGCGCCGATGACGACACCCGCGAGAATTGCCCACCAGCCCGCGGCATGCGTCGATACCAGAATCGCTGCGAGCGCGAACAGCATACCGACCATGGCGATACGGTTGCCGTGGCGAGCGGTCGCGGGCGAACTGAGATAGTGCAGTCCCAAGATGAACAGCGCGAACGCAACGATGCCCGCGAGATCGACGAAGACGAGTTGGCCGGTCGCCGTCATTTCTTGGCCACCTCTTTCTTCTTGAACATCTGCAGCATGCGTTCGGTCACCGCGAATCCGCCGAACACGTTGATCGTTCCGAGCGCGGTCGCGACGATGGCGAGAATCGTGAAGAGTGCCGTCGATCGCGCGTGAAAGACGTCGGCCACGATGACGATTGCGCCGACGAGCACGACGCCGTGAATGGCGTTCGTCGCCGACATGAGCGGCGTGTGCAGCGTGGTCGGCACTTTCGAGATCACCTCGAATCCGATGAAGATGGCGAGCACCAGAACGGTGAGCAGCCCGAAGAATTCGGTCAGATGGATCACGATGCAGCTCCTGCCATGGCATCCAGCGTGGGTTTGTGCACCACTTCGCCGTTGTGCACGATGGTGGTCCCGCGAACGATCTCGTCGTTCATGTCGAGCGCCAACGCGTTGTCTTTCACGAGCACGCCGAGCAGCGCGTGAACGTTGCGTGAATACAGTTGCGATGCGTGATGCGGCATCGTCGAGGGCAGATTGGTCTGCCCGATGATCTGCACGCCGTTATCGGAGATGACCGTTTCGTCGCGCTTGGTGAGGGCGCAGTTCCCGCCTGCTTCGGCGGCGAGATCGACGACGACGGAACCCGGCCGCATCGCGGCGACCGCTTCTTGCGTGATGAGCAGCGGCGCGCGCCGCCCGGGAACCAGCGCCGTGGTGATGACGACGTCGGACGCACCGATCGCATCGACCATGAACTGCCGCTGTTTATCGAGCTGCTCGGGCGTAAGTTCCTTTGCGTATCCGCCCGCCGCTTCCGCGTCGACGCCGAGATCGATCTCCAGAAACGTTGCGCCCAAACTCTGCACTTGTTCCTTGACGACGGCACGCGTGTCGTATGCGCTGACGACCGCGCCAAGCCGCCGCGCCGTCGCAATCGCTTGCAGACCGGCGACGCCCGCGCCCAGAATCAGCACCTTCGCCGGCGGAATCGTGCCGGCAGCCGTGGTGAGCATCGGAAAAAATTTCGGAAGCGCGAGCGCGCCGAGCAGCACCGCTTTGTAGCCCGCGATATTGCTTTGCGAACTGAGCGCGTCCATGCTTTGTGCGCGCGTGATGCGCGGAATCGCATCCATCGAGAGCGCCGTGATGCCGAATCCGGCAAGGCTTTTGACGTACGCCGGATCGCCGAGCGGCGCCAGCAGCGCGAGCACCGCGGCGCCCTTGCGCATATGGTGCAGCGTGTCGTCACTTGGGCGTCCGACGCACACCACCAAGTCGGCATCGGAAAGCAGCGCGGCCGGATCATCGGCAATTGATGCTCCGGCCTGCGTATACGATTCATCGGGAAACGCGGCGCGCTTACCCGCACCGCGCGCAATCTTCACGGCGGCGCCCGCCTTGACGAGTTTGGCTACCGTCTCCGGTACGAGCGCAACTCGCGCTTCGTTCGGCGCCGCTTCACCAGGAACCGAAACGTTCATGCGGGCGCACGTTCAGCGCCAGCAGGCGCAACCCTGCGACTTTTAGCGCAGCGACTGCAGCAGCAATGCCAAGATCGCGGCAAACAGCGCCGCTCCGCCGACGTGTACGACATGCTGCCGGTGCAGCACGCGATCGCCGCCGAAAAACGCGTTCGCGAAATCGGCGAGCGAGATCGCCAAACATGCGATGACCGCAACGAGCAGCACGCCGCCGCTTCCGCGCAGCGAGGCTGCGAGCAATACCGCACCGAGCGCGATGTCGCGCACACCGGTTGCCCGAACGAAGACGACGGCGCTGCGATCGCCCAGCGGTACGCCGAAACTGTGCGCGAGCGGTGTCGGAAACGCAACGCCGAGCGCACCGACGGCGAGCAGGCCGGCGCCGGCGACGTCGGCCAAAATGGCGGGAAGCGAGCCGGGATCGATCACGAAATGAAGACGCTGTTGCGCAGCGTGCCGATCTTTTGAATAGAGATCTCGACGACGTCGCCGTGCTTGAAAAATTCGGGAGGCGTGCGCGCAAAACCGACGCCGTCGGGCGTTCCGGTCGCAATGACGTCGCCGGGTTCCAGCGTCAGTCCGCGGCTCAGTTCGGCAATCAAGCGAGAGATGCGGAAGATCATCTGCCCCGTATTGGCTTCCTGCTTCTTTACGCCGTTTACGCGCAGCGAAATCTGAAGGCGCTGCGGATCGCCCGTTTCTTCTTTATCCACGATCCACGGGCCGATGGGACAGCTATCGTCCAGGCTCTTGCCTTTGAGCCATTGCAGATGCGCGCGCTGCAGATCGCGCGCCGTGATGTCGTTCAAGCACGTGTATCCGAACACTGCATCCAGCGCGTTCGATTCGGTGGCGTTTTTTACGCGTTTGCCGATGACCACGGCGAGTTCGGCTTCCCAATCATACTGGGTGGACAGCGTTGCATCGAAATGCAGGTTCGCGCCGGGATCCGCTATCGCGGTGGGCGCTTTCGAGAAAAACGTCGGCACTTCGGGCAACTTCAACTCGCGGCCGAGCGCACGCGCGCCTTCCTTGGCATGCTCCAGATAGTTGCGACCGACGCAGAAGACGTTTTTGTGCGGGCGCACCGGCGCCGCGAGCCGAACGTCGGCGAGCGGTAACCGTTCGATCGTGTGATGCTGCTCGCGAGCGTGGGGCGGGAGCGCGATATATTCCACGAGTGACTCGCAGGCGATTACGGCGACGCAATCGCCGTCGATGAATCCCGGCCGCTTGCGGTCGCCGTCGTAAAACGTTACGTACTTCATAGCGCTACCGGCGTCGCGTTAGGTGCCACGCGCCGCAATGCCTGCACTCGTATGCGGTGAGCGCGTCGCCCAACCCGTTCATCAGTGCGACGGCGCGTGCATGCGCTTGCGAGGCGTACGCGTCTTTCGACGTGCAACTGCGCTCGACGTTTGCGCCGGGATCATCGAAGAACGAGATGCGCGGCTTAGGGCTGCGGCGAACTCGTCGGCTTGGCAAGAGCGCGTTTCACCGCGGCGTTGATGTCGGGCAAGTGACTTGCGCTTTGGGCTTGCCGGCGTTTCTCGTCGGCTTTCATACGCTCATACGCCTCTTTCGTTTCACGTTTGGCCGCGTCGACCATTCGCGTTGCCGCTCCGGGCGCGTTGCCCCAGTTGCCGCCGGAAGAAACCAGGCTGATGTGCCGCGAGACGTTGTGCGTATGCGGATCGTAATCGTAATTCACGCGAAAGAGCCCGACGGCGGCGCTTCCGTCCGGACGGCGGATCCACATTTGCAGCGCGTTGCCGATCGTCATGGTGTCGAACACCGCATCGTGCGAGAGTGTGCCGCCCTTGGCAATGCGCACGACCTGTCCGCGCTTGTTCACCTCCACCATGATCGTGGAATGCAGCGGGCGGCTGGGCAGATTCGGCGTCGGAATCGCAATGGGCTTGGGTTGGCCGCCGGCCAGCGCCGCTGCGGGAGCGCTCAGCACCGCGATGGCCAGCGCGCACGTCCGCGCAAGAGATTTGTTCATCGTTGGCATAGTTTCCAAATAATGCTCCGCCGTTCCCCGCTCTTCACGTTCGGGCTCGTCCTTGTGCTGCTCGGCGCGTGCCTGCCCGCCTCCGCCGCCCGGCCGCTGCTCGATTATCACCGGCTGGACGCATATTTTACATTGTATGCGCACGACACGTACGTGCCGTGGAAGGCGACGAGTGTCCGCTTGGACACCTATACGAGCGCGCCCGTCGATTTTGCCGCGTATCAGGTCGATCCGGCGGACGTCATCGTGGCGGGATCGAACACGCAGCCGCGCGCCATTGACACGCGTTCGCGCAAGCCGGTCGTGCGCTGGCGCTACACGCCGCCGGGCGGATACCGTTTTCAAAGCAACGACGTCACCGTGCCGCTCGGATCGCGCGAAGGATTTTTCGTCATCGAAGCGCGCCGCGGAAACGTCGGCGAACAAGTGTGGATCAATCGCACGCGCGTTGCGCTGGTGACGAAAGAAACGCCCGCTGGCATCGTTCTCTACGGCGCCGACCTGGGCACGGGAAAACCGCTCTCGCATATGCGCGTGTCTTTCGTCGTCAACCGCCGCTTCGTCACCAAATACACCGATCGTGAGGGCCTCGCGGCGTGGCGCTCCCATCCGCGTCCGGTGTTCGCGATGGCGCAGTGGGGCGGCAGCGATGCGTTCGTTTCGTTCTTGCCGCAGGCACCGCTGCCGGCGACGATCGTCGGCGTAAAAACGGACTCGGCAGTGGTGCATGCGGGAGATGATCTGCACGTCGCGGGTTTTGCGCGATCGCGCAGCGGTACGCGCCTGCGGGCGTCACGCGGGCAAGCGGCAATCGTGCTGCGATCTTCGTCGGGTGTTGCGGCGCAAACGTCGGTACGGCTCGACGCCGCCGGCGCATTTGCGGCAACGCTCCACGTTCCGCAGTCGAGCCGCGCCGGTGAATACACGGTGATGGCGACAATCAACGGCGCGACCGCCGGCACCGCGCTCCACGTCGACGCGAGCGCCGGCGGTCTTTCATTGGAATTGACGCCGCAATGTGAGGGCGCCAGTTGCGATTCGAACGCCGACATTCCAATTGCCGTACGTGCGCTGCGCGCCGGTCAGCCGGCGGCGAACGTGCCGGTCGACGTCGACATCATTCGATCGCCGCACGTGTATGGAAAAGACACCAGGCAAACGCCGTGGGGGATCGCGCACTGGTATCGGCAGACGGTGCGCACGGGCGCCGACGGCCGCGCGCTCGTCGCCATTCCGCATCCGTCCGACGGCCTATCTTCGACGTACGGCGTGCGTGCGAGTTCCGGCGGCGCGACGGCGGATACGCGCATTGCCGTGCCTACCGCGCCGATCGCTCTGCGCGTGCAGCTCGACAGCGACGACATCGGCAGTGGAACGCCGGCCGGATTCGACGTGTACGCGATGCAGATTGCAACCGGAGAGCCTGCCGCGCGCGTTGTGGTGCGCGTGCAACTCGTTCACGGCAGTTCGGTCCAGGAGCAGCGCTTGACGCTCGACGATCGCGGGCACGCGCACGGCACGTTCACCTCGCCGCAAGTGGGTTCCAATCTCGTGATTGCGATCGCGCGCGCCGGCGATGCGCAAGCCATGGACGCAACGCAGTTGCAAGTAGAACCGCAAACAATGGGACTGCAGGATTCGCAAGGCAGCCGCAACGTCGCGATCTCGCTCGATCGAGCGCGCTACGTTGCCGGAGAAACCGCTCGCGTCGATGCATCGCTGAGCGGTGCGCGGGGCGCCGCGCTCGTGACGCTGGAGACGCCGGACGGTACGGATACGCGCGTCGTGAACGTCGCCGGTGGGCACGCGCGCACGTCTTTTCACATCGCGGGCGGCTATGGCGTGCTTGCAGTGGGCGCCGCGTTCGTGCGCGACGGAGCGCTTCAATGGACGAGCGTGCCGCTCGCGGTCGATGCACCGGGACGTCCGCTCTCGGCAACGCTCGAACTCGACAAGAGCGCGTATGCCGCGGGAAGTACGGCGGTGCTCAAGATTGCAGACGTGCGTCCCGGCAGCGGGACCGCCTTCGTGCGCATTACCAAAGGAACGCCGACGGGCTCGGCCGTGTTCACGAGCGCTCCCGATCTGCTTGCAATCGGAACGACCGCGACGCAAGACACCGCCGCGGAGGGCGCGTCGTGGCATCCATGGGTGGACTCGAGCGGACAGCATGCGCTGATACAAACGTTCGCGCGCCGCACCGCCCCGCCGGACGATCTCACGATGACGCAAGCCGATACGGCAAGCGTCTATTGGAGCGTCGATCGCCACAGCGGCGACGCTGTTTCCGTGCCGGTTCCTGATTCGCCGGGCAAGTACGTCATCTCACTGCTCAAAGTAGACGACGACGGCCGCGTCACCGCCGCCTCCACAGATCTCGTAGTTCAATGATCCAACTGTGCAAGCGTCCTCGGGGAGCGCATATGTTAGCAGCAAGTTTTCAGGCGCTAGCAGCCAGGACGGCGTGCATGCCGGGGCGACAGGATGTCGCTTTACGGCCCGAGGTTTGGGGGCCCCACGAAGTGGGGGGCGCCCTTCGATGCCTCAGGACAGGCTCCGGCAGGCCGGAGCGCCTTTTCAAATGACCAAGCTCATGCTGCTCGATACCTACGGTCTCGTGTATCGCGCATTTTTTGCCTTGCCGCCGCTCACGACCACGCGCGGCGTGCCGATTAACGCGGCGTACGGTTTTACGATGATGCTCAACAAGATCGTGAACGACGAGAAGCCGACGCATCTCATCGCCGCGTTCGACAAAGGCTTGCCGGCGCATCGCGTGGCGCTCTACCAGGAGTACAAGGCGCAGCGCGATCAGATGCCCGACGACCTGCGCAGCCAGTTCGCGCTCGTGCGCCGCATTCTGCAAACCAACCGCATTCCAATCGTGGAGATTGAAGGCGAAGAGGCGGACGACATCATCGCGACGCTTGCGCGGCAAGCGGAAGCCGAAGGACGCGAAACCGTCGTGGTGACGGGCGATACGGATTTGCTGCAGGTCGTCGACGCTAAAACCACGGTGCTGATGACGCGCCGGGGGATTACGGATTTGGGACGCTATGACGTCGACGCGGTGGTTGCGCGCTACGACGGGTTACAGCCCGCGCAGTTGCCCGACTACCGTGGTTTGAAAGGCGATCCGTCGGACAATCTTCCGGGCATTCCCGGCGTCGGTGAAAAGACCGCGATCAAACTGATCAAAGCCGCCGGTTCGCTGGACGCGCTGGTTGCAAGCCCCACGCTCGCCGGTTCGCCCAAACTGCAGAAACTGGTCGAGGACTACGGCAAACAGGCCCAGGTGTGCCGCGACGTTTCCGTTGCGCGGCGCGACCTCGATCTTGCGCTCGATTGGGACGATGCGCGGTATACGCCTGCCGGCAGCGAGGAACTCTACCGGCTCTACAGCGAGCTCGAATTCAAGACGCTGCTGAACAAACTCGACGTTCCGCTCGAGATGCCGCTCCTCCAAACGCACGAACACATCCGCGGCCAGTACCGCTCCTTCATAGCCGCCGCCGATCCGCCGGAATTCATCGAACTCGCGCGCGAGATCGAGCAGTTTGCCTCGGCTGCGCAGCTCGCGCTTGCCGTGCGCAACGACGGCGAGATCGGCATGAGCTCCGAGACTGGCTTCGGCATCGCGTTCACGGCGCCCGCGCTCGCACACGAGCCGGTCAAAAGCGCGTTCTCGAAGGCGTGGCGCGGCGCGGGTTCGCTTGCCGCGCACGACGCGAAGGCGGTGCTGCATCTGCTGCATCGTCATGGATACGAATTGCGCGCGTTCGCGGACGACACGATGATCGGCGCGCACCTGCTCAATCCATCGCGATCGTTTGCGAACATCGAAGACGCGACGCAGGAGTTTCTGGAGAGTTCCGCCGGTGAAGAGGTTGCCGCGCACGCGGACGCGGTACTGCAACTGCGCGAGAAACTTCGCAGCGAACTGGATAATCGCGAGCAACTCGCATTGTACGAAACCATCGAAGTGCCGCTCGCGCCGATTCTTGCGAAGATGGAGTGGACCGGCATCCTCGTCGACCCGAGTGAACTGCGAACGCTGGCGAAGGAGATCGACGCGTCGGTGGAGCGCTTGCAGCGTGAAGTGTACGACTTGGCCGGCGAGCAATTCAACATCGGATCGCCGCAGCAACTCGGTGCGATTCTGTTCTCGAAGCTCTGCCTGCCCGGCGGCAAAAAAACGAAAACGGGCTGGGCCACGGGAGTAGAAGTGCTGCAGGGCCTGGCGCAAGACTATCCGATCTGTGCAAAAGTGCTCGAGTACCGGGAAGTCACCAAACTCAAGAACACGTACGTCGACGTCATTCCGGAACTTGCGGACAAAAACGACGGACGGCTGCGCACGATCTTCAATCAAACGTCAACCGCAACCGGACGCTTGAGTTCGACGAATCCCAACTTGCAGAACATTCCGGTACGCGGCGATTTGGGACGCCGCATCCGCCGCGCATTCGTAGCGCCCGGTGACGGGCACGTACTGCTGGCCGCGGACTACAGCCAGATCGAACTTCGCCTCATGGCGCATCTCTCCGGCGATGAAGCGATGCGCCGCGCATTTCATGAAGGGCAAGACATCCACGATTTCACCGCGCGGCAGATCTTCAACGTCAAAGCGGGCGACGTGGTCGACGGCAATCAGCGGCGTATCGCCAAATCGGTGAACTTCGGCCTGCTGTACGGCATGTCGGATTTCGGGCTTGCGCAACGGTTGGAGATCAGCCGTGCCGAGGCCAAGGAGATGACGCAGGCCTACTTTGCCCGCTTCCCCAGCGTTCGCAACTACATCAAGAGTGTGATCGAGCAAGGGCGCGAGCAAGGTTACGTGCGCACGATTCTCGGCCGCCGACGCTACATGCCGGCGCTTCGCTCGAGCAATTACATGCTGCGCTCCGCGGCGGAACGGGAAGCCACCAACGCGCCGTTACAAGGCAGCGCTGCCGACATCATGAAGCTCGCGATGGTGCGAATTGAAGCGGCACTTGCTCGTGAAGGCCTGCGGGCAAGCATGCTGCTGCAGATTCACGACGAGCTCATTTTCGAAGCGGATCGCGCGCAGTTGCACGAGATCGGCGCGCTCGTGCGCTCCGAGATGGAACGCGTCATTGAATTGAGCGTACCGCTTGCCGTCACGCTCAAGACGGGACGCAACTGGTACGACGTCGAGGAAACGAATGATTTTTAGCTCGCTGGTATTGGCGCTGGCCGCGGTATCCGCGCCTTCGCCTCTTCCCACACCGCAATCGCTGCCCGTGATGACGCTGCGCGCACCGCACGCGCAACTGCGCGTGCAGATCGCGAAGACCGAAGCGCAGCGCGAACGTGGACTGATGTCCGTGCGGCATCTGCGCGCGCATACCGGCATGCTGTTCATTTTCGATGCGGACGCCCCCGTGGCGTTCTGGATGAAAGACACGCTCATTCCGCTGGACATGGTGTTTCTCGCGTCCGACGGTACGGTGCGCAAAGTATTCGCGCGCGTTCCGGTCGTGTCGCCGCAGTTGCGCGATGCGGACATCCCGCTCGAACAAGGCTCCGCGAAGTTCGTCATCGAGTTGCCCTCGGGTGAGGCTGCGCAGGACGGACTGCGCCCCGGCGCGCGCGTTGCGGGCTTGCCCTCGCCATAGGACGCAATGCCCGAACTTCCTGAAGTCGAGACCATCGTATGCGGACTGCGCGCGGCAATTACCGGCAAAACCATCCGCGCCGCGCACGTGTATCTAAAGAAGATGGCCGTCGCACCGCGCGGCGTTTCGTTCGAGACCGCCCTTTCCGGCGAGCGCATCCAGGGGGTGGCGCGGCGGGGAAAATACGCGATTTTCCAGCTTTCGTCCGGGCGCTCGCTCGTTGTCAGCCTGCGTATGACCGGGCGCCTCGTCGTGCTGCGTGCGCGCGATGAGCGCTATCCCTATACGCACGTCGAGCTGCAATTCTCCGACAAAAGCCGCTTGGCGTTCGCGGATGTGCGGCAATTCGGCCGGATGCGCCTGGTGGAGGCGGGCGAGCCCTGGGACGCCGATCTCGGCGTGGAGCCGCTTTCCGGGGACTTTACTCCGGACCGCTTTATCGGTATGCTTTCGGGGCGGACAACGCCGGTCAAGGCTTTTCTCCTTGATCAGCGGCGTATCGCGGGCGTAGGAAACATCTACGCATGCGAAGCGCTCTGGCAGGCGGGGATTCGTCCCGGCAAACCCGCGAAGCGGCTCAGTAAGCCGGCCGCGGCGAGATTGCATCACGCGCTCGTAGACGTTCTCCAACGTGCAATCGGCATGCGGGGAAGCAGCGTCGACGATTACGTGGACGCCGAAGGACTGAAAGGCGGTTTTCAAAACGTGCTTTCGGTTTACGGGCGAACGGGAAAGAGCTGCCGCAAATGCAGCGCCTCCATCGTTCGGACGGTTATCGGGGGACGCGGAACCTGGTGGTGCCGCAGTTGTCAAAAATAAAAATCATCACTTTGCAGTGAAGTAAAAATAATTCGAAAGGTTAGGAACTACAACATCTCTACGACTGATATTGCTCCGGTGCAACACGAAGAAGAGGATCAACTCGCACTCGAGCAGCGCCTCTACGAAGAATCGCTCAAGGTCCTCGACGAAGGACAAGTCCTCAACGGCATCATCGTCGCCAAGTATCAAGACGAATTGCTCGTCGACATCGGCGGCAAATCCGAAGGCATTCTGCCGTTCCGCGAACTCTCGCTCGCCATCGAGCCCAAAGAACTGAAAGTCGGCGACACGCTGGAAGTCATGATCCACCGTATCGACGACCAGGACGGTTCGCTGTTTCTCTCGGAGCGCCGCGCACGCGCGCTCAAGACCTGGGAGAAAGTCATCGAAGCGCACGATCGCGACGAAGTGATCGAAGCGACCGTGACGCAAGTGGTCAAAGGCGGTGTGCTCGTTGACCTCGGCATGCGCGGTTTCGTACCGGCGTCCCAGATCCGCCGTCAGCCCGTCGGCAATCTCGACGAACTCGTCGGCAAGAAGCTGCGGCTCAAAGTCATCGATCTCGATCACAAGCGCCACCGCGTCGTGCTCTCGCAGCGTCTGGTTCTCGAAGAAGAACTCAACGCGAAGAAGCAAGAACTGCTCGGCACGCTTGAAGTCGGACAGATTCGCGAAGGCGTCGTCGTACGTCTGGCGGAGTTCGGCGCGTTCGTGGACTTGGGCGGCATCGACGGCCTGATTCACAACAGCGAACTCAGTTATGCGCGGATCAAGCATCCATCCGAAGTCGTCAAGATCGGCGACGTCGTAAACGTGGAGATCATGAAGTTCGATGCGGAGGCGAAAAAGGTCAGCCTTTCGCTCAAGCACACGCTGCCCGATCCGTGGGACGAGCACGCCGACAAACTCTACGAGACGAACAAACTCACCGCGCAGATCGTCAAAGTCACGCCAAATTATCTTCTTGTCGAGATCGTTCCGGGCGTGCTGGCGATGGTGCCCAAGGGCGAGTTCGATCCGGCCGCGCAGTTTAGCCCGGGCCAGGAAGTGGAAGTCACGCTGCTCACCATCAATCATGCGACGCGGCGCATTACTGCCTCGATTCAACATGTCGCGGACGTGCCCCCCGAAGAGATCGAGAAGTACGCCATTGACGACGATGACGTAAGCGCACCGGAAGCGGCCGCCGAGTAACGGCCCGCCCGCTAACAGTAAAGAGAGCTGCCGCTGCAGAAGCGGTGGCTCTCTTTACTTATGCGAGTTGGATTGACAGGCGGGATCGGGTCGGGCAAGAGCGAGGTTGCGCGCATCCTCGAATCGCTTGGCGCCTACATCGTGGATACCGATAGGCTTGCGCGCGAAGCGGTCGCTCCCGGCAGCGACGCGCTGCGCGAAGTCGCGCGCGTATGGCCGTCCGTAATGCGCGACAACTGTTTGGACCGCGCGGCCCTTGCGGAGATCGTGTTTCGCGATCCGTCGGCGCGCGAGCGTCTGAACGCGATCGTTCATCCCCACGTGCGGCGCTTGGCCGACGAAGCCGACCGCTATGCGCGCGAAGGGCAGCTCATCGTCCACGTCGTGCCGCTGCTGTTCGAAACCGGCTACGTCGACCGCGTCCAAGCCAGCATCGTCGTGATCGCGCCCGAAGTCGAACGTATACGGCGCGTCATGCAGCGCGATCGCCTGAGCGAAGAGCAAGTGCGTTCGCGCATCGCCTCGCAGATCGATCCGGAACACGCACGCACCCGCGCATCATACGTCATCGAAAACGATGGCGACCTCGCGCATCTGCGCGAACGCACCCGCGCCGTGTACGAGGCGCTCACGCGGCAACCGGTCTAACACAAAGGAGTTTACCATGCGTACTCTGTTGTCATTTGCCATCGCAGCCGCCGTGCTGCTGGCGCCTACCGCTGTTCCGGCCGCTACCACTGTCCGGACGGTGAATTACCATACGACGTATCGTCAATCGCACCCAATCGAGAGTGCGGGCTCATATGCCGGCCGCATGACGCTGCACTTTTACGCCGACGGGACGGTCAACGGCACGTACCGCGACGAATTTGCGGGCGGCTTTCGATCGGTTTCCGGCGGACTGAACGGTTCCAAATTGTGGCTTTCGTTCGGTGGCAGACGCAACCATCAGTTCACTGGCACGATCGGCAGGGGCGGTGTCATTACCGGTTCGCTGACGAACTGGCGAGGGCCGAACGTCTACACGTTCAAGGCGGTGCCGTCAGCATCGTGATGGTGTTCCTCGCGCCGTTGCTGCTTGCCGCAGCCACGCATGCCGACGCGTACACGGCGGTGAAGGCGACTTCACCGCCGTCCGTTCGCGCGTCGTTTGCGGATCCGGCCTGGCAGCACGCATTGCGTGTGCACTCGTTCGTCAACTTCACCAGCCGCCGGCCGGCGCGCTTGGAAACGGTCGCGTACCTGCTCTACGACGACAAGAATATGTACGTCGGCTTTCACTGCGTGCAGCGCGGCGTGCCTATCACGGCGAGCCAGAACGTCGACAATGCCGGCGTCGGAAGCGACGACCACGTAGCGTTTCTCGTGGACACTTCCGGCAACGGCCGGCGAACGTACCAATTTCAAGTCTCGCCCAAGGGGGTGCACGACCAGAGTTCCAGCGAGAACGCGCGGTATGCGCCACGCTGGCAGTCAATCGCGACGATAACACCGCAAGGCGACTACGACGTGCTGATGGTCATTCCGCTGCGCGACGTACGCGCACAAAACGCTGCAACGCAGCAGTGGCGCATCAACTTCGTCCGTTACGTCGCCGCGGAGAACGCGGAATACACCTGGGCGTACGAGTCCACGCAAACCGACGTCGACAATTCGCAATATTGGCCCGTCCTCGATGGCGTGCACATTGCCGCGGGCGCAACGCGGCCGCTGCCGCACGCCGACGCGTACGTTCTGCAAAGCGCCGGCTCGCAGCACAACGTGTTTCAAAACGGCATCGGCGATTTCCAGCACATGCACGCACGCTTTGCCGGCGTCGATGTGACGTATGCGTTTACCAATACGCTTGCCTTCGTCGGCACGCTCAACCCCGACTTCTCGAACGTCGAACAAGACCAGGCGACGATCGCGCCGCAAGAGTTCCAGCAGTTTTATTCCGAGTACCGCCCGTTCTTTGCGCAAGGCGCGTCATACATCAACGCGCTGCCGAACGTGGGTTTCGCAGGACATGGAAACTCACTGTTCTACACGCCGAACATCGGCGTGTTCACGCGAGGCATGAAAATCGAAGGGACGTCCGGGCGCAATGCCGTCGGCATGCTCAACGCCGTAGGCCCGAACGTCAACGACACGGCATACGGCTACGCTTACACGCTGCCCGATAATTCTCTGTCATTGAGCACTGAAGGAGTGTTGGCACGGCATCCCGCCGACGGCATAAACGACAATTCAATCGGCGTCGGTGCTGCAGTCGCAAACCCGCACTCCGGCATGTACAGCATCGCGCGATTTGCTACGGATGCGGGGACACGCGTAACGGACCCGTCGGCGGCACATGCGCTTCTGGCCGTGAGCGGATTGCAAAACAACCGGTTCGATACGTACCTGATGTATCAGGACATTGGTGCGCAATACGATCCGCTCGACGGTTTCACGCAGATTAGTGACGTGCGCGGCATGGCTTTCAATCTGTCCTATCACGGGAATGCCGCGGAATCCAGCCCGATCTCACGCTACACGCTCACCGCATCGGCCGACCGTCAAATGTATCACGACGGTTCGGTGCACGAGGCCGACGTGTTCGGCATGATCGACATGGATTTCAAAAACCTCGTCACGCTGCACGCATTCGCTGGCCCGAGCGAACTGAGTGGTGCGTGGTACAACCGGCGCATGATCGGCCTTGGCTATAAAGAGGACACGTCCTCGCCCACGAACGTGTCGTACTCATGGGGTCCGTTTGGCGGCGTGTGGGTACAGCAGCTCAATTCGTCGCTCGCACGCGCGTTTGGCGTATACGGTATTTCGCTCGAGTTCGATGGTAACGTGGAACGCGCATCGCCCGGCGCGCCGATCAGCGATTCGCAGTGGCTTCGTCGCGTTTCGCTCACCCGCGCGTTCGGCCGGGACGCCTCACTTGCGCTTGGCGTGCGCGCTATCAACGGACGCGGCGGCTTCGCCGATCCCGGAACGAACCTCGCGCTTTCCTATCAGCAGCGTTTCCCGAACGAGGACATGCTCTATCTCGTTTACGGCACACCGGCCGCCGCGCAAACCCTGCACCGTTTCATCTTCAAGTACATCTTCCACGTGGGCGGCGAAACCGGCACTTAACGGCTGCTGCGCAGCGCCATCCCGGGGCGCGCGCTGGTGAACTCACCGTGCAGCAAGACGGCTTGCCCGTTCACGAACACGTGATCGATTCCCACGGGCGCCTGATACGGTGCTTCGTACGTAGCCGTATCGCGAATCACGTTCGCGTCGAACACGACGACGTCGGCATAGCTGCCGGCGGCAATCGTTCCGCGGTCGCGTAGCCCGAAAATCTTCGCGGGCAATGCAGTCATACGGCGTACGGCCTCGGGCAGTTCGAGTGTGTTGCGCTGGCGCACGAAGCGCCCGAACACGCGCGGAAACGTTCCGAACGCACGCGGGTGCGGAACGCCTGTGGCCGCGGGACCCGCAAGCGCGCGGACGGATGCGTCGCTGCCGATGCAGCAGAAATCGGCCGAGAGCACGGTCGCCACGTCATCTTCGCACATTTTGAAAAACACCGCGCCGACGTTCAGGCGTTCTTCGCGCAGCAGGCGAATGGCCGCCGCCGCGGGTGAAAGCCACCAGCGTTTTGCGATTTCGTCCATGCGCAAGCCCGCGAGGCCGGCGTTCTTCTCGGATGCGACGTCCGTGATCAGCATGCCGTGCCATTCATCCGCATAGCGCAGATGCAAATGCAATTGGATCTCCGCAGCCGATTCCGGATCCGTTAGCCGCTCGAGCGTTGCATCGGTTCCGCCGTACCGCGCGTGCGCCGGCAATATCGTTGCCAGATCCGTCCAGCTCGCGATGTACGGATACACGTCGCAGTACGCGTCGATGCCCCGCGCGCGTGCGTTATCGATCGCTTCGAGCGACGCGTGCACCTTACCCCAGTTCTTCTTGCCTGCGGCTTTGTGATGCGAGAGCTGCACCAGCACGTCCGCGCGCGTGGCGACGTCGATTGCTTCTTCGACCGAAGCGATGAGATCGTCGCCTTCACTGCGCAGATGCGTCGCATAACGTGGTGCGCCGCCCGTGCGTGCGGCCGACGCCATGGCGATCAGTTCCGCTGTGTCGGCGTACATCGACGGCGGATAGATAAGTCCGCTGGAAATGCCAAGCGCGCCCTGTTCGCACGCATCGCGCACAATACGCGCCTGCGCGTCGATTTCAGCGGCTTCCAGGCGCCGCTGCGAATCGCCGGCCACCAAACGGCGCGCGGTTCCCAGGCCCGCAAGCGTTGCCACGTTGAGTGCGACGCCGTTGCGCTGCACGTCGCGCAAGAATTCGTCGACGCGGCGCGGATCGACGGACGTACCGCAGTTGCCGCCGATTTCCGTCGTCACACCTTGCGCGATCTTGCTGTCGCAGCGGGGAAGCTCGAGCCAGCGTTCATCGCTGTGCGAGTGCACGTCGATGAAACCCGGGGCGAGCGTTTTGCCCGTGCAGTCGATGCGCGCGAGCGCGTCGCGATCGCGCAAATTTCCGATGAGCGCGATGCGATCGCCGGCAATTCCCACGTCCGTGGTATAAGAAGAACGTCCCGTGCCGTCGACAATCGTGGCGTTTTCGAGCACCGTCGAGATCAAAAAGCGATAGTCCTGTCTGCTGCTTCGTTTAACAGGCGGTCGAGTGGGTATTTAGTCCGTGACATTTCTCACTTCGAGGTGTGAAACTAGCATGGCAATCCAAGAAAATCCGCAAGGTCCCGGCGGGGGCATGACCGTTCGTGAGGCAGGCAAGCGCGGGGGTGAACGCGTGAAGGCCAAGTACGGCACGGAATTCTACGAGGCGATCGGCCGCAAAGGCGGCGAGGCCACGAAAGAAAAGTACGGCCCCTCGTTCTACGAGGTCATCGGGCAAAAAGGCGGCCAGAAGCTCAAGCGCAAGACGTCCTAACCCTTTTTTTCTTTTCACTGGGGTCTACCTAATGGCAAAACCCACCAAAGGCGAGCCGGACGACAAGCAGCCGGGTGGCGAGATGTCCGTACGTGAAGCCGGCAAAAAAGGCGGCAACACGGTACGTGACCGATACGGCTCGGGCTTTTACGAGGAGATAGGCCGCAAAGGAGGGCAGGCGACACGCCAGCGGCACGGGGTGGAGTTCTACGAGTCCATTGGCCAAAAAGGCGGTAAGGTCGTCAAAGAAAAATACGGGCCGGACTTCTACGAGGAGATCGGCCACAAGGGCGGTCAGAAAGTCAAGAAGCTGATCGCCGAGGCGAAGAAACAGATGGGGGCCAGCGAGGCGGAAGAGGGCGAGAAGGAGTCCGAGTCCTAGTCCGTCCACAGGCACCGGTGCGCAGCAGCCGGGAAGCTTCGCGCGCGATGCGCGAAGGCGCGACCACCCCATCAGGCTGCAAAGTCATCACTCGTCCGTCGCGGGTCGTCCAGAGCAGGCCATCGGGCTTGTAGGCGACGGGGGCGCACGGACGGCGGGTGGCGTCGAAACCAGCCACGGCAATATCCAGTCCGGCACGGGGCCACTGCGAGAGAAGCAGCGCGTCGCCGTTGCTTTCGTATTCTATCGCTACGCCGGGAAAGCGTTTGCCGTCGTCGTCGCTCAGCGGCGGAATGACCGCCACGCCCGCGATCTGCGCCGACGGAATGAACGGCGCAAACGTGATCTTCCGCACCGCCGCCGTCAGCGGCATCACCACGCCGCGCGCGGAGATGAGCATGGTCGCCGAAGGCTGCGGCGTCTGCTGCGCGGAGGCGTCATTGCCTTTGCCCGCACACGCGCACAATACGGCAACGGCCATGAGCGATAGAGCCCGAAGCTTCATGGCTGCTTGGATTCGACGTAGCCGTTGATCTTTCCGAGGTGAATCTGCGTTTTGTTGAAGTCCACCGTGATGCTCGCCACGCGCAGTGTCTGTCCGTTGGTTCGAAACAGAGACTGATGCGGCAGTTGCAGCAACTTGGTGGCGTTGATCCACTGCACGAGATCGGTATCGAACGATTTGCTGACGTTGTCCGTGGGATGCAGCGCTTCGACGTGCACGTCGCCCGTTGCGGTGAAATCGAAGGTCTGCGTGTTGAGTGAGACGTGCTGCGCGGAAATGCTCAAATACGGCTTGCCTTTTTTGTAGAGCACGCCGTCTTTGACGCCGTCGATCGTGGCCATGACGCCGTCGGGCGAAAGCTCCGCCTTTTGGCACGAGAACGACCAGGACCGCGTGCTGATGCGATTGCCTTTGATGCGGCAGTCTTTGATGACGATGTTCTGCGCGCCGGGCGGCGGCGGTACGTCGCGTCCGGCGAGAATGACGCCGACGACGATCCACACCAAGAAAATGCCCGCGATAATCCAGCCGATGCGCTTCCAATTCCAGCGGCGCCACTCAGCCACGGCGCACCGCCAGTCCGGCCAGAACGATCGCGCCGTACAGCGCGATGAGCGTGTACATCACGGGATTCGGACCGATGCGCGCAAACAGCGATCCCGGCGGCGTGCCGACATTGCCCACGAGCACGGCTTGTTTGTCGAGTTTGGTCGCCTCGGTCCACACGCCGCTGGGCGAGATGATCCCGCTGATGCCCGTCGACGCCGACTGCAACACCCAGGTTCCGAATTCAATGGCGCGCATCTGCGCGATTTGCGCATGCTGATAGGTGCCCGAACTTTTGCCGAACCATGCATCGTCGGTCGGAATGACGAGAAACTGTGCGCCGTTTCGCACTTGCGCGTGAATCAAATCGGGAAACGCCGACTCCCAGCAAATGAGCGGCGCGAAACTGGAACCTGCTACCGGTATCACGGCGTCGACGTCGCCTTGCGCAAAGCGGCCGATGAGTTGCGCGTCCGGCAGATGGCGGAAGATGCCCGGCAGCGGCAGGTTTTCGACGAACGGCACGAGTTGGCGCTTATCGTACACGCTCAGGAGTTGGCCGCTTGGGCCGTACGTGTAGAGCGCGTTGTATTCGCTCAAACCGTGCGCGCTCCAATGACGATCCAGGCTGCCGACGACGAGCGTCGTGCGCATCGACCGGGCGAGTTGCGCGAATTGTTCGCGCAGCCGTGCGTCCATCGCGAGGATATCGCGCCATTCTTGCGCCTGCGCCGGCGCCATTGCGCTCCAGTTGACGTAATACGAAACGTCGTTCAGGTCGGTGGTAATGACCGTCTCCGGCCATACGACGAGTTGCGGATGCAGCGGCGCGAGGGTCTTGGTGAGCGAAATGTATCGCTCGGCGTTGCGCGGCAATTGATCCGCGTTCCACTTTATGGTTTGCGCGATGTTGCCTTGCACCGCTGCGACGCGCAGCGTCGGGGCAGCTGCGTGACGCGCGGGCCACGCGCTGTAGGCGGCATACCAGCCCGCGAGTACGGTCGCCACGACGATCGCGAGCGGTGCAACCTTGCGGCGCGCGATTGCGTGGGCGATGTACGCGCCGAGCAGCATGACGATGAACGTCACCCCGAACGATCCGACGTATGCTGCGTACACCGAGAGCGGCGTCGACGTTTGCGTGTAGCCAATCTGCGCGAACGGCACGGCGGTGTAGTCCACCGAACGCAGCCATTCGAAGATCGTGAACGCCGCAGCGGCTGCCGCCGGTACGAGCACCGGCGGGGCGAAGCGCTGCGCGAGTTTCATGCACAGTGCGGTGAGCGCGAACGCCAGCGCTTCTATGAGCGCCGGAATGAGCACGACCGCAAATGCAAGCGAGCCGACGTACGATCCGACGGTATAGGTGAACCACGAGAAATTGATGGCAAAAAATACCGTGCCGGCGAACCAAGCGGTAAAGAACGCGCGTTTCCAGGAGAGGCGTTCCCATGCCCAGAACAGGCCCGCCGCCCCGAGCGGAGCAAGCCAGGCCTGCTGCGTTTTCGGGAACGCGAGGGCGAGCGCGATCGCGCCGAGCAGCGCAACGGCGAGCTCGGCGGCGCGAACGGAGGTGCTAATGCTGCGCAAACTGCTTTTTGTGTTCTGTGCTATGTCGCTCACGCTGGCTTCGTGCGGTCGTCAAATTACGCCCAATCGGAGCGGGAGCTCCGGCGGGGGCCTGCCCTCGGGATACATGCAAATCAAGTTCAACACCTATCAGACGATGGATTTTAACAACGTCTGGTACGTGATCGCCCTGAACACGAGCGGCGTGGCAGCGGCCGGTACGAACGGCATGCCGTATGCGTTCTACGGCAATCAACAGCAGAATTGGCTCAACTACTCGTTCGAGATCATCGTGGCGCAGTTGCAGGGGCAGACCGGACCGACCGCGAGCCTGTGGCAATTCGTCAGCGAACCGAATCCCGCGGGCGGCCAGCCGATCAAATCCGCCGTGCCCATCAACGGCTTGAGCAGCGCGCTGCTGAATTTGAATACCAACTGCAACGGCGCCGGAACGCAGATCTGCGTGACGATCAACCGCAATCTGTTCAGCGGCATCGCAAGCCCCTCTCCGGGTCCCTCCTCATCGGCATCCGCATCGCCGTCGCCCTCGCCGTCGCCGTCCGGCTCGCCAAGTGCATCGCCGAGCGCATCTCCTACCGCATCTCCGAGCTCCCCACCCGCTATTTCCGGCGTATGGTACATCAACTGGTTTACCGTAACGCCCGGCAACCCGCCGCAGGGCGGGCAAGTCATCAACGCGCCCGGCATCGGCGGTGCGAGCAATACCCAGTGGCTGCCGCCGAATGGAACCTACGACACGGGCACGACCTTCGATTTTCCGTGGAATGGCGATCCCGGATGGACGCAGGCGCAGACGCCGGCGGGCGCCGCGATTGCCGGCGGCGAGGTGCTCAACTCGCCTTAAAGCGGGTAAACGGCGCACATGCAAGAGAGCATCGAATGCGCGCACGATTTGTGCAACTGTACGATCACCGCGGAAATGCAGGTCGAGGAATATTGCAGTGACACGTGCCGCGACGCCGATCAAAACGGCATCGAAATGGAGACGTGCAACTGCGGTCATCCGCAGTGCGACGTCCCGTAGCGCCTAGAAGTTCAGCCCGTTGAACGACGACGGAATAATCGATCCGCCGTTGGTGTTGATGCCGAAGCCGGCGGCATGCGAGGGGAAGGCCAGCAGACTCAAGGTCATGTTGATCGTGCGCGAGTTCTGGTTGTACTGCAGCTGAATCTCATAGCAGTTGCCGATGATGCGGCTCCAATAGACGCTTTTGTTTTCGATGCGGCCCTTGTTCTTCCAATCGAGATCGCCGGCGAACTGCAGCCACGAATCGCGTCCAAACGGCGTGGTGAACTGCACGTTCGTGGGCGAAAAGCCTTGCCCTGAACCAGGCACGAACGTTCCCTGCATCGTCACGTACGATCGCGTCGACGGGCGCACCGCGAGTTGATACGTGACCGGCTGCGCTTGACGATTGAACGCGGTCGTGAAGTTCAGCGTCAGGTTGTACACGTCGCCGTTGAAGAACCGCAGGATGTCCGACGCGAACTTCGTGTTCGTGTTCGGCTGCTGATCGAACGTCGAGAACGGCACGGTTCCCGGGCCGTTGTAGTTGTTCTCGTTGTACGAAATACTGTTGACGATGTGCGTTCCGACTGGGCTATTCAGCGAGAGTTGCTGCTGCACGCTGGCCTTCATGTCGCCCGTGCCGTAATAAAACTGATGCACCGTCGCGTTCGCTTGGAATTGGCCGAGAATCGAGTTGTAGAGCCACGGTCCCATCTGCAGGCCCAAGTCGGCACGCATCGTGGTTTCCGGCGTTTGCGGCTCGGAATACTCGCCAACGGTGAGCAGCGGTGCGATTGGAAAGACGAAATGCGGCAGAAACAAGTTCGGGCGGATCTGCAGCTCCGGCTCCGTGTTCTTGAGATTGGTCGGATTCGTCGCATTCGTCTTGTCGAAGCTCAGTTGATAGTCGGCGCCGGGGCTCGCCCAATGGAAGTTGTCGGTGTACTGCGCCGACTTGTCGCTGAAAAACGAGCCATAGTTCGACTGGCTCTGCTGGCTGGCAAACGTAAACGTGTTCTGCATCGTCGTGCCGAAGCTGCGCGTGTCGGTGAAATTCAACTGTTGCTGCGAAGACGTTGCCGCCGTGCCGCTGTGCCGGTACGTGTACACTTGATTTTCCGAACCGGACGCGTGCGTAACCGTCGCGCTTAAATTGCTGGTCGGCGGCAAATTGTTGAACGGCCCGTAGTTGCCCTGATACGCGTAGTTGAACAGCCCGCGCAGCGTTTGTGAGAAATTTTCCGTGTCTTGTGCCGAGACGTTGTACTGCGTGCTCTGCGCCAGTTTGTTTTGAATGCGCTGGATGTCGATCGTGGTCTGGCGTTTACCGCTCTTGGGTGTAATCGTGCCGTTGTAGCCGAGCGTCGTTCCTTGTTTGGTATAGAACTCGATCGTGTAGTAGCCGTAGTAGTACTGGTCTTTTCCGAAACTCAGCCGCGCCTTGACGTAAAAGCCTTGATACTGGTTGTAGCCGACTTCGGGGAAAAACTGCGGGCGCCGGCGCTCGTCGCTGATGGTGCGCAGCGGAATCACGACGCGCGGCAGCCAGAACACCGCCGCGGCACCAAGCCACAGGATCGCATTGGTGATGACGAGTTTGTCGCCGGGATAGACGTCGATCTTGCGGCCGGTGAGATGGTAGCCGCCGCGCGGGTGCTCGCACGTCGTTACGCTCGCGTACTCCCCGTGCGAGACGCCGTGCTGGTCGGAACGCAAATCCTGCGCGCCGAAATACACCAGACCACGCTCGACACCTTGCGAACTCTCGCCGCGCCCGTGGTAGAGCTCCGCTTTTTCGGCGACCGTGTCGAACGTGATCTTGTCCGCGTAATAGATCGAATCTTTGGCGTTGTTGATGATGTACGGATTGCCGGTGACGGTAATGGTTCGCACGCCGTCGTAGTGCGCGCGATCGCCCACCAGCACTTCGTCCTGATAAAAGATATGGACGTTGCCGAAAGCATCGCCGGGAACGCCGGCTTTCGTGCTTCCGGTAATCTTGTCGGCGGTCACCGCGACGTAGCCGGGCCGCAGCGTCGGAACGGCGCTCGGCGCGGGAGAGGGCTGCCGCGTACTTTGCTCTGCCGGTGCGATTGAGGGCGAGGCCGACGGTGTTACGAGATAGACCGGTCCGGCCGTTGCCGTCGATGCCGGCGTCGGCGTTGGAATCGGGGGCGGTGTCACCCCCGGTGAGCCGGTGGGAAACGGCGTGGCGTACGGCGCTCCGGGAACGGCCGGCACCGGTGAAAAAGACGGCGACGGGCTTGGCGAGGGCGTGTTGGTCGCGGGGGCCTGCGCTTGCGCAACCTCCAGCGCACGCGCGGCACACGACTGACCGTTGAGCAGCGCCATGGCTTGCCTCGCGCGAGGATCGTCGAACGTCTGCGCGGACGAACGCGCAGTGAGCGCGGCCATGAGCGCAAACGTAAGGCACATGCTGCCGCAAAACGCCAGCAAGCATGCGAGCGCGCGCAGGTTCAGTGCTCTTCGCTCCAGAGCAGCGCGAGGCCGGCCGTGCCGAAGATGACGTTCGGCAGCCACGCGGCAACGTACGGATTCATGCGTCCGGTGCTTCCGAACGCGGCTGCAGCTTCGGTCATGACGTAATACACGAAGAACGCAACGATGGCCAAGGCCATTCCCATCGCGCGGCCTTTCTTGCCGAACCTGATTGCCATCGGCAGTGCGATCAAAACGCTCACGACCGCGGAGAACGGGAAGGCGAACTTGTCGGCCAGGTTCAGCTCCAGATTGCCGAGCGCCTCACCGCCCACGCCTTGCGCGCGCAGCGCGTTCACTTGCTGCGAGAGCTGCTTGGAGTTCATCGTGTACGCATCGCTGTTCTGCGTGCTCAGGAATTGCGCGGCGCTCTCGCCGAGCGGCAAGCCGATGCGAAACTCCGGGGTCGTTGTTTGCGACGTCATGTAGCCTTGCGCGTTGTAGTACGTCATGATGGCATCCGTCAGCACGAGCGTCGCGCTTTCCACGTGCGCCGTTTTCGCCTGGATCGTTTCATTCCAATAGCCGCTGCGGCCCGGCTTGAAGATTTGCACGCCGGCCATCGTCTTGCCGTCCGGCAGCACTTGGCTCACGAAGAACACGTTGCCCGTGTCGGGATCCTTGCGGAAGAATTGCGGTTCGACCGGCAGCGATGCGGTGTGATAAATGATCTGGTAGAAGGTGCGGGTCGAGAGATCGACGGCCTTCGGCGCGACGTACTCGTTCATCGCCCACGTAAAAATGAAGACGCAGATGCCGAAGGCGAACGGCGTGAGCGCGAAGCGCCAGAGGGACACGCCGGATGTGCGGATGGCGTTGATCTCGTTGTCCGCCATCAGCCGGCCCATGCCCAGCAGCGTCGCGAAGATCGTCGCGAACGGGAAGGCCATCGGAATGGACTGCGGGATGCGGAAGACGACGAAGCGCAGCACCAAGAACAGCGGGGCATTTTGCGCGATGACGTACTTGGCCGCCAAGAAGAAAATGTTGAAGCCCCAAAACAAAAAGAACGCGATGAACGCGAACAAAAAGGGGCCCAGGATCTCGCCCAGGATGTACGAGTCCAGAATCGGCAGACGCAGCTGACGCAGCAGGCCGCTCGGCGCCGGGCGCGCTTCGGTCATGGACGCCATGTGCCTAGCCTACGTGAAGAGGTTAATAGTCCCTGTATGCGGTGAGCACGCGGGAGACGTACGCTCGCGTTTCGGCGTACGGCGGCACGCCGTGATATTCGTCGACCGCGCCGGGACCGGCGTTGTACGCGGCGACCGCAAGCTCGACGTTATTATTGTAGCGTTCGAGCAGGCCGTGCAGATAACGCGTGCCGCAATCGATGTTTTGCGCCGGGTCGAATGGGTTGCTGATGCCACAGGACGCCGAGGTGCCGGGCATGAGCTGCATCAGGCCCTGAGCGCCCGCGGTGCTAATCGCCGAGGGATTCCCGGCCGACTCGGCCATCACGACCGCGTTGACCAGCCCCGCCGAAACGCCGTTGCGCGAGGACGCATCGCTGACCAGCGCGTGAAGCTGCGCCGGATTGAGGGCGTGCGGCGCATAGGGCAAGTAGCCGGCATCGCTACAGCCGTACAGCATTCCCAGGAGAACACACAGCCCGAACAGCTTTCTCATGCGTGAATTTGGCCTCTTCGTACAGACAGGGTACCCCGCCTGCGCAAAAGCGGCATACTCACCGCATCCTAACACACTAGGGCGTCCGGCCCCAGGGGCACGGGGCCGCTTGCCTTGCCGATCTCCACGCGTTTTGAGTCACGACGTTCGCCGCGCGTGCGTCATCTCAGCAAATTACCAATTTTGTGGACGACAATGAAATGATGCATGCATTTGGGGACTTCAAGGTGGACGTCGTGCGAAGAACCGTGACGAAGAACGGTGTGCCGGTGCACCTGACACTCAAATGCATGGAATTGCTCGTCGCATTCGTTCGGAATCCGGGCAAGACGCTGAGCAAGGAAGATTTGCTCGAACAGGCCTGGCCCGATCCCACGGCGTCCGACGCGACGCTCGCGCAGCACGTATTCTTGCTGCGCCGTGCCTTGCGCACGAAGTCATACGAGTGGATACGCACGGTACCGAACGTCGGCTACTGTTTTACGGCTGACGTCGTGACGATCGATGAGGGCGACGACGAGCGTACGCGCGCGCTGCGTGCATATATCGAAGGTGCGCGTGCGTTCCGTGACATCGGCACCGAACGCGCACTGCGCTCCGCGATCGATCTCTGCTCGCATGCCATTGCCTTGGAAGATGCGCTCGCGCCGGCGTACGCGCTGCGCGCCTCGTGCTGGCGCCTGCTCGCCGAATCCATGCACGTCGAGCCGCTGCCGTGCTTGCAGGCCGCTCAAGCGGACGTCCAAGCGGCACTCGCACGCAACTCGCAAAACGCCGACGTACGCATTGAAGCCGCATCGTGCGCCGCGCTCTTGGACCGCGACCCGTCGCAGGTGCACCGGCATCTGGAAGCGGCCTCCCGGCTCGAGCCACTCCACCCCGCTTTGCCGCACGCACGCGTATGGCTGGCGCTGATGTGCGGGCGGATCGAAGAGGCGCTTTCCATGGGGCGCGTGTACGGCGGCGCCTTGTACGGCGCTGCGCTGTACATGACACGGGATTTCGCACGTGCCGCCGAGATTTTCGATCTCTCGGCCGATCGCAACCCCGCTGTACGGGTCATGCGCGGATCGTGCCGGATGCTCATGAACGATGTGGCCGGTGCACTCGACGATTTTCATGGCGTATATTACACCGACGACGCGACGCTCGGCGGCGCGGTAAGCGTGCGGCACTACGCGCTCGGTCTGTACGTCTTCGCGCTGGCGCGCAGCGGTCAAGTGCGCGCGGCCCGCGCGCATGTACGCCGGCTCGAACGCCTTGCGCGGCAGCGGTACGTTTCTCCGATGGCGCGCGCTGCGGCGCATCTCGGCCTGCAAGAAATCGACGCGGCAGTCGAATGCGTGCGCGAAGCACTGTGCCGCCTCGATCCGTGGTCGGCGTTCGTCACCGTCGACCCGGTGTTCGAAGAACTGCGATCGCGCGAGGAATTCGCGGCGCTGATGAGCGCCGCATAAAGCAGTGCCGTACCGGTTCGGCCCTTTTCGCCTGGACCCGCAGCGCGAAGAACTTTGGCGTGGGGATTCGCTCGTTCCGCTCAACCGAAAAGCCGTGCGCTTACTGCTCGCGCTCGTCGAGCGCCACGGTGAGATCGTTTCAAAAGACGACCTGCTCGCGACGGTATGGCCGCAGCGGGGAGCGACGGCGAACAATCTGACGCAGCACGTGTTCATGCTGCGCAGCGCTTTGGGTGAAGGCGCAGGCGCGCAGCGCTATCTGCTCACCATTCCAGGCGTCGGCTACCGGTTCGTGGCGCCGCTCGAACGTGGCGAAACCGATTCGGCGCAGCGCATCCTCGCGCGGCACTTTTGCGAAGTTGCGCGCGAGTTTTGCTTGCGCAGAACGCCCGCGTCCATCGAGCGTTCCATCGAACTCTACACGCGTGCAGTCCAGCACGATCCGCGCTGCACCGACGCGCTCTCGGGCTTGGCGCTTTGCCGCTTTCTGCTCGCCGAGTACTCGTTCGAGACGCCGCGGGAAGCGCTTTGCCTTGCGGAACAGGAAGCGCTGCGCACGCTCGAGGTCGATCGCGGCAATCCGGTCGCGCTCGTGGTGTTGGCCCGCGCCGCGGCGCAGTTGCGCTACCACTGGAGTGAAGCGGAGACGCTGCTGCTCGATGCGTTCCGTTCGCGTCCCGAATACTTGTGGGCGCACGTTCATCTCGTGGAACATTACATCGCGCGTGGGCGTCTGCCGCAGGCAAGGCAGGCGATCGCGCATGCATACTCGCTGAACTTGGCCGACGACCCGTTTCCGCGCCTGCCGCTGCTACAAGGCGTGCTGCGCTACTTCGAGCGTGATTTTGCCGGCGCGCAAACGCATTTGGCGGCACTGGTTGCGGAACGGCCGAATTATGGCTTGGCGCAGCTCTATCTTGCAAAGGCGCTGCTTGCGCAAGATCGCTGTGACGAAGGTATCGAACACGCTGAACAAGCCGCGCGTATCGAAGTCGATCCGCTCAGCCCCGGACAGCCGGATGTACGCCGCCGCGCGCTCGCGTCGTGCGTGTTCGCGCACGGGATGCGCGGCGATATTCACGCTATGCGCGAGGCTGCTGCGCGGCTCGACGCGTTTACCACCACGTTGCCGCCGTCGTCGATGTGCGCGGCAATCGTCGCGCTCGCATACGGGCGGCGCGATCGTGCGCTGCGCGCGATGGAGAGCGCGGTCACGAACCGCGAGAGCTACTGCGCATTCGCCGCGTCCGATCCGTTGCTCGCGCCGCTGCACGCATTGGGCGGCTGGCGCGCGATCGCCAATGCAATGAACTTGGCATCATAAGTTCTTAATCGCCACATTAAGTCCGTGTTATGACATGCGCCTTCCCGTGTGGCAGGGTGTATGAGCGGCATACTGCGTTCGCAGGTGCCGCAAGTCACTCGAAAGGACGGCACTCTATTGAAGCAATCGCGCTTCTTTAAGCCGCTGTTCGGGGTGCTCCTCGCGCTCTCGTTTGTCTTCCAGGGAACATGGGCACTGGCAGGCACGACGGGATCGATCAACGGATCGCTCACGGACAGCTCGACCGGTAAGCCGGTCGCGGACGCGGCAGTCACCGCGTCTTCTCCGTCTCAAACAGCGACGACGAAAACCGACGCATCGGGACACTTCGTATTCTTGAGTCTGGCACCGGACACGTACAGCGTGTCCATCCAGAAAGACGGATACCAGTCTGTCTCGCTCGCCGGCGTCACGGTGTTTGCAGACCAAGCGCAAAATCTTGCGCTCACCACGCAGCAGATGAAGACGATCACGCACATCACCTCGCGTGCGGCCGGAAGTCTCGTGAAATCCGGTACGACCGCCGATGTGTACTCGGTCAATGCGGCAACGCAGCAGACCTTGGCGTCCGTCGGCGGCGGCTACAACATGAATCAAGCGTACTCCGCGATCTACTCGCAGCCGGGCGTTACCTCATACGTCGGCAACTACGGACAGGGCCAAGTGTTCTACATCCGTGGCGCGAGCTATTCGCAGACCGGTTATGAGTTCGACGGCGTGCCGGTAAACCGCGCGTTCGACAACTATAACGGTAACACGCTCTCCAATCTCGGTCAGCAGGAACTCCAGGTGTACACCGGCGGTTCGCCGGCCGGCGGTGCGTCCGCGACGCTCGGCGGTTACGTGAACCAGGTCATCAAGACCGGCACGTATCCGGGCTTCGGAACGATCCTCGGCGGCATCGGCTCGCCGGCGTTCTACCATCAGCTGCAAGTCGAGGCCGGCGGCGCATCGCCCAACCGGCTGTTCTCGTACTACGTGGGCCTGAGCGGTTACAACCAGACCTACAATACGCTGAACAACCAAAATGGCGGCAACATCAGCAACGACGGGCTGAATCCGTACGGATTCTTCGGAACGGAGAGCAACCTGTGGGCTGCGTTCAACACCGGTTTCTATGGTAACGGTCCCTTCCCGGCGTGTCCCAATCAGGCACCGCCCACGGATCCGACCGGTTACCCGGTTTCCGGTCTGGACGGCGCGACGCCGATGTGTCTGGCGTACGGCCCGTGGGCCGCAGGCTACAACGTAATGAACACCGATCGTGAGTTCGTTACGAACTTCCACTTCGGCATTCCGCACAAATACGACAGCGGCCGCGACGACGTGCAACTGCTGTATCAAGTCGGTGCTGCGCACTCCGTCTGGGCCGACAGCATCAACGATCTGGGCGGCCTCGGCGCGTACCAGAACCTGATGAGCTTTATCGACCCGGATCTCAACAACTCGGCATGTGCAATGACCGGTCTTGCGGGATCGTTCGGATACAGCGGCGGCGTGTGCGCCACCGGCGGACAAAGCCCGTTCCCGTATCAGGACGGCTACGTGTTCGCACCGGGCACGCAGTTCGGACAGAATGCGGCGACGGCTAAGGTCGTGCCGTATTATTTCCCGAGTTCATCGACCAATCGTCCGCTGTACTCGGGTATTCCGTTGGATCAGCGCGACGCGATCTGGAACGACATGGCCATCGTCAAGGCGCAGTACACCAAGAACATCGGTTCAAACGCGTACGCGCGTCTGTATGGCTACACGTTCTATTCGGACTGGCTGCAAAACGGCCCGAACGAAGCGTCGCTGTACTACGGTCTCGTCGGCTTCGGGTTTGGCGCCAGCGGCGACTACCCGTCACCCGACTACGAACTCATGACGCACACGCGCGGCGTGTCGTTCGAGTACGCCAACCAGATCAACGCACAAAACCTGCTTCGCTTCACGGCGAACTACACGACCGCGGGCCTCAACCGTTTCAACAATCAAACCTGGCTCGCGAACAGCCTCGGCAAGACGGTAACCAATCTCGTCGATGCCAGCGGCAACTGCTACAACTACAAGACCGGCGCAATTGCGTCGTGCTTTAGTTCGAGCACTGCCGGAACGTATGGTGATCCCGCGCGTGCGACGTATTGCTCGACGAACGCGTGCACGATCCCCGCTGGCGCCTCGTGGATCGTGACGCAGCCCGAAGGCCGCGGCACGCTCAACAACGTGACGCCGAAGTTCACGACGGCGGCTCTCGAAGACGAGTTCCGTCCGAATGACAAACTCAACCTGAACGTCGGCGTGCGTTTCGAGCGCTACCAGTACGATCTGGTGAACTCGAACACGGCGATGAACAACTTCTGGTTCAATGCGGCGGCAAACGTGTATTGCTACGACCCCTCAACGGGCCAGCCGATGAACCTCCCCGTCACCCCGAATAATCCGCCCCCGGTCGTGCCGGTCACGACGGCGCCGGGAGCACCGTGCCCCACGGCTCCGTCTGGTCAGCAAGGGTTGCACCCGAACGGACAAAACGGCGCACTGCTGTTCTCCGCAGTCAGCGCTCCGTCGTTCGCGTACAACATCTTCTCGCCGCGCGTGAGCGGCACGTACACGCTGAACCCGGAAACCGTTCTGCGCTTCTCGCTCGGCCGCTACACGCAGCCGACGCCGGCGGCATTCGAGCAGTATGTCGACCAAGCTGGCAAATACGCGGCCCAAACCGACTTCACCCATTTCTTCGGATTTGGATTCACCAACCCGGGCCACAACAACCCCGTGCAGACGTCCAACAACGCCGACTTCTCTATTGAGAAGCAACTGCACGGCACGGACATCACGCTCAAGCTCTCGCCGTTCTACCGCTACACGACGCATCAGTCGGTGACGGTACCGCTCGGCCCGAACTTCGTGTCGGCCGTGAACCTGGGCACGCAGCGTTCCGAAGGCGTCGAATTCGAAGTCCAAAAGGGCGATCCGACGCGTGACGGACTCTCTGGTGCGATTTCGTACACGTACACGAACGCGAAGATCCGCTACGAGAACGCTCCGAATGGATTCAACGCGATCGACACGCTGAACAACTACATCAAGGCGTACAACGCGTTGACGAAGGCGGGCGGCGGTGCACCGTGCTACGATCCGACGACTGCGGATCCGGTAACCGGCGCCAACGCGGCAAGTGATTGCAGCAAGGCAACGGATATCGCAAATCCGTACTACAACCAATCGCAGCAAGGGCTGCTCGATCGTAACGGCTGGTACGATACGTTCCCGAACGCTCCGCCGGAAGACGCTCCGTCCTACGGTGGTCCCTCAGCCATCTCACCGAACTTCTTCACGGGCTGGCTGAACTACAAGCGCGGACGCTTGTCGATTGCACCGAACTTCGTGCTCTCGCAAGGCCAATCGTACGGCAATCCGACCGCGATCTACGGTCTGGATCCGCGCACGTGCGCCGATAACCAGGCCGGTGCCAACGGCGTCACGCCGCCGGTTGCCGGGGTCGGTGCGAACTACGCGCAAGACGCCAACTACTACAGCTGCGGTGCGTCACTGGCGACCGCGAGCGGCTACCTCGCCATCCCGGATCCGTATTCGGGTTCGTTCGACGGCGTGGGACAATACCGCGAGCCGTGGCAGTTCAACCTCGGTGCGATGATCCGTTACGATCTCAGCCCCAAGGTGACGGCGACGCTCAACCTGGCGAACATCTACAACCGCTGCTTCGGCGGAAGCAGCACGGCGTGGTCCAAGGCGTTCCCGTCAAACCAATACGTTTGCGGATACGCGGACTACAATCCGTATGGTTGGACCGGTACGCAGCCGGGAGCGGGCTTCTTCTACGGAGCCTCGCCCACCGATCCGGCCAACGGCACGCAGCCGTTCTCGCAAGCGCTGGTGTATCCGTACACGACGCTCGCGGGCGGCCTGCCGTTCCAGGCGTATCTCCAGGTGCAAGTCAAGCTCTAATCGAGCGCTTGGCGAACGAAAAGGGCCGGTGCGTTCGCACCGGCCCTTTCTTCATGCTCTGCTCCAGGAGCTGTGTGTTCGGGTCATGTGCCAGTGCCGGCTCAACCGCTCGCAAAGCGCGACGTGGCGCAACACCGGAATGCGCACGACGACGCTGACTGCGCGCAGCACGCGAAATTTCGGTTCGCACGCCAGGATCGATCTTCGGCACGTGAACCGCCGGCCTGGCGGATCCATCATCATCATTGCTCGGCCACCTTTGCAGCGCAATTATACCGCCTGCGATTGGCCTCTGGCGTTAGGGGTGCGCCCGGCTGCCAGCTTCGCTGACGCCACCGCCGTGATGCTTGGCGTCGTACATCGCGGTGTCCGCGCGCGAGAGAAGTGCCTGCGCGGTCGTGCCGTGCGCCGGATACATGCTGATCCCGAAACTGCAGCCGACGGCGTAGATATCCCCTTCATGTTCGTATGGCTGTGCGAGCGCTTTACGCAAACGCTGCGCGACTGCGCGTACTTGCTGCACGTCCGCGGGCGCGGCGATGACGCATAAAAATTCGTCGCCGCCCAGGCGGCTGATCGTATCGTTCGGCCGCAATTCGTTGGCCAGCCGCTGCGCAACCGTCTGCAAAATCGAATCGCCGGCCGCGTGGCCGTACGCGTCGTTCACTTTCTTGAAGCCGTCGAGATCCAAAAAGATCAATCCGAATTGGCCGTCGCGCGCCGCACGAATTTGCGCGTCGATCTCGGCAATGGCTCCGCCGCGATTGTACGCACCGGTCAGCGGATCGTGTACGGATCGCCGTTGATAACGCACGGCGCGGCGCACGAGAAACGCGAACGCGGCGATCCAGAGCAGTACGACGGCGCACAATCCGGCAGCCGCCGCCAAAGCGGCCTGCACCAGCATGCGCGTACGCGTGCGCTGCGTTTCCAACACGTTGTCGATCTGCTCGTGAGTCAGAGCGTCCAAGGCTCGCAGGCGATCGAAGTGCACCTTTCCGTCGATCAAGCGTTGTTTGGCGCGCTGCGTTTGCCCGGATCGCATAAGGGCGATTTCGTCGTCGAAGTACCGCTGCAATGTGCCGGCCGCGGCGTTGGCCTCGCGCATGCGCGGTGCAGCAGCCGGAACGAGCGCCGGAATATCCGTGGTCGCTTGCTGATCGCTCTGCCACGCCGTTCGCGCGACAAAATAAATGGAGAGATATTGCTCGTCGCCCGTTGCAACGTATCCGCGCACGCTGGTTTCCTGGTTGACCATCTGCAGCAGTTTGTCGTGCTGCGCGAATGTCGCACGGGCGATTGCCGCCTGCGTTTGGAGGCTGCGCCTGATCTGCGCGAACTGCACGATGCCGGCGATGAGCGTGCCGAGCAAAAGCACAGAAGCCGTTGCTCCCGTCCAAAGCAGCGTCGCATCGACCGCACCCGCCCGGCGGTCTTGGCGTAGCATGTATGGTATCTATTGCCGCGGTGCCGCTTGCTTCCCTGGGCTACGCACCGGCGGCCTAACCGGGCGTCTCGTCGGGCTTGGCGGTCTCGCGGTTGAGCGTGATGAAGCCGAAGTAGTCGCAGAGCGGCGCCTCTTTGATGATGTAATCGACGATGCGAAGCGCATGCTCTCGCGCGGCGCTGCGTACGAACATCTGCCCGCACGTCCAGTACGGATAGATGCCTTGCAGCACCAAGGCGTTGGTCGGGCGGCGTCCGTCCACGGCAAGTTGCGTGATCTCGAGATCGCGTGCGGCCGGCGAGGACACGAATGAAAACCCGCCCGGCGTCTGCTGCACCTTGATCGCGGCTGCTCTGTTCGAACTTGCAACCTGATCCGAAGCGAAAAGCCGGCGATCGCCCAGGATGCGATGCTCGACGATGGAGCGCACACCGGACGTGGCATCACGCGTAACGAGGCGCACCCGCGCGTCGGCGCCTCCGACCTGTGCCCAGTTGCGAATTTCCCCCGTCAACAGTCCCCGCAATTCGGCCGGAGTGACGTCGCGTACGCACGCCGACGGATGCGCAATGAAGGCAATGGCGAAGGCCGCTACCGGGTAGACCGAGGCCATGCCGGGCGGCATGAGCATCGCATCGTCGACGAAGGCGGCGTCTGCGTCGCCGCCGACAAACTCCTCGACACCGGCACGCGAACCCGCCAGATGCACGTTGATCTTCGGAAACGCCGCGTCTTTGGAAACTTCTCCGGCAGCTGCGGAGATCAGCGGCGCCATGGCAGTGGAGCCGCTCAACGATAATGTGCTCACGGTCCGTACTCTAACCGCAGATCGTCAAGGAGTCGTCGAGACAGCGATAAGACCGGCAATTGAGGGGAAGGTTGAGCGCATGCGCATACTGCTCGTGGAAGACGACCCTGGTATTGCCGGTCCGGTTGCAAGCGATCTGCGGCGGCAGCAGCACGTCGTCGAAGTTGCACAGGACGGCAGCGTGGGGCTCGAATATGCGATGAGCGGCGTGTACGACGTGATTCTGCTCGACGTCATGCTGCCCGGTGTGGACGGTTTGGAGATTTGCCGGCGGCTGCGCGCAAACCGCATCGAGAGCATGATCCTCATGCTGACGGCGCGAGATACCGTCCAGGATAAAGTTGCGGCGCTGGATGCGGGCGCCGACGACTACGTTCCCAAACCGTTCGATCTCGCCGAACTCTCCGCACGTATTCGTGCGCTCGGCCGCCGAACGGCCGAGGAGCGCAATCCCGTCATCGAAAACGGCGAATTGTGTTTGAACCCGCAAAGCCGTTCGTGCACGTTTTCCGGCAAGCCGGTGATGCTCACGCCGACGGAGTTCGCGCTGCTGGAAACGCTGATGCGTCATCCTTCGCAAGTTTTCACCAGGGCGATGCTGCTCGAAAAGGTTGCTTCGTTCGAGAGCGGATCGGGCGATACGTCGATCAAGACGCACATTACCAACATTCGCCGAAAGGTGCGCGCCGCGGGAGCAAAGCGCGATCCCATTTTGAACGTGTATGGCGCAGGCTACCGGCTCGCATCGCGTGAGTAGCGCGGTAAACCGTTTGCCCAGCGGCGTCGAACGGCGCTTGTTTCTCTCGTATTCGCTCGTGCTCTCGGCGCTGCTCGTGGCGCTGATGGTCGCCATTCACTTCTCATTCGTGTCCGCGCTAGGATCGCAAATGTCGGCGCGCTTGGACACGCTGCTCGCCGCAGGCGCGCGCAGCGTGCGCGTCGTCGGCGATCGCTTCGTGGTGCGTGCCGATCTCTCGCGAACCGCGCTCTTGGCCGGCGGGCAGGGACTGCAATGGTTCGATCGTTCCGGTGCGCTGCTCTCGGCCGAAGGCCTCGTACCGCGCCATGCGCAAGTCGGCGATCCAACCGAGGGTTTCGTGCAAATCAGCAAAACGCGTCTGCTTCGCACGCGCATGACGCCGATCCGCGATCGCACCGGCAATCGTGTACTCGGGTTCGTCCGCGCGTATCAAGACGTCACGCAAACGCGCGCGGATACGTGGCGGTTGGACGAGATTCTCATCGCCGGCGGCATTTGCGCACTCATTGCAGGCGCGCTCGGCGGGCGGTTTTTGCAAACACGTTCGGTCCAGCCGATTCGCGAGAGCTACGAACGTCTGCAAGAGTACAGCGCCAACGCATCGCACGAACTTCGCGGCCCGATAACTGCAGTACGAAGCAATGCGGATGCGGCGCTGCGCGACGCCGAGCAGATGCGCCCGTCGGACCGCGAACGGTTCGCGCTCATCTCCCAGGCGGCGCAGCAACTTGGGCTCCTGACGGAAGACCTCTTACTGCTCGCGCGCGCGGAACAACCGCTCGAGCATGACGTTTTCCTCGTGGATCTGTCGGTGCTGCTGAGCGGTTTGGTGAAACTCTACCGCGCCGATTTCGAGAGTCACGGCATCACCGTCGAAAAACACGTTCCCAGCGGTATGGCGGTGTATGGCAATCCCGATCAGTTGGAGCGCGTTTTTGCAAATCTTTTACTCAACGCGATGAAGTACACGCCGCGCGGCGGCAAGGTGTACGTCGAAGGCGTGCAGCAGCGTGCGGGCGCGATCGTTCACATACGCGATACCGGCATTGGCATTCCACCCGATCAAATGGACAAACTGTTCGATCGCTTCTGGCGCGCGCAGTCCGCACGCACGCGCAGCACCGGAACGGGCCTGGGCCTACCGATTGCCCGGGCTCTCGTTCGCCGGCACGGCGGCGACATCACCGCCGTCAGCGTCGCCGGCCAGGGAAGCGACTTCATGGTCACGCTTCCCTCGCATCCGCCGCGCTAGCCGGCGGTTGGCATAGTGCTGTGAGAGCAAGAGCGAAGGCACGACCGTCGTGCGTCCGACGCCCACGAGCGGGAAGATCGCCGCGCCTTGCCCCCACAGGCGCGCAAACCGTTTGAACGCGCTGCGCATACTGCGATCATCATCCCCCAATAGTGAACGAATCGTGCGCGGCGCCTTGCCGTTTTCTCAACGATTCCATGCCAGCATAGGCGTGCACCGCTTCCACATGGTGCGGCAAGGAGAACAGATGTTCAGGTCTATTTTGGTTCCCGTAGATGCCGGTGAAGCATCGGAGAAGGCGCTCACGTTTGCGCTCGATCTTGCGGCGGCGCAGCGCGCAGACGTATGGATTTGCCACATTCCCGTACGCTCCACCGCTAGCAGAATCGGATCGCACATTCCGTTTTCGCGCGACGCGGCCGAAACGCAGTGGGACGATGCGCTGCGATCGGGCCGCGCGATTCTGGACGTTGCACGCGACCGCGCGGATGAGTACGGCGTTCGCGCAAAGACCGCGCTCGGTGCCGGCCTGCCTGCCGATGCGATTGTCGAGTTTGCCGAGCGCGAGAGCGTCGATTTGATCGTCATGGGCAGCAACGGCAATGAGGGGCCGATGCGCGGACTGGTTTCGAGCACCACCGACGCGGTCATCCGGCGTGCGCCGGTACCCGTCGTCGTCGTCGGGCCCGATGCGGCTTGGCTCGAAGCCGCGCCGCTGTCCGCGATCTAAAGGGGATGAGAAGAGATGTTGTCACTTGCAGCACTCACGCATACGGTCGTGAAGTTGTCGGGCGAACTGGACTTCGCGACGCGTGCGTCGACCCAGGCGATTTTGAGCATGGTGGACGCCGACGTGGTAATCGTCGATCTCACCGAAGTAACGTTTCTTGACGGCGGCGCGCTGGGCTCGCTCGTTGCGTTAAAGAAACGCCTGCGCGAATGCGGACGGTTGGGCATCGTCAAAATCGTAACGCCGAACGTGCATTTTCAGCATTTGTTCCGTGTTACCGGACTCACGCGTCTATTCGATCTGCATGATTCCATGCCGGATGCGAAGGCCGCGTAACACGCCGATATTCGCCAAGGAATGTGTATGGTATGTCTGGCAATGACGCGACCGGCAAAAAGGTCGAAAACTTTGCCGAACACGCCGTACGGCGGTTCGTACTGACCGCTCAGCCGAAGCCACACTCCTTCGCGCTTTGGCCGTACGGTCAGTACGCCGCGAAAATCAAGCCGGGTAATTCTCTCGCTTTTCCCCAGTCGTTCTGAGTGGTGTTCACACGCAGCCGTTACCATTCGGAGCGCAGGAGAGAATCCAATGAGAAATGCCTTGCAAAAGACCGCGTACGGCACCGTTGTCGCCAGCGATCTGCCGCCGGACGAGGCTGTCGAACGCGTAAGGGCGCTGCTCAAAGACGAAGGGTTCGGCGTATTATGCGAGATCGACGTCGGCAAGACGCTGCACGAAAAGCTGGGCGAGGACTTCCGCCCCTACCGCATTCTGGGCGCGTGTAATCCGGCGCTTGCCTATCAAGCACTTTCGGCCGATCCACAGCTCGGCTTGCTGCTGCCGTGCAACGTCGTCGTTCAACAAGAGAGCGGCCATTCGATCGTGTCCGCGATCGACGCCGCTGCTATGATGAACGTGGCGAATAATCCCGCGCTGCTCCCGATTGCGCGCGAAGCCAATGCGCGTCTGCAGCGCGTCATCGAACGCATGGCGCAAACGTGAGGTGCGTGCGCATGGTCAAAGACGACATCGTGGTCGACGAAAGATAGCAAAGGGGCGATACTTATGCAAACGTTGCTTGAACGCGCGACGATGAGCGCGCTGGTCTATCGCGGCGCCGCAAAGAAAGCGGTTGAACAACGCCCGGTTCCGCGGATCGACGCCCCCACGGATGCAATCGTGAAAATGCTGAAGACCACGATCTGCGGTACGGACCTGCACATCCTCAAGGGTGACGTGCCGGAAGTGACCGCGGGCCGTATCCTGGGACACGAAGGCGTCGGCGTCGTACAGCAAACCGGATCCGCGGTGACGCAGCTGCGGCCCGGCGATCGCGTGCTGATTTCGTGTATTAGTTCGTGCGCGAAATGCGATTATTGCCGCCGAGGAATGTATTCGCATTGCATAAACGGTGGCTCATCGTGGCGGACGTCGACGCGCACCGCTTGGCTTTGGCCGATCAACTGGGAGCTGCGGCAACCGTGAACAGTTCCCAGGGCGACGCGGCAAAACGGATCCTCGAACTGACCGGCGGGCGCGGTGTTGACGTGGCGATTGAAGCGGTGGGAGTTCCGGCGACGTTCGTCCTGTGTCAGGACATCGTCGCTCCGGGCGGCGTCGTTGCAAATGTCGGCGTACACGGTACAAAGGTCGATCTACATCTCGAGAAGTTGTGGTCCGCGAACATTACGATTACGACCCGGCTGGTCGACACGATCACCACGCCGATGCTGCTAAAAGCGCTTGCCGGCGGCAAGGTGGACGCGAAACCGCTTATTACGCATCATTTCCCGAGCAAGCGCATCCTGGACGCGTACGAGACGTTCGCCCACGCGGGGGAATCGCACGCGCTAAAGGTGATCATCGACTTTTGAGCTGCGCATCTACTATGGCAGCGGCGGGTTCGGATTACGCCGTGCCGTTCGTCAGGTTCGCTCGATGGTAGAGCCTGCGATAGCGTCCGGATCGGCAACGAGCTCGATGCCGGTGATGCGGTCGCCTGCGAACGTAAAGCGAAACGCCACGCGCACCGTACCCTCGTGGATCCACACGGCGCCCGGTATTCCGTCAATGAGCGCCGGCAACGCGGCACGCGCACGGCCGGAAAATGTTCGCGCAACGGCGTCCGCACTTCGAATGGGGAGCGCCGCGCCAAAATGCGAAGAGCCGCCCATCGCCAGCGCCGTTGTATCGGCGCGCAGAGCTGCCTGCGGATCGAGAAGCGCGAGCAGCGCCGAAAAATTCCCCGCTCGCGACGCTTCGAGGAAGGCGCGCACCAATTCGTCCTGCCGTTGCGTCACGGCATCGTAATTGTTCCGTGCACCGCGCACTCGGCGACGTGCGCGGCTGGCGAGTTGGCGTGCCGCTTCCGGAGTTCTATCGACGATTACGGCAATGTCGTCGAAGGGAACGTCGAACATATCGTGCAGCACGAATGCGACACGCTCGGCCGGCGCGAGCGCATCGAGCAAGATCAGCATCGCGGTCCCGATGGAATCCGCCAGCATCGCCTCGTCTTCCGGATGCTCACCGGCGTCAATCGCGGCAATGTCGCGGCGGGGATCTTGTGCCGTAAGATCTTCGCGCCGGTTTTGACGGCGTTTGAGCGTATCCAGGCAGACGCGCGCAACGACGGTCGTAAGCCAGGCTTCGAAGTTCGTTACATTCGCTACGCCGGCGCGCGCGACTCGCAGCCAACTTTCCTGCAGCGCGTCGTCCGACTCGGCGGCGGATCCGAGCATTCGCACGGCAATCTTCTGCAGGCGCGGCCGAGCGGCCTCAAAACGCCCTGCAAGCTGTTCGGTCACGTTTTATCGCGCTCGGTCAGTCATAGACATGAAAGGAGTTGGAAGGTTGAACAACGTTTCCCTCATCGTCTATCCCGCGGCAGATCTGGCCAAAGCACAGCGGTTCTTTCGTGAGTTGCTGGGTACCGACCCTTACTACGCCGGCGACTATTACGTCGGCTACAGAATCGGCGAACTGGAAATCGGACTCGATCCGAACGGAGCGAACTATGGATCGGGTGCGATCCCGTTTTGGACTGTGAGCGACATCTCGGCGAGCATAAAAGCACTCGTCGATGCAGGCGGCACTGTCGTGCAAGACGCGACGGATGTCGGCAACGGGATGCTGGCCGCAAGGCTCAAGGATCCCAGCGGCGCGCTCGTCGGTCTACGACAAGCGCCGACGGCGTAATACTGCAAGCTTGCGCTGCGGCTTGCTCTGTGTTACAAAGTAAATAACTTTGCAACACAGAGTAGGCGCAGCGGGTCGCCGCGCCGGGAGCAATTGCGTGAACAAATACTTGGGCGCATTGGCGCTGCTGTTCATCGGCGCAAGCATCGCATGGGCGATCCTTGGACAAACGCTCGTCCAGCGCACGATCGATTCGGACACGCAGCAGCGCACCTACCTGAGCGGGCAATGGGGCTCCGTGCAAACGCAAGAGGCGCCGCGAGTAACCGCCTATGACTCCAGTGCACCCGTACCGATGCGATCCAGTCGGATTACCGTCGCGCTGCGGCTCGAGCAACGGCGTAAAGGGCTGCTTTGGTACAACCTGTACGACGTGCAGTTTTTGGGACGGTATATCGTCCGCAATACGACCAATTCCGATCGTTTGAGTCTGCGCGTGCCGTTGCCGGCGTCCGATGCAAGCTACGCGGACTTCCGGTGCGCAGTTGGCGGACGGCAGATCGACACCGAAACGCTTCTGTCGCGCGGCATCGTCGTGTTCGCGCTCGAGCCGGGCGAGAGCACGAGTATTGAACTCGCATATACATCACGGGGCATGGAGTCGTGGCTTTACCGCTTCAAGCGCAGCGGCGTGGATTCGCTCAGCGACTTTTCGCTTGCGATGACCACCAATTTCAAAGACATCGATTTTCCGGCGAACACGCTGCTTCCGGTGACCGAGGAGCCGTCGGGAAACGGTTGGCGCCTTAGCTGGAACTACAAGACGCTTGTCACCAGCAATGCCATCGGAATGGTCATTCCCTATCCGCCACAGCCTGGTCCATTAGCCGAACGCATTACGTTTTGGGCGCCCGTGGCACTTCTGTTTTACTTCTTCGTCATGCTGCTGATCACGACGCTTCGCGGGATAAAGCTGCATCCAATCAACTACTTCTTCCTTGCGAGCGCGTTCTTCGCGTTCCATTTACTCTTCGCATACCTTGTCGACCGCATTCCGCTGACCAGTGCGTTCATCATCTGCTCGCTCGTCTCCATGTTTCTGACGATTTCGTACTTGCGGCTGGTGGTTGGTCTGAGGTTTGCCGCGGTAGAAAGCGGGCTTGCGCAACTGATCTATCTCATATTGTTTTCGTACGCGCTGTTCAACGAGGGATGGAGCGGACTGACCATCACCATCGGCGCGATCATTACGCTGTTCGTCGCGATGCAACTCACCGGGCGAATTCGCTGGGGAAACTACACGGATCTGGTTCAAACGTAAAAGAGAAGGGGCACGCGTATGCGTGCCCCTTCAACGTGCCGTGTCATGCCGGTAAATCGGCGATCGTCTGTTTAGAACGCCCCGAGCCCGTTCGGCGTGCCGTTGCCGGTCGGCCCGTCATAGCCGATGCCGGCATTGCACATGTAGCCGCCGCAGGAGCCGTTGCTGCCGCTGGTGACGTCGTTGAGTTTCGACGCGTTCGTGTACACGGACTGCGCGTAATTCAGCGAACTTTCGTTTCCGGCAAGCGCGTAGATGCCCGCGAGAATGGGGCTCGATGCACTCGTTCCACCGTACACCGACCAGCCTCTGCCGCCGTACGTCACGTACACCGCAACACCGGTATTCGGATCAGCGACGGCGGAGACGTCTGTCTCCGTGCGCGCGCTGCAGCCGGTATCGGTTTGCCACGACGGCTTGGCTACGCCTTGGGCGCATTCGCTCGTGGAGCCGGACCAGGTGCTTTCCGTCCAGCCGCGCGCATTGCTCGCCTTCTTGAGCGAGGTGCCGCCGACCGAAACGACCGTGCCGTATCCATCCGGATACGTCGTGTTCGAGGAGTATCCGCTGTCGCCGCTGGCAACCGTGATGATGTGTCCGGGATGATCGAATGCCGCATCGTATCCCGACGGCAGACTCGCGCCGTAGCTGTTGCTGACGACGTTCGCCCCGAGATTTATCGCGGTGTTCTCACCGTTGTCGAAGCTCTTGCTCACTTCGACGAGAATGATTTTACAGTTGGGGCAAACGGCCGAAACCATATCGAGATCGAGCGAGATCTCGGGACTCCAGCTGCGGTTGTTCTTGGGATAACTGCCTTCCACGCCTTGCTCGTTGACTTTCTTGAAGCAGCCGTTGGACGTGGTGCATGCCGGCAATCCGTACGTCGAACGATAGACGGCAAGATCGGATTCCGCATACGGGTCGTTGCCATAGTCAACGATGCCGACGGTCTGACCGCTGCCGGCCGTCGTCGTCGGAAGGCTGTATGCCGAGGCGAGGTCAGCCGGGCCATATCCCGAGGGCGTGCCACTGGACGTTGGGCGGCCTTTGGCCATCGTCTGCAGTTCGCTCACGCGGCTGACGCCCGGAATGACGTATAGCCCGGTGTAGCCATTGGGTGCCGCAGCGCCGATGTCGACGCGGTGCATGGCGTAGCAACGCGGTGCGGCCGGAATCGACATATCCGGAATCGCGCAATCGTCGGCGACATAATTCAACGCTCGAGGCGCTTGCGGGACGTTGGGGGTGACGGGCGAGCCGCCGGAACATGCGGTCAGCGCGGCGGCTATAAGTGTCGCCGTCGCGAGCAGTAATGGTTTCCTCAAGAAGCTACCTCCAGAGCAGCAAGTTTGGTGCAACCTCCTGAGGGTACGTCCGTTCGCCTGCGCCTGTATAGCGGCAGTTCGCATCTACATGCGGCCCCGCCGGCCACCCTTGCACCCACTGCGCTGCGGGGGTATAGTGGTGCAAAGTGGTGCTAGGTGGTGACCAAGGGAGGGAAGGTTGCACGCGGACCTGCCGCGCTTTACCGGCTACGTTGAGCATGCCCTTGACGAAAAGGGTCGCCTCATTGTGCCCGCGCGTTTCCGCGAGCGGCTCGGCACCGGTTTCATTCTAACCATCGCCCCGCCCGACCAGTGCCTGGCGCTCTACCCCGAGGCTACCTGGGCAGAGTTCTGCGACCGGCTCCAGGCGGCTCCGCGCAAGGACGACCACTATCGCCGGTTCGTCCGTCATCTCTTCGCCCACACGGATGAGGTCGCGTGCGACGGGCAGGGCCGGCTGCTCATTCCCGGCGCTCTGCGGGCATATGCGGGCATCGATCGGGACGTCGTGTCGATCGGCTCGTTCACGCGCGTCGAGATCTGGGCCAAGGACCGGCACGCCGCACATGCGGCCCCGGAAGGCGAGGTTGGCGATTTCATGGCCGATTTGGGACTCTACTGATGCCGGAGTGGATCGATGGACCAGCATATCCCGGTGCTCTACGAACCGGCACTGACGTATTTGGCGATCCGCCCGGATGGGATCTACGTCGATGCGACCTTTGGGGCGGGCGGCCACAGCCTGGGGATATTGCAGCGCTTGCAGAGCGGCCGGCTCATTTCGTTCGATGCCGATCCGGCTGCTGCTCCGCGCGCGGCGGAGATTACCGATTCGCGATTCACGTTCGTTCCGTCAAACTTTCGGGAGCTTTCAGCGGCGCTGGACCATCTGCAGATAGAGCAGGTGGACGGCGTGCTCTACGATTTGGGGGTTTCGTCGATGCAATTTGATGAAGCGTCTCGCGGTTTTTCGTTCCGCGAATCCGCCCCGCTCGACATGCGGATGAATCCGAACGCCGGCGCGAGCGCCTACGACATTCTCATGTCGTACAGCGAACGCGAACTGGCCGACATCTTCTTTCATTACGGTCAGGAACGCGCGGCGCGCAAAATCGCCCGCGTCATCGTGCAGCGGCGGCAGACGGGAACGCTGCCGAAGACGACGGTGGAATTCGCGCAGATGGTCAGCGGCCTGCTGCACCGCCCGGGACAGCGCGAACGCATTCACCCCGCCACGCGGGTCTTTCAAGCGCTGCGCATCGCCGTAAACGACGAGCTCGATGCGCTGCGCGACAGTCTCGATATGGCGGTCGACCGGCTGCGCGGCGCGGGGCGCGTCGTCGTCATCAGTTTTCATTCGCTCGAGGATCGCATCGTCAAGCACAAGTTCCGCGACGATGAACGCCTGGAAGCGATCACGCGCAAACCGGTGCTCCCCGGCGAGGCCGAAATGGAACGGAATCCCCGCGCGCGCAGCGCGAAACTGCGCGCCGCTCAACGGAAGGCCAGTTAAATGGTTTCACCGCAACGAATGCACGTGCGCACGGCGCGCCAAGCGACGCAGCAGCGCGTTTCACGCAAGGCGCGCGCGCGGTATTCATCGCTGGTGCAGTTCTGTGCGTGCCTGGCGGTCACGCTCTGCGGCGTGATGCTGTACGTCATGCTGACGGCGCGCTTGACCAGTTTGAATTACGCGGTCGCAAAGGCGGAGCACGAGCGAACCACGCTGCAAGCGGAAACGGCGCGATTGGACGACCGGCTGGCGGCACTCAAATCGGACGACCGGCTCGCACGCGTCGCCGCATCGCTGCATATGCAAGATCCGACGCAGTTCGCGATGGTCTCGCTGCCCCAGCCAGTGCACCGGCAGACACCGTCACGGCTGGCTTTCTTTGCCGGTTTGGCCGGCCTCTTCGGCGCGAAACAGGACCGCTGATCTAAGGAATGCACAAGCGGACCTTCTCGCGCGTCGGACCCCGGCGTGCGAAACTGCTGTTTTACGGGCTGCTGGTCGTCTCGCTGTATTTGACGTGGCGGCTCGTGGACGTGCAGCTCGTCAAAGGTCCGGTCTATGCAAAGGAAGCGCTGGCGCAGCGCAGCGACACCGTCGAAGTGTTCGCACGCCGCGGCAGCATTTTGGATCGCGACGGCAACGTGCTGGTGCGCTCACTTCCCTCCGAGAGCGTCTATGCCGTTCCGCACGATTTGGGCGATCCGGACAAGACGATCGAGCAGTTGCAGCCCATCGTCGGGAAAATCGACAAAGCGACCGCCGATCTCATGCACGATCGCCATCTGCAGTTCGTGTGGATCGCACGCAAGATTCCGCACGATGAAGCCGACAAAGTCACCGCGCTCGATCTGCCGGGCGTTTCGCTCATCGAAGAGGACACCGGACGCCGCGTCGACGTTGCCGGGCAGACGGCGTCGACGATTCTGGGTTTCGTCGGTATAGATGAAAACGGGCTCGACGGCCTGGAATACACGTTCGACGATCTGCTCAAAGGCACGTCGGGCAAAGTGACGATCGAAGCGGACGAATTCGGGCGTCCGATTCCGTTCGGACACGAAAAAGTCGTGCGTCCCGCAAAACCGGGACTCTCGCTGGAACTCACGCTGGATTCCTACCTGCAGTTCGTCACGGAACACGCGCTCGAAAAGCAAGTGAAGACGTATCACGCCGCCAGCGGTACGGCGATCGTCATGAACCCGAGCACGGGCGAAGTACTGGCAATGGCAAACTTCCCGCGCTTCGATCCGAACACGTATTGGAAGTATCCGGCGGACGATTACCGCGACCGTGCCGTGCAAGACGCGTACGAACCGGGATCGACGTTCAAGCTCGTCACCGCGGCCGCCGCTCTGGAATATCACAAAGCGACGCTCTCGCAGCGCTTCCCGTCGGCGGGACCGCTCGAGATTGGCGGGCGGCGCATCTACAACGCGGTCGACGGCCTCACGCCCGATCCGAACGGCGACACGCTCGAAACCATTATCGCGGACTCGCTGAATGTCGGCGCCGCGGAAGTGGCGCTGCACGTGGGCAGCCGCGATTTCTACGCGATGGAGCAGCGCGGGGGCTTCGGAGAGCCGACGCAAATCGGTTTGGCGGGCGAGAATCCCGGCATCGTTCCGCCGCCTGATGAATGGAGCGGCAGTTCGCTTGCGACCATGTCGTTCGGGCAAGGCGTTTCGGTGACGCCCATTGCGATGGCGCGCTTCTATTGCGCCATTGCCAACGGCGGTCTACTGCTGCGCCCGCGCATCGTTCGCTCGATTCTGGATGCGCAGGGCAACCCGATCTATACGTATCCCACCGAAATCGAGCATCGCGCTTTCTCGGCAACGACCGCCGCGCAACTGCGCGCATTTTTGCGCGCCGTGGTCACGCGCGGAACCGGCAATCCCGCCGCGCAAATCGCGGGATACACGACCGCCGGCAAAACGGGCACCGCCCAGATGGTGAAGGACGGCGTCTACGAGCCCGGCGCGTACGTCGCCTCGTTCATCGGCATGGTGCCGTACGAGCATCCGCGCTACGTGATCTACGTCAAAGTGGAGCGCCCCGAGGGCGCGATTTACGGTTCCGTCGTCGCGGCTCCGGCGTTCGATGAGATCGCGAAGGCGGCGATGCTGCACGCAGGCGTTTTTCCGGCCGTTCCCACGCCCAAGCCGCAAACCGGCAAGGCGCGCTTGGTCCGCTCGAAGCTCGCGGAGAATCAGTGATCACCATGGAGCCGAAGGCGGGCGTTTCGCTGGAGCATCTGCTGCGGGCGCTCGCGCAAAATACGCGCGTCATCGGGCCGAGAGACAAACAGATTACGGCGATGACGATCGATTCGCGCGAAGCCCGTGCGGGATCGTTGTTCGTTGCGTTGCGCGGCGAACACACCGACGGCCATCGCTTCATCGGCGATGCGGTCGCGCGCGGTTGTGAGGTCGTGGTCATGGAATCCCTCGACACGCTCGGGATGACGAGTGAGCAGCGCGAAGTGACGCTCGTCGTCGTGCCGGATTCGGCGCGCGCGCTCTCGCAACTCGCCGACGCGTTTTATGGTTCACCCTCGCGCGATCTGTGCCTCGCGGGCATTACCGGCACCAACGGCAAGACGACGACGGCGCAAATGACGGCGGCCATTCTCAATGCGGCCGGCATGCCGGCCGGGACGATTGGCACGATCGGCGCGCACTTTGGTGCGGCGGACTGGCCGCTCGCGAACACCACGCCGCTCGCCGCGCAGTTGCACGAACTGCTCGCGCAAATGCGGGATCTGGGCGCAAAGGCCGTGGCAATGGAGGTCAGTTCACACGCGCTCGCGCTGCAGCGCGTTTCGGACGTGCGGTTCGCGGTTGGTGCGCTTACGAACGTCACGCGCGATCATCTCGATTTTCACAAGACGTTCGATGCGTACGCATCCGCCAAGCGCCGGCTGTTCGACATGGCGCCGCGCTGCGTGTTCAACGCGCAGGACGAATGCGGCGAACGCTGGGCGCGCGAATTGCGTTCGCGCAAACGCGTGGTGACGTACGCCGTGGACGCGCCCGCGGATCTGCGGCCCAGCACAATCGACGTACGGCCCGACGGCAGTTCCTTCGAACTTGCCGGACAGGGTTATACGGTGCGCATTCCCGGCCGTTTCAATATTTCCAATGCGCTCTGCGCAATTGCGATCGCGCGCCATTTGGACGTCAGCGACGCGCAAAGCGCGGCCGGACTTGCTTCGCTCGAACGCGTTGCGGGCCGTATGGATCACGTCAGTGCGGGCGGCGTGGACGTGATCGTCGACTACGCGCACACACCCGACGCGCTCGAAAATCTGCTGCGCACGCTGCGTGAAACGGCGCGCGGCCGGTTGATCGTCGTGTTCGGCTGCGGCGGCGATCGCGATCGCGGCAAGCGTCCGCAGATGGGCAGCATCGCGGCGCGCTATGCGGATTTTTCGTACGTGACCTCGGACAACCCGCGCACGGAACCGCCGCAGGCGATCATTGACGAGATACTTCCGGGCGTCGGCAACGCGCCGCACGAAGCGTCGATCGACCGGCGCGCCGCGATCCATGCAGCAGTCTTCAACGCTCGTCCAGGCGACGTCATTGCAATCGCCGGCAAGGGGCACGAAAACTATCAAATCATCGGCACGCAGACGCTGCCGTTCGACGATCTAGCCGTGGCGCAAGAAGCGCTGCTGCGGCGTGAGGGTGCGCACCCATGACGCTCACGCTCGAACGTGCCGCGGGAGCGAGCAACGCGCACATTCACAACCCGCAGGCGTTTCCCAAGCACCTGCGCGTCGTAACGGACACACGCGCGCTGCAGCGCGGCGATACCTTCTTGGCGCTGCGCGGCGAACGCTTCGATGGACATGCGTTCGTCCGGCAAGCGTTGGAAAGCGGGGCGGCGGCGCTCATCGTCGAGGATGCGTCGGTGGTGCCCGACGGCGTCGGAGCGCTGGTCGTGCGCGATACGCGCCGGGCATACATGGACATTGCCGGCGCAGCGCGCGAACTCTACACGGGGCGTGTCGTTGCGATTACCGGCAGCGCCGGCAAAACGACCACGAAACACTTGCTTGCGCAGCTGCTTGCCTCGCACTATGGTGAGCAGCGCGTGCTCGCGTCGCCGGCCAACGAAAACAACGAGATCGGCGTGAGCAAACTGCTGCTTTCGTGCGGACCGCAGTACGACGTGCTCGTCATCGAGATGGGCGCGCGCCACGAAGGCGAGATTGCGGAACTCGTGCAGATCGCGCGTCCGCACATCGGCGTGCTCACCAACATCGGCGAGGCGCACCTGGAAATCTTCGGCTCGCGCGAACGGCTGGCGCGCACGAAATGGGGCCTGTTTTCGCAAGGCGCTCAGGCGGTGCTCAACGCAGAAGATCGCGAGTCGGCGCTGCGCGCTCCGGCGCTGGCGAATCCGCCGCTGTGGTTCGGCACCGGAGAGCCGCGTGTTCCGGGCGTGTGGATCGTCGACGAACACACGTTGCTCATCTCGAACGGGCAGAGGCAACACCTCGGCATCGACGTGCGCTTGCCCGGCAAACACAACCGGCAGAATCTCGCCGCCTCACTTGCCGCCGCGCTCGTGCTCGGCGTCCCCGCGGGCGATTTGGCGAAGGTTATCCCGTCGCTCACGCTGCCGCCCGGACGCTATGAGACGATCGCGGTCACCGGCAAACCGCGCATCATTTACGACGCCTATAATGCCAACACGAGCGGTATGCTGGCCGCGCTCGACGCATTTGCGTGCGAGCAGGCGGCGCGGCGCATCGCCGTGCTGGCAAGCATGGCCGAGCTTGGGAGTGATGCGCCGGCAATGCACGAACGCGTGGGCGCGCACGCGGCGCGCACCGGCATCGACATGCTCCTCGTCGGCGGAGACTTTGCCGAATGCATTGCACAGGGTGCGCTTGCGAGCGGTTTGTCGCGCGATCGCATCGTCGCGTTCACGGACAACGGGCGCGCGGCGGCATGGCTGCGAGAACATGCCGGCGCGGACGATGCGGTGCTGCTCAAAGGCTCGCGCAAATATAAAATGGAGGAAATCATTCAGGAGTTGCTGGGGTGAGGAGCTTGCGCATCGAGCGGCCGGAAGTGCCGCCGGGTATCGTTGCGATTCCCGTTCGCACGCCGCTCGTGCGTCCCGGCGACGATCTCATCGCGCTCGTCGAGCGGGCAATTACGGGCATCGCACGTGCGGGCGACGTTCTGGCGATTTCCGAGACGGCGGTCGCGATCGCGCAAGGCCAAGCGGTTCCCGCGGAATACGTGCGCCCATCGAAGATCGCTTACGCCCTCTCGCGGCGCGCCGGTGCGCTGGCAACGGTGAACCAGCCGGAGTCGCTGCAGATCGTCATCGATCAGGTCGGCGTTTGGAAAGTGCTGTATGCCTCGATGATGCACGTCGTCGGCCGCCTCATCGGGCGCCGCGGGATGTTCTACGAAATCATGGGCGAGGCGATTACGGCAATAGACGGCTATACCGGCACGCTGCCGCCGTTCGAGCGTGCGATCGTTTTCGCGCCGCAGAATCCGGATGCGTTTGCCCAGTCGGTCTACGACCGGACCGCTATTGCGTGCACGGTTGTCGACGCGAACGATTTGGAAAAGGCGAAAGTGCTCGGCGCATCGTCGGACGTGAATCGCCGAGTCGTGGAGCAGGCGCTTCTGTCCAATCCGCACGGCAACGGCGACGAGCAGACGCCCATCGTGGTGCTGAAATGGCGCGCGGACGGTGCAAATCCGCTCTTTGCGGAGACGAGCGCATGAACTACGGCTACGAGTTGGCCGTCGTGGCTGCCGGATTCTTGCTCGCGTCGATCGCGGGTGCGATAGCGCTCCCGCTGCTCGCGCGCTTGCAATTCCGCCAGCACGCGTACGAAGACGCGCCGCAGACGCATCAAAGTAAAACGGGTACACCCACCATGGGCGGCGTCGTGTTTGTCGTCGCGCTGCTGCCGCTGCTCGTATATCTGCACGATAGCGTGATGGTTGCGACTTTGCTGCTCGTGGCGGCATGCGGCTTGATTGGTTTCTTCGACGATTACACGTCGGTGCGGCGCGGCAAGAACGCGGGTTTGCGCGCGCGTACGAAATATTTGCTCACGGCGCTCGCCGCCGTCGTGTACTTGTGGTGGATATCCGGTGCGGCCTCCGTACCGGTGAACGTCATCTTTCACATGAGCGGTTTCGTGCTCGCGGTTCCGCACTGGCTATGGATCGTACTCGGCATTTTGGCGGTAACGGGAACGATTCACGCGGTGAATTTGACCGACGGATTGGACGGGCTCGTATCGGGCACAATCGTTCCGCCGCTGGTGGTGCTCGCGGCCATCGCCTGGCGTGACGGTTCGGCGGCGCCGAACCTCGCGGCACTACTGGGGACCGGCGCGTGCTTCGGCTTTCTGATGTACAACCGGCATCCGGCGCGCATGTTCATGGGCGATACGGGATCGCTTGCGCTCGGTGCACTTCTGTCGAGCGTAGCGATTCTCACGGGCGAGATGCTGCTGCTCGTCCTCATCGGCGGCGTCTTCGTGGCCGAAGCGCTTTCGGTCATCATTCAAGTGACGTACTTCAAACGTACGGGCGGCAAGCGGATATTTCGCATGAGCCCGCTGCACCATCACTTCGAATTGTCAGGCTGGCCGGAAACCACGGTAACCGCGCGGTTTTGGCTCGCATCAGTCGTCCTCTCAGGCTTAGGATTGGCTATCGTCAGATGAACGCAAATACACCTTTGCGGCGCCCTCGGGGAGCGCGTATGGGGCACAAACAATGATGCGCCATGATGCAGGGGGGCCCCACGCAGTGGGGGGCGCGCAGGCTAGGCCGGAGCGCCTTTTCAAATGACAGCAAACATACCGCAGTTCACGCAAGGTGAGTCGATTCTCGTCATTGGCCTGGGACGCAGCGGCATAGCGAGTACGCAGGTGTTGCGCGAACGCGGCGCGACCGTGTATGCAACCGACGAAAAAACACGCGAAGAACTTTCGGATGCGATCGCGCAAATCGAAGCGCTCGGCGCGCAATTCGTTGCACCAGCGGAATCCTCGAAGTACCTGGACGGCTTGACGGCGAGCGTGCTTTCGCCCGGCGTGCCGCTCAATGGCGCGCTGGTGCGGCGCGTGCAAGATGCGAACGTACCGGTGTTCAGCGAGATCGAGGTAGCGTATCGCCTGTGCAAAGCGCCGATTGTCGCCGTGACGGGAACGAAAGGCAAGTCGACGACCACCTCGCTCATCGGGCATCTCTTCCGTGCCTGCCCTTCGAGCGGCTCAGGACAGGCTCAAACGGTGCACGTCGGCGGCAACATCGGCAATCCGCTGATTCGCGAAGTGCTGGGCGCCAAGCCGCAAGACTGGGTGATCGCCGAAGTCTCGTCGTTTCAACTGGAGTCGATCCGTTCGTTCCGGCCGCGCATCGCGGTGATACTCAACATCTCGGCGGATCATCTGGACCGCTACTATTCGATGGACGAGTATGCGGAAGCCAAGTACCGCATCTTCGCCAATCAGAACGAACACGATTATTTCGTCGGAAATCTCGATGACGAGCGCGTGCGTCAATTGCACTGGCACACGGGCGAGACGCGTGTGCACGCGCGCCAACTGTGGTTCACGCTCGAAGGGCATCACGAACACGCGACGATGTATCTGCGCGGCGATTCCATCATGTATACGCCGGTACATGGTGATCCGCGCGCCGTAGAAGTACTGCGCGTGGACGAAATTCCGCTTGCGGGCCGTCACAACGTGCAAAACGTCATGGCGGCGCTGCTCGCCGCGCTGGCCGCGGACCTGGACCGCGAAGCGCTGCGCGATGCGGTGAAGTCGTTCAGTGCGATGGCGCATCGTTTGCAACCTGTCGCGGACATGGCCGGTGTGCTCTTCGTCGACGATTCAAAAGCGACCAATCCGGGTTCGGTGATCGCGGCGCTCGAAGCGTACGGCCGGCCCATCGTACTCATCGCCGGCGGAAAATCGAAAAACACCGACTTCACCGAACTCGGCCGCGCAATCGATGCTCGCACCAAGGCGCTGATCGTTATCGGCGAGGCCGCAGGCGATATTGCCGCACACGTCTCGCGTACACCCGTCGAACGCGCGGAGTCCATGCAAGATGCGGTGCACCGTGCGCGTGCGCTCGCACAGCCGGGCGACGTCGTACTGCTCTCGCCCGCGTGCGCCTCATTCGATATGTTCCGTTCGGCCGAAGATCGCGGCGAGAAGTTCACGGCCGCAGTGCATGCGCTCTCGGACTCATCGCTTGACAAGCTGGGGACGTCGGCGTAGATGAAAGCAACGCTGAGCGCAAAGCGTCCGCCCGCCGGTGCCCGAGCGGAAGCCCCGCGCCCGTTCGTTTCCGCGCCGCCCGACACGCTGCTTTTCGGCGCGATTGCGAGTTTGGTGGCGATTGGTCTTGTGATGATCTTCAGTGCGTCGAGCGCGCAGGCATACGCCGATCACCACGACACGGCCTATTACGTCAAACACCAACTCATCTATTTGGTAGCCGGTTTGGGCATAGCGTACGCCGCGTACCGCATCGACTACCGTAAGCTCAAAGGCGCGGCGCCGTACATTCTGGTGCTGTGCATTTTCTCGCTGCTGGCGGTTCTCGTGCCGCACGTCGGCGTCGTCGTCAACGGCGCGCGCCGCTGGATCGGCGCGGGTTTCGTCTCGTTACAGCCGTCGGAATTTGCAAAACTTGGGCTGGTGATCTATCTCGCCGCGGCGCTGGCAACGCGCGGCGAGCGCATTACATCGCTTGCCAAAGGTCTGTTTCCGCTGTGCGCGGTGGTGGCCGTCGTCGCGATGTCGATCCTCATGGAACCCGACATGGGCACCGCGAGTCTGATCGTCTTTACCGCCTTTGCGATGTTGTTTGCGGCCGGCGCGCGCATCGAGCACCTTGCCCTGGTATTGCTGGTGACGGTCCCGCCCGTGGTCCTGACGATTCTCACCAGTCCGTACAAACGCGCGCGCATCTTCGCGTTCATCGATCCGTGGCGCGATCCGCAAAACACGGGTTTTCACATCGTGCAATCGCTGCTGGCCTTGGGCAGCGGCGGGTTCATGGGCGTCGGCTTGGGCGAGTCGCGCGCGAAGTTCTTTTATCTGCCCGAGCAGTACACGGATTTCATTTTCTCCGTGCTCGGCGAAGAGCTCGGCGTCGTCGGAACCGTGGGCGTAATCGTGCTGTTCATCGTCTTCGTCTACCGCGGAATTCGCATCGCGATTGCGGCACCCGACCGGTTCGGCTTTTTCCTGGCTGCGGGCTGCACCGCGATGATTGCCATTCAAGCGTTCGTGAATATCGGCGTCGTCACGTCGTCGTGGCCGGTGACCGGTGTGCCGTTGCCGTTCATCTCGTTCGGCGGAAGTTCACTCATCGTTTCGCTCGTTGCCGTTGCGCTGATCATGAACGTCGGGCGCTATCGCAAAGTGAACTTGCCGTAGCGATGGACGCTGCGCGAGTCGTTCCGCAAGATTTGGCGGGCTTGGGCGAATCGTGCACGCGCATGGGCTCGCCGTTTTTCGGCACGATTTTACGAGCAGCGGCTGCGGCGTACGAGCGCGACGAGACACTTTCAACTATGCTCGACCGGCACGTGGACCGGCCACGAATTGGCTTGCGGCTGGGCGGCGCTGCGCATTACCGCGTTCTGCGCGGTCTTGCACCGGAAGCGGCCGCGCACTACCCGTCCACCGGCGGCGACGGCGATGCATTCGCAGCTTGGAACGCCATTCTCGCCGACATTCATGCGAATACGCAGGCGTACGACCGGCTTCTCGAACGCCACGTGCAAACCAACGAAGTTGCTCGAGCGATGCCGCTGCTAGGGGCGATGCTTGCGTACGCGCATGCGTGGCCGCTCGATCTGCGCGTGTTCGAGATCGGATCGAGCGCGGGTCTACTCTTGAATTTCGATCGCTACCGCTACCGCGGCGATGGTTGGGTTTGGGGAGATGAGCGTTCCCCGGTGGAGCTCCAAAACCGGACGGTATCCGGTGCTCCGCAGTATCTGGACGCACCGATTCACGTTATTGAACGCCACGGCTGTGACGTGCATCCGCTGAACGCAGCAGACGACGATGACGCGGATACGCTGCTGAGTTTCGTCTGGCCGGATCAGCACGAACGCTTCGAGCGTCTGCGCGCGGCACTGCGGGTTGCGCGCGAGCATCCCGTCGACGTCGTGCAGGGCGACGGCATCGACTGGGCGCGCATGGCCGCACAGCCGGGCCACGGCACCGCCACGGTGGTGTTTCACACCGTGATTACGGAACACATGACGGCGGACACAACGGCGCGCTTGGGCGAAACCATCGAAGCGCTGGCGGCGCATGCAACGCCATCCGCGCCGCTGGGCTGGATACGCATGGAACCGGCCGAGTCGGGTTACGATACGCGGCTGACGCGCTGGCCCGGCGCTGAAGAGCTGCCGATAGCGCGTTCGGACGGACATGCGCAACATTTGCGGTGGTACGACTCGTGAACGTGCTCTTTGCCGGCGGCGGAACGGGCGGCCATTTGTATCCGGCGATTGCGCTTGCCGATGCGCTGCGTGCGCGCGCACACGTTCGCTTTATCGGGACGGCGGATCGCCTGGAGGCCAAGATCGTTCCGGATGCGGGCTACGATCTCGTTACGATTTCGAGCCGGCCGCTGCAGCGCAGCATCTCGTTTTCCACGGTGCAGACGGCAGCCGTCAATGCGGTGGGCGTGGGCCATGCCATCGGCGCGCTTCGTCGATTCGCTCCCGACGTCATCATCGCGACCGGCGGCTACGTGTGCTTTCCGGTGATGGTCGCGGCGAAGCTGCTGCGCATGGCCGGGCAACTACGCACGCATCTTGCCTTGCTCGAGCCGAACGCGCAACCGGGGCTGACGAACCGGCTGCTCGCGCCGATCGTGGACGAGGTGTGGGGTGCATTTCCGCAGAGCGATGCGCGCTTTGCCGGCAAGTACGTGCACACCGGCATACCGGTGCGCGAGTCGTTGTTTCATCCGAACAACCGCATCGAAGCGGCACGCCGGCTGGGACTCGACCCGAATCGCAAAACCATTCTCGCGATCGGCGGAAGCCAAGGCGCGCGATCCATCAACGAAACGATCGCCGCTCTGGCCACGCGCCGCGCCCTGCCGCCGCAGTGGCAGATTCTGCATGCCAGCGGCGAGCGCGACTACGAATACATGCAAGCCGAAGAACGCGCGCCGCTGGGCGAGAATCGTATCGTGCTCGTTCCGTACCTTCGCGAGATGGCGGACGCGTATGCACTCGCCGATCTCGTTATTGCGCGTGCCGGCGCGTCGACGCTCGGCGAACTGGCGGCGCTTGGCTTGCCGAGCATCCTGGTACCGTATCCGTACGCATCCGAAGATCACCAGGCGGCGAATGCGCGCGCGTTTGAATCGGCCGGCGCGGCGGCCGTTATCGCCGATCGCGATCTTAACGCCGATTCGCTGTGGTGGTCGCTGCGCGACGTCATGCTGCCGGAGCGCCTGCAGTCGATGCGCGAAGCGGCTCGCTCGCTCGCGGCACGCGATCCGGTTGCGACGATTATCGCACGGATTGACGCGCTCGCGCCGCGAAAGAGCGTGACGGCATGAGTACGACGGGCACGCTGCATTTCGTTGGCATCGGCGGCATCGGCATGAGCGCGATAGCGCGCATTCTGCTGGCGCGTGGGCAGTCCGTCACGGGCTCCGACGTTTCGGAATCCGCGCTGCTCGACGAACTTCGCAGACTCGGCGCGACGATCACGGTCGGACATGACACGAAAAACGTGAACGGCGCGCGCGCGGTCGTCGTCAGTTCCGCTATCGACACGGACAATCCCGAGTACCGGCACGCCTGTGAGCGTGGCATTCCGGTCGTGCGCCGCGGCGAGATGCTGCGTCGCATCATGGAAGGCAAAAAAGGCATTGCCATATGCGGTACGCACGGCAAGACCACGACGACCGCGATGACCGCCGCCATTTTGCGAACCGCCGGTTTGGATGCGAGTCTGGTCCTGGGCGGCATCGACGTGAACACGGGGACGAACGCGCATCACGGTGCGGGTGCGTGGTTTCTCACCGAAGCGGACGAGTCCGACGGCTCGTTTTCATTGCTCGAGCCGGCGATTGCGGTCGTCAACAACATCGAGAACGATCATCTCTCCTCCGATGCGGAATTGCCGAAGCTGATCGCCTCGTTCGATCAATTTCTTTCGCGTCTGCCTGACAACGGCGTTGCGGTTGTGGGCGTCGACAATCCGCAGAGCCGCTCAATCGCCGCTTCACCGCGCGACGCGCGCACCGTCACGTTCGGCATCGCGGCCGATGCGGACGTGCATGCGGCCAACATCCGTTTTGCCGATCTCGGATCCAGCTTCGACGTGATTGCCGGCAGCGTGTGCTTGGGCAGCGTAGAATTAGGCGTTCCGGGCGCAATCAACATCGAAAACGCGCTTGCGGCAATTGCGGTCGGGCGTGCGGTGGGCGTCCCATTCGTACGAATCGCGCAGGCGCTGCGCGAATTTCGCGGCGTACGCCGGCGGTTTGAAATTCTCGCGAAAACGCCCAAGATGATCGTCGTCGACGACTACGCGCACCATCCAACGGCGGTGCGCGCCACGATTGCCGCGGCGCGGCAGTATCATCGCGGGCCGCTCGTCGTGGCGTTTCAGCCGCATCGCTACACGCGCACGGCATATCTCGCGCCGGCATTCGTGGAAGCGTTGCGCGGCGCGGACGAAGTGTATCTGGCCCCGGTGTACGCGGCGAGCGAACCGCCGATCGACGGCATCAGCGAACGCAGCATCGGCGAACCGCTGGCCGCGGGCGGCACACCCGTGCATTACGTGAAGTACGTGCACGATTTGCGCGCGGTGCTGCAGGATCGCCTACCGTCGAACGCGCTGGTGTTGATGCTCGGTGCCGGCAACATCACCAAAGTCGCGCGCGATCTCGCCGGCGACGTCGCGGCAAGCGCCGCATGAGCGTTACCGACGACGCGCTGCTGAGCGTTCTTACTTCCGAGGATCGCGTGCATCTGCAGGATATCTGCGGCGATAGCGTGCGCTTCGACGAGCCGCTTGCGCCGTATACGTCGTGGAAAATCGGCGGGCCGGCCGACGCGTGGATCACCGTCGAAAGCGAAACGCAACTCGCGCAGGTCATGCAGTTTTGCGGCAAACGCAAAGTGCCGTGGTTCGTCTTGGGAAGCGGCAGTAATCTGCTCGTCGGCGACGGCGGTATTCGCGGTCTGGTGCTGCGTTTGGCGGGAGAGTTTGCGAACATCGTCGTGACGCACGACGATCGCACCGTCGTCGTACATGCCGGTGCATCCGCCGGCATGGCGCTGCTTACGGCGAAGGCCGCGTCGGCGGGTGCCGTCGGCATCGGTTCGCTGGCGGGAATCCCGGGCAGTGTCGGCGGTTCGCTGCGCATGAACGCCGGGACAGACCGCGAGATGGGCGACTTCGTGCGCGAAGTGTGGGTGCAGTCGCCAGCCAAGCCGCAGCCGCATCCCGTTACGGTGCAATATTACTATCGCCACACCTCGCTCGCACGCGATGCCATCGTGGCGCGCGTCACGCTGCAGTTTGAACTGGGCGATCCCCACGCGATTCGTGAGGAGATGCAGCGACGGCTGGTGCGCCGCAAGAATACGCAGCCCATCGCGCTGCCCAACGCGGGCTCGTGTTTTCGCAATCCCGAAGGCGACAAGGCCGCGCGTCTCATCGAAGCCGCCGGGGCTAAGGGATGGCGCGAGGGCGGTGCGGAAGTCTCACCGCTGCATGCCAATTTCATCAACAACCTCGGCGGAGCAACCGCCAAGGACGTTGCAACGTTGCTCGCGCGCGTTCGCCGCACCATCCTCGAACGGTTCGGCGTCGAACTGCAGCTCGAAGTCCACTTGGTAGGGGTTTTCGTTGACCGCTAAAGCGAAAAAAGCCAAAGTCGCCGTCGTGATGGGCGGCACGAGTGCCGAGCGCGAGATCTCGATTCAAACCGGATCGGGCGTGATGCGCGCTCTGCAAGAACTCGGCTACGACGCGCGGTCGCTCGACTACGACACGCGTTTTATCGACGGCATTCGCGAGATCGAGCCCGACCTCGTGTTCAACGCGCTGCACGGGCCGGGCGGCGAAGACGGGCAGATTCAAGGCATCCTCGACTACTTGGCGATCCCGTACACCGGCAGCGGCGTCGAGCCGTGTGCGCTCGCGATGGACAAGCATCTCACGAAGAAACTCTGCGCGGCCGAAGGCTTGCCGACGGCAGCATGGGACCTGTTCGATCTCTCCGGCGGTACGCTTCCGCTGTTGCCCGGTTCGCTGGATCTGCCGCTGGTCATCAAGCCGCGTTTCGAAGGCAGCAGTGCCGGCGTAACGATCGTGCACACGCACGAACAGTGGACGCAAGCCATGATCGATGCCGCGCAAAAATATGCGGAGATCTTGGCCGAAGAATTCATTCCGGGGCGCGAGTTCACGTGCGGCGTGCTCGGCGAAGAAGCGCTGCCCGTGGTCGAAATCATTCCGAACCGCGACGAGTTTTATACATACGACGCGAAATATGCCGCCGGGGGAAGCACGCACATCGTCCCCGCGCGCATCGACGGCGATCTTGCCGCGCGTCTGCAAATGCTGGCGCTTTCGGTGCACCGGCTCATCGGTTTGCGCGACTACTCGCGCACCGATTTCATCGTCAGCAAGGAAGGCCGGCCGTACATCCTGGAGATCAACACGCTGCCCGGTCTCACGCCGACGAGTATTCTGCCCGACGCATGCGGCGCTATCGGAATTTCCTATCAGGCGCTGGTGGAGCGGCTCGTCGGGTACGCGCTCGCAAGAGCGGGCGAGCGGGTGCTGGCGCGCTGACCCGAGCCTAAAAGGCGTCACCGCCGCGACCCGCGCAACGTTGTCGGTGCAGACGACGTTGTAGAGGATACGTCATGAAAGCGCCTTCACTCATTGCCCGTGCGGTTTTTGCCGTTATCGCGTGCGCCGGTTTGGTGCTCGCATTTTTCGGCGATCCGCGGCCCGTGCCGGCCGCCGCCGATCCCAGCCCGACGCTTCCGCCGTACACGTCGCTCACGCCGGTGCGCGTGCTCGGCATCATTCGCCGCGTCTACCGCATGCATCGTCCGCCGCCGCCCTATGAAACGTACACGCTCGTTCGCCGCGAGGATACGAACTACGGGTATCCCGATCCGCTCGGCACGTACACCGTGCACTATTGGGTGCGCAACAGCGATCGCGCGGCGTTGATGCGCCGAGTCTATCGCGACGACTACGACGGCGACATGAACTTCGATCGTCCCGCGCTCAATCAGCCGCGCGATCCGGGGCCGCCGACGGCCGACTTGTTCGAGCCCGCGCATCCCCAGCCAATCAATGTCGTTCCAACGCCGGAGCCTACGAACGGGCCGCTCAAAACGATTGGCTCCGTCGTCGCGATCGGCGAATCAGATTACCGCGTGCCGAAAATGACCGTCGAAGGCGATCAGCTCGACTTGGTCCTCGATCCGCGGCGCGATCCGGAACGCAACGTGCTGCGCGAGATTTGGGTCGATAAAAAGACGTACATGCTCAAGAAAGTGATCGCGCACGACCGCATGTTCGTGGAACAGGGTCACACGTATCCCATGAAGGTGACGTATTCGCTCGGGTATCTCGACGGATACGTCGTGATCACGCACATCGACGCTGTGGTGCTGCCGCGCAAGGAGCGCGTGGGCAACGAGTATCAGGATATTTCCGATTTCGGCGACGAAACCGGCGACGCCGACAGCCTGGAGATCGACTTCAAGGATATAATGTTCCCGAAAACGCTGCCGGATTGGTATTTCGATCCCAAGCAATACGGGTCGCATTTGGCTGACGCACCGCTTTAGGCTGGCTCGCCCGGCGGCTCAGCCGGGCGGGCAGAGGTTTCCCGGGGGGCGCGGGTAAGACTTGGGGTCGGAGGAACCCTACACTGTCTACCACTGGAATCGTTGTCGATCGCGGGCTCGAAGGCGTCGTCGTCGGAAGCACACTGCTCAGTAACGTCGAGGGCAAGGAAGGCCGTCTGACCTTCCGTGGATACGACATCCACGACTTGGCCCCGAACGCGTGCTTCGAAGAAGTCGTTCACCTGCTGCTGTACGGCGCGCTGCCGACGGCACCGCAACTCGCGGCGCTCAAGAAAGAACTCGGCGCGCATCGACTGATTCCCGAGCCGCTCATCAACGCGATGGAACGCGCACCGAAAAACGCGTGGCCGATGGACGTGCTGCGCACGATCGTGTCGGGCCTCGCGCTGTTCGTTGAAGTCGACCCGAAAGGCGCGCACGTCTCCGACGTGCACACCGCAATCGAACTCATCGCGAAGGTGCCGACCATCGTCGCGATGTGGGATCGCATCCGCCGCGGATTGGAACCGATCGAGCCGCGCACCGATCTTTCGCAAGCGGCGAACTTCCTCTATATGTGCCGCGGACAGGTACCCACGGACGTCGCCGAGGACGCGATGGACACGTACCTCGTGCTTCTGGCGGATCACTCGTACAACGCATCGACTTTTTCCGGGCGCGTCACGGCGTCGACGAAAGCGGATCTGTATGCGGCAGTGACTGCCGCCATCGCAACGCTGCAGGGTGAAGCGCACGGCGGCGCGGCGAGCGCCGTGGGACGCGTCCTGCTGGAAATCGGCAAACCCGAGCGCGCCGAAAATTACGTGCGCGAAGTGCTCGCGCGGGGCGAGCGCATCATGGGCATGGGGCACCGCGAATACAAAGTACGCGATCCGCGTGCGCAGCATTTGGAAAACGTCGCCAAGAAACTCAGCGAAATCACCGATCCCAAGTGGTACAAGATCGCGCGCGCGCTGGAAGACGCGTCCAACAAAGTCCTGCAAGAAACCAAACCCGACAAGCGCATCTATGCCAACGTCGATTTTTACAGCGCGCCGCTGTTCTACAGTCTGGGATTCCCGGGCGACGAGTTCACGCCGATCTTCGCATGCGGACGCATCGCGGGGTGGACTGCGCACATTCTCGAGCAACTCGCCGACAACCGGCTGATTCGTCCGCAGGCTGCGTACTCGGGTCCGCCGGTACATCCGTTCGAACCGATCGAGCGGCGCAGCGGCAACGGCAAGTCGCATAACTGATGCAGCGGCGCGCCGGCGCGATCGCGCGGACGACGACCGAAACCTCCGTTGAACTCACAATCGATCTCGACGGCGGTCCGGTCGAGATCAGCACGTCCATAGATTTCCTGGATCACATGCTGCACGCATTTGCAAAACACAGCGGCTGCGGGCTGTTCGTGCGCGCGAGCGGCGACGGCATGGACAACCACCACGTCATCGAGGACGTGGGCATCGCGCTGGGCAAGGCGATCTCCGATGCGCTCGGCGACAAGCGCGGCATTGCGCGCTTCGGCTCGATCATGGTGCCGCTGGACGAAGCGCTGGTTTCCGCCGCGATCGACATCTCCGGCCGTCCGTATTTGAACTTCCGCGTTTCGTTCTTGCGCGAAGACTTGGGGCAAATGCCGACGGAGATGATCGGCGAGTTCTTCCGCGCGGTGACCGACAACGCGAAAATCACGGCGCACCTGCTGCAAATGAACGGCCACGTTGCGCACCACGTGTGCGAGGCAACGTTTAAAGCGTTTGCGCGCGCGTTTGCGATGGCCAAAGCGCTCACCGCGGAAGAGTCGGTACCGTCGACCAAAGGCGTACTGGAGTAATGTGGCGCTCCGGTAGGCCGGAGCGCCTTTGTTAGCAGTCATCGATTACGGCGGCGGTAATCTCGGCTCGCTGCTCGCTGCCCTGCGCCGCCGCAACGCGACGTTCACGATAACCGACGATCCCGGCGCGCTCGCGCAAGCCGGCGCCGCCGTGCTTCCGGGCGACGGTGCCTTTGCTGCGACGATGCAAGCGCTGGGGGAACGGGGTTTGGATCGCGCGATTCTCGCGCATGTCCACGCGGGCAAACCGTTTTTGGGCATCTGCGTGGGGATGCAGGTGCTGTTCGAGCAGAGCGACGAGTTCGGCGCAGCGGCGGGCCTCGGTCTGCTGCAGGGACGCGTGTCGCGCTTCGTGTCGGCGCCGAGAATTCCGCACATGGGCTGGAACAATTTGGAGATTTGCGCGTCACATAGGTTTGTGGAAGGATTGGGATCGCAGCCCTACGCCTATTTTCTGCATTCCTACCGCGCGCTGGTCGGGCCGGACACCGTTGCGGCGTGTACGCACGGTGAGCGCTTTTCAGCAATCGTCGCACGAGACAACGTGGTGGGAACGCAATTTCATCCGGAGAAAAGCCAGCGTACCGGGGCGCAATTGCTCGACAATTTTTTGCGGCTTTCGGGGGAGGGTAGCTAAATGCTCGTCATTCCGGCAATCGATCTGCGTGGTGGAAAATGTGTGCGCATGCAGCAAGGCGATCCCACGCGCGAGAAGACGTACGATACCGATCCGGTGGAACGCGCGCGGTCGTTCGTGGCCGCCGGCGCGAAGCAATTGCACGTGATCGATCTGGACGGCGCGTTCGGATCGGGCGAGAACGAAGAGGCGATTGCGCGCATATGCCGTGCCGTCGACGTTCCCGTGCAGACCGGCGGCGGGATTCGCACACTCGCGCACGCGCAGACGCGCTTGAAAGCCGGTGCATCGTACGTCATTCTTGGAACGCTGCTGGTCGAAGACGAGCGTACCGCGCGCAACATCATTCACGAACTCGGCGAGCGCGTCTTCGCCGGCATCGACGCGCGGCGCGGCGCCGTTGCCGTGCGCGGCTGGCAGGAAGGTACGAAGGTCGATCGCGATGCGCTCGTCCAGCGCGTGGCGCAATGGGGTATTGGGCGCGTCGTGTTCACCGAGATTTCGCGCGACGGCACCGGCAGCGGTTTCGACGTCGACGCGCTGCGCCACGTTGCATCCCTTGCGGAGATTCGCGTTACCGCGAGCGGCGGTGCAAGCACGCTGAGCGATCTGCGCGCGATGCGTGATGCCGTTCCGGAAAACGTCGATGCCTGCGTCGTCGGGCGCGCGCTGTACGAAGGCACCTTGGACCTGCGCGAGGCGCTGCAGGCATTGTCGTGACGCAACCCACGGAGCGATGCGCGACTCCGGGCCGCTCGCTGGGTCCGCCGATAGTGCTCAAATGGATCGACGAGTGTCTCTACACCGGTTATTATCTGCGCGTCGCCCAGCCGGGATACGTAACCGCGGGCGATCGTTTCGCGCTGACCGAGCGGAGCTGCGCGTCTGCGTAGGCGCGAAAGACGACGCGATTTCTAGCACGCGATGCAAAGCGCGCAAGGGTCGTTTAAACTGGTGGCGTCGCGCGCGGAACCGGACGAGGAATAGGGCGCGGCAACGGGCGCGGAGTGCGCCGCGGATGCGGCGTGGGCGCGGCAGTCGGAGCGGCGGTCGGTGCGGCGGTCGGTGCGGGCGTCGGTACCGGCGTTTGCGCGGGCTGCGGTTTGCGCGTGGGCACCGGCGTCGGCGCGGGCGTGGGCTCAACGCGGCGCGGGCCGCCGGGATGTGGAATGGGACGCGGCGTCGGCCTGGGCGTCGGCCTGCCTCGGCCCGGATCGGTATACAAGCCGATGACGACCGGAATCGGCACGAAATATTGCCGCCCGTTCCACGCGGTATAGATCGCCGTCACCGTACACGACGGCATCCAATAACCGTTTGGTGCCGGAAAATTCGCTTCGTACACCGTCCCCGAACCGTTATTCCAAAGCGAGTAACGGTATCCCAAGCCGCAGAGCTGCATTTGCGCGCTGCCGCCGGGCGGAGCGATCAGCACGAAATGCATCCAGTCGCCGGGATAATACGCACCCGGACCGCTCGCGTAAAAATGATAGTCGTACGACGTAACTTCGGGCGCGTCGGGCGGTGCTTGCCGTGTCGTCGAAAAACTCCACGCGGCCGAAAACGGATCGCCTGCCAGCGTGCGCCCGGAAAACGTGACCGAATGCGTGCCGCGATCGAGTCCCTCGCGCGGCATGTACGTAATGGTGCTGCCGTCAAAGGACGCAAGCGCCGTGACGTCTTCACCGTCGATCGTCAACGCAATCTGTCCGCGTGCCGCAGTGCCTTGCGCGAGCGAGGCGGAGATCGTCGGATAGGCAGTGTTGATGTTGCTGCCCGAAGCGGGACTCATTTGCACGACGCTCGCGGTGCGCTGCTGTTGCGTGCTCGCGCCGGCGGACACGACGCTGACCAGTTTCGCACGCCCGTCGTAGCCGACGACGGAGCCCATTGCTTGCGCGACAAAGCGCAACGGCACGTAGGTGCGATCGGCGATGACGCGTGCCGGAACGTCGAGCGCGACGCGATGACCGTCGAGCAGTGCCGTCTTCGACCCGATGCGCAACCGTAGCGCGTGCGCCGCACTGCGCGCAACGATGACGCGACCGTGCGGATCGTAGGCGATGCTGGCGCCGAGCGCGTTGAACGTCGCGCGCATCGGGAGCAGCACGCGTGCGCGTTCGACGAGTGCGGCGACCTGGAGCGGCTGGTCGTTCACCGTAACGGTAAGCATCGATCTATGCGGATAACGGTTGATAGACGCGCGGCAGTTCCGCCGGTAGGCGCGTGACGATTTCGTAATTGATCGTATCCGCCCACTGCGCCCAATCGTCGGCGGAGACTTGGGTTTCGCCCTGGCGGCCGAGCAGCATCACCTCGTCGCCCGGCTTGGCGCCGGGTACGGCGGCGAGATCGATCATGGTCATGTTCATGCAGACGCGACCAACGATTGGACACGGCTTGCCGCTCACGAGAAAGCGGCCGCGGTTTGAGAGCAGTCGCGGAATACCGTCGGCATACCCCAGCGGTACGACGCCGATGCGCGTGCGCTTTGGTGCGTGATAGCTGTTGCCGTATCCGATGGCGGTTCCCGCTTCGACTTGCCGAACCACCGCGAGCGTACTCTCCATCGAGAGCGCCGGGCGCAAATCGAAGTTTGCGCCGTTCATCGCAATGCGCGTTTGCGGCGATGGCCACAAGCCGTACAGCGCGATGCCGATGCGCACCATGTCCAGCCGCGTTTGCGGCCACAGCATCGCGGCCGCGGATGCGGCGATATGGCGCAGCGGACGTACACCGTGACTTTGCAGCAGCGGGTCCACCGCCTCGAACGCGCGGTTGAAACGCTCGAGCTGCGTCTGCGTAAACGGCGAATCCAATTCCTCCGCCGCCGCCAAGTGCGAGAAGATGCCGGTCAGTTCGATCTCCGGCAGGCGAACGTAATCTTCGATAGCGTCGGCGGCATCGCGCGCTTCCAGCCCCAGACGCGTCGTGCCCGTATCGATCTTTACGTGCACCGGCGCGCGCGTCGAGCGCTTGCGTGCGGACTGCGCTATCGCGCGCAGGTACGAACCGGTGTCCCACAGCGCGATCTCCACGTTTTTGGCGCGCGCTTCGTCCAGATCCGCGCTGCGCATCGGCCCCATCACGAAGACCGGCCGCGTAATGCCGGCATCGCGCAGCACAATCGCTTCGTTGATTGAATAGACGCACAGGCGGTGCGCAAACGGCTCGACTGTTTTCGCGATTTCGACGATGCCGTGTCCGTACGCGTTTGCCTTGACGACGAATGCGGCTTTTGAAGGCGCGGCCAAATCGCGCAACGCCCGCGCGTTGTGCGCGATGGCGTCGAGCGAAATACGAATGCGGCCGATCATTTCACGCGCGCAATGAACGCGATCGGAATTCCGAAGAAGACGGTGCAGCCCAGGATGCCGAGATAAACCGACATGATGTCAGGAACTTTGAGCGCCTGCACGCTGAAGAGCACGAACTGCATCACGATGTACACGATGACGCCGAAGATGAAGCCGGAAATGATCGGCTGTTTATTGATGGCGCGGCGCGTGTTCGCCATGTAGGCGTATCCGATGGCCCAGCCGATGCTCGCGACGAAGATCATCGCCACGCCAATCCATGCATACGATTCCGACGCGAACGCCGTTTTGCCGAACGCAGTGGACGCGGCGAATTGCCAAAGCGAGAGCACGCTTGCATGGGCGGGAATCAAACTGGTGAGATACAGGAAGACGTCGAAACAGACGCCGCTGGCGATGCCCGCGAGCACGCCGGACAGCACGATTCGGCCCCAATTCAAGGGAAGCGTGGTAGCCATACACTCCCACGCTTCAAACTTAATGGCGCCGTAACCCTGCTGTGCGAACCGATATTGTACGATAAGGACATGCGCCGGAACTATGCGACCGCCGTGGCGGATGCCGTTATCTGGAGCAGCTCCGTCATGCTCGGAGCGTTTTTGCTCTTCGTCATTCTGAATGCCACGCACCACTGGCTTCGCTGAGCAGGCGACCCGGCGCTAGAACGCCGCGCGGTTTTTTGCGCTAACGGGTAAACGAAGTGCGTGCTCGGCCAGCCCTTTGCCACGATTCTCGCGCGCACGGATCCATTTGACCTTGCTCAAGGCTTAGAGCGGTACGTTCGTTCGCTCAGCGGCGAACAGATACGGTTCACGCTGCGTGCGGCGTTGCCTGTGATGAACCAAGCGTATCGTGACGAATTCGCACCGCTGCTCGATGATCCCGACGACGAACGTCTCAAACATTCGTTCGCGCATGCGCTCAAAAGCAATCTTCGTGCAATTCCGCTCTTCGGTCCAGCCTTTTGCGAAGGCGTCATCGCGCACGTTCCGGGCGATCGCACCGTTGCGCTCGGTGAAGAAGGCCACCGTCTTCCGCAGCTTCGCCCGTTCGCGATAGCGATTGTTGCACTCGCGCTCGTGATCATCGGAGCGGCGGCGGAGCATGCGTGGAACACGGCCCGCGCAACCGCACAAACGCCGGCTGTCCTGATGACGCCCGTACCGCTTGCCGCGCAAGATGCGGTACCCGCAGCAACCGCCGTACCGCGTCCGGTGCCTAGCGCGCCGCCTGCCGTACGGCATACGACTGCACCGGCCACGCCGCCGCCCGCAACACCCGCACAGGTGACTGCCGCTCCGGCGATTGCGGTGCCGCAGCCGGCACCGGTTTCGCCGAAACGCATCGCCGTGCGGCGCACCGCACCTCCCGGACGCGGTGAAAGCACCGTCGTCATCGCGCGATCCACGCCGGAACCGTCGCCGGAACCGAGTACGGTCGACGTGAGCGACATGCCGCAGGCATATACCGATGCGACGCCGCTGCCCAAGTACGAAACGCCTCCCGCAGCTCGCGTGCCGGCGAACGTGCACGTTGCCACACCGACGCCCGGGCCCAACCGCTTCTTCTTGCATCAGACGATCCGCGGCACGTTAAAGACGCTCGACAAACTCAATCCGTTCAAGCATCATTCGGCGCCGGAGCCGACGCCCTCGCCTTCCACGGGACCACGACCGCTATGATTCGCTTGCCGTTTGCCGTATTGGCAGCCGCCGCGGCGCTGATTTCGCTTGCCGCATGCAACATCAACAACAATCCGGGTCCGCCCGCGCCGGGCCCGACGTGTTCGCCGCCGCCGGGCGTTCAAAGCGCGCTCGTGTATCCTGCGCCCGGCTCGACGGCGATCCCGGACACGTTCGGGCAGGTCATCATCGGGTCCACCGCGGCGCTGCCGTCGAGTTGGGACGTAGTGCTGACCACAGCGCTTTCCCCCAGCAGTCTGGGCGGCGTCCACGGGGGAACGTTTCAGACCGCTACGCCGCCGTTTCCTACACCCACGGCGACGCCGTCATTCGCAAATCCGGTTTACCAGAGCAGCTCGTTCAGCGGGGGTAATTTCCCAGGCGAAGTCGTCCAGGTGTTCCTAAACGATACGTCCTCGAACTGCACGCCGCTCGGCCCCATCGGCTCGTTTACGACCCAGTAGCAGCCTTGGGGGTGCCTGAAATGGGTGCTCCGTGCCGGCCTCCAACGTGGGGCTATGGCGTCTTGCAGTCTCTGGACGAGTCTGCTAAGATTCCATGGCTGGCACTCTATTGCTGAGAGTGCCAATCCCTAACAACATTTTTTGGAGGTTTACGTGAATCTCAAGCCTTTGGGCGATCGCGTGGTCGTCGAGCACGTCGAGCAGCAAGATAAGAGCGCCGGCGGCGTGTTCCTTCCGGACACTGCCAAAGAGAAGCCGCAAGAGGGCATGGTCCGTGCGGTCGGCTCCGGCCGCACGCTCGACAACGGCACGAAGCTCGCGATGGACGTGAAAGTCGGCGATCGCATCATCTATTCGAAGTACTCCGGATCCGAAGTAAAGATCGACGGTAAAGAGTACCTCATCATTTCTGAAAAAGACGTTCTGGCCATCGTCGACAAAGTTCCGGCTGGCGTTTAAGGAGTTAACGATTTAATTATGGCTGCGAAAGAACTCGTATTTGACGAAAACGCCCGCCGTGCACTCGAGCGCGGTGCGAACATGCTTGCCGATGCGGTCAAAGTGACCCTCGGCCCTAAAGGGCGTAACGTCGTTCTCGACAAGAAATTCGGTTCGCCGACGATCACCAACGACGGCGTGACCATTGCGAAGGAAATCGAACTCTCGAACAGCTTCGAAAACATGGGCGCACAGCTCGTGAAGGAAGTTGCTTCAAAGACCAACGACGTTGCCGGCGACGGCACGACGACCGCCACCGTTCTCGCGCAAGCGATCATTCGCGAAGGCCTGCGCAACGTGACGGCGGGTTCGAATCCGCTGCTCATCAAGCGCGGTATCGAGAAGGCCGTGGAACTCGCGGTCTCCGAGATGGAGAAGTTCGTTCAAAAAGTCGACACCAAAGAGAAGATCGCGCAGGTCGCATCGATCTCCGCAAACGACAAAGAGATCGGCGAGCTCATCGCCGACGCGATGGAGAAGGTCGGTAAAGACGGCGTCATCACGGTTGAAGAGTCGAAGTCGATGAAGACCGAAGTCGAGACCAAAGAAGGCATGCAGTTCGACAAGGGCTACATCTCGCCGTACATGGTCACCGACTCCGAGCGTATGGAAGCCACGCTTGCGGATCCGTTCATCCTCGTGACGGAGCGCAAGATCTCGGCGATTGCCGACATCCTGCCGCTGCTCGAGAAGATCGTTCAGGTTCAGAAGCCGCTGCTCATCATCGCTGAAGACGTCGAAGGCGAAGCGCTCGCGACGCTCGTCGTCAACAAGCTGCGCGGCACGTTCACGACCGTTGCGGTCAAGGCGCCGGGCTTCGGCGACCGCCGCAAAGAGATGCTCAAGGACATCGCGACGCTCACCGGCGCGACGGTCATCAGCGAAGAACTCGGCCTGAAACTCGACAAGGTCACGCCGGATCTGCTCGGCAAAGCCAAGACGGTCAAGGTTACGAAGGAAGAAACCACGATCGTCGACGGTGCGGGCAAAGAAGCCGACATCAAGGGCCGCATCGAGATGATCAAAAAGCAGATCGAAGAGACCGACAGCGACTTCGATCGCGAGAAGCTGCAAGAACGTCTTGCGAAGCTCTCCGGCGGCGTTGCGGTTATCCAAGTCGGTGCCGCGACCGAAACCGAACTCAAAGAGAAGAAACACCGCATCGAAGACGCGCTGAGCGCAACGCGTGCGGCGGTTCAAGAAGGCATGATCCCGGGTGGCGGTTCTTCGCTCGTCCACGCGGTCAAGGCCATCGAGAAGTACGTTCCGCCGTCGAGCAACGGCCATGCGGCCACGGTTGCCGACGAGAAGATCGGTATCGAGATCGTTCGCAAAGCCCTCGAAGAGCCGCTTCGCCAGATCGCGTACAACGCGGGCTTCGAAGGTTCGGTCGAAGTGAACAAAGTCAAGGCCGATCAAGCGCCTAAGGGCTTTGACGCGATGTCCGGCAACATCGTCAACATGTTCGAAGCCGGTATCGTCGAGCCGTTCAAGGTGACGCGTTCCGCGCTGCAAAACGCGGCGTCGATTGGTTCGCTGATTCTGACGACGGAAACGCTCATTGCTGATAAGCCCGAGCCGAAGAAAGAGCCCGCGATGCCGGGCGGCGGCATGGGCGGCTACGACATGATGTAGCACTGTCCCTTACATACGGACAAAAAGGCCTCGCGCAAAATGCGCGGGGCCTTTTTTCCTATACCGCTGGAATTGCGTCAGTCTGCGTCGTAGCAGCAGGCATGCTGCACTTGCTTTTCGCTGCGGCCGTTTCGACCGCGCCCCCAAAACCGCTGTTCGTGCCGCCAAAGGGCATGAAACGCGTCGCGGAAGATACTTGGGCTCGCGATCACATCCGGGGCTCGCGCGATGCACGGTTCGTTGCAGAGTATCGCGGTACGATATCGTTCAAGCCCGATTGGGCGAGCGTCACATATACGATACCAGAGCGCATTGAGATCGTCACCCACCCCACGACGGTCAACGCGCAAGAGTGGGGCATACAGACGATCACCCGCTTATCGTCGGTTCACGTGCCGCCGCGCGTCGTCAAAATGTGTACGCGTCATCCACATTGTTCGATACATATACCGGCGGTTAGAAAAATTGCCGCCCAGCCAATCGCCCTGTGCGGCGGGCAGCGCGGCTGGATCAACGCATTTACGCGCGGCGATGATGCGTACGAGCAAGTGTTCGCGCGTGCCGGCAATCGGGTGTACGTCGCTGTGCTGCAGTATCAGCGCACCCCTGGTGACGTGCTGCACGCGGCAGACGCTCTTTCGACGCTTTGTCCGCCCGGAGTCGGTGAGGTGCCGCCTTCGACCACCACCGTTCCGCTTACTATACCAAAAGGCTGGATACGCGGAGTGGGCGATTTCGGTCCACACGACGATTCAGCATATAAGGTGCTCGCGTACTGGCTGTATCTGCCGCGAAACTCGACGTTCGCGCAGTATTTGACGTTGGGTGATGCCTCGGACGTTTCGGAGTACGTCACGCCGGAGCAAGACGCACTCGATCAAATCGACGCCACGAAGGCGGCAGAGAAAGATCTGCGCGTTCAAGCGAATCATGCCGTAAAACTTTGTAGCGGAACGGACGGGTGGTTTTCACAATTTACCGCGACCGACGCTCAAGGAGAGCGCTATACAGCGGAAACGATGTACACCTACGGAAAAGACACATCATACCTGCTGCGCTATGTACGCGCGGCCACGCAGCCCGAGGATTCGCAGGCGCGCAAAGCGTTGTTCTCGCTCTGCCCTCCGCAGTCGCCTACGCCATAATCAGCCGGGCTTCTGAGCGCACTTTAATCTTCGTGCGTCACGAAGCTGCTAGCGTAGCGGTTGTACCAGCATCGCTGCGTGAAGTTTCGCGGGGAGGGCGTCATGTATAAGACCATCGCCTCGTTTGCGGTTCTGCTGCTGTTCCTCGGAGTGAACGTCAACGCCGCATCGCCGGCCGCGCCGGTAATCCCGCAGACCCGAGCCGGGCAGACCCTGAGCGCGTGGTTGAAGGCATTTAACAGCGGCGATCGCCGGCAGTTGCAGCAGTTTTTGAAGACATACGAGCCGCAAAACGTGAAACGGATCGACGGCGAGATGCAGTTTCAGCGGATGACCGGCGGCTTCGACTTGCGCAAGATCGAGAAGTCTGCCCCAACGGAACTGACGGCTCTCGTACAAGAACGCGTCTCCGATACGTTTGCACGCTTGACGTTGCGGCTGCAGAAAGTCGCGCCATATCACGTTGCCGACCTCGAGTTGTGGGTAACGCCGCGCCCGCCGGAGTTTGCGCTGCCGCACCTCTCGCAAGCCGACTTGCTGCCCCAACTACAGGCGTACGCCGGCAAACAAGCGGCTGCGGATCGCTTCGCGGGCGCGGTCTTGGTCGCGAAAGACGGCAAACCGGTATTCGAACACGCCTATGGACTCGCCGATCGCGAAAACAACACACTGAACACCGTTGACACACGCTTTCGCATCGGTTCGATGAACAAGATGTTCACCGCCACCGCGATCATGCAACTGGTGCAGGCCGGAAAAATCGATCTTGACAAGCCGTTCGGTACGTATTTGACGGACTATCCGAACAAGAGTGTCTCGTCGGCCGTCACGATTCGACAACTGCTCACGCATACCGGCGGAACCGGCGATATCTTTGGTCCGCAGTTCGAGAAGAACCGTTTGAAACTGCGCACGCTGCAAGACTATATTGACTTGTACGGCAATCGGCCGCTGCGCTTCAAGCCCGGGAGCAAATGGGACTACAGTAACTATGGCTTCATACTCCTCGGTGCAATCGTTGCAAAGGTGAGCGGCCAAGATTACTACGACTACGTACGCGACCACATTTACACGCCGGCCGGCATGACGTCGACCGCGTCGGAACCGGAAGACGTCGCTGTTTCGAATCGCAGCATCGGCTACATGATGGGTCCCGATGGCAAATCGCAGCCGAACACCAATACGTTACCGTATCGCGGTACATCAGCCGGGGGCGGTTATTCCACGGTTGGGGATTTTTTGCAGTTCGCGAATGCGTTGCTTGCGCACAAACTGCTGAACGCAACATATACGCAGATGATGACGAGTGCGCAAACGAAAACGCCCGGAGGCGGAACGTACGGATTCGGCTTTGGTCAGCAGACGATAAACGGAACGCACTGTTTCGGACACAGCGGCGGTGCGCCCGGTATGAACGGTGATTTGGAAATCTGCCCCGATGCCGGTTACGTGGTGGTCGTGCTCTCGAATTTGGATCCGCCGGCGGCGAGCCGCGTGTCGGACTTCATCACAAATCGGCTGCCGCAATAAAGCACGCGAAGGCGGGAAGGGACCGCGAGCGCAGGTCCCTTCCCGAGTGCGCCGTTACAGCGGCATTCTAAACGGAATGGATTCCGCGTTCGCGCCGCCCACGGTTTGCAGTTGCAATTGTCCGTTTGTGGCGCTTTGAATGCGAACCGCACGATCCGCGACCACGTATGTGTGCGCGGTTGCGGTGTGGAGGTCCGCCGAACGACGCACGACGAGCAGGATGCCCTCACCCGTATCGTTGCGCGATCCCGCGTATACGGTGACGAATTGCCCGTTCGCCGTCGTGTTGTACTGATTGACGATGTCGAACATGCCGCCCGGCACGGGTGCCTGACCTTGCTCCTGGATACCGCTGGGCCACGATTGCACCGCGCCGCCACCGGCTACATATCCGGGGTGTTTGGGAGCGACGAATGAACTCACGTCGCGCTGCGCTTCCTTGGCCATCTTCTGGTGCAGCGCATCGGTGGTGTTCGCGCCGCCGTTATTGCTGGATACGGGCAGCGCGTTGTTCGCGCCGTGCGAACACGCGGCGAGCGATGCGGCGAGCGCAATAATGCAGAGACCGATGATCTTTTTCATGTTGCGCTCCTCCTAATTCGCCCACGTGATGTCGGTGGAATACGACATCGTGTACGACGTGCGTGAATCTCCGTTGATGAGGTTTTGAAGCGTGTTGAATCCGGTAGCGGGCGAGTATGTTCCGCTGCCGCAACCACACGCCGCATACTGCGTCATCGTTCCGAGAAAGCCGAGCCGTCCGTTCGACTCGCTCGTGGACGAATAGACACTTTCGGTGTACCACTGCTGTGCCATGGAATTTTGGTAGATCTCCGGGACCGGATATCCGTCGGAATTTCCCCACGAGATATACCAGAGGCCATGCTGCCCCCAACCGTCGCAATTACCGCTGTAGCCGCTGTACGGGCACGCGTCAGCGGAGCCGTAATCGTAAAGCGGCGTCGAGGTCGTTGCGTTGTAACCGTCCACCCATGCGGACGTGCGTGAGAATTCGGTGTCCCAGCCAGGCTCGGCGTCGATTGCGCCGCGCGCGTATTCTTGCGAACCGTACCCTTTGCTGGAAATGTAACTGTTCAGGCTGTTCACCGCGTTGCCCCATGCCTGCCCGGCCGAGGTGCCGGTGTGGCTTCCGTAGTTGCTGGTGCCGATTGCCAAACGCAGTTGCGGCGATGAGCCGGAGCAATTCCAAAAGCCGTCCAGGAAGCCTTCGGCGGCGGTGACGATGGAAGAATCGGACGCGAACGCGTTGCCGTAATCCCACGTGCCTTCACCACCCGAATTGTACGGCTCGCCAAAATCCAAAATGACGATGCCGCTCAGTCCGGCGCTGCCCATGCTGCAGCCTTCGTTGTAGAGTGTGGTGCGATTTGTGGTTGCCATGTAGCGAGATGTGGTGGCGGCCGGTGCTGCCTGGGCGCACATGTGCGCGGCGGCAACAAGTGCACCGGTCGCAGCCACAGCCAAGACGAGCCGTTTCATTCATGTCTCCTTTGGCGAATGGTGCTGCAAGAAAAAGAAAGCCAACCTCGCCCTCCGGCGATGGTCGGCACGGTTATGATAGCGGTTTGCGCCGGCGCACATAAGTGAAATTTTCAGCTACGGCATGCGCTCTATTGCTTACGATTGAGCCGTTGGTATGAAGGGCTGCGCATCGCGGAACGAAAGACGCCCAAACATCTCGCAGCGGAGGAGTGTATGAAACGACTGCTCATTGGCGTTCTCGCCGCCGTTATCGCCCTTACCGCGTGTTCGTCGAGCAAGAAAGTATACAGCGCGAACGGCGCCACCGTAACGACGGACTCCAAAGACGACAGCGTCACCGTGCGAAGCAGCGAGGGCACGATGAAAATGGGCAAGGACGTCGTGGACGTCGCCTCGCTCGGCGTGCCGATTTACACGGGCGCAAAAGAGGACGAGGGTGCGCTTTCCGTGAGCGGCGAGAAGGGCACGGCGCAGATGACCGCGTTCACCACGCCGGACTCGTTCGACAAAGTGTACGCGTTTTATCACAGCAAGATGCCCGCGGGATCGGAAAAGATGAAGGTCGATTCGGGCGACAGCTCCGTCGCCGAGTTCATCACCGGCGACGAGGCGGCCGGCGCGATGCAGACGATGGTGATGATCAGCAAGAAGGGCGAGCGCACATCGATCGTCATTACCAAAGGCACCAAGTAGCGGCTAACCGGCAGCTTGCAACCGGCTTCATCTCTAGTTACGCCGCGGTCCGCGGCGGGCAAGAACGTAGCCGACTACTCCTTTTTTCGTGAGGCAAGCAATCGATGAAACATTCGAAGATCCTCGCGGCCGCGGGTGCGGCCGGATTGGCACTGCTGCTTGCGGCCTGCGGCGGCGGAGGCGGCAACAACAATCAGAATGCCGGCAACAACGCCGGACAAAACGGCGGCAACAAAGGCTCGCAGCAGGTCAAGCAGATGAACCCCATGCACGTCGCCCACAACGAAATCGCGGGCCACAGCCTGCAGATCAACATGGGCCAGCAAAACAATTCCGGTGAAGCCGGCAACGCCAGCGTCACGGACGTCAAAGGCGGCGTGAACGTCGCGATTCACATCAAGTCCGAGCCCAACGGCCTCTCGCAGCCGGCGCACATTCACAAGGGCACGTGTGCGAAACTTGATCCGGCGCCGTGGAAACCGCTCAAACCCGTGGTCAACGGGGAGTCGTTCACGCATCTTCCGGGCGTAACCGTCGCGCAGATCAAGAAAGGCAAATACGCCATCAACGTACACAAGAGCGCGAACGACCTCAAGACGTACGTTTCGTGCGGCGATCTGGTGCTGTAGTCTTCATACTGGCCGCCGCAGCGCTCGGTGCATGCGGCGGCCATCCCGCGCGCTCGACGCTTCCCGCCAGTGGGGCAGCGCAGGCATCGGTGATGCGCCGTTTCTTGCGGAAACTTCCAAATCTGGGCGAAGGAGCTTTATAATAGGGCTAGGAGGCGAACGCTCATGGCCCACAGACATGCAGCAGCGGCGCTCTCCGTCCTGACGTTCGTGTTCGCCGGCCTGTTAACGGCGCCGGCACACGCGGCGGGCGGCACCAGCGATCTTTTGGCCGCTGTCAAAAACGTCTCGAGCGAATCGGACAAGTTCCGCTCGATGATGAGCAACATCAACGCCAATCAAATTCATATGGTCAACGCGCAAAGCGTCATGTCGGCGAGCGAGGCGGCGGCATTTAAATCGGCGCTGCACAAGAATGCGTCCGATATTTCGGATCTGCGCGACACGCTGAATCATACGACGGTGACCGGCACGGACGGCGTGCTCGTAACGCTGCCCAGGCTGCTTAAAAGGCAGAACATTACGATCGACCAAATCGTCGGCGTCTACGTCGGCGGCGACGGTCAGATCACGCTGTTCTACCAGTAGCGCGCTACCAGTACGACCACTGCCCACGCAGGTCGCGTTCGGCGCCGTCGCGAGTTTGTGAAATGAGCGTCGACGTGAGTGTGCTCACGTGCGCGGGCGGCTGCAGCGAACGCATGATGCGATAACCTTCTGCCAGCAGGCGGTTTGCCCGATGCTGCTGCGATGCTTGGTGTGCCAGTTCCGCCGCGACGACGAGCGCGTTCGCGCCGCGCCAGCGATCGCCAAACCCTTGCGATTTCGATCGTTCCCGCGATGCGCACGCGAGCGAGATGCGTGCCGCGCGTTCTGCGGCGCGCGACGCGGCAGCGTACTGATGCGCCGATATCGCATCGACGTTTTGCGCGATGATGTGTACCGCGCGTTCGCCGCATGGCGTACGCACCGCTGCAGTGCGGTGTTGCACGGCTGTTGCCGCGCACCCGGGCAATAGTGCGGCGGCAGCAATAACTGCAGCAATGCGCAGTGCCCGGCTTTGCGTATTCACTCGCTGAGCCTCCCCTCCGGCCCCGGCGCCGGTTTTAAGGATTCCCGGACGCTTGCTCGGGTAAACCCTGAGCGGGCCGTGCGAGGAACAGATAATAAATTGGCACAGCGCTGAGCAGCGCGCCGAGCGACCAGGCTGCGCCCTGGGGCGATGAAATGTACGTCGTGAGCACGACAGCGACGGTTATCACGAAGAACAGCGCGGTCGTTACCGGATGCAGCGGTACGCGATAGCCCGCGTCCGCTTTTCCGGCGCGCCGGTCGCGTACGCGAAACACGAAAAGCGCGATTGCGGAAAGTGCGAAAAACACGTAATCGATCCCGATGACGTAATTCAAAATCTGGCCGTAACCCTTGAGCAGCGTGATTGCGATGGCGAACGCGCCCTGCAAGGCAATGGCGATCACCGGCACGCGCGTTTTCGGGTGCAGCCATGCGATCTGCCGGAAGAACAAGCCGTCTTCGGCCATCGCATGATACACGCGCGGTGAAGTAAGAATCTGATTGCTCAAAAATCCAAGCGTCGATAGCGCGATGAGCGCGGCGATGATCTGTGCGCCGCGAGCGCCCATGAATGCACGCAGTACTTCGGATGCCGGTGCGTCCGTGTGCATCAGACCCGCGGGGCCGAGCACGCGCAAGCAGACGACGTTGACCAGCACGTACAGAACGATGACGCCGCCGACACCCCACAGCATGCCCAGCGGTAGCGTGCGCGTGGGATCTTTCAACTCTCCGGTCATGAAACTCGACGTTTGCCAGCCGCTGTATGCAAAGAGCACGGCGATCATGGAGACCGCCATCGCGCCGAACAAACTCAGCGACGTGCCGATGCTTGGAGCAGCGGCTGCGGCGCTCGCGCTCGGATGCGCGAACAATCCCACGCCGATCAGCGCGGCAATTGCGGCAATCTTCAAGACCATGAACGCGTTCTGCACGTTGCTGCCCTGGCGCACGCCCAAACAATTGACGACGGTGAAGATCGCCAGCACGACGAACGCGAGCAGCGTCGGATTGACGCTGATACCGGTGAGCGGTGCGAAATAACCCGCGAACGTGAGTGCGGCGGCGGCCATACCGCCGCTCTGTGAAGCGAGCAGCAGCGTCCATCCGTACATGAAGGCGACGACCGGATGAAACGCCTCGCGCATGTAGGCGTACAGACCGCCGTCGCTGGGGCGGCGCGCGGCAAGTTCGGCAAATACGAACGCGCCGAGCAGTGCGACGCCGCCGCCCGCGACCCATACCGCCATGATCGCCCAGCCGGCATGCACGCTTTGCGCCACCACCGACGGATTGCGAAAAATGCCCGTGCCGATGATGCCGCCCATGACGATGAGGCCGGCATCAAAAGTACCCAACCGCCGGGCGAGCTTTGCCATGCAGGAGACTGGTTCGCACGAGGCTGGAATTCCTGTGGAGCGGATACTCCGGCGAACGGGGTATGACCGAATTGACTATTCAGCAAAGGAGAACCGCAATGCGCATACTTCGGAGCCTGCCGGTCCTCGTACTCATCGCCGCAGTCCTTGCGCCGCAACTAGCGATGGCCGGTAAAACGAACAACTTCTACGGCGAAGTCGTGCACGTCTCGATGAACAACGTCAAGGTGTACGACCCGCACTCCAAGCAAACGCTGAGTTTTATCGTCACGCCCGAGTTCGATCAGATCTTTTCAATGAACGGCAAAGAAACGTTTCAGATGAAAGATCTCAAGCACGGGCAGTACGTGCGCGTCGTGTACGATCAGAAGGCGCTGGGCATCCGGCACGCCGACAAGATCTTCATTCTGAACAGCGCGAACGACCTCAAGCCGAACCAGATACCGCACTAAGCGCGTACTCGGCTAGCCGTCTGCGCATCCGGTAGAGATGATCGACGACCAAATCGACGAGCGGTGTCGCGGGTAGTTCGCGCACCGCTCCGGGATAGGCGGCCGTGAAAAACAGGTGGCCGAACGGTAAACCGAGCGAGGCGAGTTCCTGATGGTAGCCGTCGATTTCACGCGCGCGCCGGAACGCGTACTCGCGATCGAAAGAGTCGCACACCTCCTCGCCGAGCACTCGCGCGCGCGCGGCTGCTGCGGCGTTCACGTTGGAGCCGGCATGTAACCACGCGCGCATCACTTCGTCAAAACGGGTGAACGCCTGCGAGAGCGCGCTCCAGGCCGCACGAACGGACTGCGCATGGTCGCGGCCTTCGTGGAAAAACCCGTGCGCGATCGCGGCGATTTCGCCGGCGTAGCCGCCGTTTTGGGCTTCGGGTATTACGGATGCGGCGGTAGCGATGACGTCGGCGAATGCGAGCGCCGCATCGATCGCGGTTCGTCCGGGCAATGTTTGCGAACTACGCACGCGTTCCGTGAAGGCCGCGTATTCGCAATACGCTTCGAGCGTGCGGCACCAGCGTTCGTCCGTTTCGCCCGCGCACACGTATGGTTGCAGAACGTCGCGCCCCGCGGCCAGATGAAGATCGTTGTGACGGGTGTAGCCCATGACGCGCAGCGACCAGACGGGCAGCACGAAAGGCTCGTGCAAAAAGAGCCGGTGGTAGCGTTGCGGCAAACGCGCCAGAACGGAAAAAAAACAGCGGTTGTCCAGGCCGGTTCGATCTGTCACGACCAGCAGCCGGATCGGTGTAAGTCCGGCGTATCGTACGCTGCCGACGCGGTGAACGGCCACCGCCCGGTGTTTGACCATGCGCGTGTAGTGCGAGATGGCTTCGTCGTACAGCTCCTCGCCGGCCGGCTGCGGGATGTCGATGACGTTCATGCCGCGACACTAGCAAAGCGCGCGACCGGACGCGCGAGGCTTTCAACCGGATGCGCTCTAGGCCGTTCGTCCTTGAATCGTGGTACTGCAGCCGAAGATGCTCTGCGCGAACTGGCGCACGATAGACGAAAACTGCTCGGGATCGCGAAGCGGCGCGACGTGATCCGAACGCTGCATCACCACCAGGCGGGCGCCTGCAGCATCCGCATATGCGTGCTCGTCACGGCGAAAGAGCAAATCCCATCTCCCGTTCACGAGCACCACCGGTTTTCCGTACCGTCGCAGCCGCTCGCTGTAACGAACGCCGCCCGCGATACGCAAACTCTGTTCGAAGACGTCGTGATTGAAACGGAACGGAATGATGACGTCGGCAACGCGCGGCGGAAGCGTGACGCGAAAAAACACCGCGAGCATGTTCTGGATTAGCTGCGGCGGAATGTGTCCCGTCACACGAACCGCGGCATCGTACAGGATGCGGCGATAGCCGATGATATCGGTGCTCGAACCCGTGAGCAGCAGTCCGCTGGTGTGGTCGGGCAGATCGCACGCGTACCGCATCGCCACGTATCCGCCGAGCGAATAGCCCACGATGAGCGGCGGTCGCGATACGACGTTGTCCGCAATATATGCCAGAAACGCGTCGAGCGTCGGCGCGTCGAACGGCAGGTCCGCGAGCGCGCCGTGACCCGGCAAATCGGGCGTGACGATGAAAAAATCGCGGCTCAGATCGCGCGCGTGGCGCTCCCAAATGCGCCCTCCCAAGCGAATACCGTGAAGAAAAACGATCGGCGGATTGCCGGGGTCTCCGTGCGTCGTGATGCCGCGCGCAAATCCGCCCTCGTTCATGCTTACGATACCGTGAGCAGCACTTTGATCGCGCGGCGGTCGTCCATTGCCGCGTAACCGTCCGCCACGCGGCCCAGCGGCAGCTCGAGATCGAAGACCGGTGCGGGATCTATCCGCCCTGCTTCCAGGCTCGCGAGCAGCTGCGAAAGATAGGCGCGCGCCGGCGCAAGCGCACCGCGCAGCGAAAGATTGTTCAAGAAGATCTCGCGCATCGGCAGACTTTTTACGTTGTGAGGAACGCCGACGAAACTGATGGTACCGCCGGGGCGCGCGACGTTGATCGCCAAATCCATGCTGGCCTGATTGCCAACCGCTTCCACGACGTGCGGCGCACCGCCGAAAGTCAGATCGCGAATCTGGTCTTGGACCTGCTCGTCGTGCGAATTGAACGTGTGCGTCGCGCCGAAGCGTTTGGCGATTTCCAGCCGCTTTTCGTTATGCCCGACCGCGATGATGCGCTCGGCGCGAATCTCTTTTGCCGCCGAAAGCACGCCGCACAACCCGACGGCACCGTCGCCGACGATCACGATCGTCGATCCCGGTGCGGTTTGGGCGCTCACGACGCCGTGATGGCCGGTCGCCATCACATCGCACAACGTGACGCTCGCGTCGTGCTTGGCGCGATCGAACGCAATTGCTTCGGGCATTTTCACGAGCGTGCCGTCGGCATACGGAACCAGCACGAATTCGGCTTGTCCGCCGTTTTGCTCGTCTCCGAAATTCGTCATGTGCACGCATGACGTTTGTAAACCCGCGCGGCAGAACTCGCACGTGCCGTCGCTCGAAACGAATGGCGCGATGACCGCGTCGCCCGGCCGCACGGTGCGCACACCGCTGCCGATTTCTTCGACGATGCCGACGAACTCGTGCCCGGTGCGATCGCCGGGCGTCCATTCCGTTACGCCGCGGTAGAACCAAAGATCGGAACCGCAAATTGCCGCGCGCGTTACCCGCACGATCGCCGCGTGCTGCGCGGTGATGCGCGGATCGGCAACGCTTTCGAGGCGCACGTCATGCGCGCCGTGATAGACTGTGGCTTTCATAGGCGTTTCAACCATCTACCCCGAACGAGCGTTGCATGCTGACTTTTGTGCTAGCCGCTTTGACCGTGCTCAACAATGGCGCATGCTTGGATTCCGCAAAGGCCGTACCGCAAGGATTGTTCGGAACAACGCAGAGCAACGCCATCGTCAAGATCGACAAGGTTGTTTCCACGGCCACGATGACCGACGGCGAGGTCATCGGATTTTTGTATACCCGTCAAGACGGCACGACGTGGCTCGGTCAGCGCTCGCAGAAGTACATGTCCGGGGCCGACAGCGCACAAATCAATCAGGTCCTCTCCTCCACGCACATGCCGAACTCCAACGTCTCGGCCTTCCCGCCGGTCCGGAAATATGGGGTAAAGACCAATTACACGGAGATCTTCCAGGTGCGCATTCCCGTGACGGCGATGGACCCGCTGCACATTCGCCTGGACACCTGTGTGGCGTGGCCTGACGGCTCGCCCTTGCCCAGCCCGATTAGCGACTAACCCTCGGGCGGGTCCCCCCGGCGGGGAGGCGAATTAGCAGACTTCGCATCCGATTGCTAACCGCGGGGGTTATACGGACCGATGGACCTGGTGATACTGCGCTCGCGCGCGGTGTGGGAGCCCAACGCCGACGTCGTCATTGACGACGAAGCGCGCTCGCTCGTCGTGCGCGTCGAACTGGCGGGCGCCGACAGCGAGAGCTTGCGTGTGTTCGTGGACGAGCGGGATCTCTTTATTTCCGGGCGGCGCGCCGACACGGCGCGGCTGCGTCGCGGATCGTTTTTGCAAAAAGAGATTGCCGACGGCGAGTTCGTCAAGAAAATTGCGCTGCCCGTGGGTGTGCAGTACGGCGAGGTGACCGCCACCTATGCCGACGGCATGCTGACCATCGCGCTGCCCGTTGCGGCGCCGGAGTATCTGCCGGCGAGCCGCACCGAAATTCGTATGATTGTAAAGAGGATTCTCGCGTAGAAATGACCGCGCACGAGCAACAGATCTCACCCGTCGTCGCCGCGAACCTTGTCGGCATTTTGCCGCTGCAGGACGCCGTGCTGTTTCCCAACACCGTCATCCCGCTCGCGGTCGTCAAAAAACCCGGCATTCAACTGGTCGAAGAGGCGCTGCGCGAAGGCAAGCCCATCGGCCTGACGGTGCTCAAGGATCGCGAGATCGAAAATCCCGGTCCGAAAGACGTGCACCGCATCGGCACGATCGGTACCGTGCAGAAGATGCTCAAGGTGCCGGACGGCACGCTTCGCTGCATCGTCGCCGGTCAGCAAGTGTTTAAAATCGAAGAGTTCACGCAGACCGATCCGTACATGGTCGCCGCGTACACGGAACTGCCCGACGTCATGCAGCAGACGGAAGAACTCGTTGCGATGCAGCGCAATCTCGCGGGGCTGTTCCAGAAACTGCTCGGCTATTTGCCGCAAGCGCCGCGCGAAATGGAGATGGAAGTCCAAAACATCACGGACCCCAATCTCCTCTCGTACTTCGTTGCCTCGACGATGCGGCTGGAAACGGCGGATCGTCAAGCGCTGCTGGAAGAGCGCAGCACGCTCAAGCGCATGCGCAAGCTCACCATGCTGCTCACCAAAGAACTGGAAGTGGTCGAACTGGGGCATAAGATCCAGTCCGACATCCAGCGCGAGATGGAGAAAAACCAGCGCGAATTCTATCTGCGCCAGCAACTGCGTGCGATTCAGGAAGAACTCGGCGAGGTTGACCCGCAGCAGGCCGAGACGAACGAACTGCGCCAGAAAATCGAAGAGGCGCAGATGCCCGAAGACGTTCGAAAGGCCGCCGATCGCGAATTGGATCGCCTCTCGAAAGTGCCGCAGGCGAGCCCCGAATACAGCGTCATACGCACGTATTTGGATTGGCTGGTGCAACTGCCGTGGGGCAAGGAAACCTCGGATCATCTGGACATCGCGCAAGCACGCAAGATTCTGGACGAAGATCACTACGATCTCGAAAAAATCAAAGACCGCATCATCGAATACCTTGCGGTCGGAAAACTGAAGAACCGCCTTACCGGTCCGATCTTGTGCTTCGTCGGTCCGCCGGGCGTGGGCAAAACGTCGCTGGGGCAATCGATCGCGCGCGCCATGGGGCGCAAATTCGTGCGTTTATCCGTGGGCGGCGTTCGCGATGAGGCCGAGATTCGCGGCCACCGGCGCACGTATATCGGGTCGATGCCCGGTACGATCATCCGCGCGATCCGCGACGCGGGCACGCGCAACCCCGTGATGATGATCGACGAGATCGACAAAGTTGGTGCGGATTTCCGCGGCGACCCGCAATCCGCGCTGCTCGAAGTGCTCGATCCGGAGCAGAACAATACGTTCCGGGATCACTACCTCGATCTGCCGTTCGATCTCTCGCAAGTGTTGTTCGTGTGCACGGCCAATACGCTCGACACCATTAGCGGGCCGCTGCGCGACCGCATGGAGATCATTCAACTCTCCGGCTACACCGAACTCGAAAAAGTGCAGATCGCCAAACGCTACTTGATTCCCAAGCAGCGCAAGGCCAACGGCTTGAAGGAAACGCAAGCGCAGATCAACGATGCCGCACTACGCCTCGTCATTTCCGACTATACGAGGGAAGCCGGCGTACGTAATCTGGAGCGCGAGATCGGCACGGTGTTCCGTAAGATCGCGCGGCAGATTGCCGAGAAGCCGCGCTATAAAGGCCGCGTGAAGCCGGAGAACCTGCACGAGTTCCTGAGCAAGCCGCGGTTCTACAGCGAAGTGAAGAAGCGCGTCGCATCGGTCGGCGTGTCGACCGGCATGTTTTGGACGCCCGTCGGCGGCGATATTCTTTTCATCGAAACGACTGTGATGCCGGGTACCGGTAAACTCGTGTTGACCGGGCAACTTGGCGATGTGATGAAGGAAAGTGCGCAGGCCGCGGTTTCGTTCTTGCGCTCGCGTTCCGGAGAACTCGGTTTACCGGAAGACTACTTCGCCAAGCACGATCTGCACATCCACGTGCCGGCAGGTGCAACGCCGAAAGACGGCCCGTCCTCAGGCATCGCGCTCGCAACGGCGATCACCTCGCTGCTCACCGGCCTCAAGGTGGATCCCGACGTCGCCATGACCGGCGAGATCACGCTGACCGGACAAGTGCTGCCCATCGGTGGATTGAAAGAAAAAGTGCTCGGCGCAAAACGTGCGGGCATCAAGAAAGTCATTCTGCCCAAGCGCAACGAGATCGACATCGAGGACATTCCCAAGGAAGTGCGCGATACGATGACGTTCGTGGCGGTCGAAGAGCTCTCCGAAGTGCTGTATCACGCGCTCGGCAAACGCATCATTACACCGGTTGAATTGGGCGAAGGCGGTCGCGCGAACAACGTCGTGCCGATGCGCCGCCGCAACGGGATCGCCAAACGCGTGCGCGTCACCGAACGCAAGCGCTCCCGCACCCGCCGCTAACGCGCGAAGGAATGCATGACGGACGCGTATTGATCTCGGGCGGCGGTATTGCCGGCCTCACGCTGGCATACTGGCTGCGGCGCAGCGGTATGACGCCCCTGGTGATCGAACGAGCGCCGCATTTACGCACCGGCGGTTATGCAATTGACTTCGCCGGAACGGGTTTTGACGTTGTCGACCGCATGGGCATCCTGTCGGCGCTGCAGCGCAATCAGGTAGCGGTGGACGAAGTGCTTTACGTCGATTCCAAAGGGCGCCGCGTCGCAGCGCTCTCGATGGAACGGATGCGCCAACTCGTCGTGGGCGGCCGCTACTTGGCGCTGGCGCATCGAACCCTTGAAAGCACGTTGTACGACACCGTCAAGGACGACGTAGAGATTCGCTTCGGCACGTCCGTTGACGAAATACAGCAAGATGCTAACGGCGTGCACGTGCGCCTGAGCGACGGGACGAATGAAACGTTCTCGCTCGCCTTCGGAGCAGACGGCATCCATTCGAGGCTGCGCGAGCTCCTCGCCGGTCCGGAAGCCCAGTTCAGGCAATTCATGGGATACGCGATCGCCAGCTATCAGGTTCCGAACGCATACGGCACCGATCGTACGTGGGTGATGAACGTGGAGCCGGGGCGCATTGCTGCGGTTTATGCCAGCGACGATCCGAACAGCGTCTTCGCGTTCCTCATGTGGAGATGCGCGAGCGCCGACCACGTTGCGCGCGAAGACCGGATTGCGCAACTTCATCGCGCATTCGATGGAATGGGTTGGATCGCCGCCGACCTGCTCGCGCAGACTGAAAGCGCGTCCGACATCTTCATGGATATCGTCGCGCAGATCGAGATGCCGTCATGGCATATCGGCCGCACCGCGTTCGTCGGCGATGCTTGCGCTTGTCCGACGCTTGCCTCCGGCCAGGGCGCCTCGCTCGCAATGGGCGGCGCGTATATTCTTGCCGAGTCGCTGCGCGAGTGCGGCGGCGACTACGCCGCGGCTTTCGCGCGCTACGAAAAACGCACCCGGCCGTACGTGGAAAAACAGCAAAAAGCGGCACGTTCTTTTATGAAGCAGTTGATTCCGGGAACGCCGGCGGGAGTCGCGCTGCAACGCCTGGTCATGCGCATGCTGTTCCGCGAGCCCTTCGTCACGTTGTTTCGCAAGCAATTCAACGTGCGCAGCTTGCTGGCGACGAGTTAAGCAGTCAAAATCGCGTCGTACGTCGACGTCATTTCGAAACAGCGGTTCGCGCGTTCGTCGAAACCGTGAAAGCGTTCGATGGGGTGCGCGTATACGTGCAGCGTCACGGTTTCGCAATCGCGCGCCATGCAGCGATGCAAATGGACGTCGTCTTGCCGGTAGTCGATCGCACCGGGCGTAAGTTCTTCGCGTCCCTCGAGCGCGATTGCCGCGTATCCCGGCGTGCCGCCGGTATCCGTGCGCAGATAGTTCTCGACGCCCATCGCGCCGCGTGCGAGACTGAGCCAGCAGAGGGCGCCGCCGTGATCGTGAATCGTGCTCACGCAGTTCGGGTTCCAATGCAAAGCAAGAACTTCGAACGCGTCGTTCTTGAACAGCAGCGTGCGCGTGTAGTTGCGGTGCGGATCGCACGTCGCGGGTTTTGGAATCGACGCGGCTGCGCCCGTCGAGGCGCGCAGCCACTGGACGATTTCTCCCGTCGTGCCTTGTCCTTCACGCACCCGCCGCAGACACTCCGCCAGTTGAACGATCGGCTCGCGCGCAATCATCAGGCCGTAGCCTTCGGCGCCGGATAGCGATCGCCCACCGGGGCGGGCAACGAGTTGAGTTCGTCCATGTCGGCGCGGCTCAAACGTATGGCGGCGGCACCGGCGTTTTCCCGCAGATGCTCCACGTGCGTCGTTCCCGGAATCGGAATGACGTTCGGGGCTTTCGCGAGCAGCCAGGCGAGCGCAACTTGCCCCGCGCTCGCACCGGCGCGTTCGGCAATTGCTTCTATGCGTGCGACGATCGCGCGATTGTGATCGAACGTTTCTTGCTGATAGCGCGGAAGCGTCGCGCGAAAATCATCTGCGCCGATGTCGGACCGGCGCAGACGTCCGGTCAACATCCCGCGGCCGAGCGGTGAATACGCCAGCAGTGTTACGTTGTGTTCCAAGCACCACGGCAGAATGTGTGCTTCGACGTTGCGTTCGAACAGCGAGTATTCGGATTGCAGTGTAGCAATCGGATGCACGCGCATCGCACGTTCGAGCGTTGGAACGTCGACTTCGGAGAGGCCGATCGCCCGTACTTTACCGGCGTGTACGAGTTCGGCCATCGCGCCGACGCTTTCTTCCACCGGAACGTTCGGATCGACGCGGTGCAGTTGGTAGAGATCGATGACGTTCACGCGCAACCGCTTGAGCGATGCGTCGCACGCCGCGCGAATGTGCTGCGGCGAACCGTTGCGCGTGAGATTATACTGGCTGCGCTCACCTTCGACGACGATGCCGCACTTGGTTGCAAGAGTGAGGTCGGCACGCCGCCCAAAGAGCGCTTCGCCGACGAGTTCCTCGTTCGTGAACGGTCCGTACATATCGGCCGTGTCGAACAGCGTAATACCGTGGTCGGCTGCCGTGTTGAGCACGGCGGCGCCGTTGCGCGTATCCGGCTGCGACATGGCCGAAGCATAGGCCCACGTCAATCCCATACAGCCGTAACCTAGTTCCGAAACGCTCATCCCCGACGAGCCGAGAACGCGGTTTTGCACTACCTCAATCCTCTGTAGCGGCTGGCGAGCACGTCAAAGGCGCGCACTTGCTCCTTTTCCCATGCGGTGTCGCGCCCCAACCTGCGCGCCAGTGCGGATGCAACCGCGGGCGCTTGGTCGCGTGCCGCTTTTGCGTCCACGAAGAGCGCACGCGTGCGGCGCGCCAGCACGTCCTCCACGGTGCGCGCCATCTCTTCGTCCGCTGCCAAGGTCACGCGCCCCTCCAGAGATACGAGCAACGGGACCTCGTAGGGCCGCAGCGCTATCGTCTGCGTGCTGCATTGCGCGGGCGTGAGCCGCGCGTGCGACGCCGCCGCGTCGACCGCGTCCTGCGCCATCTTGCGAAACGTCGTCCACTTTCCGCCGGTAACGGTGACGAGCCCCTGCGGTGACACCTCGATGACATGCTCGCGTGAAAGCCGCGCAGTCGCAGACGCTCTGCGTTTTACCAGCGGGCGCAGTCCGGCCCACGCGGAGAGAACGTCGTTTTCCGAAACGGGCCGCTGCAGATACCGATTGAGCGTCGAGAGGATGAAGGCGATCTCCGCATCGCTGGCGCGCGGCTCGGGTTCCGCATGCTCCGCCGCGATTTCCGTCGTGCCGACAAGCGTGTGATCGTTCCACGGAATCGCGAAAAGCACGCGTCCGTCGGTCGTGCGCGGTACGAGCAGCGCCGTGGACGCCTCGCCGAGCACCGATGAGGAAAGGACGATGTGCGATCCGCGGCTCAACGTGAGCAGCGGCTGCGCACCGGGATCCGCCATGCGCCGTACGCCGTCGGCGAAAATGCCGCACGCGTTGATGACGACGCGAGCCGAAATCGTGAACCGCTCACCGGACTCCGTATCGCTCGCAACGATACCCGTGACGCGATTGGCGTCTATAACGAGCGCCTCGGCGCGCACGTAGTTCGCAAGAGCGGCGCCGTGATCGCTTGCGGTGCGCGCCAGCGCGAGCGCCAGGCGCGCATCGTCGAATTGCGCGTCCGTATACATCACCGCGGCGCGCATGCGCGTGACGTTCAACGTGGGGATATGCGTGCGCGCCGTGCGCGGCGAGAGCAAACGGCTGGGCGAAAAAGGCGATGCGCCCGCGAGGACGTCGTATGCTTTCAGTCCCGCCGCGTACAGCATCAGATCGAGCGTCCCGTACGCCGGAATGATGAACGCCAGTTCCTGCACGATATCGGGCGCGTTGCGCAGCAGCAGCGTTCGTTCGTGCAGCGCCTCGCGCACGAGCGCGATATTGCCTTGGCGTAAATAGCGCACGCCGCCGTGAATGAGTTTGGTCGACCGGCTGGACGTGCCTTTTGCAAAATCCGACGCTTCGATGAGCGCGGTGCGGTAGCCGCGCGCGGCCGAATCGAGCGCCGCGCCAAGCCCCGTCGCGCCGCCGCCGATAATCGCTACGTCGAACGATTCACGACGTAAGCGTTCCAGCGAGCGTGCGCGGTTCACGGCTGCGCCCAGCCGCGCGCACATTGCACGGCATGGTGCCAATCGTGCAGCAGCCGGCCGCGCTGTACGCCGTCCATCGCGGGCGTGAAGCGCACGTCTTGTCGCCAGTGCGTGCGAATCCCGTCGATGCTGCTCCAGAAACCGCTCTGCAATCCCGCGAGATATGCCGCGCCGAGTGCTGTCGTTTCAACAATGGCCGGACGCACCACCGGAACGCCGAGAATATCGGCTTGAAACTGCATGGCGAGCGCGTTGCGCGAAGCGCCCCCGTCCACCCGCAGTTCGTGCAGCAAGAGTGCCGAATCGCGCTGCATTGCCGCAATGACGTCCGCCGACTGATAGGCCATTGCTTCCAGCGCCGCGCGGGCGATGTGCGCGCGCGTCGTTCCGCGAGTCAGGCCGACGATTGTTCCGCGTGCGTACGGATCCCAGTACGGCGCGCCCATTCCGGCAAACGCGGGTACGAAGTAGACGCCGCCGTTGTCCGCCGCTTCGCGCGCAAGCGCTTCCACCTGCGAGGAGTCGGACACGATTTGTAACCCGTCGCGCAGCCACTGCACGGCCGCACCGGTGATGAAGACCGAACCCTCGAGTGCATACGTCGCGGCGCCGGGTGCAAACGCGTAGGCAATTGTCGAGAGCAAGCCTTCCTTACTGCGTACGACGCGATCGCCGGTGTTGAGCATCAAGAAAGATCCGGTGCCATACGTATTTTTTGCAATGCCCGCATCGAAGCCGGCTTGTCCAAGCAGCGCCGCCTGCTGATCGCCCGCGACGCCGGCTATACGGATTGCATTGCCGAACAGCGTGGTCGTACCGAAATCGCCGGTGCACGGCAATACTTCCGGCAGTATGTTCTGCGGTATGTCGAACGCGCGCAGCAGTTCGGGGCTCCATTGCAGCGCGTGGATGTCGAACAGCATCGTGCGCGACGCGTTCGTTACGTCGGTGACGTGCCGCTTGCCGCCGGTGAGTTTCCAGATAAGCCAAGAGTCGACGGTGCCGAAGGCGAGTTCGCCGCGTGCCGCCCGTTCGCGCGCGCCGTCGACACGGTCGAGCATCCACGCCACTTTCGTTGCGGAAAAATACGGGTCGAGCACCAGGCCGGTACGTTGCGCGACAACCTCACCCAAGCGGCGTTCGCGCAGCGCTTCGCACTGCGCAGCGGTGCGCCGGTCTTGCCACACGATGGCGTTGCACAGCGGTTCACCGCTTTCCCGATCCCATAGCAACGCCGTTTCGCGCTGATTGGTGATGCCGATCGCGGCTACGTCCTTCGCCGCAATGCCGGCGTTTCGCAGCGCTTTTTCGGCGGTGGCAAATTGCGAGTCCCACAAATCGCGCGGATCGTGTTCCACCCAGCCGGGCTGCGGAAAGTGCTGCGGAAATTCGCGCTGTGCAAAGGCCAGCACGTTCGCATGTTCGTCGAAGACGATAGCACGCGAACTGGTCGTGCCTTGATCGAGCGCCAGGATAACGGCCAAGTTTTAGCTGACGGTGATGCCTTCGCCGCTGCGCACTTCGCCGATGACCGCACACAGTGCATGCGCGTCCGCAAGCGCTTCGCGGAACAGCGGCAGACGGTGCGCCGGCAGGCTGACCAGCAATCCGCCGGACGTCTGCGCATCCGAAAATGCGAGGCGGACGTTGTCCGGAACGGATTGCGCGAACGTCGTGAATTCGGCGTGCGCCCCGGCGTTGTCGCGCGTGCCGCCGGGTACGACGTCGCGGTCGATGAGCTCGAGCACGTGGGCCATGATGGGCACGTCCTTGGCGGTCAGGTGCAGCGATACGCCGGAACCGCGCGCCATTTCGTGCGCGTGGCCGAGCAAGCCGAAACCGGTAATGTCCGTCGCCGCATTCGCATGAGCCGATTGCACGGCGTAACCGGCGCGGTCGTTGAGCGACGCCATCCAACCGATCGCTTCGCTCATCGTGTCGTCGCTAATTTCGCCGCGTTTGAGCCCGGTGGAGAGAATGCCCGTCCCGAGTGGCTTGGTAAGAACGAGAATGTCGCCGGGGCGGGCATTCGCGTTCGTAACGATGCGCTGCGGGTGAATGGTTCCGACGACCGCCAAACCGTACTTGGGCTCGCTATCTTTTATGGTATGTCCGCCGAGGATCGCAACGCCGGCCTGGCGCGCGATTGCGGCACCGCCTTCGAGAATGCGCCCGAGAATTGACGGATCGAGCGTATCCATGGGAAACGTCGCGATGTTGAGCGCGCTGATCGGCGAGCCACCCATTGCGTACACGTCGGAAAGCGCATTTGCGGCCGCAATGCGCCCGAAATCGTACGGATCGTCCACGATGGGCGTGAAGAAGTCGACGGTTTGGACGAGCGCCAAATCGTCGCGCACTTTATACACGCCGGCATCGTCGGCGGTTCCGTAACCGACGAGGACGTTCGCGTTTGCGGTGGACGGCAAGTGGCGCAGGACCTGCGCCAGATCGGCGGAGCCGACTTTACTCGCTCAACCCGCGCAGGACGAAAGTTCGGTCAGCCTGACATTCTTCAGCATGGGGGCTTCCTTCGACGCGTCGAAGCAAGCCCCCGTGAAAAAGAATCTGCTGTTCATTCCCGGGCCGGTGACGGTGCCGGAGCAGGTGCTGGCGGCGATGAGCAAGCCGCT
>DASSEZ010000114.1:0-17504 GCA_035694945.1 Vulcanimicrobiaceae bacterium
CGGCCACGCTGTTGGTCGTGCATCCGGAAACGCCGCTTTTCGAAGGCGTGTCCACCGAGTCGCGCGTGTGGATGTCCCACGGCGATTCCGTCGTGCGCATGCCCGACGGCTTCAAAAAAGCGGGCTCCACGCCCCGGTGCGCCGCAGATGGATCCGGAGATTATTCGCAGCGGTGTTCCGGTGCTGGGCATTTGCTACGGCATGCAGCTCGTCGCACGCGAATGCGGCGCGGAACTGGTCAAACTCGACCATGCGGAATACGGCCCTGCCACGCTGCTCGTGGTGCATCCGGAAACGCCGCTGTTCGAAGGCGTATCCACCGAATCACGTGTGTGGATGTCGCACGGCGACTCCGTCGTGCGCATGCCGGAGGGCTTCAAAAAAGCGGGTTCTACGGCACGCTGTGCGGTTGCCGCGATGGCGAACGACGAGCGGAAAATTTACGGCGTGCAGTTTCATCCCGAAGTCGTGCACACCGATTTCGGCAAGCAGATCATCAACAATTTCCTGCATCGCATCGCGGGCATCACGTCCGACTGGCACATGGAATCGTTCGTCGATCGCGCGATTTCGGAGATTCGCGAGAAAGTCGGCGCAGACAAGGTGATCTGCGCGCTTTCCGGCGGCGTCGATTCGGCCGTCGCGGCGACGCTGGTCTCGCGCGCAATTGGCGAGCAACTCACCTGCATCTTCGTCGATCACGGTTTGCTGCGCAAGAACGAGGCGCAGCGCGTCATCGAGGCGTTTCGCGACGTGATGCATCTAAACGTCATCGCCGTCGACGCGAGCAAACGCTTTTTAAATAAACTCGCCGGCGTGAGCGACCCCGAGCAAAAGCGCATCATCATCGGGCATGAGTTCATTCGCGTCTTCGAGGAACAAGCCGCGAGCATTCCGGGCGTGAAGTACTTGGTGCAGGGCACGCTCTATCCCGATGTCATCGAGTCGAAAACGCCGTCCAGTAAAGCGGGGCACAAGATCAAATCGCATCACAACGTGGGCGGGCTGCCGGAGAACATGAACTTCGCGCTGCTCGAACCGCTGCGCGCGCTATTCAAAGACGAGGTGCGTGCGCTTGGGCGAGTGCTCGGCTTGCCCGAGCATATCGTCGCCCGGCAACCGTTTCCTGGGCCGGGGCTCGCCGTGCGCATCATCGACTCGATTACCGAGGAACGTCTCGCGCTCGTGCGTGAAGCCGATGCGATCGTGTGCGACGAGATAGACAACGCGACGCTCGATCCGAAACCGTGGCAGTATTTCGCGGTGCTCACACCCGTCAAGAGCGTGGGCGTGATGGGCGATGGACGGACGTATTCGAACTTGGTTGCGGTTCGTGCAATCACGAGCGAAGACGGCATGACGGCAGACTGGGCGCGCCTGCCTTACGAGCTGCTCGAACGCATCAGCACGCGCATCGTGAACGAAGTGCCGGGCGTGAATCGCGTCGCGTACGACATTACGTCCAAGCCGCCGTCAACCGTGGAGTGGGAATAGAATGCCCCTCGACACGTTGCTGCCGCCGACCGCTGGCAGGCCGAGCGGCACTGAGGACGGGGTGGCTGGCGTCGTATGAGAATCCTCGTTGTCGGAAATGGTGCGCGTGAAGACGCGCTCTCGTGGCGTTTGGCCGCCTCGCCGTCGTGTGAGGCGATCTTTGCGGCACCCGGGAACGCCGGCACCGCGTCGCGCGGCGAGAATTGGAACATTGCCGCAACCGGCGGAAAAGCGATCGTCGAGCGTTGTAAGCAAGAAGCGATCGATTTGGTGGTGCTCGGGCCGGAGTCGGCGATTGCTGCGGGCGTAGGCGATCGGTTGCGCGAGGCCGGCATCGCCGTGTTTGGCCCCAATCGCTCGGGCGGCCGTTTGGAGTCCAGCAAGATTTTTGCCAAGCGTTTTATGGAGCGTCACAGCGTACCGACCGCGCGCGCGCTGGTCGTGCATTCGCTGGAAGGCGCGATGCATGCGCTCGATGAGTGGAACGGTGCGGTTGTCATCAAAGCGGATGGCCTTGCTTCCGGAAAGGGCGTCGTCGTTTCTCCGAGTGTCGAAGATGCGCGCGCCGTGCTCACCGGCTGGTACGGCGAGAACCGCATTCCCGGCGGCGGCAGCGACGTGCTGCTCGAGGAAAAACTTGAAGGACGCGAAGTCAGCGTATTCGCGATCAGCGATGGGCGCGCGATGTTTCCAATTGCTTCGGCGTGCGACTACAAACGCGCTGGCGACGGCGACACCGGACCCAATACGGGCGGTATGGGCGCCTATTCACCGCCCAAAGGCTTTCCCGCTGATTTGGAAGATCAAGTTCGCGAACGCATTCTTGCGCCGGTACTGCGCGGACTGCTAGCCGAGGGCGAGCAGTACGTCGGCGTGCTGTACTGCGGCTTGATGTGGACCGACGACGGTCCGTACGTTATCGAATTCAACGCGCGCTTCGGCGATCCCGAAACGCAAGTGCTCATGCCTCGGGTAACGGGAGACTTCGCCGCACTGCTCAAATCGGCGGCCGACGGAGCCGTCGATCTCAGTGCCGCCGCGTTTGCGACTCGCGCCTGCGTCGGTGTCGTCATCGCTACCGCCGATTACCCGCGCAGCAGCACGCCGCTGGGCGGTCTGCCGCTCGAAGTCGATCTCGGGCTTGACGCGCAAGTGTTTTGGGGCGGTTCGACGGTCGAAAACGGGACGGTGTCGTCGGGCGGCGGACGTGTGCTCACCGTCACGGGTTTAGGCAACGACCTGGTTGCAGCTCGCTTGCGTGCATACGACGCCGTGCACGATTTGGCCGCGCGCTTCAACGCGCGAGACCTGACCTACCGAACGGATATCGCCAAGTTCAACGGATGACGCGCGAGCGCACCATCTCGCAGTACTCGTCCGCATAAAAGCGCAGCGCGTTGTCCGGCAGTTCGGGCGCGCCTTCTTGTTTGGCAACGGCTCTCACGCGCTTGATCGCTTCAGCGCTCGACACCGCGCCCTTTTCCGCTTGCGCGAGGCGTTTGAGCGCATTCCAGATTCGTTCTGACGGATCGCCGCGATTCATCGAGCACAACGATACCCCGGCGCGCATGCCGCGCAACATACTCTAAATGCAGTAGTTTAGCACTATAATAGCTGTAGTTGCGATGGGCCGCTCGGCTGGATGACCGGCAGAATGCGTTTCGGAGCGCGTCTTAGCGCATCGCTAACGCGGCGCTCGATCGTATCGTGCACTTCACGCGGCGCGTACTTGCCGCGATAATATGTGGCGTACTGCGCGATGAGGTCCGGCCGGTTTGAACGCAAGTAACCGAAGAACGCGTCGCGCGTTATTTCGTGCAAATGCAGCGTGTTGTGCCAAACGGCGTGCGCGCCGGCTTGCCGTGCCGCCGCAACGACCGCTTCCACATTTTCCGCGGAGTCGGTGATGTGCGGCAAAATCGGTGCGAGTGCGACATGCACTTTGATGCCTGCCTCCGCGAGTTTCGATACGGCGAGCAGCCGTTTTGCCGGAGGTGCGACCGTGGGCTCGATGCTGCGGGCCAACGGTTCGTCCAGTGTCGCAACACTGATCGAGACCGATGCGCCGGCGGTTTGCGCGAGTTCGCGCAAGACGTCGATGTCGCGAATCACCAGCGGCGAACGTGTAATCAGACTTGCAGGCGTGTCATAATCGCGCAGCGCTTGCAAAACCCCGCGCGTGAGGCGGTAGCGCCCTTCGAGCGGCTGATACGGATCGGTAACCGTACCGATGGCGACGTGTTCGTGCGTCCACGAGCGCTTTGCGAGTTCGGATCGCAGTACGGCCGGTGCGTTGGTTTTCACGTAGATGCGGCTGCCCCACTGGTTTACGCCGTCGTCGTCCAAGAACGAGTGCGTTCGGCGCGCGTAACAGAAGACGCACTGGTGGTAGCACCCACGGTATGGATTGATAGACCACGGGAACGGCATGCCGGCCACTCGGTTGAGGACGGACTTGGCCGGCGCTTCAATGACCTCGACCCCGCGCATGACGCCAGCATACACCGAACATACGTTCGATGCAAGCGGCTGAAACTTCGCGGCGCGACGGCGGTTGTATGAAACGTATGGCTATGCGTTTTCAGACCCCGTCGCGACCGTTCGGCTACGCCCCGGCGATGCCGGTGCAATCGCTCCTCGGCCAGGTGCTCGGCATCACGGCAGTTGGCTTGCTGATCACCGCTGCCGCCGCGTATTTCTTCCAGGGCGTGAGTTACGGCGCCGGCATGCTCGCAATGATTGTCGGCTTCTTGCTGCTCATCGGCATCAACGTCGCGCGCAACAACCAACTGCTTTCGCTCGGTATGTTCTATGCGTTCGCGCTGCTGGAAGGCATCGGTCTCGCGCCGGTCATCCACAATTACGTCGTCAACGTTGGCGCCGACGTCGTGGTGCAAGCTGCCGGTACGACGGGTCTAGGCATGCTCGCATTGGCCTGCATCGTGTATGGCACGGGGATCGACTTCCGCCGCTTTCAGGGCTATCTGTTTATCGCGCTCATTGGGCTGGTGCTCGCCGGAATCGTCTCGGTGTTCACGCACTGGATTCATCCGACGACCTACTCGTGGCTCACGCTCATTATTTTCACTGGCTTGGTGCTGGTGGATTTTGCGCGCATACGCGCCGGCGGCGACGGCCTCTCACCCGTACAGCTTGCGGTGCAAATCTACTTGGATGCCATCAACATCTTCCTCGCAATCCTGCAACTGCTGGGACGGCGCAGAGACTAAACCCTCCGACCCCTCCGAAGTCGTCGCCGGAACGCCCGGCCGGCTGTAGAATAAGGCTCTCATGTGCGGCATAACCGGCGTTTACGCACCCGGCCACGACGCGGCGCGGCTGGCGTACTTCGCCTTGTATGCTTTGCAGCACCGCGGGCAAGAGTCCGCGGGCATCGCTGCCGCCGACGGCGGAACGATTCGCTCGCACAAAGAGATGGGTTTGATCGGCGCCATCTTCGACGAGGAAATCCTCGGCGGGCTTGGCGGCCACATCGCGGTCGGGCACACGCGCTATTCGACCACCGGATCGTCCGTCGTCGTGAACGCCCAGCCGCTGCTCGAACAAACCGACGTCGGAGATTTCGCGTTCGCGCACAACGGCAATCTCACCAATACGGACGAATTGCGCGAGACGCTCGGGCCCAGCACGTTGCTGCAGGCGACGTCGGACTCGGAAGTCATGGCCAAAGTGCTGGTCGAGTCCAGCGGCTCGATGTTCGAACGCATCAACGACGTGCTGCATCGCGCGCGCGGGGCCTATTCAATCGTGCTCGGCACGGCAAGCGAACTGTACGCGTTTCGCGATCCGTGGGGCGTGCGTCCGCTGTGCCTGGGCCGCTACGGTGACGGTTGGGTGGTCGCGTCCGAATCGTGCGCGCTATCCACCATCGGCGCGACGTACGAGCGCGAGCTCGCGCCCGGCGAGATCATCCGCATCAACGAAGATGGAATCACGTCCGCACGCGTTGACCTGGGCGAACCGGCGGCGCTGTGCATGTTCGAATACATTTATTTCGCCCGCCCCGATTCGCAACTCAACGAAGAATCGATATACATGGCGCGCTACCGCATGGGGCGCCGCTTGGCAAAGGAACATCCGGTCGAAGCGGACGTCGTGATGGCGATTCCCGACTCGGCTGTTCCCGGCGGTATCGGTTACGCAGACGAAGCGGATCTGCCGTACGTCGAAGGCCTCATCAAGAACCGCTACATCGGCCGCACGTTCATCAGCCCGAATCAGGGCATGCGCAGCCGCGGCGTGCAACTGAAGTTCAACCCGCTTGTCGAGAATCTGTCGGGCCGCCGCATCGTCGTCGTCGACGATTCGATCGTGCGCGGCACCACCACGCCGCGCATCGTGCAGCTCTTACGCGACGCAGGCGCGAAAGAAGTGCACGTGCGCGTGACCTCGCCGCCGATCAAGCATCCGTGTTATCTCGGCGTGGACTTGGCGACGTACGACGAACTGATCGCCGCGAATTTTACCGTTGAGGAGATTCGGCAGAAGATCGGCGCCGATTCGCTCGGGTATTTGAGCCTTGAAGGCTTAGTCGAGGCCACCGGCCGCAACGCGAACGAAATGTGTCTTGGGTGCTTGACCGGCGTCTATCCGAACGTTCCCGCCGCCCATAAACCGCGCGCCCTCGTTTAGACGGGTCCGCTGTCGGGGATTGCGCGGCATATTTCGTGCGCCAGCGCGTTCGCGTCTTGCCCCTTCGGTAATTGCACCGCAATGTGCGGGAACCGTTCACCCTGCGTTTCGATAACGAGGCAGTCGCCCTCGCCCGCAACGTCGCAGAAAATCAGCCCTTGCGGGTTTGCGAAAACGCCGGCGGCTTTGATGAGACCGAAGTTCGTGCCTTCTAGTCGATATTGCAGTTCGAGATCTTCGAAATCGCTCACGTACGCGCTCGTGATGTGCGCGAGCGGGATATGCAGCGAACCGTGAAACGCAAGCATGCGGTCCAGCAACGAAAGTTTGATCGACAGCGCATCGTTTTCGATAAAGACTTCGGCCACCGTTGAGTTACCTCGCACGTTTGTGTTGTAGGCGGCCATTCGCCTAAAGGCGGGTACATCTTTTCGGTGGCAGAGGCTTCGAGCAAACGATGGTGGACACTGGCAAACGCCTGCATTTCGGTGCTGATGGCCTTGCTGGACGTCACGATCGTGAACGTGGCCTTGCCGACGCTGCAGCGCGATCTGAACGCGGGGTTCGATGAGTTGCAATGGGTCGTGAACGCATACGCACTCTCGCTTGCCGTGGTTTTGGTGACGGGTGGCCGTCTCGGCGACATGTTCGGGCGCCGGCGGCTGTTTACGATCGGCGTGGCGATTTTCGTCGTGGGCTCCGTACTCGCCGGACTGTCCGGCGTGTTTCACGTAGGCGGTTTTCCGCGCATCGACGCGCTGCTCGGCGCGCGCGCAGTACAAGGCGTGGGCGCGGCGATCATGATGCCGGTTTCCCTCGCCATCGTCTCGCACGCGTTCGAGGGCAAGGAGCGCGGCATTGCAATCGGCACATGGGGCGCGCTTGCCGGGCTTGGGCTTGCCGCCGGGCCGATTATCGGCGGACTGCTGATTGTGACGGTGGGATGGCCTGCAATCTTTTTTTTGAACGTGCCGATTGGCGTTGCGTCGATTCTCGCGAGTTTCGTGACGATCGACGAGAGCCGCGACGAAGACGCGCAGCCACGCATCGACTGGTACGGGATCGCGACGCTCTCCGTATTCGCGTTCATGCTCGTCTGGGGGCTCATTCGGCTCGACGGATTGCACGGTGCCTCATTGCTGCAGATTCTCTGGCCGTTCGTTGCGGCGGCGATTGCACTTGCGGCCTTCGTTGTGGGTGAGCTGCGCATCGAGGACCCGATGGTGGATTTGCGTCTGTTCTGCAACCGCAGTTTCAGCGGTGACGCGGTCGCGGTCTTCGCGCTGTCGTCAGCGATGGTCGCGTTCATCTTTTTTCTGACGCTCTACTTGCAGAACGCGCTGCGGTTCGATGCGCTGCAGACCGGCATTCATCTGTTGCCGATGACGGTGCTGGTGGCAATCTGCGCGCCGATCGCGGGAAGATACGTCGATCGCGTCGGTCCACGTTGGATTATCACGGCGGGTTTAGGTTGCGGTGCCGTTGGTGCATACCTGGTCAGCCGCGTCACGCCGCAAGATCAGCAGGCGCAATGGACGGTATTGCTGCCGTCGTTCGTGCTCATCGGCATCGGCTTGGGCAGCGCCAGCGCGCCGATCAATACCGTCGCCGTCGGAACAGCAGATCCGGGAAAAGCGGGCGTTGCATCCGGCATTATCAACGTGTGCCGCCAAATCGGAACGGCGTTCGGCATCGCGTTTTTGGGCGTCTTCCTAACGGCACATTACGACGCCGCGCTGCAGCGCCGGCCATTGCCGCCGCGCATTGCACGGGCCGTCGAAAAGGCCGGCCCGCAAGCCGGCAGCGGCGGCTTGCAGCAAGCGCCACCGCGTATCAAAGACCTGCCGATCTTTCCGGAAGTATCGCACGAGACGCGCGCAGCGTGGGTTGAAAGTTTCGCCGACACCATGCGCGTCGCCGCGTTGTTCATTGCGGCCGGTGCAGTCGTGGCGGCGCTTACGATTCGAAAAAAAGACGTTCGCTAGGGAAACTTTTTGTCGCGAACGTCGTCCGCAAACGCGCGCAGCGCGTCGGTAGCGATGCTGCCGATGTTCGCGTATTGTTTCACGAAGCCCGGCGGATTGGGATACATCCCGAGCACGTCGTACATGACGAGCACTTGCGAGTCGCAGTGCGGCCCCGCACCGATGCCGATGGTCGGAATAGTCAGTTCTTGCGTGATTTCACGGGCCACTTCGTGATCGATCACTTCGAGCACGATTGCATACGCGCCGGCCGCTTCGACGGCTTTCGCATCCGCCATCAGTCTGTCGCGGTTCGTACGCATTTTGTAGCCGGGACCCATGCTCGCGGTTTGCGGCATGACGCCGATGTGTCCGACGACGGGAATGCCGGCGCCGTAGATCGCGCGAATGCGCTGTGAAACCTCGGTGCCGCCCTCCATTTTGACCGAACAGGCGCCGCCGTCTTTGACCAGGCGAATGGCGCTCCGAATCGCGTCTTCGTCGCTCACTTGATACGAGCCGAACGGCATGTCCACCATGATGTGCGCGCGCGTGGTCCCGCGGCACACGGCTTGCGAGTGGTGAATCATGTCTTCAATCGTCACGGGCGTGGTTTCGTCGTAGCCCAGTACGACGTTGCCCATACTGTCGCCGACCAGGATCACGTCGATACCGGCTCGCTCGGCAAATTCACCGAACGGCGCATCGTACGCGGTCACCACGGGGAAAAGCGTTTTACCCTTGCGGCGTTTGATGGCCCCGGCGGTAACGCGCCGGACCGACGTTCCCTTTTCGGGTACGTACGGGCGCGCGTCGTTCGTTCCGGAAGCCGGCCGCCCAGGGGGTGTAACGGTGCTCACGGCATCAGCCTTCTGCGCCGCCGCTTACACCCCCCGCGCCGGGTACTTACCGGTTCGTTTGCGTGCTTTGCGCGGTCTGCGTGGTTTGCGTCGTGGACGACGGCTGCCGCTGCGTTGCGCCGCGGATGCTGATGCGGCGAGGCTGGCGCTCCGGCAACTGCTTGAGGCGCAGCGTCAGGATGCCGTGTTCCACGTTCGCCTCCATGCGGTCTTCGTCGATGTCTTCCGGCACCGAAATGGAGCGCGTGAACGTGCGGCGTTCGCTGCGTCCGCTTACCGTGATGACGCCGTCCTGGTAGGTAACGTCGATGTCCTCGGGACGGAATCCCGGTACCGGAACCTCGACGTCGTACCCGTCTTCGGATCGCGTCACGTCGATGCCGTACATGTTGCTCAGATTGCCGGGCATCAGGCTACGGAACGGTTCCCAATCCCACAGACTCTCGAGCCCACGTCCGCGGCGCGGTGAAATAGTCCCGCGCTCGCTTTCTCTACGATTGATGTCCATAACGCAGCTATGCTACCCCGCGGGCATAGCACCAAACCTACGCGTGCAGCGTGCGGATCTCGCCGATGAAAAGCAGCGAGCCGGTGCGTTCGTCGCGCAGCGCAAGTACGAACGGACGGTCGACAACGAACGTTTTGTCCGGACGGCGAATCGCGAGCAGTCCGATGCCCACGGACGTTGCCGCCGCGGCCGTCGTTCCTTCTTCGTCGACTTGCACGTAGCTGGCGTGGTTGACGCTGGTAATAGCGAGATGCGGCGGGATGGCATGAATTCCCGAAAAATCCGCGCTATCCAAGAACGCAACGCCCATTCCCATTGCGCGCAGCAGCGGTACGAGCGACGTGGTGTATTGCGCGGTAAAGCGCGGAACGGAAATGGCGACGAACGACGGCTTTGCACCCCGTGTGATCCGCTCGAACGTGGCCGCGTTCAGGTTTTTGACGAGCGCGTCGGCGTCGCCGCCGTTTGGAAGAAGGACGTATGCGGCGTAACCACCTTTGCCGTACGGCATGCGCAGCGCCCGCATGTCGTTGCCCTCGTACACGTCGAACTGCGCGCTTTGCGACATCATCTGCACGGTGCTGCGTGAGCCGTCGGCATTCGTGAACGGCCCCGGGTGCGTGTCGCTCTTTTTGAATTGCTGCGTCCACGTCCCCTTGAATGCAAGCGCGTTCGTCAAGTACACGAAGTCGGAATCGTTTGTACGGTCGATGATGCGATCGATGAGCCCAAGCGTGTGCTGCTTCGTCCACGCGTTGATTGCCGCCGCGGCGGACGGGTCGCCGAAATGCAGCGCCTGGGCATTGGCGGCGAACTGCTGCTGCAGCATTCGGACATACTGTGCGCGCGGCTTGACGTCGCTGCTCGTCCACAACGCATCGGCAATGCCCACCGAGGCATCGGTGTTGTCCTTGAGTTCCGCAATGAGCGCGGCGTTGGCCGCGTTCAGGTCCGGCACGTTGACGCCCAGCGTATGCAGCATTGCGGCGCGCGTTGGGCCTTTCGCCCCTGCAGCCGCCATCGCGAGCGCGACGCCGATACTGACCGGCGATATGAATACATTTTGCGTTTTCGATTCGGTGCTCAGACGTGCGAGCACGCCGATACCGAACGCGTTGTAGTTTGCAGGCATGGTTGTTGGTGTGGCTCCCGCGCAGAGCACGAGCGAGAGGCACGCGGCAATTCGCTTCATGGTATGAGGACGTTCGGCCCTGCTAAGCAATTCCTTACCGTCTCGCTGCCGGTCGCTTAACGCGGCAGGCGCTATACTGGGCCATGTCTATATATCGCTCAGCGGCAGCCACTGCTGCCGCACTGCTTCTATCCTGCGGCGCCGTGCTCGCGCAAGTCGAAAGCACGCCCGTTCCGCAAACACCGAAACCCAACTTCTCGCAAATGGCGTTCCTGACGGGTACGTGGAACTGTAGCGTGAAGAGTTCGCGCCGGCCTTCGGCGTACCAGACGACCTCTACCGCGAACGTCAGTTCCGACGGCTACTGGATGGTCACGCGCACGACCACGCACAAAGCATCGTGGATTCCGGCCGAACTGCGAAGCGAGGATCGCAGGACCTACGATCCGTCGACATCGCGCTGGATCGATATCGGAACCGACGACGGCGGAGGCTACAACGTGAGCACCTCCCCGGGCTGGAAAGGCAATACCATTACCTGGACGGACGCCGTTATCACGAAAGTCAATGCGACGGCTTCGACCAATCCAACGGTCATGACGAAGGTGAGCAATTCCAAGACGACGTCCCGCAGTTCGTTCAAGGAACCGTCGGGGCGGCTCATCAACGTCGTAACGACGTGTACGAAGAGGCCTTAAGCAGCACGGCGTGAGTGCGCCGCGGCTTTGTAGCGTAGGAACAACGCCAGCGGCGCGCTGACGCCGATGAGCAGCGCACCCAGCAAAAACGTGTCGTCGTAGGCGCGCACGACGGCCATGCCTTGCGCCATTTGCGCCAGCATTGCGCGTGCGGTGCCGGCCGGCCAGTGATGGGCGGCGGCCATCGCGTGCAGTTTGCCGAAGAACGTCCACGCCGCCGGCCGCGATTGCACGAGCGATGATGCCACTTCGTTGTACCGCGCGGCGGCCCGCGCGGTGAGATAGCTCTGTCCCACCGCGATGCCGAGACTGCCGCCCACTTGCCAGATGGTGTTCAGAATACCGGATGCGGCGCCGGTGCGGTGCCGCGGCACGTTCACGAGCGCTGCGGTTGTTAGCGGCGTGAACAGCAGGCCGAGCGCCGCAGTGCGAATCACGTTCACGACGATGAGGTGCTGCATCGTCCAATCGGTGTCGATCCGTGCAAAGAGCAGCGTGCCGTATGCGGCGAGCACCATGCCCGAGAAGATGAGCACGCGCGCGCCGATCTTGTCGACCAAGATGCCGGAGATCGGCATGAGTACGGCCATCGCCAGCCCCGCAGGCATGAGAATGAATCCGGATTGCGTTGCGTCCCAGCCAAGAATGTCTTGGGTGAACAGCGGCAGCAGAAAGATCGAAAAATAGTAGCCCATTCCGAGTACGAACCGCAGACTCGTCGCGATCGAGAACACGCGATCGCGGAACAGCGACAGATCCAACATCGGATGCTGCGTGCGGAGTTCGCGCACGATGAACGACGCAAACAACACCGCCGACAATACCAGCGAGATGCGCACCCACGCATCGTCCCAACCCACGCGATTGCCTTGTGTGAGCGGAATCAAAAAGGCGGTAAGCGACGAACTGAGCAGCGCGAAGCCCAACGAGTCGAACGGCGTATGCGCGCTGTTGTGCGATTGGTCTTCACTGCGCGGCAAGTACTGCATCGCGGCAAGCAGGCCCGCGATGCCGAACGGCACACCTAGTAAAAAGATCGGGCGCCAGTCGCCCAGGTGGTCGACGAGCAGGCCGCTGATCCACGGCCCGAACGCGGGAGCGAGCATCATGCCCATGCCCCACAACCCGAACGCTTTTCCGCGATCCTTCAGCGGAATGACGTCCGTGACGATCGCCATTCCCGTTGGCGAAACGATGCCGCCGCCCACCGCTTGCAGAATGCGAAACGCGATGAGACTGCTGGTGCTCCACGCCATCGACGCCGCAATCGAAAAGCCGGTAAAAATGATCAGCCCGATGAGGAACATGCGCCGGCGTCCGAGCGTGTCGGCGAGCCATCCGGCCAGCGGCATCGTAATCGAGTAGCCGAGCATGTAGCCGGTCACGACCCATTCCATCGTGTCGACGTCCGAACCGAACGACGCGATGAGATTGGGGATGATGACGTTCGCCGTGCTCGAGTACAGCGGGCCGAGAAAGTTTCCGAGCATGACCACGCCGAGTATCGCCGCCGGTGAAACGGATGCGGCGTTTACCACGACGCGCGACGGTTTGAGGACCGATTGCAATGTAGTAGGTAAATTCCTGAGTTATGTTGTATCTATCTTACCACAATGGCCTACGACGTGTTCAAGACGATCGGTAAGCACCGCTACCGGTACAGCGTGGAAAGCTATCGTGACGCGCAGACGGGCAAAGTGAAGAACCGCTGGACGTACGTCGGCCGCGCCGACGACGCGGATGCGACCCCAAGCAAGCGCTCCGCGCAAGGCGAACGGCGAGAGGCGCTGGCAGCGGCGTTTCTACGGCTCGTGGAACGCCGGGCGCTGGACGAAGTGACGCCGCCCGCCATCGCGCGCGAGGCCGGCCTGAGCAGCGCGACGTTCTATCGTCATTTCCGTTCGCGAAACGATTTGGTGGAATTCTGTACGCAGCGTGCGATGAACGATTTGAACGCGCGCCTTGCCGAACTCAAAGACATCGCTGGGTCAGCGGAAGAAGAACGCGATCGGCTGCGTGCTATTGCAATCGGCCTCGTGCGCCGTCCCTCTGCGCCGCCCGGGCTGTTTCGCGCATGGGGCGTGCTTTCACCGGAAAAGGTACGCGAGGAACGCCACACGCGCCGCATCAAAGCCTTCAGCGACTACATCGCGGAACTGGCACGGCGCAAATATATTCCAGCACCGCAGCAGGTCCGCAGGCTCGCGATCGCGCTTTCGATGGTCGTGCACGCGTTCACGCGCCGCAGCGTGGTCGAAAACCGCCTGCTTTCCGAAGAAGACTACGCCGTCGTCGCCGAAACATTCACGCGCTTGGTGTTCTTGAGCGCATGACAAACGAAAAGAGCGGCGCAAAAGCGCCGCTCTTTCATTGTCGTCGTTAGGCCTTTGCTATACTGTGGCGGTTGCGCGTACGCCGTTGGTGTGGATGACCGGCGAACCCGAGAGCTGCTCGACCAGTGAAACGAACGCGCGCACCGGCGTGCCCGTCGGTCCTTTTGCTTGCCAGGCGGACTCGTTGTCGAGATACGCCGTACCCGCAATGTCCAGATGCACCCAAGGTGTTTCGCCGGCGAAGTTCTTGAGGAACGCTGCGGCGGTCAGCGTTCCCGCCGGCCGTCCGCCCGTGTTCTTCAGATCGGCAATGTCGCTCTTCATCTGATTGCCGTAGTCCTCGTACAGCGGCATCTGCCAGTAACGCTCGCCGGTGGGCTTTGCGGCACCGAGAAACTGCTGCACGAAGTCGTCGTTGTTGCTGACTGCCGCACTTGCCGCATGGCCCAGTGCGATGACGCAGGCGCCGGTCAGCGTCGCGGCGTCGACGATCTTCGTGGCGCCGAGTTTATTGGCATAGCAAAGGGCGTCCGCGAGAATGAGCCGGCCTTCCGCGTCGGTGTTGATCACTTCGATGGTCTTGCCGTTCATGGCGGTGAAGATGTCGCCCGGTTTGGTGGCTTTACCGCCCGGCATGTTTTCGGTCGCGGGCACGATGCCGACGACGTTGAGTTTCGGTTTGAGTTTGCCGATCGCGCTCATCGCCGCGATGACGCCGGCACCGCCGGACATGTCGTACTTCATCTCTTCCATGCGTTCGGCCGGCTTGATCGAAATGCCGCCGGTATCGAACGTGATACCTTTACCGACGAGTGCGAGCAGATCGCTGCTGCCGGGATCGCCCTTGTACGTCATCACGATGAATTTCGGCGGCTGCGAGCTGCCCTGCGCGACCGAAAGAAACGATCCCATGCCTTCCTTGCGGCAGCGGTCCTCATCGAAGATCTCGACGTCGAGTCCCGATGCTTTGCCGGCTTTCGCCGCTTCGTCGGCCAGGTGCGAGGGCGTCATATCGTTTGCGGGCGTAATCGCCAGACGGCGTGCGAAGTTCACCGCATCGCCCAAAATCTGTCCGCGATCGGCGCCTTTGCGCAGCGCTGCTTCATCGAAGCCTTGCGAGAGGATCGTGACGTTTTCCGCGCCGCTGCGTTTGTCCGGATCTTTTTGATAGAGCGACGTGTCGAACGCGCCGGCAGTCGCTCCTTCGATCAAGAACGATGCGCACGCGACCTCGTTGCCTTTCACTTGCTGCGGCAGCGCGAACGCGACGTCGCGAACGTTCTTGCGTCCGAGATGGCGAACCGCCGTTCCCGCATAACGCGCCAGCATCCACGGCTCAAATTTGTCCGCTTCGCCCAGGCCGACGACCAGAACGCGCTTGTAGGCCGTGCCGTGCGCGTGCACCAAACTCAGCTCGCACAGTTTCCCTTTGATCTCGCCGGAGGAAATCACCTCGCCGATGGCGCCTTTGAGATCGGCGTCCACCGTCTGCGCCACACCTTGGAGTGGAGCTCCCGAGAACACAGGGACTACTAGCGCTCCGATGCCGCCCGCCGCGGGCGCATCGGCAACGATACGAACTTGCATGGTCAACCTTTCAATAGGGTGAATCGTAGGGCCGTGATGGCAGACCAGTTGTTTTATCGCCCCCGCGTATCCGGCCCTCCGCGCCACGTTGGAGGCCGCATTGTCTTCTAAGGATGCCTATGCGGCAGCCGGGGTCGATATCGCGGCGGGGAACGAGGCGGTCGCGCGCTACAAGGACGTGACGCAGGCTTGGCGCCATCCGCTCCAGCTCGATGCCATCGGCGGGTTCGGCGGCCTCTTCCGCGTGCCGGGCGAGCAGGGGCGCGCCCTGGTGGCATCGGCCGACGGCGTCGGCACGAAGATTCTCATCGCCGCCCGGATGCGGCGGTATGGGAGCGTGGGCGCCGACTTGGTCAACCACTGCGTCAACGACATCCTGGTCGTGAACGCGACGCCGCTCTTCTTTTTAGATTACCTCGCGGTCGGCAAACTGGAACCCGCCGTGGCGGCCGAGGTGGTTCGCGGCTGCTTTGAAGCATGCCGGGCGAACAACTGCGCGCTTTTGGGCGGGGAAACGGCAGAGATGCCCGGGCTCTACACGCCGGGCGACTTCGACCTCGCCGGCACCATCGTCGGCATCGTCGACACGGAAAGCGTTCCTGACCCGGCGAGCGTGGAACCGGGCGATGCGATCGTCGGACTTCCCTCAATCGGGCTGCACACGAACGGCTCCACGTTGGCTCGAAAACTCGTCCCGGAACACGAGTACGACGCGCCGTTCGAGGGCACCACGTTCGGTGACGCGCTGCTCGCCTCGCATCCCTCGTACTACAACGAGGTGCGCGCCATTCAGCAGGTCGCGAAGGTGAAAGTGATGGCGCATATCACCGGCGGCGGTCTGTTGGAGAACGTGCCGCGCACGCTGCCCTCCGGCGTGAAAGCGGTGTTCGAGCAATCGCGTTGGGACGTACCGCCGCTGTTTACCGAGTTGTGCAAGCGCGGCAATCTCGCGCACGAAGAAAAATACCGCACGTTCAACATGGGCATCGGCTACACGCTTGTCGTGCCGCTTGCGGACGCGCCCAAAGCCGTGCAAGCCGTTCGCGGTGCGAAAGTCGTCGGCTGGATCGAAAGCAGCAATGAAGGCGAGCCGCAGTCCGTCGTACACCCCGCACGCAGCTAATGGACGAGATGGTGAACCTGATCGTCGATCTGCGGTGCGAGCAGTTCGACGCAGAGGCGCTCGCGCGCGCGCAGCGCGGCATCGAAGCGGCGGGATTTTCGTTCGAGCGCGTCGCGCCGGGAAGCGGCTCGTTTCACGCCTGGATCGACGAGCACTTCGGCGGAACCTGGAGTTCCGAAGCGTTCGCGGGTAAAAGCGTCGTCGCAAAACGCGGCGAGCAGTTCGCCGGGTTCGCGACGTACGATCCGCGCGGGCTGCGTTTTTCGTGGCTGCGCGGTTTGGGCGCGCAAGACGGCATCGGAATCTTTGGACCGTTCGGCGTCGCGCCGCAATTCCGCAACGTCGGAGACGGTGGGGATCACACGCTCGGCTCCCAGTTGCTCGTTGCCGCGCTTGCCTCGCTACGAGAAGCGGGATACGCGAAGGCCCTCATTCCCGCCGTCGGGCACGAGAAACTCGTCGAGTACTACACGCGGTATTCGGGCGCGGAGATTGCCGAACGTTTCGAAAAGGCGCAGTGGCGCCGCCGCAAATACCGCGCCGTCGTTCTGGCGTCGGGCAACGGGACGAACTTTCAGTCGGTCGTCGACGGCGTCGCCGCCGGAACGCTCCCGCTCGACCTCGCACTGCTGGTGAGCAACAAAAGTGGCGCTTATGCGCTCGAACGCGCGCGCAATGCGGACGTTCCTGCCGTTGCGTTGCAATGGGACCGAAATGCGCAGCCGCGCGAGCAATACGATCGCACGCTGTTCGAACTGGTACACCGCGAGCAGCCGGATCTGCTGCTTTTACTCGGCTGGATGCACGTGCTTTCCGAAGAGTTCGTTGCGTCGTTCCCGGAGATGATCAACATTCACCCGGCGTTCCTGCCGCTCGATCAGGAGCAAGATGAGGTGACCTTTCCCGACGGCGCCGTGACACCCGCATTTCGCGGCGCGCGTGCGGTGCAAGACGCGTTGACGTGGGGCAGCCATTGGACCGGCGCGTCGTCGCACATGGTGACGCTCGATGCCGATCGCGGGCCGCTGCTCGTGCGCAAACCGCTTGCAATCGAAACCGGCGATACGCTCGAGGGCATCATGGAACGGCTGCATCCCCTGGAACATCGCATGCTCGCGGGCGGCATCATGCGTTGGGTGTACGAGCGCTAGA
>DASSEZ010000115.1:0-3753 GCA_035694945.1 Vulcanimicrobiaceae bacterium
TTTCGTTCAAGTGCGCGGGGATGATGCCCCACGCGCCTTGCACCGCGACTTGCATCAAAAACGCTCCGACCGCCAGCCACACCGCCGTCTGACTGAACGCCCACAGCGGAATCAGCACGATACCGAATACGGCGCACAGCAAGATCATGTTGCGCCGTCCGAAGCGCTGCGAGAGCCAGCCGAATAGTATTCCGCCGGCGATCGCGCCTACGTTCATGATGATGAGCAGCGTGGAAACCGTCGACGACGTAAAGCCGTGCTGCAGCGTGAGGAACGTCGGATACAGATCCTGCGTGCCGTGCGACATGTAGTTGAACGCCGCCATGAATAGAATCGCGTACAAAAACAACGGCCAGCGCGCTTTGACGGCGCGCAGCAGCGGGTGCGGCCCCGCCGCGATTTTGTGCGCCTGTCCAGCCAGCCACGCGGGCGATTCGGGAACGTGCGCGCGGATGAAGAGTATGAGCAGCGCGGGCAGCACGCCCACGGCAAACATGCCGCGCCAGCCGATATACGGATACGCGTAATACAATGCTCCGGCGAGCAGATAGCCGACCGAGTACCCTTCTTGCAAAATACCGGAGAAGAGGCCGCGCTTTTCTGCAGGCAGCGCTTCCATCGCGAGCGCTGCGCCCAACCCCCATTCGCCGCCCATTGCGATTCCGTATAGCGCGCGCAAAACGATGAAGACCGCCAGATTCGGCGCGAACGCGGTTGCGAGTTCGAGAACCGAATATAAACCGACGTCAATCATCAGCGGAATACGCCGTCCGTATTTGTCGGCGAACCAGCCGAAGATGAGCGCACCCAATGGCCGCAGCATCAGCGTGATCGTAACCGCGACGGCCACGTCTTTGACCGCCGAATGAAAATCCTTCGCAATATGCGGGACCGTTACGATGACGAGAAAGAAATCGAATGCGTCAAGCGTCCATCCCAGGAAGCTCGCCAGAAACGTTTTTTTCTGCTGCGTGGTAAGGCCGCGCAGCGCGCTCGGGGTGCTCATGATGCGACGGTTCGGCCTTGCGCCGTGACCGCCTTTAGCATTCCTCGGGAGGACGCATGCGCCGAAAGAACGTCCAGTACAAGGCCGCGTTGAGCAACTGCAGCAACGCCGCCGCTTCGAGAATTGCGCCGATCCAGATTGAATGCAGCATGATGCCGGCGATCGACGGGCCAACCATCGACGCGAACTGCGAGGGTACGTTCGAAATGCTCGCAACGCGCGAACGTTCGTGCGGCGAGACGATACCCATGACATACGACTGACGCACCGGCACGGTCATGCTATTCACCAGCACGCGAAGCAGAAATACCGCTCCCGCGATCCACACGGTCGGCATGAACGGCAGTATCGCAAGCAGCCCGCAGGAAACGGTGCGAAGGCTCACCACCGTTCGAACCGCTCCGCCGATCGCTTCGACCACACGGCCGACCATCGAATACGATGCGATGCTGGCGGACGCAATCGTCATGTAGATCGTTCCGATCTCGTGGGCCGGCGCATGATAGCGCAGGTGAAACCACAGCACGAGCATCGGACCGAGAAATCCGACGGCCAAACCGTTGGTCGCATTAGTAACCATGAAGCGCATTATGATCCCGCGGGTGCGCGGCGAGAGCGGCGCGTTTCGTTCGTGTTCGGCCTGCGCGCGCTGTACGGCGTTCTCGCGAATCGGAATGATGGAAAGCAGCAGCAGCACGGAAATCGCGCTTGCGGTCAGGTAAACGACACGCACGTCGCGCACGAACGTGAGCAGAAAGCCGAGCGCACCGCCGATCGCGCCGATCATGGAAAACGCCGCGAATACACGCGTGCGCAGCTGCGTATCGACGTGCTCGGCAACCAGTGCTTGTTCGGCGGAATAGAACGGGCCGAACGCGCCGCCTGCCGCCGGACCGCCGCCGCGTCCGATCGTTCCGAGCGCTCCCGCGACGCCCAGCACCCAAAGCGGCATGCCGAAGAAGAATGCGAGCGCCGCAAGCGCGCTCAGTACGCTGAACGCTGCGAGCACGGGTTTGCGTCCGAAGCGATCGCCCGCGAAACCCGCCGCCAATCCGAGCAGCGCGCTCCCGCTGGTCCATACCGTGACGAGCACCCCGGCCTCCGCGGCACTTGCGCCGCGGCTCAGCAAATACAGCGGCGTAACGACGCCGAGATATGCTTGATTGAAGCTGCGAAGCATCCGCCCGAGCGATAAGAACCGAAGGGATCGATCCGCGGCCAGCGCGCGATACGCGTTCACCGGAGCGTGCGTTCGACAGTGGGCGCCCCGTTCTTCGCAGACGTGTCTTCGGAGGTCCGTTTGCATTGCGCCAAACAATGAAACGGCCTACGCAAGCATGAAACAACGCGTAAATGCCGCGAAACCGTACGCCGATGCCGCAATTCATAAACGTTGACTCAATCAAATTAGAAGTGGTACATGGCTTTCCGGGTCCACCGGGAAGCCATTTCCGGTTGCCGACCGGCAAAGTCTTCGGCTTCCCCTGGAAACCGGATGCGCTGTATCACGTTGGAAAGTGGATAGTTGGGCGTAAGCTTGACGATTACGTTGGACGGGCGCGCTACATAGGTCACGACATGGAAAATGGCGGTACCGCCTGGTGCGTCGATATCAGCGGCACCTCGCAATTCAGAATGGACCCAGACGGTCGAAGTTTTTTTATCGACGACGTACACGCTATGTTTGATCGCCTGATTTTTCAGGTCTTCGAGCACGGTGACGGGTATTGGGTCGTGCTGAACTATAACGCAAGCATACAACGTGGATGCAACATAGCGTTCGTTGGGCGAGACGGTCACGTACATTGGCTCAGTGGTAAGATTCCGGGCGATAGGGTGCCTGCGTACATGGAAATTCGATTGGGCGAAGGAAGGTTCGTTGAGGCTTGGGCTGAGCGATATATGGCGGTGATAGATCCGGCGACATTGCGGATCGTTTCCACCCGGCCTTAGCGAACGGCACGCCGCCAACGCGGCCAGCGCGCGCTCCGCCATCACTCTTTATCGTTGAAGCGCGGCCAGAATGCCGTAGAAGAGGCTGAGTGCGCCGACCGCAATGGTGACGGCGGCAACGAGAACGGTTTTTGCGCGCGTGTTGACGAGCGATCCCATAATGCCGCGGTCGCGCGTGAGCAGCAATAAAAAGATCAGCGTTGGTGCCATGAACACAGTCGCGGCGACGTTCGCAAAAATCGCGAGTGAGAACAGCGGCGCACCCGGAACGAGTACGACTGCCGCGGCAACTCCGAGCGAGCAGAAGATGATACCGTAGAACAGTGGTCCGTCGGCAAAACGCCGGTTCAGACTCTTCCCGCTGCCGAATAACTCAGCGGCGGCGTAGCCGGAACTTGCGGAGATGGTGACGGTCGCCGTTAACCCCGCTTCGATCATCGCTACCGCGAAAAGCGTGGACGCATGCCGGCCTATGTAGGGCAGCAATGCGGCGGCAAAATCGGCGCTCGTGCGAAGCGCGTTCTGGTCGACGCGATGGGCGTGCAGCACTGCGCCGATCGCCAGCGTCGCGACGGCGATGACGGCAGCCAGTATCGCGCCCGCCGCGGTGTCGAAGCGCGCATGGCGCAAGTCCGATTGCGCGAGTCCCTTGTCGACGACCGCACCTTGCTGAAAGAAAATCATCCACGGGGTCACCGTCGCGCCGATGTTCGCGAGCACGAGCGTAAAGAACGCCAGCCCCGCATGCTGCGGAACGCTTTGCCAACCGGAGATTGCAGCGCCGACGGCATGGC
>DASSEZ010000116.1:0-15722 GCA_035694945.1 Vulcanimicrobiaceae bacterium
CAGTGGACGAAAGAACGCGCAGTGTACGTGCGCTTCATCGAACTCATGCCGGTACAAGAGAACCTCGACGTGCAGCGTGACGCATACATGAGCGCCGACGAGATTCTCGAACGCGTGCGCGCCATCGGTGAGTTGCAAGCCGTCAGCGGACCGGGCGGCAATGGTCCGGCGCGCTACTTCGCCTTCCCCGGCGCGCCCGGAGCCGTGGGCGTCATCAGCCCGCTTTCACACGACTATTGCGAACGCTGCAACCGCGTGCGGCTCACCGCGAACGGGCGCCTGCGTCTGTGCCTTTTCGGCGATCACGAAATCGATTTGCGTACGCCGCTTCGTGCGGGTGCATCGGAATCGGAGATTGCCGATGTACTTCGTTCCGCGATGCTCATCAAGCCCGAACGCCATCACCTCAAACTCGGCGAGGCCTCCTCGCGCATGCGCGCGTTCAGCGAAATCGGAGGCTAGCTGTCATCCTGACTTCCCTGCGGTGTCATCCTGAGGTATCGAAGGATGCCCGAGGTACCGAGGGCCAGCTACCGTACGAGCACTGGAAGCTTTTCGATTTCACTTCGTGCGTCAGAGTGAAGCGCATCGTACAGATCGACGGCCTTTTGCAAATTCATCCAGTATTCCGCGCTCGTGTTGAATGCGTGTCCTAAACGCAGTGCCATTTCCGGCGTAACGGCTCGCTTGTCATTGAGGAGTTCGTTGATCGTCGTGCGGTGAACGCCGAGCGCAGTCGCAAGCTCATCCTGCTTGAGCGCAAGCGGCTCTACATAATCTTCGCGGAGCACTTGCCCGGGCGTAATCGGCCGGCGATTCTGCGGAACGCTCATGTTTAGCGTGCCTTCCCTAGTGATAATCCGTTATCTCTACGTCGACTGCTTCAGCATTTACCCAGCGGAAGCAGACACGGTACTGTTCGTTTATTCTGACGCTGTATTGCCCGGCGCGTTTTCCAGAAAGCTTTTCCAGGCGCAAACCGGGTGCCGATAGATCGCGCAGGTCATGTGCGGCCAAAAGGCGGTCCATAATCTGCGCTGCTTTCTCATGAAGATCGGCAGGCAACAAGCGGCGAGTTCTCGGCGTGTCGAGCCCATTGTAGACACACTCCGTGTCCCCAGTTGCAAATTTCATTTTTATGAAATCCTCTCGCGTCTCACGCGAAACGTCCGTTCGAGAGGAGGCTCGACTTTGGAATTGTAGCATGTCGCGCGACACGCGTCAAATCCGGGCTGCGACGCTTGGATGTCCTCCGCCCGAAAGAGCCCCGTCACACCCTGACGAATTGCCTCGTTACTGGGCAAAGGGGGGCCATAACGTGGAGCAGGTCTACCTCATCGCCACGGACGCACAGGCAGCACATGCCCGGGTTGAAACGCTGGTTCGCGAGCATCAAACCAAGCTCGCGCGCTACGTGCGCCGGATGGTAGGCGACGCAGACGTCGCCCTGGACATCGTTCAGGACGTGTTTTTCGCCGCGTACCGTACGCTGCAAGCCGATCCGTCGCGGCCGCTCACTGCGGGATGGTTGTATAAAACGGCGACCAACACCGCAATCTCATTTTTACGGAGGAAGAAGATTCTGCGGTTCATGCCCCTCGAACGCGATCACGACGTGCGATCGCTGCGCATTGACGAGCGCAGCGCCGCGTCGCTCGATCTGCAGGCGGCGATGCAGCGTCTTCCGACGGATCAAGCTGCTGCGATCATGTTGACAAGTTATGCTGGGTACTCGTCAGCGGAAGCTGCGAGCATTTTGGGTACGACCGCCGATGCGGTACGCCAGCGCGTGTGCCGCGCGATGCGTACGCTGCGTGCGGTAATGGCGGAGACTGCGTGAAAGTTAACGTTCACGATCGCATTGAAGCGATCGCCGGCGCGATAGCGCTGGGTGAAGCAAGCGACGAAGAGCGCCGCGAATACCGCGAGCACATCGCGGCGTGCCGCGGGTGTTTGGACGCGCTCGGCGGCGAGCGTGAAATCGAGCGCGTCGCCGCAACGGTGCCGGCCGCGCGCGATCAAGAAGTGTGGGAGCCCGACGTGCGCAACGTCGTCGAAGCGCGTCTGCAGCGCCGCTCGCAAAAGTTGCGCTATGGCTTCGGATTGTTCGGTGTTGCGCTCGCCGCATCGTTCGGCGTGCATGCGTTGTTCGCGGCGGGAATTCCGCGCGTTTCGACCGGCGCCGCTGCACCGGTCGTCATCAACGCCGGCCCGACCCGTATCGTTCTCGAGCAGAATCCCGCGACTGCAAAACCGGCTCCGGCGGCAGTTGCCGCCGCGCCGCGGCGTCTCATCGTCACGCACAACGTCGTGCAGATTGCGCGTGCGCCGATGCCCGCTGCCGCAAATCCGGTGCCCGCTGCTGCGAGCAATGAAAACAAGCCGCGTCAACTCGTCGCGATCACCGTGCATCCGCAGCCCGTTGCACAACCGGTGCAGCATGCGAAGATTCCGGTCTGGCATCGCAACGACACGGCGTGGACGACGGTTGCACGCACCACGACGACGTCGCTGACCGAAACCGCTCCGCAGACGCTCACGCACAGCGCAGAATCCATTCAAGTCGCTCCGAACTATTCGCGCGAAGTGGCGCCGGTCGGCGGTGAAACCGCGATCAATCCGCAGCCGCCGATGATTGCCTACGACGAAGGTGCGGAAGGAACGACGGCGTTCGAAGTGCTCGTCGACGAGCACGGCACTCCAACGAAATGCGTCATCACGAAGTCAGCCGGTTATCCGGTGCTCGACGATACGGTGTGCAAAGCGGCGATGAAAGCCCGGTACACGCCGAAGATCGTCGACGGCCGCGCCGTTCCCGGCACGTATCACGACGCGTTCACGTTCCACATGAGCGATCAGACGTCGATGAATTCCGAAGGATTGCCGCACGTTCCGTCCGCTGTCAGCGCCGTGCCGACGCGCCGGCAGATCAATCAAGGGCAGCCGCAAACGACAAACGTGACAGCGCCGTCCGACGGCCAGCACTAAGCGCCGCTAGTCGATCGACTTCCGAAAGAACGCGAGCATCTTGTCGGGCTCCGGCATGATGCGGAACTCTTCGAAACCCCACATCTTGGCCTGACGCAGCGCGCGGTTGTCGTTCATCGGCAGCAGGAACGTCAGCGTCTTGACATTGCGCTTGCCCGCGATGCGTTGCACTTCCTCGACGAGCCGATTGCCGACTTCCGGCGGCGATCCCGGCCGCAGACGCAGGCCCTCCATCATGCCGACATCCATGCCGTTCGCCGCTTCGGCGTCTTGATAGCCCGGCGGAAACGAAAAGACGAGCTGCACCATGCCGAGCAGGCCGCTTTGATCTTCGGCGATCAAAATCACGCGGCGCCCGGCTTGCTGCTCCGAGAGCCACTTCGTTACGCGCTGCGGCCAGGTTTCGCGGCGCGGCGGCGGACCGCCGATCACCTTGTCGGTAAAGAGGCGCTGTGCGTCGCTCTGTTGAGCGAAGCGCAGATAGATTTTGCTCGGCACGCCCCTGTGTTTGCCAAGTGGGGACAAGCCTACCTTTTGTTTAATCGCGGGCGTGTGTCGCTTCGCATGGCCGCAGCCTCCTTCGTCCTGCTCGCCGCGGCGTGCGCGGCAGCCGGATGCAGCCGCCACGGCGCAGCCAAAACCGCCTCCGCGCCCAGCGTTTCCGTGAGCGGTGCCGACCTTACACGCGGAAAAGCCGTGTACGAGGGCCAGTGTGCCGCGTGCCACGGCGAACGCGGCGTGGGCGGCCCGATCGGTCCCGCGCTCGTGAATGAAAGTGCGCGGCGTGCCTATCGCTCCGTGTACAGCATCGTTCTCGATCCCGCGCCGCCCATGCCGAAGCTCTTTCCGAGCCGCATCTCGCAAACCGACGTGCGCGACGTGAGCGCGTACGTGGAAACGCTGTAATGCCGGTGGTCATTCACCGGTTCGTCCGCGATTTGCGCTTGGACGATCACGCGACGCTCGCGGCGGCCGCATCGTACGGTGAAGTGCTGCCGGTGCTCGTCATCGACAAAGCGTTGCAGGCGCGCATCGGCGCGTCACCGCGGCGTGCGGCATTTTATTGCGGTGCGGCGGCATCGCTCGACGCCTCGCTGCGCGAACGCGGCTCGCGCCTGGTCGTGCGGCGCGGCAATCCGGGTGCGATTTTGCGTCAACTGGCCAAAAGTTGCGGCGCGCAGACGGTCGCGTGGAGCGCCAGTTTCGACGGCGCAGGCATGCAGGCCGATCAGCGTCTGCAATCGGATCTCGAAGAGGCGGGGCTGCGCGCCGTAGTCGTTCCCGATGCTCCCGCGCTCGCTCCTGAAGAAACGACTGCGGCGCGGCGTTCGGCAGGCGACGGCTATCGCGCGTTCGTTCCCTATCACGAACTGTGGCGCGAGATGGTACCGCCCTCGTACGAAATACCGCTGTTGCTCTCGTTCGCACCGGCCGACGTGGAAACCGAACCGCTTCCGCAGCCGGCGGAGTTCGGCGCACAGGTGCCCGCAATGCACGCGAGCGCGTCGCACGCGCTGCGCCGATTCGAATCGTTCTTGCAAAGTGACGGCTTGCAGTATGCGATTGCGATCAACCAACCCGCGGACGACGGGACATCGCACCTGGGCGCGGATCTTTCGTTTGGTACGATCTCGGCGCGCACCATCGTTCGCGAAACACGCAAACGCCTGGACGATCCGTTCTTGCTTGCGGAAGAACGCAATTCACTCAAACTGTTTTTGCGCTCGCTGGCAATGCGCGATTTCTTCCTGCAACTCTCGTGGTACAACCCGCGCACGCAGCGCGAGCCGCTGCAGGAGAAGATGCGCGACTTTTCGTTCGCGCGCACGCACGCGGCGCTGGACGCTTGGCGGGCCGGGTGCACCGGTTATCCGCTCATCGACGCAGGGATTCGGCAATTGCACGAAACGGGATGGATGCATCCCCGCGTGCGCGCCATTGCGGCATCATTTTTGTGCTTCGATCTCGGCGTGGACTGGCGTGTCGGCCTCGACGAGTGGGAGCGGTATCTCATCGAAGACGATCCGGCGCTCGCCATCGGAAATTGGCAGTGGGTTGCGGGCGTCGGCGCGGACCTCGCGGCGTATCCGCGCATCTACAATCCAGCCAAACAGGCGCGCCGCTTCGATCCGCTCGGTGTGTACGCGCGCACGTGGATCGAAGAACTCGCACATTTACCTGCCGGAGCAATAGCGACGCGCGCGGCAAGCACGCAAATAGAGCTGCCGCTGTACGCTGAGCAGCCCTATCCGCAACCGGTAGTGGATCACGATCGCGCGGCGCGCGAATTTCTACAACGTTATCAGGAGTTCACCGCAGAAAAGTAATTTCTGCACTGCATAAGCAGCAAAGGGCCTTGGATGGCCTTTTGCGAGCGATCTTCACGGAACCCTAGTGACCGCCGAACCCTACGCAGGCATTCGATCGTCGAGCCAATCGCTGATGATCGGTACGCGCACGTCGTATCCGTGCCACGCTTTGATGCCGTAGTAGACGCTGAGCACGATCCAAATCGGCAGCAGCAATCCGTAGAGCAGCGCGGAACTCCATCCGAGCGGCGTCCAGCCGACGAACGGCAGATTGATGAGGAACCACAACGCCGCCGAGACGGCTGCCATGCCGACGTTGAAGCCGATGGCTTGGTACGCATGCTTGCGCAACCGCTTGGACTGCTTGCGATCGAAGAGCGACAGAACGGCGAGCGGGAAGAGCGGATAGCCGAGCGCGACCAGTGCGCGCGATTCAGGCGAATCGTCGACCTCGCTTACGGTCGCACGCGGTTGCGCGGCGGGTTGTGCGGCCTGCTGCGGCCCGGTATGCCACCACTGCTGCGTGCGCGGGGGCACTTCCCCGGCGACAGCCTTTTTGGCGGTGCCGGCGGCCTCCATCTTCGCCGCTAAGCGGCAGCTCGGGCAGGTACCGGCGGTGTCGCGGCACGTCGCACAAATCGGTTTGCCGCAGTCGGTGCATGCGGCGACGGACGGAACGTTCGAGTGAAAGTAGCAATCCACGGTGTTTCTCCCGGCTCTAGCTTCTTTCCAATGTACCGAAAACTCGCCGAGAGGTTTCAGGACGCCGCGACGGCAAGGCAGTGGCCGATGACCACCCGCGGAATCCTTGCGCGCTTGGCGCACGACGCGCGGCCCTACGCCGCAACGCTTGGCGTTGCGATCGTTCTGGGTACCGTTGCCGGCCTTTCCAACCTGGTCGGCCCGTGGGGCTTTAACCAGATCATCAATAAGGTCATCACCGCGCGCCACCCGCAGTTGCACGTGTTGTACGTGGCGCTGTTCGCCATTTTCGTCGCGATGATCTTGGGGGCCGTAGCGACCTACGGGCAGTCATACCTGATGGCGTGGAGCGGGCAGCATCTCATCGCGAAGATGCGCGCGCACCTCTTCGAGCGCATCCTTCGCCTGCCGCTCGGTGAATTCGCGAAATGGCGTCCGGGTGATCTCATCGCGCGCTTCAACAGCGATCTGCAGATCATGACCGACGCGGTCAGCATTTCGCTGCCGCAACTCGTCACCAACACCGTGACGTTCGTCTCGTCGTTCGTGCTGATGATCTACATGGACTGGCTGCTGACGTGTTCGCTGATCGTGGTTGCTCCGATCATCTCGATCGCCGTTTCACGTTTTCAGCGATTGATCTCCAGCAGCACGACGCGTTCGCAGCAGCGCATCGCCGATCTCTCAGCGACGCTCACCGAAGCGCTCACCGGACAGCGCATCATCAAAGCGTTCGGGCGAGAGAGTTACGAAGCGCATCGCTTCCGCCAACGCAACGACGAGTATTTCAGCGTCTACATGAAGCTTACGCAGTTCATTCAGACGCAGCCGTTGGTGCTTTCCGTACTGATGACGACGGCCGTCGTCGGCATCATCTGGCTTTCCACGCGTGAAGTCGTCGTCGGCCGGCTGAACGTGGGCGAACTCTTTCAATATTGGGCGCTGCTCGCCAACTTGATCAATCCGATGAACCGTTTCGCGGCGTTCGTCGGCGAATTGAGCAAAGCGGTCGTCGGAGCCGGCCGTGTCTACGAAATTTTGGATCTTCCGGTCGAGCGTGCCGACAAGCCCGGTGCCGTTACGCTGCAGAACGTGCGCGGGCGTATCGCGTTCGAGCGCGTGCGCTTTTCGTACAGCGCCGATGAAGCGCCGGTGCTCGAGGACTTCTCCGCGGAGATTGACGCGGGACAGATCGTCGCACTCGTCGGGCCATCGGGCGCCGGCAAGACGACGATCGTGAATCTGGTGCCCCGATTTTACGAGCCACAGAGCGGGCGCATCACGCTCGACGGCATCGACCTCGCGGACGTGCGGCTCGCCGATCTGCGCGCGGCAATCGGCATCGTACCGCAAGAGGCGCAGCTCTTCCGCGGCAGCATCGCCGAGAACATCCGGTACGGCCGCCTGGAGGCTACCGACGAAGAAGTGCGCGCCGCCGCGCGAGAGGCGAACGCGGAGGAATTCATCCTCGGTTTTCCCGAGGGCTACGAAACGGAAGTCGGCGAACGCGGTTTGCGCCTCTCGGGCGGTCAGCGACAGCGCGTCGCCATCGCGCGCGCCATCTTGCGCGATCCGCGGATCCTGATACTCGACGAGGCCACCAGCGCGCTCGACAGCCATTCCGAAGTCCTTATCGAACAGGCGCTCGACCGCTTGCTGCCTGGGCGGACCACCCTCATCATCGCGCACCGGCTCTCGACGATCCGCCGCGCGCACACCATCCTCTATATCGAGGCCGGCCGAGTCGTCGAAATGGGCTCGCACGAATCGCTGCTTGCCAAGGGCGGCGCCTACGCGCGGCTCCATGCCACGCAGTTTGCGTAGGACCGCCGTTCAACATTTGCGGCCAAGCAACCGATACCGTTGTAGATGAACGACGTCAACTCGGTCTCGTTCGGCCCCACCGTCGACACGCTGAGCAATGCCATTGCAGGCGCGGACATGCAGCAGACCGCCATCGCCGAGAACATTGCCAACGTCAATACGCCGGGGTACCGGCGCCAGTCCGTGTCTTTCAAAGACGCCCTGGCGGCGGCCGAGGGCGATTCGTCCGGCGACGATCTCGGCATGTTGACCAACAGCGATCGCCAGTTCGCGCTCGGCTCGCAAGCCGCGCCGCAACCGTTCGATCCGCAAGTGCAAGTCGATACGACCGACAAGATGCGTGTCGACGGCAGCAACGTGGACGTCGATCAAGAAACGGCGCAGCTCGCGCAAAACTCGGGATACTCGCAAACCATGGCGCAACTACTCCAAGTGCAGTTCATGCGCTTGCGTGAAGCGATTACGGAGCAGACGCACTAATGGGCTTCTATAGTTCGGTCGAGATCAGCGCCTCGGGTCTTTCCGCGGAGCGTCTGGCCATGGACGTCATCGCGAACAACATCGCGAACGCCAACACCACGCACACGCCGGGCGGCGGCCCGTTCAAACGGCAGCTCGTCGTTTTCGCGCAGAAACCGGGCGGCGCGCCCGAAACCGCGGGCGATCCGAACGACATCGAAAAACTCGGGCAGGGCGGCGTGGAAGTGCTCGGCGTCGAGCAGGATCAAAGCCCCGACAGGCTCGTTTTCGATCCGAGCAATCCCGATGCGGACGCGCGCGGCTACGTGCACTATCCGAACGTCTCTGTGGTCAAGGAAATGGTCGACATGATGGCTGCCTCTCGGGCATATGAAGCGAACGTGTCGGCGATGCAGGAAGCGCGCAACATGACGAACGCCGCGCTGAATATTTTGCGGTCGTAGCGCCGGATAAGAAGGGGAGCCAGTGGACATCAACTCGTCGTACGACGCAGCAATGCGCAGCGCCATTCCGGGAACGTTCGTTCCGGATATCGGCACGGGCAGCAGTAACGACGTTCAGACGCAAGCGATTCCGGGCGGTGCAGCCACCGGTGCTCCTTCGTTCAAGGACACGGTCAAGTCGTTTTTGAGCGACGTGAACGACAAAGTGACCTCGTCCGATCAACTTACGCGCGATCTCGCCGCCGGGCGCACCAACGACGTGAGCAAAGTCGTCACATCGGTGGAAGAAGCGAATTTGGCGATGCAGTTCACGATGGCGATCCGCAACAAATTACTGGACGCCTATACCGAAATCTCGCGCATGCAGGTCTAAACGCGGCCGTCAGCTCCCGGGGGAGAATACCGGTCGATGAAGTATCGGCGCCCGGGAAGGGTAAAGAGCCAAGCGTGTTACTGCAGCGGTCCGTTACTACGGAACGGGGAGAGGTTCGCACCCAGGCGCAGCGCAGCGTCCTGGCCCGTCATATTCCGTGGATCGCCGCTGGCCTGACGCTGGCGCTGCACCTAGCAGGCAACCCGCACTACGGTTTTTTCCGCGACGAGCTGTATTTCATTATCTGCGGCTTCCGCCCGGACATCGGCTACGTCGATCAGCCCTCGCTCGTTCCGCTTTTGGCGGCGTTTTCGCAGACCTTCGGGATCTCGCTGTTCGCATTGCGCGCGATCCCGGCGATATTTGCCGCAATCACGACGTACATCGCGAGCCGCTTCGCGGTAGAACTGGGCGGCGGCCGGTTCGCGATCATCGTCGCGGCGCTGGTGACGACGTTCGCGCCGCAGATGCTCGCGTTCGGATCGCGGCTCTCGCCGGACACGGTGGAGATGGCGGTGTGGCCGCTGATCGCGCTGCTCGTCTATCGTATCTCCCGCGGCGCGGACCCGCGTTGGTGGGTCGCGGCCGGAGCGCTGACCGCGTTCGGCTTTTGGAGCAAGTACAGCATCGCATTTTTCGCGGTCGCGATCGTCGTCGGACTGTTGCTCACGCCGCAGCGCACGATTCTGCGCACGCCGTGGTTCGCGGCGGCGGTGGTACTGTGTGCGGGGCTCATCGCACCGAACGTGTGGTGGCAATGGCATTATCACTTCCCGATGCTGCAACTGCTGCACAACGACTACGGCAAGTTCATGCTCAGATGGCCGCCGTTCCCGCTGCAGCAAATCATGATCGAGAGCCCGCTGCTCTCCATCGTGTGGCTGGTGGGCTTGGGCTGGCTCTTCGCGAACGAGCGCACGCGCTTTTTGGCGTATACGTACGCGGCGCTCATCGCCATGATGTGGGCGGGCGATGCGAAGGCTTACTATCCTGCGCCCGTTTATGCATATCTCATCGCCGCGGGTGCGGTGCCGATAGAACGCTGGACCGGCGTGCGCCACAAGTGGCGCGTTGCCATCGTGGCCGTCGTGATCGCGTTCGCCATTCCGTCAACGCCGTTCGTGCTGCCCATCGTGCCGATGAACACCTACATCCGCTATCAGGAATTTTTGGGCAACGTCTTTCACATTTCGTTCCACGTGCAGAAAACGACGAACCGCACGCCGATTCAATACTATGCCGACATGACGGGCTGGCCGCAGCTCGAAGGCCGAGTCGCGGGCGTATATCGGTCGCTGCCGGCCTCGGAGCGCACGGGCGCAGCGATCTACGCGCACAATTTCGGCGAAGCGAGCGCCATCGATCTTTATGGTGCGGCCGATCGACTGCCACCGGCAATCAGCGGCAACAACACGTACTGGCTGTGGGGCACGCACGGCTACAGCGGCGCCGTCGTGATCGACGTCAACGGGCGCGAACTGCTGCCGTATTACCGCTCGGTACAGCGCGTCGGTACGTTTTACAATCCGCTCGCGATGCCGTACGAGAACAACCTGCCGATTTGGGTGCTGCGCAATCCCAAGCAGCCGCTCTCGGCGATTTGGCCGCGGCTCAAAAATTACTCGTACGCGTTTGGTGGTCTATAACGTCACGAATTTGAGCGAGAAGTTCGGCGTCGAAAAGCGCGTGTTCGGATTGAAGTACGTCGCGCGAATCAGGCCGATTGGCAAACGATCCTCGAACGAAAACGTCACGTTCGCCGCGCCCGCCGCATACTGGTAGCCCAGCGACACCGTACCGTGTTGCAAGCGGTGCATGAGCGATGCGCTGTCGCTCTCTTCCGGTTCCATGAGCGCGAGTACACCGGTCGTCATCGTTTGGCGGTGCGCCAGTTGCATCGTGCCGAGCAGTGGAACGTCGAAACCGCCGGAGATCGCCAGTTCACGCGCAATTCCGCCGTCGTAGCTGTCCTGATGATACGACAGGCGGGCACTTTGGCCGCCGTGCTGGTACTGCAGTTGCGCGCCGCTTTGCGCGAACGGCAGTGTATCGTACTGCGTCGCGGCGTTTGCCGCGGCGTCGACGTCGAACGTAAAGGTGGGGCTGAGCGCAGCCGAGATCGCCGCACGCTCGTCGCCTGAGGCGAGATCGCCGAAATCGTCGCGATAGCGATCGGCGCCGGCGTTTACGGAGATGCTGCCGAATTGCCGGGACGCGGTGAGCGTATAGCCGCGCGTACCAGGCGCGGGCGCATCGCCGCTGGTGTCGTTGTATTGCGGCCCCGCGGTATTCCATCGCATTTCGAACGCGCTGTCCTCGCCATACAGAGAGAAGTCGTAGTAACTGTAGTTCGCTTGGGACGCATCGCTGACGTCCGAACCGCGATCGCCGGAAACGCCGGCCGAGAAACGCATATTCTGCTGATTGTCGAACGCGAAAGAAAGCGCTTGCGTCACGTCGTACGCCGAACCGTTCGCGCTCGCGATGCGCGCGACGCCGGCCGACGTGTGCCCGTCGGTGCTGCTCCATCCGACCGATTGTGCATCGTGCTGCGAGCCGTCGGCGCCCTTCGCCTCGACACCGGCGAAGTGAAAGTTGTCGCGCGACTGGGCGACGGCGACGCCTTGCGCGTTTGACGGAATCTCGGGCGAGGGCAGCGATGCCGCGGGATCGGTCCACAGGCGCTGTACTTGCGATGCGGGCGCGACCGCCGGCTCCGATGCAACGTTCGCAGCAGCGTTAAAAGCATCCGCGGCTCGCCCGCTGAACGCCGTCGCGTACAGCACGTTGCCGGGCTGCGCGCTCGACGCGGGCCAGGTGTACGCGAGATGACGGCCCGGTACTTCACGCGCGAATTGCACGAGCCAGTGCGACTGTCCGCCTCGCGTGAACATGGCTTCAGGAAAACGCATGACCACGCGATAACCGTCGTGCGCGGGCGTTTCTTTCGCGGTCCACTGCGGCATGGCACCCGCACTGCATGTGCCCGACGCTGCGCCTTTCGCATCGGCTTTGAAGTGGTAAGCCGCCTTGTCGGACCACAGGTACAGCGAGACCGCGTCGCCGTTTTGCGCATCGGCGGCGGTCGCATCGAACGCCACGTAGAGCGACGTTCCGTCTTCGAGCAAATAGACGTCGGTGTTCTGAAACCGCTCGTGCGCCGCTTTGCGCCATTCGGGCGCGTCGAGCGACGCAGGCGGTGCGGCCGTCCATGCCGGTCGCAGCAGTGCGGCAGTCAGTGCAGCGAGCACAACCATCGGCACACGGCTTTGCGCATCATGCGCGCGGCGGCCTCCTTCACCAACGCAACTTTAATCTTCGCGCGCGGTAATGTGTGAGCGAATGCTGGACTTGTTGGCCGAAATCTTCTGGGAGTTCATCAAAGAGCCGCTCGCGCTCACTTTGTCCCGCACTCTGGACTGGGCCCGCACCACCACTCTAATTACCCTACGAAACATCTATCCGCGTGTGCGTCGCCCATTCTAAAAAGCAATTTCGAAAACGGTTCGTGGTTTGGGTGGGTGCTGGTTTTTGGCGGCTGTGAATTGCGCCCGTAGCCAGGATGGCGTTCCTTAGGGCGCCTAAAACCAGCACCCACCCAAACCACGAACACCAGCCACAAGGCTAAAGTCAAGCGACCACATGCCGATAGATTGAAGTGAACGCGGCTGGACTGCCTCTCGCACGGGGTGGGAGCCGCGGCGGAACCCGACTGATTGACGGTTCCGCAGTACGAGGCCGATGTGCCGAGTACGCCCAGTTCGTGCGGAGGTTTTGCTTTTGGTACGTGGACTTTATACTGCGGCATCGGGAGCGCTGGTAGCACAATCGCAGGCTGACGTCATCGCCAACAACCTGGCGAACGTGAACACCAGCGGCTTCAAGCGTACGCTGCTGCAGGTGCAAACCGGCCCCGAGATGGCGCTCTACCGCCAGCAGACGGTTCCCTCGGAGAATCCGCGCGGAACGTCGAGCAGCGCATTCGTCGGTACGCTCGGCATGGGCGCGCAGGTCATGGACACTCCCGCCGTCTTCGAGCAAGGCACCCTTGCGCAGACCGGAAATCCGCTCGACCTGGCCATTCAAGGCAATGCATTTTTCGCGATTCGCACGCCGCAAGGCTTACGCTACACGCGCGACGGCCAGTTCGCCGAAGACCCCACGGGGCGTTTGGTGACGATGGACGGCAGCCTCGTGCTCGGCACGAACGGGCCGGTTCAACTCCAGCAAAACGCCGGCGCCGTGCAGATCGATCAAAACGGCCAGATTACCCAGGGCGGCCGGCTCATCGACACCGTTGCGCTCGTGCAGTTCGGTAATCTTACGCAGGTGCGTCCCGAAGGCGATAACCGCTTCATCGCGAGCAACGCCGCGCTTCCCGCGCGCGCCGCGGCGGGGTCGTCGACGATCCACCAGGGTTTTCTCGAGAAGAGCAACGCGAACGTCGTGCGCGAGATGGTCGGCCTGATTACCGCGCAGCGCTGGTTCGAAGCCAATCAAAAAGTGATTCAAACGCAAGATCAAGCCAACGGCTGGGCGATCGAAACGGTCGCCAACAGTCAGAAGTAAAGGAGCCCGTTCACCGTCATGATGCGAGCACTCTACACCGCGGCCAGCGGAATGGAAGCCCAGCAATATCAGATGGACACCATTTCCAACAACCTGGCGAACGTGAACACGACCGGGTTCCGGCGCAACGAAGCGCGCTTTCAAGATTTGGTGTACCAGGAACTTCGCGCACCGGGAACGCCGGTAGGTGCGAGCGTCGTTCCGGTGGGTCAGGACGTTGGTCTGGGCGTGAAAGTCGGATCGTCGGAGAAGATCTTCACGCAAGGCAATCTGATTCAAACCGGCAATGCGCTCGACGTTGCGATCGAAGGCGACGGGTTTTTCCAGGTAACGATGCCGGACGGTACGACGGCGTATACGCGCGACGGTTCGTTCAAGCGCGACGCGAACGGAGCGATGGTGACCGCCGACGGCTATTTCGTCCAGCCGCAGATCACGATTCCGCAAAATGCGCAGCAACTGAGCATCGGCGAAGACGGCACCGTCACGGCGCTCGTCCCCGGTTCGAATCTGCCGCAGCAACTCGGACAGATTCAACTCGCGCGATTCGTCAATCCGGCGGGTCTCTCGCCGTTGGGCGGTCACAACTTGTACACGCAGACGGCCGCGTCGGGTGCCCCGATTGTGACGCAAGCGGGATTGAACGGCGCCGGCACGCTGCAAGGCGGCTACCTGGAAAATTCCAACGTGCAAGTGGTGCAGGAAATCGTCAACATGATCACCTCGCAGCGCGCGTTCGAAGCAAACTCCAAAACCATCACGGCTGCTGACGAAATGCTGCAGACCGCCAACCAGATTATTCGATAAGATGATGCGTTCGCTCGTCGCTCTGGTCGTCGCACTCCTTACGCTCGCACCGATTGCCGTGCGCGCGCAGGGTTCCGTGCTGACCGTGAGCGGCCGGCGTATCGCGCAGGCCGCATCGCGCGAAATTGCCGATCTCGCGCACGACGCGGATCATCAGTACGTCGCGGTTTCGGTCGTACCGGATCAAGTCGTAACCGTGGTTCGACAGGCTCACCATGACGCGCTCATCTCGCTCGATGCGCAGTCGCCGATCGGTACGCCGTCGTTTGTGAACGTGCCGGTCGCTATCAACGTCGACGGCAAACTGGAACGCACGGTGTACGTCGGCTATCGCATGCAGCAGTACGTCGAAACGGCGGTCGCGGCGCACGACATCGTTCCGGGAACGGTGCTCTCTGCGGACGATCTCGTCATGGCGCGCGTGCCATACACCGGCCGCCCCGGCAACGGCATCGGCGCGCTCGTCGGCCGCAAACTCAGCGGCAGCCTCCTCAAAGGCCAGCCGGTGACCATTGCGGCAACGACCGTCAATGAAATCGTGAAGGCCGGCGCGACGGTCGTGCTCATCGTTCGCGATGCGGGCGTGCAAGTGAGCGCCGACGGCATCGCGCGCACCAGCGGCGGACTGGGCGATGAAGTGTCCGTCTACAATCCGTCGACGCACAAGGCGATCTCCGGTACGGTGACGGCGCCCAATACGGTTGAACTCGATATTTCAGGAGGCGATCAAGAATGAGAAAGGCACGCAGTTTCGCGATGGCCTTTGCGCTGCTCATGCTGCCGGCGGCAGCACTGGCCGACACGCTGTACGTGGCGGCGCCGCCGGCTGTCGGGCCGGGGCATCCGCTTCGTTTAGGACCGGATCACCGCGCCGCGCAGGTGGGTGATCTGCTGCACATCGAGTTCAATTTCGCGGTCCAGAGCAACAGCAGCGACATCTCCAATCAGAGCAAACAGTTCAGCGTCGGTTCCTCGAACGGAACCGGCGGCGGCAGCGGCACGACGGGAATTCGTCTGCTCGGCGGACTGGTGAACATTCCGACCTCGCTCGGCGGCAACACCGGCTCGCAGAGTTCGCGCACGGAAACCGGCACCACGTCGTTCATCAGCGACATGATGGCGACGGTCGTCAACGTACTGCCGAGCGGCGTGCTGCAGATTGCCGGCGATCAAAACATGGCGGTGAACGGCCAGAACCAGACGTTGCACATTACCGGATTCGTCCGT
>DASSEZ010000117.1:0-3520 GCA_035694945.1 Vulcanimicrobiaceae bacterium
CTTCGAAGAAGATGCGTGCAGCGTAACCGCGTTCGTTCGTGCGATGCTCCAAGTCGAGGAAGAGCTGCGCACGGTACGCGCGCCGGAACTCTACCGGAAACGCGAGAAGCGCAATTGCGAGGAGCGTGCGCGCCATCAGAGGCTGCTGCCCGACGGCACAAGTTTGCATTCACGCGCCGCGCGAAGCACGTCCGTCAAACGCGCCGCTTCCGCTTGAGCGATTCGGCGGCCGCGCGGAGTTAACCGATACGCACGCCGCCGCGGGTCGCCCGGCGCAGCCGCCGTTTCGACAATCCAGCCATCGTCGAGCATTTGTTTAATGAGCGGATAGAGTGTGCCGCCCGTGATGCGTACGGTGCCGGCGCTCATCGTCTCGACGCGCTTCGAGAGCGCGTAGCCGTGAGTGTCTTCCTCCGCGAGCGCAACCAGGATGTAAAAAGCGCGCGGGCTGAGCGGCAAAGCCCGCGATACGTCAGACGGCATAGGCGCACTCCTTCGAAACCCTACCTATCGAACCCAACTATATCGAAAACCTACCGACTAGTCAACGCAACGCCCAACGTTGTGTCATCGTGAGGTATCGAACGACCGCGAACGCAGTGAGCGGCGCCGAGCGAAGCCGAGGCGGCGTACCGTCCACCAAAGGTCGCCCACAACACAATCGCCAACCCGCGCGCCATGGAGGTACTACCGGGTGTGTCCGCTTCAGACGAAGCGGTTGTTTCGCATTACCAACGCATCGCGCCGCTCCTCGAACCGCTCTTCGGCGCCATTCCCATCGTATGGACCGCCTATCCGTTCGGCTCCGAAAAAGCTGCGCAGTGGCACGCGCATTACTTCGGCCACTGGACGAAGCTCAGCGCCGAGCACATGGAGCACCTCGCCGCGATCGGCGCCCACATAACCCTGCGAGCCAACGCGCTCGAAATGCTGTCGATGCTCCAACCGGGCGTCATCGCCGGCGACGTCGTGCAAGACCTCATCTGGGATCGCAACCACGGCAAAACCAAGCGCGTCCGCATCATCGCCGAAATCCTCCGCGCCTCAGCCTGGGCAACGCAGTGCGTAGCGGTCGAAACAGGCCCGCCGGCTCAGGCACCGGTGCTCACGGAAGACGCCGCGATACTACTCGTCGATCAAGAACTCATCTCCCGCGGCAGCCACGTAAGCTGCACCCGCGACGAACTGCGTCTCGCGATCGACTGGCTCACGAGCCCACTCGTCGGGGCGGCAGTCTGGGATGCGGAAAAGAGCGGACTGGTAGTGTTATCACCAACCTTGTCATCGTGAGGTATTGAACGACCGCGAACGCAGTGAGCGGCGCCGAGCGCAGTCGAGGCGTTGTCATTTACACGCAGGTACTGTAAGCATATGCGCCCGCTAATATTAGCACTCGCATTGTGTTTCGCCGCCTTCGGGTGCGCAAACGGGCATACGGAGGCCGCATTATGGCCAAACGCTACAGCGACAAACACAAGCGGGTTTCACCACGGGAAATGCGCGCCAAGTCGTTCTCGACAAATAACCGTCGTGCTTCGATCGCTAACCGCCGCAGACTTCTTTGATTGGCGGCGCGCGTGTAACTGTATGTTGCAGCCCAAATCGCAAATAGAGGATAACATCCTACGGCGCCAGCGATCACTGGCGACGCATGGTCGTGTTGCGGCGCAGGAAAACCTTCTACTTATCACGCTCGCGGCATCGCTGCAGTACCCGGTACCTACGCCTGTGTATGCGCACGGTCGCTCCAAAATATCCGGCTTCATCGTGACAAGCAATCAATCGCGTGACAACGATGTCGTTTATTTCGGCGTCCCGCGCCCGCCCGCTTGGAAAGGCACAACAGACGATACGGTGTATGAAGGATATGAGGTTAAAGGTGATCCGTTCGGCCTAGAGCGTGGAGAGTGCAGGTAACCTACTTCACTGCACGCTGTAGCAGCCGCATCGTATGCGGCAGTCCCCGCTGCGCCAAGTCTCACTTCACGAAACTCGCCCTCGCCCGCACTGGATTGCGCGACTGTGCGCAGAGTCAACGGTGGATTGCGCTGCAAAGCACATCGGCGGCCACGGCGCACCCGACGGCTACGCCGACGCCCAACTCGGAACGCTCGGCTATCGCGTGATGATCGAGTGCAAGTCCGGCGAGGCCATTCACACGGCCGGCATCTTCGAAGCCGCAAAATACAAGGACACGTATAGCGCCGAGTACTGCATGATCATTGGCCAGGACGTCGGCGAACAAGTCCACCCGTAGCGCCATAAAGGTTGCTTACCGGGGCTGCGGTTATCGCGCCGCATTACTTCTTACCGGAGCGGCTGCCTGAGCAGCGTGTCGAGCGGCGCCGCCGGGATGCGCGTGAGCGAAGCTGTTGCGATAGGCCTGGGTTGGGCCCGGCTTCGCTGGAATGGCATTGGTCGCTGGTTGCCGTAGCGTGGCGGCGACCTTTGCTTCGATCGCGGCGGCAAGTGCGATGGGGTCCAGTCCGTCGCGCTCAGCCCGCATCACGGCGAGCTGTTCGGGTGAAAGCACACCCAATTCGATGAGCCGCTCGAACGGCGTTTTGGGTTTGTCATAGATGCGCTGAACGCGACTGCCGACTCGCCGGCGCTCGATCAACTTTACGCTGGGCTGAAAATAATTCAGCATCAATCGCAGTTCGCTGCGATAAAGTTCATTCATCATTTCAATCGCTTTTGGCTCGGTGACGCGTTTCCACCCGAAGATCTTGCGTACGTGCGTCCAGTTCTTTTGTTCAATGTGGGCGTTGTCGTTTTTGTGGTACGGCCGGCCGCGCGTGAACTGCAGCTCGTGCTCCTTGCACCAATCGTAGCAGTGAAAATTGATGAACTCGCCGCCGCTGTCCGAATCAATGCCGCGCAGCACGAACGGTAAACTGCGGCGCATCTCTTCCAACGCCGCAACAACGAAACGCTTGCCTTTACCCAGCACGGCGCGCGTCTCAGTCCAGGTCGAAGCGATGTCGGTCAAGTTCACGGAGAACGCAAACTCACCCTCGCCACTCTCGCCGCAATGCGCCACCGTATCTGTCTCGCACCATCCCACTTCGGTCGTGTCCCAGCGTTCGGTTCGCACGGGAATTTGATGCTTGAGCAACGTTCCTGGTTTGGTGCGCCCGTAGATGCGCCGTTTGAGTTCGACGCGATGCGGCTTGAGTGCGCGATCGATGGTGCGCGCACTCATCGAGAGCAACAATTGTTCGGTCTCATCATTCATATCGAAATGCGTTCTCGCATGCGGCATCCACGCGGGAAGCATTGCTACCAGCCGTGCCGACCACGGGTAATCCATCGCGCGCCACAGTTTCACCAGCGCTGCTACTGCCTCGACGCTGATCCGCGAGGGACGCCCCGGCGACCGCTCTCGCGGCACGGGCTGTTGCCCGAGCAGCTTCACGGCGTACTTGCGATGATAGCCCGTTACCGCCACAAATTCGTCCAGTAGCCGGCTGCGCCCACCGCGACCGGCCCGCGCATAGCGTTTGCGCATCTCCTCGGC
>DASSEZ010000118.1:0-2599 GCA_035694945.1 Vulcanimicrobiaceae bacterium
ATTCCCCGACGGAGGCGTGGTGGCAAATAGAGAACGACGATCCACCCATGCAGATTCGTAAGCTTTTCCGGTTCGAGGCGGCGCACGTTCTCCCTTATCATCTGGGCAAGTGCGCCCGGCCCCATGGCCACTCGTACCGGCTGGAGGTCGCCCTGCGCGGCCCGCTTCAAACCAGCGGCCCGGCAACCGGAATGATCGAGGATTTCGATACCCTGCGGAGCGTCGTTCACAGCGAGATTCTCGACGTGCTCGACCACACGTCGCTCAACGACGTCATCGAGAATCCCACGTGCGAGCGCATCGTCGCTTGGGTGTGGGAGCGCCTGCAGCCGGTGCTGCCCGGTCTGGACGAACTGGTGCTCTGGGAAACCGCCACCTCTTGCGCCGTGTTACGCAAGAGTGATTTTCATTGATGTTACAACTTGCGGAAATTTTCTATAGCATTCAGGGAGAGGGCGCGTACAGCGGCACGCCCGCGGTATTCGTGCGCCTCGCCGGCTGCAATCTCTCGTGCGATTTCTGCGATACGGATTATTCGCTGAAGTTTTTCGCGAGCGTCGACGAGGTCGTAAAGCGCGTGCGCGAACTCGGCGGCGATTGCCCCATGGTCATCCTGACGGGCGGCGAGCCGCTGGCGCAGCGGGAAACACTCGATCTCATCGACGCGCTGCGCCGTGACGGCCGCCGCGTGCACATCGAATCGAACGGCACGATCTACACCGAGCTCCCTGCGGACGTATGGCTTTGCGTGTCGCCCAAAGAGCGCGCGGACGATCGCATGATTTCACGCGCGAACGAACTCAAACTCATCGTCGACGAACGCGTCCCGGAAGAGTGGCTCGCGCACGCGAACGATGCACAAGTGCTGCTGCTTCAGCCCGAAGGCAATAAACCGAAGAACGTCGCATTGGCGCTCGCGTACATCAAAGCGCATCCCGCGCGGCTGCGCCTCTCGCTGCAAACGCACAAACTCATCGGGGTTCCGTAGCGCATGATACTGGTCACCTGCGCGGTGGGCAAAGAACTTGCGTTCTTCCACTCGCACCCGCACGTCGAAATGCTCGTAACCGGCGTCGGCCCCGTTGAAGCGGCCGCGTGCGTCTCGCGCGCGCTCGCGCAAAGCACATACGATCTCGTCATCAGTGCCGGCATCGCCGGAGCGTTCGAAGGCGCGGCGGAATTGGGCGAAGGCGTCGTGGTTACGGACGAATCGCTCGAACTCGACCTCGAAACGGGCGTGGCGATTTCATTGCCCGACGGCGCATCGGTGGTGAATCGCGCAAGTTCCGACTTGACGCTGGTCGATCGCCTTGTCGAGCTGGGCTTTCGTGCGGTTCGCGGGATCACCGTGCCGCGTGTCACGGCAACCGATGCGAGCGCCGCCCGTCTCGCTGCGTTCGGCGTGGGCGTCGAAACAATGGAGGGCTTCGCGGTGCTGCGCGCCGCCGAAATCGCCGGTGTTGCGGCGATCGAGGTCCGGGGAATATCGAACATCGTGTGCGACCGTAAGAACAGCCGCTGGGATTTTTCCGCCGGCGTTGGGGGAGTAGAACGCATCTTGACCGCTTTGCTATCACTGGTGAGCCCGGCGTGATTCATCGAAAATCGCTTACGCTCGCGTACTCGCCATGCCCCAACGATACGTACATCTTCGCCGCACTCACCAACAACTTGCTGGACGGCGCGCCGCAAGTTCGCGTCCAACTCGAAGACATCGAAAATTTGAACAACTCCGCTCTCAAAGCGGACTATGAACTCACCAAAGTCAGTTACGGCGCGATTCCGCTGCTCATGGAGGACTACCGGATTCTGCGCGCGGGCGGTGCGCTCGGACGCGGCTGCGGACCGCTGCTCATCACGCGCAAAGGCGCGGGCACAGCGCTGGAGGATTTTCGCGACAAACTCATCGCGATTCCGGGCGAGATGACGACGGCCTTCATGCTGCTGCGCCTGGCGATGGGCAAACGTCCGCAAACGCTGGCGATGCGTTTCGATCAGATCGTCGAAGCGATCGCGAACGGCACCGCCGACGCGGGCCTCATCATCCACGAGTCGCGCTTCACGTATCACGAAGCGGGGTTGGTGCAAGTCATCGACCTGGGCGATTGGTGGGAATCGCAAACCGGCATGCCGATTCCGCTCGGCGCGATTCTGGTCCGCCGCGATTTGGACGACGCGCAGGCTCACGCGGTAAACGACGCGATCGTGCGCAGCCTGCGCTTTGCGCGAGAGCACGAACCGACCGTGATGAAATATGTGCGTGAACACGCGACGGAAATGCAGGAAGACGTGATGCGAAAACATATCGACCTGTATGTCAACGAGTTCAGCGAAGACGTCGGCGATGAAGGCCTGGCCGCGGTGAAAGAGCTCTTTTCGCGCGCTCACGCCGCGCGCATCGTTCCGCAAACCGCCGAGGCCGATTTTGTTTAGGCGCGGCTTCATCACCGCGCTTGCAGCAGTGCTCGCCGCAAGCAGCGTATCATCGCTGCGCGCCGGAACATTACCCTCGGCGAAGGTCGTCCTGGGCGATGAGGTGTTCTTGCAATCGGCCTGGCGGGACTTGAACGGGCGCTGCGTCGGAATCATCACGAATCAA
>DASSEZ010000119.1:0-3040 GCA_035694945.1 Vulcanimicrobiaceae bacterium
ATGACGGAAACGATGTCCACTGGAATCCTCGAACGTCGCAACCGAAGCTCCGAAGGCTTCGATGGCGCGATCCAAGGTTGCCCGCAAGACCACGCAGCGCCAATGCTGTTCGAGCACTTCGATTCCGTGGCCGGCGCAGTATGTGCGTAACTGCTCGACGGCCCTCTCGTCGACGCCGCTTGCTTGAGCGAGTGCCGCGCGATCCGCGTACGTTCGAGCACCGACGCCGGCGCGGCCGATTTCATACGCGTCACCCGCATTCACGGCACTCTTCGCGCGCGGGCGCAGCCACGCCGTCAATAGGACTTCGTGCTCGGCGTGAACGTCTCCGACACGCTTACTCGCCGGCCATTCTCTGCGCCGCGTTCCCGGTATGGCAACGGTCGTCATGTTTTGCAGGTTGGCCAGCGGAGGGAAGTGGCCCTAGCACGAAACACGTCGCATGGCGATGCAGGCTGAGCCTGGACGCCCGGTCTCGGCTCGCCCTACCGGTACCGTAACGTTTCTGTTTTCGGATATCGAAGGCAGCACCGTACGGTGGGAAACTGCGCCCGATGCAATGACGCTTGCATTAGCGCGTCACGATGCGCTCATGCGCGACGCGATCGAAGCGCACAGCGGATATGTTTTCAAAACAGTGGGCGATGCTTTCTGCGCGGCGTTTTCCAGCACGCCTGAAGCGACTGCCGCCGCGCTTGACGCCCAGCGCGCGCTTATCGCCGAAGACTTTTCGGACGTCAACGGATTGCGCGTGCGCATGGCTTTGCATTCGGGAACGTGCGAGGAACGCGACGGTGACTATTTCGGTCCTGCCGTCAATCGCGTTGCGCGCCTGCTTGCAATCGGTCATGGCGGTCAGGTGCTGCTCTCGCGCGCATGCGCGGGCTTTTTACAACCTGACGATGAGTCGCGATACACTTTGCGCGATCTCGGCAACCATCGGCTCAAGGACCTCTCGCAGCCGGAGTACGTCTATCAGCTGGTGGCTTCGGATTTACCGGACACGTTTCCCGAGTTGCTCTCACTCGATCATCTCTCGAATAATCTGCCGGCCCAATTAACCTCGTTCGTCGGACGCGAGGAGGTGATGAGCGAGATCAAGGGGCTGCTCGCGCAGCACCGGCTGGTGACGCTTGTGGGAACAGGCGGTGCAGGCAAGACGCGTTGTGCGATACAGGTCGGAGCAGAGTTGCTCGATGGTTTCGGCGACGGTGTGTGGTTGACCGAACTTGCGCCAATCTCCGAAGCATCGCTCGTGACGAGTGCCATTGCGCGCGCATTGAATGTACACGCATCGCCGAACCATCCGATGCTCGATACGCTGATTGGCTATCTTAAACGTAAGCGGCTGCTCCTGATTCTCGATAACTGCGAACACGTCATCGAGGAAGCGCGAAGCGTCGCGGCCTCGATACTGCATGCTTGCCCCGACGTGCGTCTTCTCGTAACCAGCCGCGAGGCGTTGAATATCGCCGGTGAACAGATTTATCACATGCCCTCGCTTGCAGTGCCGCCAAAAGCGCTGGAGTTCTCGCCGCAGGACGTCTTGGGCTTCGGTGCCTCGCTGCTTTTCAGCGACCGGGCGTCGTCGGTAAACGATCACTTTGCGTTAACGGATGAGAACGTTCCGCATGTCGGAGAGATCTGCCGAAGACTCGATGGGATTCCGCTGGCTATCGAACTGGCGGCCGCCCGCGTAAAAGTGCTCTCGCCCAAGCAGATCGCGCAGATGCTCGACGAGCGCTTCCGTTTACTGACCGGCGGCGATCGCACTGCAGTGCCGCGACAGCAGACAATGCGCGCACTGATCGATTGGAGCTACGATCTGCTCAGCGCCGATGAAAGAGCGCTTTTCCGCAAACTCTCGATCTTCGCCGGCGGCTTTACGCTGGAAGCCGTCGCAACCGTGTGCGGTACAAGCGATATGGATGCGATCGCCGTTCTGGATCTGCTCTCGTCGCTCGTAGACAAGTCGCTGCTGCAAGCGGAGCAAGTCCAAAGTGGGACGCGGTACCGGTTCTTGGAATCCACTCGGCAATACGCGCGCGAGCGTCTCGCGGAGCATGGAGAATACGCAGCCGTTGCGCAGGCACATGCGAACGCATTTCTGGCGCTTGCTGAAAAACTAAGCGGTAGTTGGGAGACGACGTCCGACCGCGAGTGGTTCGCGGTGTTGGAGCCCGAGCTGGAAAACTTCCGCGCAGCGTTGAGCTGGTCGCTCGGTGCGCGGGGCAATATTTTGCTTGGCCAGCGTCTGGCGGGCGCGCTGCATCATGCGTGGTGGTCACTCGCGACGGCAGAGGGAAGGAACTGGGTGCAGATCGCGCGCGATTTCATCGACGACCAAACGCCTGCGCCCGTGATAGCCGCACTCGACCTCACCGAAGCGGAGCTTGCCGCATCGCTCGTACAATACGCGGCAAGCCATGCGGCGGGCGAACGTGCTCTCGCGCGTTATTCAGAGATTGCGGACCAGATGGGAATTGCGTACGCGCAGCGATGCCTGGCGCTCGCGCTGATCTTTCTCGGAAAGGTCGACGAGGGTGAGGCGTTGCTCGTCCCTGCGCTCTCGCAAGCTCGAGCACTGGGAGCACGAAGACATACGGGCCTCGTCCTGCAGACCCTGGCAGAGGCGCGTCATTCCGTTGGCGACGTCGCGAAAGCTCGACGGCTGCACGCAGAGGCGTTGGCCAGCCTCCGAGCCGTCGGCGCGGAACGCACGGCCGCAAACGTCTGTGTGAATCTTGCCGAAGCGGAATTTCACGGCGGTAACGCATACGAAGCGCTTCGATGGGCAAATGAGGCGCTCGCTACGCACCACTCGTTCAATGCCACGCGCGGCGTTGCGTTTGCTCAGATAAACATGACGGCATATTTGACCGCACTCGAACGGTACGACGAAGCGCGCCAGTCCGCGCGGGCGGCGATCAGCGCGGCGCGTGACGCGCAACTCCATGTAGGCACGGCATGGGCCCTGCAGCACCTTGCGGCTACCGCTGTCCTGCGTCCGGCAAATCCGGCGTGCGCGCACGAGGAATTG
>DASSEZ010000120.1:0-8644 GCA_035694945.1 Vulcanimicrobiaceae bacterium
CGACGGCGGGTGAAGAGCGCATGGCTCTTATGACGCTCGCGGTGCTCTTCGCACCGGTCGAGATGTCGCAAGCGCAGCGGTACGTTTCGACGTACATCCAGCTCGGATCGGAAAGTCTGAATCCCACGCTTGCTGCGGCGCACGAAAACCGCCGCAACACCGCGTACCAGAAGTTTGCGGAAGGCCGCGTGCAAGCCGTGCTCGGCAACACCGTGCTCGCCGTCAAACTGCTGGAAGCGGCGTACGAAATCTTCAACCAAATCGCGCACGATTATCGCGCCGCGCTTGCAGCCCAAGCGTTGTACGAAGTCACCAAGCACGAGAACTGGCTGAAGATGGCGCAAGCGCACGCGGCCAAGTTCCCCAAGAGCGCGCTCTGCCAGCGGTTGCACGATCGTGCGCCGGCGGCGGAAGACACGCAACTCGGTTCCTTGAGCGCCACGCAGCGGCAGATCGCGATCGCGGTCGCGCAAGGCGTGGAGATGGAGGAACTCTCGCGACGCTTCAGCCGCAGCATCTTCACGCTGCAGAAGCAACTGGAGATCATCTTCGGCGCGCTGGGTGTCAAGAGCCGGCTCGACCTAAGGAAGGAACTCCACAACCGGGGTCTGTTGTGATCGGAATGATGATTGCGGCCGCCGTTGCGCTGAGCGCGACGGCTGCCGCCTTCGTCGTCTGCCGCAAGGTGCGGGCGCAAAGCGCCGCCGCGATCTTCGCCGCGACGGAAAAGCGCTACAACGTCCTCGAGAGCATTCCCGACGGATTTTTCATCGTCGACCGCCACATGCGGTTCTCGCATGTCAACGAGCACGCCGAATTGCTGCTGCACCGGAGCGCGCCCGAGTTGGTCGGCACCTCACTGCGCGACCTTTTGGATCCGCTCGCATCGGAATTGCTGCCGGAGATGGAGCGCGTGCGCGAAAGCGGCGTAGCCATGGAGCGCCTGCAGCACTTCCAGTCCACGAACACGTGGTGCGAGATTCGCATTCAACCGGCGGCCGACGAGCTGCTGGTGTATCTGCGCGACGTCAGCGAACGCAAGCGCAGCGAGATCGCGACGCAAGAGACCGAGAGCCGCGTGCGCGTGCTGCTGCAGCAAGTGCCCGCAGTGCTTTGGACCGTCGATCTCGATATGTGCATCACCTCCGTCGCCGGCGCGGGGCTCTCGCAACGCGGACTTTCGGCTGAAGACGTGGTGGGCGCATCCTTTGAAGCGCTCCTCGAGCCCGATCAAAAGGGCGTGAGCATCTCCGCGGTCCGCCGCGCGTTTGAAGGCGAAACGGTCCGGTACGAGACGCGCGAACAGTCGCGCTGGCTGCAGAACGACGTGGAACCGCTGCGCGATGCCATGGGCGCGGTCGTCGGCGCGATCGGCGTGATGCTCGATGTGACGGAAGTGCGCGAGAGCGCGGAGCGTTTCTCGCAACTCGCGCGTCAAGACGTTATGACCGGCCTGCCGAACCGCCTGGCATTGGAAGAACAAGTGACGCCGCTGCTCGATCGGGCGCTGGCGAAAAAAGAATCGGTGGCGGTGCTGTTCCTGGACATCGACCGTTTCAAGAACATCAACGATACGCTGGGCCACCGCACCGGAGACCAACTGCTCAAAGCCGTCGCGGCCCGCCTGCGCGAGCGTTTGAGCGACAACGCCACGATCTACCGCCCCGGCGGCGATGAGTTCGTGATCGTGATGCACAGTATCAAGCACAAACGGACCGTCGCGACGATCGCAATGGAAGTGCTCTCGGCGTTCCACGAACCCTTCGAAATTGAAGGCCGCGACTTATTCGTCACCGGCAGCGTGGGTGCGAGCATCTTCCCGCAAAATGCGCAAACCGCCGAAGAGCTGATCGCGTTCGCCGACTCGGCGATGTACCGCGCCAAAGAATCGGGCCGCAACAACGCCAAGTTCTACGACGGTACGATGCACGCGCACGTTCTGGAACGCATGGGTCTCGAGCAAGACCTGCGTCAAGCGTTGGCGCGCGATGAAATGCACTTGGTGTTCCAGCCGGTGATGGACACGATGACGTGCCGCACGGTCGCGTGCGAAGCGCTGATGCGCTGGAAGCATCCGCTGCTGGGCGAACTCAGTCCGCAGGCGTTTATTCCGATTGCCGAAGAAACCGGCCTCATCGTCGAACTGGGGCGCTGGGCGCTGCGCGAGGCATGCCGCAAAGCGGCCGCGATGCGTCAGACGCTGGATCCGCAGTTCCGGGTCGCCGTCAATCTTTCGCCGCGCGATCTCTACGAACAAGATTTTGCCGCTACGCTCGGCGCGGTGCTCGCGGAAACCGGACTGGAACCGTGCGCGCTCGATTTGGAAGTGACCGAGAGCGTTATGCTGAACGACGTGGCGGTCGGCACGCTGACGAGCATTTCGAATATGGGCGTGCACATCGTCGTGGACGATTTCGGCACGGGCTACAGCTCGCTGAGTTACATCAAGCGGCTGCCGGTGCACGCGATCAAGATCGACAAGAGCTTCATCGACGACATTACTCGCGACTCGTACGACCAAGGCATCGTCAAAGCGATCACGACGCTCGCGCAGACGCTCAATTTGCGTGTGGTTGCCGAAGGGATCGAGACGGAAGCGCAATGGGATTTCGTGCGGTCGCTCCGCTGCGACCAGGTGCAAGGGTACTACTTCCACCGCCCGATGCGCTGGGAAGATCTGGTCGAGATCGTGCGCAACACGGATCGTACGCAGCGTCCCGCCCCGGCTCGCGTTATCCCGCTTCACGCTGCGAACTAGGTTTGGTGACCGGGTCGAAGACGTCGTAGAGGATCAGTGCCGCTAATCCGCCGATCGGGAGAAACAGCGAGACGGATCCGTGGCGCAGTTGAAGTATCGCGCCGATGATACCGCCGATGGCGAACGCGAACCAAATGCCGCCGTACAGCAAGAAATCTTTGATCTTTTCCGGCGCGTCCTCGTCCTTGCCGAGTTTTGCGACCACCGCTTCCACCAAGCCCTGCGCGCAGTTCGTCAGCATCCCGGTCATATACGTCGTGCGCACGCTGTGATGACCGACGCGCCGCAGCATCGCATTTTGAATGCCCATCGCGCCGGCCGGAAGGATGACCATCCACTGCTCGACCGGATGCGCGACCAGAAAGAAAGCGATTAGTAGCACGATCTCCGTCATGGCGATCGCTCCGAACATCCGCGTGAGCTTCGTCTGCAGCAGCGCATCGGTCGTTCCCAACCCGAAAAGGACGCCGCAGAAGAAAGCGACGATCGGTTCAAAGTGCCGCCAGGCTTCGCGCCAGTTCCCCGAGGCTACGTGCAGCATGAGCGCGACGGTGTTGCCGCTCATGTGCGAGGTGAAGATGTGCGCGAGAATAATGTAGCCGATGCCGTCGACGGCGCCGGCGATCGCCGCAAGCGCGAAAGCGACCCAGGTATACGTATTAGAAAGCCTGCGCTGCGATTGCCGGCGTTCGCGCTCGCTCATGCTGCCATGGTACCCAGCGCGCCGCATTGATGAAGGTTAATCCGGCGTAGCAACAAGGCGCTTTGCGCGTTCCCAATGTGCCGTCGCAGGGCAAGGATCGAGTGTGAAACTCGAACGCGATTTACGCGAAGCCATCACCGGAGAAGTGCGTTTTTCGGATGCCGATCGCGCGATGTACGCTTATGACGCCTCCGTCTACCGCGTGCCTCCGATCGGCGTCGTCATTCCAAAATCGATGGATGACGTGCTCGCCGCGCTCCAGGTTTGCCGGCAGCACGAAGCGCCGGTCTACGGCCGCGGGTGCGGCACCAGTTTGGCAGGGCAGTGCTGTAATCACGGCGTGGTGATCGATTTCTCGAAATATCTGCACGGCATTCCGGAGATCGACACGCAGAGCAAAATCGCGCATGTGTATCCCGGCACGATTTGCGATTCGTTCACCGAGGCCGTCTCGGAAAAACAGCTCTTCTGGGGTATCGAGCCCGCAACGCATGACCATTGCACGCTGGGCGGCATGATGGGCAATAACTCGTGCGGCACGCACTCCGTGATGGTCGGCAAGACCGTAGACAACGTCGTCGAGATGGACGTCGTCACGTATGACGGGCTGCGCATGCGCGTCGGAAAGACACCGGATAACGAACTGCACGACATTATCGCGGGCGGCGGCCGCCGCGGCGAAATCTACCGCAAGCTGCTCGCGCTGCGCGATCGCTATGCGGACCTCATCCGCAAGCGGTATCCGAAGATTCCGCGCCGCGTCTCGGGCTACAATTTGGATCAGCTGTTGCCCGAGAACGGCTTTAACGTCGCCGGCGCCCTGGTCGGAACGGAAAGCACCTGCGCGATCACGCTGCAAGCCTGGCTGCAACTGCACGACCCGCCGAAAGTGAAGACCATGGTTGTCCTCGGCTATCCGGCGATCCCCGTAGCCGCGCGTGAAGTGCCGTTCATTCTGCAGTTCAATCCCATTGCGGTCGAGTTTTTCGGGAGCCAAGTGTTGCGCAATATCGACGCACACGGCTTGCATTTCGGCGGACGCGACAAATTGCCCGAGGGCAAAGAGTTCGTCATCGTCGAGTTCGGATCCGACACGGAAGCGGAGGCCAAAGATCTCGCGCGCTCCTTCAAAGAAGCGATGCGCAAGCGCGGGAACGCCGACGGCTACCGCGAGTACGAAAACAAAGAAGAGGAAGAATCGGTCTGGGAGATCCGCCGGCATTCCGCGGGTACCTCGCGCATGGCGATCAACGTGGGCGTCGGCAGTCCCGGCTGGCCGAATTGGGAAGACGCCGCCGTGCACCCGAACGTGCTCGGCGATTATCTCGAAGACTACGGTAAGCTGCTCGACAAGTACGGCTACGACGGCACGATGTTCGGGCATTTCGGGCAAGGCTGCACGCACTGCCGCATCGATTTCGATCTGCGAACGGACAAAGGCGTAACGGACTTTCGCAAGTTCATGGAAGAGGCAGCGGATTTAGTGGTCTCGTACGGCGGTTCGCTCTCGGGCGAACACGGCGACGGACAAGGCCGCAGCGAGCTGCTGCCCAAGATGTTCGGCGAAGAGCTGATCTCGGCGTTCCGCGAGTTCAAAGCGATCTGGGATCCGCAGAATAAGATGAATCCCGGCATGATGGTGGATCCGTATCCGATGGATCTCAACTTGCGGGAAGGCCGGGCGTACCGGACGATCGAGCTCGAGACGTATTTCGAGTTTCCGGAAGACAAAGGCAGCTTCGCGGAGGCTTCGAACCGCTGCTTCGGCGTCGGGAAATGCCGGCACCTCAAAGGCGGAACGATGTGTCCGTCGTTCATGGTGACGCGCGAAGAGAAGCATTCGACCCGCGGGCGCGCGCGTCTGCTGCAAGAGATGATGCGCCCGGACGGCAACAGCAAACACAGCTGGCGCAACAAGGACGTGAAAGACGCGCTGGATTTGTGTCTGGCGTGCAAAGGGTGCAAGGGCGATTGCCCCGTGAACGTCGACATGGCGACGTATAAGGCCGAGTTTTTAGCGCATTATTACAAAGGGAAAATGCGTCCCGCCAGCGCGTATGCGATGGGCCTCATACCGGTGTGGGCACCGCTGGCCTCGCAGTTCCCCGATCTCGTCAACGCGCTGACGAGCGCACCGGTCGTTTCCGCGATCGCAAAAACGCTCGGCGGTATCGCTCCGCAGCGCGAACTGCCGCGCTTTGCGACGGTTCCGTTTACGAAGTGGTGGCGGCATCACAAGCGGCCCGATCGCGCGTATTCGCGCGGACGCGTCGTGCTCTGGGCCGACACGTTCAACACGTACCTTACGCCTGCCGTCGCGACGGCGGCGGTGGAAGTGCTGGAATCGCTCGGCTACGAGGTCGAGGTTCCGGCGGCCCGCGTCTGCTGCGGGCGTCCGTTTTACGATTACGGCTTTCTTCCGCTCGCGCAGACGTATTTACGTTCCGCGCTTGCGACCATGGAGCCGTATCTGCGCGACGGCACACCGATTATCGGCCTCGAGCCGAGTTGCATCGCCGTATTCCGCGACGAGCTGCTCAACATGCTGCCGAACGACGTGGACGCGCAGCGCCTGGCTCAGCAGACGTATACGCTGGCCGAGTTCTTGGAGAAACGCGCGGGTCAATGGCATTGGAACGTGCCGAAATTGCAGAAGCGCGCGATCGTGCAGGCGCATTGCCATCATCAGGCGGTGATGCGTTTCGAGAGCGAGCTGACGGTGCTCAAGAAGCTTGGTCTGGATGTGGAGCATCCCGATTCGGGGTGCTGCGGCATGGCGGGAAGTTTCGGGTACGAGGCCGGCGAGCATTACGAGGTTTCGCAGGCGTGCGGTGAGCGCGTGATTCTGCCCAAAGTGCGTGAAGCGGCGGAAACGAGGCTGATTCTGGCCGATGGTTTTAGTTGCCGCGAGCAGATCGAACAAGGCACGGGACGGCGCGCGCTGCACCTCGCGCAAGTGCTGCGCATGGCGCAAGAGCGCGCGAACGACGCGGAGTTCTTATACGAAGGCCTGCGCAACGGACTCTCGCGTTCCACGCGCATTCGTGAAGCTGCGCTCGGCGCGGGTGTCGCGGTCGTCGCCGGCGCCGGCATCGCGATGGGCCTGCAAAGAATGAAAGGAAACGGTCACTGATGAGCACCACGAAGGTCGGCGCCGATCTGCTGGTCGAGCGTTTGTTGGACTGGGGCGTCGATACGATCTTCGGACTTCCCGGAGACGGCATCAACGGTTTCATGGAAGCGCTGCGCAAGCACCAAGATCGGATCCGCTACATTCACGTCCGGCACGAAGAAGTGGCCGCGATGGCGGCGGTAGGGTATGCAAAGTTCACCGGGCGCCTCGGCGTGTGTTTTTCAACCGCCGGACCCGGCGCGATTCACATGATGAACGGGCTGCTGGATGCGAAGACGGAGCAGGCGCCGATTCTGGCCATCACGGGCATGGCGTACCACGATTTGCAAGGCACGCATTATCTGCAAGACGTGGATACCGACTACATCGTCGGTCCGCTCTGCGTGTACAACGAACGCATCATGGGCCCGCAGCACATCCACAACGTCGTCGACATTGCGGTGCGCACGGCGCTCACGCAGCGCGGCGCCGCGCATATCGCGTTTCCGATCGATTATCAAGCCGCTGATGCGGAAGGCGGCAGCCGTTCGCACCGCAACATCAAGGGACACACGTCAACGGCATGGCAACCGCCGGTGCGCGTGCCGGTGCGCAGCCAAGTGGAAGAAGCGGCGAAACTCTTCGAAGGCAAGACGAAGATCTGTATTCTGGCCGGCGCGGGCGCGCGCGGCTGCCGCGAAGAGTTGGAAGCGGTGGCAGAGCGCCTGGGCGCCCCGATCGTAAAAGCGATGCTCGGCAAAGATTGCGTGCCGGACGATAGCCCCTATACGACGGGCTCCATCGCGCTCGTCGGAACGCGCCCGTCGCAAGAAGCGCTGCAAGGGTGTGAATTGCTCCTTATCGTCGGCAGCACGATGCCGTATTTAGAGTTTTATCCGAAACCGGGACAGGCAACGGTCGTGCAGATCGACGACAAGCCCGAACGCATTGGGCTGCGGGCTCCGGCGGCGTACGGGTTGTGCGGCGATGCGAAAGTGACGCTGCAGATGCTGCTCAACCATCTGCCGCGCAACGACGACCGCGCGTTTCTCACCCAGGCGCAGCAATCGATGAAAGAGTGGTGGGCGCTGGTCGAAGAGCGCGGAACGCGCACCGACGTGCCGATGCGTCCGCAAGTGCCGGCGTGGAACCTGTGGCCGCTGCTCGAGGACGACGCGATCGTGTGTGGCGATTCCGGAACGGTGACGACGTGGGCGGCGCGGCAGATCAAACTGCGGGGCGATCAAAAGTTTTCGTTCTCGGGAACCAACTGTTCCATGGCGGCGGGGCTGCCGTATGCGATCGGCGCGCAAGCCGCGTATCCCGGGCGGCAAGTCGTCGCGTTTACCGGCGACGGGTCGCTGACGATGCAGCTCGGCGACTTCCTGACGTGCGTGCAGCACAATCTTCCGGTGAAGATTGTGGTTATCAAAAACAACACGCTCGGGCTCATCAAATGGGAGCAGATGGTCTTTCTGGGCAATCCCGAGTATGGCGTGCAGTTTGCGCCGTGTGATTTTGTGAAGTTCGCGGAAGCGTGCGGCGGGCACGGCGTGCGTATCGACGATCCGCAGCGTTGCGGCGATCAGATGAAAGTCGCGCTGGCCATGCAAGGCCCGGTTATTATCGAATGTGTGGTCGACCCGCACGAGCCGCCGATGCCCGCGACGGTAAAGCGGGAACAATCGGTGCATATGTATCAAGCGCTCGCGCAGGGAACGCCCAACCGCAGGCAGATCGCGCTCACGATCGTCGGCGACGTGCTGGAAGAATCCGGCTACGAAGCCAGTCCCGCTAGCGTCATTCCCAAACCCGTCGGCGCCGCCGCGCGCAAGATCTTCGAAACGATCACGCGCAAAGACGGAGACCGCGAGTAGTTGTGGACGCACGCGTTCGAGTCCATTCTCACCACCTACGGTTACCTCGCGGTCCTCGTCTTCGTTCTGATTGAAACGAGCGGCATTCCGTTCCCCGGCGAGACGATGCTCGTGCTCGCCGGGGCCTTCGCGGGAAGCACGCACAAACTTTCGATCCATTGGGTGATCCTCGCCGCGATCGCGGGCGCGATTAT
>DASSEZ010000121.1:0-4044 GCA_035694945.1 Vulcanimicrobiaceae bacterium
TTCGCTCCAGACCGGCTGCCCAACAGCGTTTGGCGGTGCATTCGGCGCAGGATTTGGCGTAGGGGCGACTCCAGTTATTGTACTCATCCTTGGTTACGATTCTCCGTTTTTCATGCAGTAAAGTACCGCGGCTACAGAAGCAGCCGCGGTGCACGACTTTGGCGGGCAGGAACTCTCGAGAACTGGACTCGCCCACACCCAGGTGTGCCAATAAAATGTTCTCACTGCCTCGTGTTGTTCCTTTTCGGAAATCTTACATTTCACGATCCGCAATTTTATGATGCCTCGGCCTGCGCGAAGGCCACGCCTTGCCCGGCGATACGCTGGGCGGCGAATGCCACGAGCAGCAGCGTTTCGAGCAGCGAACAGGCGATGCCGACTGCAATGGCAACGGCGGGATGGCGCACGTCGTGCAAGAGTACGACGAACCCCGCAATAAACGGCGGAGCCGCAAGCAGGTACGTCAGCAGCGCGCGCACGATGGCGAGCGGACCGCGCTGGTCGATCGTCGACGGGAAGATCGAATATAACACCAGGCCGACGGCGCGCAGATGCAGCACGATGGCGATTGCGAGCGGAATGCCCGCCGCGGCTACTACACCCTGGCGAAGTGCGATCGCCCACACGGCGATGCCGACGCCCAGGCACGCCGCCAATCGCCACGAGGTTGCGATCGTCCAGGCAAACAGCCGCATCCATAACGGGTCCCGGCCCATCCACCACAGCGGCTTGGAAATATCGCTCGACAGTCCGATCGCCGAACCCATCGCAACGAAGATGAGCATCATGTTTCCCACGACCGATGCAAGGACGGCCGCATCCTCGAGTTCGTTCCGCGACTGCGAGACGATGCGGCCGAACACGATACCCACGCCCACGCATACGATCAGGCCGAAATAGAACACGCGCTGCATCGAGGGCGAGCGCATGAATGCGATCCACTCTTTCCAGACAATCGTCCATGGACCGCGCATGACGTTCAGCAAGCGGTGCGAGCCCGGAGCGGCGCGATGCTCGTACTTGTGCTCCATGGTGAAGCCGGCGCCGGTGCGCGTCTGCCGTTCACGAAATGCAAGGACGCGCAGCGACGAGGCGTACAAGTCGGGATACAACCCGGTTCCGGTGAGGTAGGAAAGCGCGATCATCATCGCGCCGACCGCAAACAGCGCGGCGAGCGCCAGAGCATTTCCGTCGAACAGCGCATTGAACGCAGAACCTGCACCGAGGTGCTCGATCCAGCGCGCCGAGTCCAGCGTCAATGTTTTGGGCGGAATGCTCGCAAAAAGGATCGTCATCGGCAGAATTCCGAGCGCCGCTATGACGCCGGCAAAACTTTGCGCGCTGCGCGTACCGATGCGTGCCCGCAGTTTGAGCATTGGGATCGCCGTTGCCGTCGCGATAATCGTTCCGCCGAACATTGCAAGGCCTATGCCCGCCAAGCTCCCCGAATGCGCAAAAATCAGCGTGTAGAGCAGAACCGTAAAGAGCATGCGCGCCATCGCCGTGCCAGATCGCCGCAGCTGCAGCCATAAGACGACCATGCGCTCGGAAATCAGTGAACCGCTGAGGAACCTTGCATCGGAGGCTGACGAGAAGGCTCCGACGATGCCCGACGCCGCACCATACATCATAATGCCGACGAGCGTGACGTATGCAAAAAACAGCGCGCTCGCATAGGGTTCCGGAATGGCGGTCAGTGCCAGTGAGTGTTTTCCGTGCGAGCGCAGCACGCCGATGAAGACGAAGTATCCGACGGCCGCGACGTACATGATTGCACGTGCAGGCTGCTTCAGCATGTGCCGGATCCGGTTGACGAGCTGCCGGTACTCGAGGTACCCCAGCGCCCGAAGATCGGCAATCATCGCGTCAGTTCGAGGAAGAGGTCTTCGGCATTGGCCGTCGTGCCCGTGCGTGCTTGCAGTTCTTCGAACGTGCCGGACGCGATCGTGTGCCCGTTCTTCAGGATGACCACGCGATCGCACATGGTTTGCGCTTGTTCGAGCATGTGCGTGCTGATGACGATCGCCTTCCCTTGCCCGCGCAAATCGCGGACGATTTGGCGCAGTTCGCGCTGGCCCAGCGGATCCAGACCGATCATCGGCTCGTCGAAGAGGATGACCGGCGTAGCGGCGAGGACCGTTGCCGCGACGAGCGTCTTTTGGCGCATGCCTTTTGAGAGCGACGCGCCGAGCGTATCGCGGTGTTCCAGCATGCCGAAACCCGTAAGCAGTTCGAGTGCGCGCGCTTCCCACTCGGGTGCAAGCCGGCAACTTTTTGCCACGAAGACCATGTGCTCCCAAACGGTGAGCATCGGATAGACGTCGGGCGTTTCGGGAATGAGCGCGATCGTGCGGCCGCGCGACGGCCCGAGTTCAACGCCGTCCCACGTGAACGATCCGGCGTCGGGGCGCAGCAATCCGGCGGCGCATAAAAACGTGGTGCTTTTGCCCGCGCCGTTCGGTCCGAGCAGACCGACGATTTCGCCGCCGGACACGTCGAACGAAACGCCGTCGACGGCAAGTTTTTTCCCGAAGCGCTTGGTCAGGCCCTCGACGTGCAGAACGGGCATCGCTTCTTATCCCAGCGCCGCGCGCCCGTTCCCTGCGCGCGATCCGAATGAATACAGAGCAGCAGGCAACCGGCTTGAAAACCCCCTACGCGGATTCGTCGCGAAACTGTTTGCGGTAGAGGCGCGCGTATTCTCCGCCTCGCGCCAGCAGCACCGCATGCGTGCCGCGCTCGATGACGCGTCCGCCTTCCACGACGAAGATGACGTCCGCGGACAAGATCGTCGAAAGGCGGTGTGCGATCACCAAACTGGTCCGGCCGCGCATGAGCGGTACGAGCGCGGCTTGAATGGCGGCTTCGTTGTGCGAGTCCAGTGCGCTGGTAGCCTCGTCGAGAATCAAAATTTTCGGGTTTTTCAGCAGCACGCGCGCTATCGCCAGCCGTTGGCGCTCGCCTCCGGAGAGTTTGTGCCCGCGCTCTCCGACCACCGTTTCGTAGCCGGATGGCAGTGAAGTGATGAAGTCGTGAATGTTCGCGGTGCGTGCCGCCGCATGCAATTCGGTTTCACTGGCATCGGGTTTGGCGTACCGTAGATTCGCCGCAACGGTGTCGTGAAAAAGATACGTTTCCTGCGTAACGATGCCGATGTCGCGGCGCAGCGATTCAAGCGTGAGCGTCCGCACGTCATGTCCGTCGATGACGACGCGACCGGCATTGGGATCGTAAAAGCGTGGGACGAGCTGCGTGATCGTCGTCTTGCCGCCGCCCGACGGACCCACGAATGCCGCAACCTGTCCCGGCTCAATATGCAAGTCCACGCCGTTCAGTACGGTGCGTTCGCTCGAATAGCCGAACGTGACGCCTTCGAACCGGATGTCGCCGTGCACTTCGGCGAGCGTTACCGCCTGCGGCGGCTCGTATTCCTCGGGCGTCATGTCCAAGTAGTCGAAAATGCGTTCGAATACGGCAAGCGCGCTGACGATCTGCACTTGAATGCCCGCCAGCGACGCCGCCGGGCCGTACAAGCGCCCTTGAATGTAGGTAACGAATGCGACGACGACACCGACGGCGATGGCGTGGTGCAGCGCCAGCCAGCCGCCGCCGAGCCACACGATCGCCGGGCCGATGATCACCATGGCGGTAATCGCGGCGATGAACCAGCGCCCCACCATCGCCAGACGCACTTCCAAATCCATGAGATCGGTGCCGGCTCCATAGAAGCGGGCCTTCTCGTACGCCTCACGCGCGAACGACTTGATGAGCGTGATGCCGGAAATGGAAAGTGTTTCTTGCGTGATCGACTCGATGTGGTCGCGCTGCTCGCGCGTTTTACGGCGAATCTCGTACATGCGGCGCCCGACGGGCGAGAGCGGAAGCACCATCAGCGGCACGATGGCGATGGAAAGCAGCGCGAGGCGCCAGTTCCACACGAACATCCACACGACGGTGGTGAGGATCGTAATCAAACTGGTGAGCAGCGAGGTGAGCGTACCGGTCACCACGTTGTCGATGTTGTCGACGTCGCTCGAAACGCGG
>DASSEZ010000122.1:0-39929 GCA_035694945.1 Vulcanimicrobiaceae bacterium
GCAAGCCAAGTAAATTACGAGTCGATTCACAAGCACGATGCGTTCGCGGAGGCGTGCGGAACGTTTGGCGAGTTCCGTGAAGAGCTGCGCACCGGCGAGTACGTGACGCAAAAAACCGATTTGGCCGCATGGCTGGGGACGCGCCCCTCTCCCGTGCTTATTTAACCGCTCGCATGGCGCTTGCGCGAACGTGGACGTGGGAGTTTCCGGCCTCGCGCGAGCGGCTGTGGACGTATCTTGGGGATACGGATTGGGTGAACGAACATGCGGGTTTGCCGCGCATTACCGCGCGGTACGAACCGCTGCCGGAAGGCGGTACGCGACGCATGGCATCGTTCCGTCGCTGGCCTTTCACCGTGGAATGGGAAGAGCGCCCGACCAGCTGGCAGGCGCCCGAATTTCATGAAGTCGACCGGCACTACACGCGTGGGCCGCTGCGCCGCTTTCGCAGCCGCACGTCGCTCGATGCGCGCACGCCGGAGCGTACGCGCGTTCGCATGGACATCGATCTCGACGCTGCCTCGCCGCTGTTTGAACCGCTGCTGCCGTTTATCGCCGCCCAAGGGAAAGCCGGAGCGGCTCGGGCGTTTTCGCTCGCTGCGAAGCTCGCAGCACAAACACCGCTGCCGCAACAAACCGATGCGCAGCGCGCGCTGGACGAGTTTTTGCAGACCGCCGAGGACCGCGACGTTCGCCGCATGCGGCCATACGAACTCGCCGATCGCTGGCACTTGCCGCGCCGTGACGTTTTGCGTGCGTTCCTTTCCGCGACGCGTGCGGGCACGTTGAATTTACGTTGGAGCGTATTGTGCCCCGGATGCCGGGGCGCCGTCGCGGGAGTCGACACGCTCGCAGCATTACAGCGCGGCAATCACTGCGAAGCATGCAACATTTCGTTCGACGCGGCGTTCGACCGATCGGTGGAGGTCACGTTTGACGCGAGGCCGATGCGTCCGAATCTGCAAGAAGAAGCGCTGTTTTGCATTGCCAGCCCGCAGCGGAGCGCGCACGTGCACGCGCAGCGCGCCGTTGCGCCGGGCGGTACGATTTCGGCAGAAATTCCGCTTGCGCCGGGCTCCTACGATGTAAACGCCGTCGGATTGCACACGGTGCCGTTCATCGTTTCGCGCGACGAGGCGCCGGCGCGCGATCTCTCCGTGCACATCGCTCCGCAAGCAATAACGGTACCGGAATGTATAGCGAGCGGAGACGTGCGAGTCTCCATCGAGAACGCGACAGCGGACGAAACGCTTGTCCGGATAGAGGACGGGCGCTGGCCGGACACGGTCGTGACCGCTGCGCAGGTAACGGCGCTGCAAGAGTTTCGCGACTTATTCTCATCCGAAGTCCTCGCTCCAGGGCTGGAACTGGGCATCGAAACCATTGCCGTGCTCTTTACCGACCTCGTCGGGTCGACGGCGATGTACTCCCGCACAGGCGATGCGCCGGCGTTCCGCATCGTTACCGAGCATTTTGCCGTAATTCGCGAAATCGTTGCGCGGTACGAAGGCGCGCTCGTCAAGACGATTGGCGACGCGGTGATGGCTGTATTCGTCAATCCGGCAAACTGCTTCAAAGCGGCAATCGAACTGGATTCGAAGGTGCAGAGCGTCACCTGCGGTGGTGTACCGCTGCGTCTGCGCGTGGGGATGCACGCGGGGCCGTGCATAGCGATGCGCGCCAACGAACGCATCGACTATTTCGGGACGACGGTAAATCTCGCTGCGCGACTGGAGTCGCTCGCCGGCGCCGGAGAAGTCACAATGGCGCGAGCCGACGCGCAGCGCACGGACATCGCGCCGCTCGTCGCGGCTTTTACCGAACGCACGACCGCGGAACACCTGCCCATCAAGGGATTCGCGCAGCCGATAGACGTGGTGCGGTTACGCGTTCTCTAGCGCTTCGATGCGCGCTTTGAGCGAAGGGTGCGTGGAGAAGATGAATTCGTACCACGCCGGCTGCTCGTCTTCGGCCAGATTTTGATCGCGCAGACGGCGGAATGCAGACGCGCCGACGTGCGGCGCGCGTGTCGTTTCCAGCGCGAAGCGATCGGCGGCCCATTCACGCGAGCGCGCGAACGCTGAGAGTGCCGGGCGCAGCACCTGCGAGAGCAGCGTCGCCCACAACTGAATGCGAGCGAGTTTAAGCGCACTGCCCTCATCATCCTGAGCCCGCGCCTCGTCATCCTGAGCTTGTCGAAGGGCTGCAAACGCGCCAAACAGTACGGCCGTTGCGGTGACCTGGCCGATCGCGATCATTCGCCAGGTGTCGCGCGAGACGTAGTGCCCCAGTTCGTGCGCAACCACGAATTCGATCTCTTCTTCGGGGAAATGTTCGATGAGGGTGTCGCCGACCACGATGCGGTGCGTGTTGCCGATACCGATGACGAAGGCGTTGGCTTTTTTCGTCTGCTTGCTCATATTCATGCGCAGAATCTCCGCATCACCGACGCCGTAGCGCGCCGCGAGCCGCCGCAAACGTTCTTCGAGTGGTCCGGTCAGCGGCTCGTACGTGTTGAACATCGGCAGTACGTAGAGCGGAATGACGATGTTCGCCAAGAGCAGCAGCGGAAAAACGCCGACGCTCGAAACGTACGGCCACGAATTCGGAAACCGTCGCAGTACGGCGGATAGAATACCGGACAGACCGGCCGCGACCGCGCCGCCAAGGGCGCTCTGCTTGCCGTAATCAGCCAGCCACGACGCCGCGGATTGCTCGCTCAGACCGAAACGGCGCTCTACTGCGTGTCCTTCCACGAAGTCGACGGGCAGTTCGATGAACGCTTCCAGTGCCGAAACTTGCGCGACGAACGCGCTCGCGCGCAGCCACGGCGGCAACGCGCGTACGCTGCGTTCGAGTCTCTTGCCCACCGGTCCGTACGCGAGTGCCGCGCTTCCCGCGAGCGAACGCGCGATGCCGGTCACGCTCAGCGCGCGCCGCAACGCGCCGTACGCGGCCGCATCGCGCCTGCGAGCGGCAGGTTCGCTGTCGCGTACGATTCGCACCGCTTCGTATGCTCGCGCGGCGGCATAGCCGGCGGCGGCTCCGGCGGCAAGTCCGAGAAGAATGTTTCGTGCCTTCATGGTACTCCGTTGCTATGCAGGTTTTGACGAATGCGCGTGTTTACCGCTACGATCCAGCCACTCGCTCCTATTCCCGTCACGAGGGCGTGATAGTCGATCGCGGGCGCATTGTTTCGCTTCAGCCGTCCGATGCGGGTGCAGGCGTGCAAGTACGGGATATGCAAGGCGCAGTCATTCTCCCGGCGTTCGCTGATTGTCACGTGCATCTCACCGATACCGGATACTTTTTGGACGAGCGTTTCTTGGGCAATGTGCGCTCTTACGACGAATTCGCACGGGCAGTCGCGCGCATTCCGCGCGAGTCGTTCGTATTTGCCGGCCAATACGACGAAAGTTTTTGGCGCGACGGACGCACCGCGGATGCTGCCGCGCTCGAACGCTTTTTTCCGGACGCGCTCGCAATGCTCGTGCGCGTGGACGGACATTCGTGCATCGTGAACCGCAAAACGTTTGCCTGGTTAAATCTGCCGTCGCAGACGCAAGGCATCGAGCGCGACGAGCGAGGCGAGGCTACGGGCAAACTGCTCTTGGAAGCGAATTGGCGCGCCCAGGCGCAGTTCATGAAGGCGCTTCCCGAACCCGTTCGGCGCGCGGCCGACCGGCGTGCGGTGGAACTGGCGCTTTCACGCGGATACCTGCATCTGCACGTGCAGTTCGTCGGGTTACCGCGCGATCAGTATGCGGTGGAGATTGCGGCGCTGCGCGATCTGCCGAAAGCGAAATGGTATCCGAAGATCTGCGAGCCCGATGCGAATCTAGCGCTAGAACTCGGGCTGCCGTACATCGGCGGCGACGTGTTTCTGGACGGATCGATCGGCAGTTGCACCGCGGCGGTGCGCGAGCCGTTTGTCACCAGCGGCACCTGCGGCGAACTGAAGTACAGCGACGACGAACTCTACGTGTATTTCTCTAACGCGGAAGCGCTGGGCATTTCCGCGGGCGTGCATGCTATCGGCGATCGCGCAATCGAGCAGTGCATTTCCACGTGGGAGCGTGTGCTCAGCGGCACGCGTAGCCCACGCGGCAACCGTCACTTCATCGAGCATTTCGAGATTGCGCGGCAAGAACACATCGACGCATGCGCACGCATGGGCATCTATCTCTCGATGCAGCCGCAGTTCGATGAGTTGTGGGGCGGTGCGGGGCAGATGTACGAAACCCGCCTCGGCACGCAGCGTATGCGCAGCATGAATGCGTTGGGGCGCATCGAGAAAGCCGGCGCCGTACTGTGCGGCGGCGACGATAGCCCGGTGTGCAATCTCTCGCCGCTCGAAGGCATGCAGGCCGTGATAACGCATCACGAACCGTCCGAGCGGCTTACTCCGGAGCAAGCAGTAACGATGTACAGCTATAATGCCGCGCGGTTGGCGCATGCCGAACGCGAAACCGGCGTACTCGCGCCGGGATTTGCGGCGGATTTCGTGGTGCTGGATCGCGACCCGCTCGCTGGCGCGCGCTTCACGGAGTGCGCCGTGCTGGCAACCTGGGCCGACGGCGACCCGGTGTATCAAAAGGCATAGGCATGGAACTGTTTGACGAAGCGTTCGTCGTAAGTGCCGACGGGAGGGCGGTACTTCCGGCGGACGATGCGATCGTGGCCGTGGTCGAGAATGGCAAGACCTCCTATTACGAACTTGCTTCCATCATCGAAAACGTCGTGATCTCGTGCGGCCGATTCATGCTGGATCAATCGCTGCTGGAAGAGCCGCCCGCAGCGGTCGCCGAAGCGCTCGCAAAGCGAGGCGATCCGCCGCTGTTCTAGGCCATCGCTAATGCTTCGATCGCGCGGGTTCCCGGCCGAACGCAATTCGCAGTTCGTCCTTCGCACGTTCGAGCGTACCCTTTTGCTTTGCCGAAAGATTCTTGCCGCCGCGGTTGATAAAGAAGGTGAGCATCGACATCGCCGAGCGAAACGGCTCGGCTTTGCGCCGCGTGCTTTTCTCAGCCGAACGTTTGAGCGATCGCGCGATCGCTTTCGGATCGTCCTTGGCGAACACGCCTTGCTCCAAGTCGAGAGCATCGCTGCGCTCCATCACCCGGTGCGACCATTTTTTCGTAGCCATGAGGTAAGTCTACCCTTTAGTCCACCGCTGCCGGGCGTGATAGCGTGGCATGCCGCCCAAGAAACGCCTAGTCCGGCGCTGGCTTCTGCGCGATGGATGGTATCGCGTGGCCGGCGTGAAATCTTCACACGAGCAATATAAGCATCCCATGAAGCCAGGACGCGTAACGCTCAGTGGTCCAGACAACCGTGAGTTGCCGATAGGATTGTGGAAGAGCATTAGACATCAGGCTCGTTGGGATGTGGAAGGAAAACACGATGTTTAAGTATGCCGTGATTTTCGAGCGGGCAAGCGACGGCGGCTTCGGAGCTTACGTCCCCGATTTACCAGGGTGCGTCGCGGTTGGCGATACGATCGAGCAAGTGCACGAACTCATTACCGAGGGCATCGAGTTGCATCTCAAAGGCATGCGAGAAGACGGCGACGCCATTCCAGAGCCGCAGACCTTCGCTGAGATGGTCGAGGTATCAGCCGCTTAGATCAGTGAGATCGTTTCCTTCGGTTTAGGTCGTGCTTCTATCGACGCGAGCAGCGCATCGGCGAGCTCATCGCAAATCGGATCGTCGATTTCCTCGACGCGGCCTTCGTCGGCAAGCAATGCCTTCGTTGGATCGATCGGAATGCGCGCGAGCACGGGTGCTTGCGCCAGTTCGGCAACGCGATTCGCGTACGACGGTCCGAACACTTCGTATTTCTTGCCGGTATCCGGTGCAATGAAGTACGACATGTTTTCGACAACGCCCAGAATCGGCTTTTTGAGTTGATGGATCAGATTGGCCGCCTTGCGCACGATCATCGTCGCAAGTGCTTGCGGCATAGTTACCAGCACGACACCGTCCACGGATAGCGACTGCAGAACGGTGAGCGGAGCATCCGACGTGCCCGGCGGCAAATCGATGAGCAGAAAATCGAGATCGCTCCAGAGCACTTGCTCGTAAAACTGCCGGATGACGCCCGAGAGAATCGGCCCGCGCCAGATCATCGCGGTGTCCTCTTTGTCGGTCAGCAGGTTCGATGAAACGATCTCGATCGCCGTGCGCGACTGCGCCGGAATCATGAGCGGCTGCGGATTGCCTTGCGGCGTTTTGGGGGCGCTGGGATCCGCTTCGATCACGAGCGGTTTCGAGAGGCCGAACAGTTTGGGAATCGACGGCCCGGTGATATCGCCGTCGAGGATGCCTACACGGTAATGCTTGCGGCGCAGCCCCAGCGCGATCAGCGCGGTAACCAATGATTTGCCGACGCCGCCTTTGCCCGACATAATCGGCACGACGTGCTTGATTTTCGCACGTCGTTTGAACTCGCCGGGCGCGCGGCGCACCGGTTGGCGGTCTTCGGCGGCGATGTTCGGCACGAAACCCGAAAGGCGCGCTTGCGTGAGCGCGGCGATGATCGGCTCGATGCGCAGCCCATGCGCTGCCGCACCTTGTTCGATTGTTTCGTATTTGTTGACGCCGCAGCCGGCGCAGTGCAGCCCGAATTTGCCGAGTACCTCGGCGGCAATGGGCAGTTGGGCGACGAGCTCGCTGATATTGGTCTTCGGGGCGATTTCCATCTCGATGTGGGGCATGAAGCCGTAGTTCGCGATGCGAACGAAGCGTTACTATGCGAGGAATGTCGCTCGTGTTGCTGGCGGCCGCCTTTCTGCACGTTCCCGGACGCCGTCTGCGGGCACTTGCGCGCGGCCAGGAGCGCGATTTGCACGAGTGGGTCGCCGACGACAACGCGCGCAAAGTCGCGCATGCTCGCCATCAGGCAAAAGAAGCGCTCCAGCGCCTGGCAAAAATCGGTGCGCACCTCCTGACGGTTGCCGAGGAAGGTTACCCGGCGGGGCTGCTCGACCTGGACGATCCGCCCGCGTTCCTGTGCGTTCGTGGGGAACTGCCCACGGGCGGTCTGGCCATCGTTGGTAGCCGCACGCCTCCGCCCGCCGCGGCGACATTCGCGCGAGAACTCGCCGCACAGTGCGGTCAGCCGATCGTGAGCGGGCTTGCCGCGGGGGTCGATGCGGCGGCGCATCACGGTGCGCTCGATGCCGGCATTTCTACCGTCGCGTATGTCGGGACGGGCCTCGGCGTGACGTATCCGCCCGAGCACCGTGCACTCGAAGAAGAGATCGTTTCGCGCGGCGGCGCGGTCGCCAGTGAACGGCTTCCCGACGAACCGGTGACGAAATGGGCGCTCGTGCATCGCGACCGGCTGCAAGCCGCGCACGCCGATGCAACGGTGCTTATCGCAAGCGAAATTGACGGCGGCGCAATGCAGACCATGCGTTTTGCAAAAACGCTCGAACGCCCGCGCTTCGTTTTGGATGCACAGGGGCAAGCCGAATACGCCGGGAACGTGCAGGCCCGCGCGGATGGCGCGATTGCGCTTCCGTTCGACGTGAAAGGAGCGCTCCGGGTTCTGCATGCACACCGAAAGTCTCGTTAACCGCGCCGCCGCCGTTCTTGCCGGCGGCTGCGATTCGCCCGTGCGATCGGGGTGGGCCGTCGGAGGCGCGCCGTTCATGCAAATGCGCGCTGAAGGCGCATACGCGTACGACGAACACGGCGATCGCTACGTTGATTACATCATGGCGTACGGACCGTTGCTGTTCGGCCATACGCATCCGGCGCTGACCAAGAACCTCGACGAACTCGCGGCATCGGGACTCGTGCACGGCAACACGCATCCCGAAGAAATTCGTTTGGCCGAACGCATCGGCGCCTATCTTCCGTCGATGGAACGCATGCGCTTTGTGAGTACCGGCACGGAAGCGGTGATGAGCGCCGTGCGCGTTGCGCGTTCGTTTACCGGCCGCGATCTCATTGTAAAGTTCGCGGGGAATTATCACGGCCACTTCGATCTGGCCCTGCTGAACGCGGGCGCATCCGCGCACACCGCCGACGCAAAGCGCAGCGGCATTCCCGAAGGCGTTATGCGGGACGTCGCAGTCTGCCGTTACAACGATCTTGCGAGCGTGGACGAGGCGCTGCGCGGCCGGGAACGCGATCTCGCTGCAATTATCGTCGAACCCATCGTGGGCAACATGGGCTACGTGACGCCGGTACACGGATTTCTCGAAGGTTTGCGCGAGCGCACGCAGCGTTATGGTGCGTTACTGATCTTCGATGAAGTGATTACGTGGCTGCGCTTTGGTTTGCAAGGCGCGCAAGCGCGCGTCGGCATCGTCCCCGATATGACGACCATCGGCAAGATCATGGGCGGCGGATTTCCGATCGCGGCATTTGGCGGACGTGCGGACGTCATGTCCGTACTGGCACCAATCGGCGCGACGTTTACCGGAGGAACGCATGCGGGCAATCCGTTTAGCGTCGGCATGGCGCACCGCACGCTCGATCTGTTGGAAGCGCATCCCGAATATTACGCATACCTGGACGCGCTCGCGAAACGTCTTGCCGGCGGCATTCGAACGATCTTCGAGCGCCGCAGTCTGCCATACGCCGTCGTGCAGCACGAATCCATCGTCGATTTCAAGTTTCGTCCGGGACCGCCGAACCGCAACTACGACGATGCGCTCGCCGCGGACAAGCGCAAGTACGCCGCGTACTATCACGAAATGCGCAAGCGCAAGATTCTGTTGCCGCCCTCGCAGAACGAAGTGATGTTCGTTTCCACCGCGCATACCGCCGCCGACGTCGACGAAACGCTCGCCGCCATCGATGAATCGCTGGACGTTCTTACTTAGCACCGCCTCCGCAGCGGCTGTCACGCCGAGGTTCCGCGGCGGCGAGGTGTCGAGGCCCTCGAATGCGACCGTCGCCGACGAAGTGCGCCGAGAGTTTCTGCACGCCTGGAACGGCTACAAGCAGTTCGCCTGGGGCGCGGACGAAGTGCTGCCGGTAAGCGGCAAGCCGAAAAACTTTTTCGTCCCGGATCATTCGTTCGGGCTTTCGATCATCGAAGCGATGGATACGCTCTACGTGATGGGCCTGGACGACGAACTCGAGCGCTGCGTGAAGTGGCTGCGCTCGAATCTGCATTTCGACGTCGACACCGGCATACAGATGTTCGAAGCGGTGATCCGCATGGTGGCGGGCTTGCTGACCGGCTACTCTATCACCGGCGAGCGATTCTTTCTCGACGGGGCGCGCGATCTCGCAGACAGGCTGCTCGTGTGCTTTACGAAATCGCCTAGCGGCGCCCCGTACCGCTTCGCCAATTTGCGAACCGGTGCGGTGAGCGATCCGCAGACGAATCTAGCCGAGATCGGTTCCAACGTGCTGGAGTTTGGCGATCTCTCGCGCCTTACCGGCGATCCAAAGTATGTGAACGCGTCGATGAAAGCGTTCGAAGCGGCGATCTCCAAGCGCTCGCAGATCGATCTGTTAGGCACGAACTTCGACGTGGAGAAAGGCGACTTCATCGGCACCGACGATGTCGCGCCCGACGAGCCGGTCGACTCGTTTTATGAGTACCTCTGGGGCGGGTGGCAGATGCTGGGCATCACGCAGTGCCGCGACTGGTATCGGATGCTTACGAACGCGCTGCTCAAATACAAGGTGACGCACATCGAAGGCAATCTCTGGTTCAAGACCGTCGATTACACGACCGGTCTGCCGACGGGGGATGCATCGACCTCGGAACTTGCCGCATTTTACGCGGGACTTGCGGCCAAGGGCGGCGACCGCGCCATCGGTGCGGCCTTCTACGACTCATGGACGCGCGCGCTCGACAAATACGAACTGATTCCCGAAGTGGTCTTCTATCCGGATCTTTCGATCATCTCGCCGCGGTACTGGATGCGGCCCGAGTATCCGAACTCATCGTTCGATTTGTGGTTTTTAACGCACGACGAGAAATACCGCGCCACCGCATACCGGTATTTCACCGCACTGCGAAAATATTGCCGCACCGCCAACGGTTATACGGTGTTGACGGATGTGAGAACGCGGCCGATGACGCAGGGCGATTACTTTCCCGCATACGCGTTTTCGGAAAACTTCAAGTACCTGTATCTGCTATTCGCGGACTCGCCGCGTTTCGATGCTTCGAACCATTATCTCAATACCGAAGGCAAGATTCTGCGCGGCCTTCGCGCGCACCATAAAGAGTAGGGCGGAGTGGGCTGCGGGCAAGCGGGGCCACGCCGGGACGCGAGGCCATCGCGTTTCGAGCGCAAAGCGAAAACGCGGGAAGGGGACCGGCGCTATTGCGTTGGCGCGCGGGGAGGCCGGTCCGCTTCCCGCTTTTATTATTTACGAACGGGGACGGGGTAAACGACGGGACTATACAAGCCGTTCGCATCCATCGCGCGCACGCCGAGGATATAGTTGTCTTTACTGACCGGAACGGTCGCTTGCGTTGAGTTGCCGACGTTCTTGGAATACTGCCACACGGGCGACGTCGTTTCGCGCCACACCACCTCGTATTGCGAGTCTCCGGGCGCGGGTTTCCAGCGCAGCGTGGAATCGTTGGTCAGATGCGCGGTGACGAGTTCCACTTGCTTGGGCTGATCGGGACCAAGGGCCAGTGCGCCCAGAGCGGCAACGTCCATCTTGGTCACCAGCGCCAGATAATCGAAGTCCACGTATTGCGGCAGGTCGCCGTATTGAACGCCGTTTTCTTTGCGAACGTCCTGATGTTGATGCCGGAAATCTTCGTGAATTTCCACGAAGCGGATCGCGGGAAAACCGTCCGCCGTAAACGACTCCTGGTCGCCGCCGCGTAAGAACCGGTCCGCTCGGTAGACGAGCATGCCTTCGGCGCCGGGCAGATAGCGTTCGGCCGTTGCCTTCGCGAAGCGCGCGATTTCGCGCGACGGTGAATCGTTTTCCGATCCGAGCAGATTCACGGTTGCGTCTTTTGCGGCAACCGGCAGCGCTTCACTGAAGATGCGCACCGTTTTCGAATCAGCCGAGCTGTTCGGTGCGCCGACGATGTCGTTGTTCAAGTCCGCGACGACGTCGACGCCGCTCGCTTTGAGTTCGTCCGCAAAATGCTCCGAGCCCCACAGTCCGAGCTCTTCGCCGTCGAACGTCGCGAAGATAATGGTGCCGCGAAAGTGCGTAGCGGCCATTACTTTCGCCGCTTCAATTACCGCCGACGTGCCGGAGCCGTTGTCGTCCGCGCCGGGTGCGACGCCGCGGCCGTCGGTGCATTTGCCGTTGCAGTCGTCGAAGTGGCTCGACATCACGTACGTCGGCCCCGGCTGGTCGCCTTTGAGTGTCGCGATGACGCTCGATTCGATGACGGCGCGCGGCGTGCGCTCGGTCTTCGGATGCGTGAACGTGTCGAGCCGCACCGTCATTCGCCCGCCGCTCGATTTGGCGATCTGTTCGAATTGCGAACGGATCCAATCGCGCGCCGCGAAAACGCCGCGCGTGGGCGAATTGAGATCGTCCGAAAAGTCGTTGCGCGTGCCAAACCCGACCAAGCGCGTGTCAAACTCGCGCAGATCCGCGGGTGAAACGGCATTGACCATCGCTTGAATGCGCGGGTCGACGGTAGGCGCGGGAATGGCCGCGTACGGCGTGTCGGCGCGCACGGCGGCAACGCTCGACGCAAGCGCGGCGAACGTGAAAGCGGCAAGAAGGCGGCGAGTGTTCATACTCGCATCATTTCATGATGCCGCTCTGGTTTCCTGATCGTTGTGGTCGCGCTTTTTCCGGCTCAGATAGCGTCCCAGCACGACGGCAGTGCCGCGGCCGGGCACGGAATGCACTGCAAAGATGTCGCTGCAGCGCCGCATGATCGGTAAACCGCGTCCTCGTTCGGTAAAGGCGTCCGGTAAGGTGACGTTGGGGACGGGTTCGGACAAAAAGCCGGCACCACTATCGACGATCGTTGCCAGGATTTTGTCATCTTCGATCCGGCAATGCACTTCGATCGCATCGTTGGTCCGCGAATGTTCGATCGCGTTCGCGATTGCCTCGCCAACGGCGAAAATGAATTCTTCGAGTTCCTGATCGCTGATAGCGTGATCGCCGGCAAAAGACAAGACTTGATGGCGCACGCCGCGGCTGAACCGCGCGTTCGGCGGTATCCGGACCCGCATGCTGTTGGCTTTTATCGTCATGTCCCTTACCGGCGCTGATTCTACCCTTGAACGGCGAAGTACACACGTTAACGATGGGGACCGCGGCCTACGTCTATATCCTCCGCTGCCGGGACGGCTCGCTCTACACCGGTTGGACCGATGACCTGCGCAGGCGGTTGGATGCGCACCTCGCCGGAAAAGCCTCGAAGTACACGCGCTCGCGCCTGCCGGTACGGCTCGCCGCCTGGTTTGCGCTGAGCGACGCTTCGGCGGCGCGCAGCCTGGAGGCACGTTTCAAGCGCCTGACCCGGCGCGAGAAGCTCCAGGCACTTGCGGATCGCCAGGCCTTCGGCATCACTATGCACAAGGCTCGGGCACTATGACGACGCACACTCTACCGGTCGGGGAAGAACTGCGCACGCTTCTCGAAAAGGCCCGTGCCTCACAGGCGCGCATCGCCACGAGCAAAGGCGACATCGTGTTCACGTTCTATCCCGACGACGCGCCGCAGCACTGCGCGGCATTCATCAAATTGAGCGAGGCCGGATTCTACGACGGCCTGACGTTTCATCGCGTCGAGCCGGGCTTCGTCATTCAAGGCGGCGACCCGTCCGGAAACGGCACGGGCGGCCCGGGCTATAAGTTGAAAGCCGAGTTCAACGCGCGACCGCACGTGCGCGGCACCGTTGCCATGGCGCGTTCGGCAAATCCGGATTCGGCCGGATCGCAATTCTACGTGTGTCTGGACGATGCGCGATTTTTGGATAGGCAGTACACCGTGTTCGGGCAGATGACGGACGGTTTCGAGGCGCTCGACGCGATTCGCGTCGGCGACGTGATGACGAAGGTCACGATCGAACCAAAGTAGCGTTCGAACCAATCTAGCGGATTTTGTAGCCCTGGGGTAACGTTTCGGCCGGAAATCTCTGACATTCTTGCGCAAACCCGGATGGTTTCTTCAAAACTTTGTTTTCGCAAAAATGCAGAGAAGCAGCAATTTTGCCATGGAGGGCAAAATTGCGAGCGGTTTCGGGACGGAATGTTACCACAGGGCTACAAATCCGTTCCGGCTACTTGGCCGTATACGATTTTCGAGATTTGCGCGATGCCGTCGTAGGCTTCACCAGGCCCGTCGAGGCCGTTCGTGTACACGGCGAGCACGTACGGTGAATTGCCGTACGGATCCACGATTGCGACGTCGCTGCGCGACCGGCTGAGTTCACCGGTCTTGTTGGCGACCTGCACGCCGCTGGGGACGCCGCGCGGAATGGTGTCGCGATCGGTCTGTCCCAGCATGATGTCGATCATCTTGCGGCACGACTGCGGTTCTGCAACCGTCGGAACGGCTTCGCGCGCGCCGCGCTCGAGTTGAAAAAGCAGGTGCGCCATGTCGGCCGGCGTCGTGCGATTGTCCATGTGGCGTCCCACTGCGGCAAAATCCATGAAATGCCGGCGCAAATGGGTATTGGGCATGCCCGCCGCGCGAATGACCGCGTTGATGCGCTGGAAGCCGAAGTGGGTGATGAGGAGATTGCTCGCGGTATTGTCGCTCACCTGAATCATCGGCTCGATGAGCTCCGCCACGGTGAAGCGCTGCCCGCTCGATTGGTTCTGCATGAAGTCGGACCCGCCAATCAGTTCGCTGCTATGATAGGTGACGCGTTCATGCATCACGGCGGACTTGTGCTCGGCGGCTTTGAACGCGGTCAGCATGATGAGCATCTTAATCGTCGATGCGCTTGGAAACGAGACGTTGGCATTGTACGAAACGATCGGCGCGCCGAATGCCATCGTGTGCGCGTAAATACCGACGCTGCCCGGAATGCTGGCGATCGCGGGACGCAGCAACTGATCGATGGGCATTTGTGCGCGCGCGCTCAGCGGCAGCGCACATGCGGCGAGCGAACCGGCCAAGAAAGCCGAACGTTTCATCACGATCCCGTCCCCTGATAATGCTGCAGGCCGATTCTCCAAAATGCGTACGATACCGCCAGCCAGCCTATGCCGATGAGCGGAGTAAGCAGTCCGATCTGCGGTGAGAGCGACAACCCGGTTTCGACTTTGTGCAGCAAGAACGTCGCCGGGAAATAGTTCATGAAGGCGAATGGGAACACGAACGAGAGAATGATGCGTACGCCGCGCGTGTAAATGCTGATCGGGTAGCGCGTGAACTCTTGCTCTAGCGACATGATGACCCAGCGCAGCGTGTCGACGCGCACGAACCAGAACGAAGCGGTTGCCACCGCCAGCGAAATGCCCAGATCGATAAGCGCGCCGCCGAGCACGACGAAGGGGACGAACGCGAAGAACGCCCAATCCGTGCGTACGCCGCTGTAGTTCGTCGCGATGACGAAATAGCCGATGGCCAGCATCAAGCCGTCGGGAAAAATTTGCGAGGGAACGGTGAGCGTCTGAAACAGCGTGTCTTGCGGGCGCACCAGAAAGCGGTCGAAACGGCCTTCGCGCACGTAGTCGGGAACGTTCACGACGGTGAAGAAGAACGTGTTGTGAAACTCGTGGGCGAGCATCCAGAGCGCGTACAGGAACGCCATCTGCTTGAAGTCCCAGCCGTTCATCGAGGGAAATTGACGCAGCGTAACCCACAGCGCGGCCAGTGCGGTTCCGTGATACACAATGGTAAAGCAGAACCACATCAGAAAGTTTGCCCGGTACTCGAGCATCGTCAGGAAGTTGATGCGCCAGTACTGATAGTAGGTTGCCAACATTTACAGTGTCATGCTAGAGCAGGTGTCATGCTGAGGTATCGAAGCAGCGCCGAGGTATCGAGGCGTTGAAGTTCAGCTTCGAAGCCGAGGTTTCCGTCCGCCCGCCGTATCGCTTGGATCTCACCGTCGATGCGCTTCGGCGCTTGGCGGCAAACGTGGTCGACGTGCTTGGAGACGACGGCGTGTACCGTCGCGCGGTACGTGATGCGCGCGGCGCCAACCTCATCGAGGTGCGGCAGCACAGCAAGCAGGCGCTTCACGTGCGAATTGCGGGCGCATCGGCGCAGCGATGGGTTCCGGCGGTGGAACGTATGCTCGGCACCGGCGTACGGCTCGACGAGTGGTACCGCCGCGTGCGGCCGTATGCGTGGCTCGATTTTCTCGCACGCGAATTGCGCGGACTGCGTCCGCCGCGTTATCCCACGCTGTGGGAAGCGCTCGCGCATTCCATCGTCTTTCAGCAAATCAGCCTCCATGCCGCGGCGTCAATCATGCGCCGTTTTATCGAAGCTGCCGGCGAACCGCTGGTGCACGGCGGAACCACGTACTATCCGTTCGTGACGCCGGAACAACTGCTTGAATGCGGTGACGACCGCTTGCGCGCGGCGGGTTTGAGCGCGAACAAGATCGCGCACCTGCGCAGCGCCGCGCAAGCAATGAGCACCGGCGCCGTCGTCGAGGCCCAGATCGATCGGCTGCCGAGCGCTCAGGCATCAGAGCGGTTATGCACCATTCGGGGAATCGGCCCGTGGAGCGCGGCCGTCGTGCTGCTGCGCGGCCTCGGGCGTCTGGACGTATTTCCGATGAAAGATTCGGGCGTTGCGCGCAGTCTGCGTCTGCTTTCCGGTAATCCGAACGTCGATGCGGAGCGCCTGCTCGACGACCTTGGCCCCGTGCGTGGTATGCTGTATTTCCACCTGCTCCTGGGCCGCGTGCGCAACCTCGTGCCTGCGGCATCGGATTCGGAGATCGCATGAACCCCACATTGCCTCGCACTTTTTCCATTCAGCGCGCGCAGCAGCGCTATCACGCGCGTGAGGGATGGCTCGACACGTATCACTCGTTCAGTTTTGCCGATTATTTCGACCCGCAGAATGTGCATTGGGGTGCGCTGCGCGTCTTCAACGACGACCGGATCGCCGCCGGAACCGGGTTTCCGACGCATCCGCATCGCGATATGGAAATCCTGACATACGTCTTTTCCGGCGAACTGGAGCATCAGGACAGCATGGGTAATCGTGGTGTCGTGAAACCCGGCGGCGTGCAGTTCATGAGCGCTGGTACCGGTGTGCGGCATTCCGAAACGAACGCACGCGACGACCGCGAGCTGCATTTGGTGCAGATGTGGGTGCTGCCCGGAAGAAAGGACACGCCGCCCACGTACGGTCAAATGGATTTCACGCTCGAAGACCGGCGCAACCGCTGGCTCGCCGTGGCGAGCGGGCATCACGCGATCGTCGCACCCATCGCGCTCACGCAAAACGCCGCGCTGCTCGTTGCGCGGCTGGAAAATCACGAGCTGCGCCACACGTTCGAACCTGCGCGCTTCGGGTTCTTGTTCGTCGGCGAGGGCGAGATCGAAGCAAACGGTGAGCAGTTGCGCACTGGCGATGCGGTGCGCATGTACGCCATCGAGCGGCTCGATCTGCGCGGCAGTGGTGAGGTGGTGTTGTGGGACCTACCCGCCTTGGATGACGACGCGGCGTGACGCCGCGCGCCACACGATTGCCGAAAGTCCGCAGAACAGCACCAGCCACACTACCTGAATGAGCAAATAGCGCGCATAGTCGCGCGGTTGAATAACGCCCACATAGATGAGCAGCGGCGTGGAATAGACCGCGGCGAACGGCAACGCGAACACGATGCGTCCGAACACGCCGGGAAAGAACGTGAGCGGGATGATTTGTCCGCTGAGGAGATCGGACACCCAGCGCACGATGAGTTGGATCGCGAACGTCTCGAGCGTCCAGAACGCGACCGCGTTCATCAAAAAGTTCAGAAAAAAATTTACGAGGTAGCCGATGAAAAAAGAGAGCAGGAACACGCCGAACACCGGCGCGCTCGGCACATCGACGTGCACCAGCAGCAGCGCGAAGAGCACCGACGGGATCACGAGCAGTGCATGCAGCAGCGTTTGCCCGACGCCGTCGCTGAAGAAGTAGAACGGCACGCTGATCGGTTTCATCAGATCTGTTGCGATGGTACCTTCACGAATCTTTTCCCGGATGAGCCGCGTACCGTCGACCTCTAGAATGAGCGACATGAGCAAGGCAACGGTCGCGTAGGTAATCATCGAGTGCAGCGGCAGGTTCATCGGCGCGACGTTCTGCGCGTAGAGTGCCGTCCAGAGCGAACGCAGCAAATACACTCGCACGATGAGCGAGCCAACTTCGGTAAAGACTTCCATGCGGTACGTCGCCTCGCGCGCGAACGCTTTCTTCGCGAACTCGGCGTACGGCGCGAGCGCAATCATCCCGGCGGAACGATGAGATCGTGTATTTCGTACGTCCCGTCGCTGTGTTCGAACCGCAGTTTCCAATCGTCGCGCGGTGCGGCGGCAAACGTGGCGTTGAAAAACGTGGATTGCTGCGGCGCGATGCTGGGCAGCGCGCAGAACTCCGCCGTCGGGGAGACGTCGCCGTCGCCGCTGCGTACCAGAACGAACGAGGCGCGCGTGCACTGCAGCGGCGTTTTGCCGTCGTTGGTAATGGTTCCCGAGATCATCAGTCCCACGAGCGGAGCGCCGCTCGAGCCGTTTCGCATCGGCGCCGGAACGGCTTGAATGGCGGAAAGGTACTGCTGCGGCGAGAGTTTGCCGCCGCGATGCGCAGTCGTACCGGCGCATCCGGCGAGCAGTAAGAGGGCTGCCCCCATTACGGCACGGCGCACTACTTCTTGCCCTTCTTTTCGCGAGCGATGGCGGCTTCGCGGCGCAACCGCGCCTCTTCGAGTTCAACGAACATGACGTCGACGACTTTCTCCACTTCGACGGTCTGCGCTGGAGGCGGCTCCTCAGCCGTGCGTTTGGGCGGTTTTGGCGCGGCCGGTTTTTTCGGGGACTCGGCGAGCACCGCGTCTTGCGAGTGCGCCTTGCGCAAAAACTTGGAATACGTTTCCGCGGCTTGGGCGCGCACTTCCGGGCCTTCTTCCAGATTGAACACGCTCTGGAAGAATGCGAGTTTCTCGCGCACTTCGGCGGCGCGGTGCGGCGGATAAACCTGCGCCGGATCGCCAAAAGCGATGTTGTGCATCGGCACGTGGTTGCCACTCTCGACGCGAGTGTTCACGTGCACTACCGCACCCAAGGCAACGCTGGTATGCTCCTCGACCGTCGCCCCGTTGAAAATTCTGCTGCCTGACGCGATGAAGCAGCCCGGCTCGATGGTCGCGCCAACGATGTACGCGCCGGGGCCAACGATGCAGCTCTCGCCGACGGAAAGGGGAAATTGCATCGCGCTGCCGCCGCTGGATCTGAGTACGGCGTTTTCCATCACCACCGTATTGGCACCGATCGTGACCGGAGCGCCTTCGGCGGTTATCACCGCGCCGAAGAGAATCGCGCACCCTTCTTCGATGGTGACGTCGCCGCTCACGACGGCGTTCGGCGCGACATACGCCGAAGCATGAACGTTCGGTTTCTTCGTACCGCTCGAAATCAACATATCACTTGTCATCCTGAGCCGGTTGAAGGGCTGAGCCGGTCGAATGGGCCAGGTACCCTTCGAGGTAGATTCTTCGGATTATTGATTCCAAGTCCGGTTCCTCGATGGTCAAGTCCCGAAGTTCAAAGCGCGCCGTCGCCTCGCGTATGAGTTGGTCGGGGCGCACGAGCCGCCGGTCGAAGCGATAACGGACCACGCTGTGGTCGCTGGATTCAATTTCCGCGTTTTGCAGCGCCGGGTCCGGCGGCGGCTGCGTGAACGTCAGTACGAGCGTGCGATGCGTGCCGTATTCCTCTTTGATGCGTTCAATGCCACCGTCGTAGATCACCGTGCCGTTGTCGATGATGACGATGCGGCGGCACAACCGCTCCACGTCCGCGAGATCGTGCGTCGTCAAGATGACCGTGGTACCCCGCTCCTCGTTGATGTGGCGAACGAACTCGCGGATCGCCTCCTTCGCGATGACGTCCAGGCCGATCGTCGGTTCGTCCAGATACACGATGCGCGGATCGTGCAACAGTGCCGCGGCAAAATCGCCGCGCATGCGCTGCCCGAGCGAGAGCTGCCGTACCGGCGTGCGCAGAAACGGTTCCATCTCCAGAATGCGCGTAAAGACGCTCAGGTTGTTCTCGTAGCGATCGCGCGGAATGCTGTAAATTGCGCGCAGCAGTTCGAAAGATTCGATTAGCGGTAAGTCCCAATACAGCTGCGATCGCTGGCCGAAGACCACACCGATGTTGCGCGCGTTCCTTTTGCGATCGCGATGCGGTACGATCCCCGCTACTTCCACCGTGCCCGACGTGGGCACCAGAATTCCGGTGAGCATTTTGATGGTCGTGGATTTGCCCGCGCCGTTCGGGCCGATGTAGCCGACCAGTTCTCCCGCCTCGATGTCGATGTCCACGTTGCTGACGGCAACCTTGTCTTCGTAGCTGCGCGAAAACAACGTGCGCACCGCCCCGGCGGCTCCGGGCATACGCTTGACCGAGCGAAAGACCTTGCGCAGCCCGCGCGTGCGGATAATCGGCATGCGGGCCTCTTTCACCGAGGCTTCCGGCGGCCCTCGGAGGGAATAACGCAGCGTGGTCATTACGATCTCCAACCGCTATGGCTGTGGTGCCATCGCCGTAGCACATCTGGTCGCCGAGCGTTTGGGCTACGAATACGTCGACGAGCAGCTCCCCGTCGTGGTTGCCAAACGGCTGATGACGTCCGCCGCGGCCGTCGAATCGGCTGAGAACGCCGGAAAGACCATGAGCGAGCGCATGCTGCTCGCGCTCGAATCCGGCACGCCGGAAGTTCGTCTGCAACCGGGTGCGTCGTTCGACGAAGAGTGTCTGCGCGAAGTGCAGGAAGCGGTTCGCGAGTATGCATCGCACCGCGACGCCGTGCTCGTCGGGCGTGGAGCGAACGCCATTCTGGGAAGGCGACCCGACGTGATGCGCGTGTTCATGCACGCGCCGCGAGACTGGCGCGTTCATCATATCATGGAAGGCCACCGCGTCGATGAAAAGACCGCGGCCGCGGAAGTGGATCGCATCGATCGCGCGCGTGCGGAGTACATGCGCGTGTATTACGGTCTGACCTGGACGGATCCGCAAAATTACGATCTCTGTTTGGACACCTCGACGTACGGCCGGGATGGCTGTGCCGAGATCATCGTGCGCGCCGTCGAGGCGCGATGATCGAGCGTCGCCCGCCGCAGCGTGACGTTTCACTCTTTTCGTCGCTGCGATTTCGCGATTTCCGGCTGCTCTGGTTCGGCCTGCTGATTTCCAATCTCGGTTCTTGGATGCAGCTCACGGCGACGGGCTATTTCATCGCTAAACTCGCCGGCAACCCGCATACCGCTTCGCTGTATCTTGGCTTCCAGGGAGTCGGCCGCGCGATTCCCGTGCTGCTGCTCTCACCGCTCGCGGGACTGGTTGCCGACACGCTGCCGCGCCGGCGCATTCTGTACTGGACGAATGCGGTGATGTCGCTGCTGGCGCTCATCCTGGCCATCTTTACCTCGCTCGGATGGATGAACATCGTCGGCCTCATTCTCATCAACTCGGCGAATGCCGCCGCAATGTCGTTCGATTCTCCCGCGCGCCAAAGCTGGGTGCCGCTGATGGTTCCGCGCGAATATATCGGCAATGCGATCGGCCTGAACTCCGTCGCATTCAATGCGCCCGCGGTCATCGGACCGGCCGTCGCCGGTATTCTGATTGCCTCCATCGGCATCGCCGGAAGTTTCTACGTGAACGCCGTTGCGACGCTGGCGGTCGTCGTGGCGCTGATGTTCATGAAGCCCGCTCCGCCCAGCACATCCACCGCCAACGAGCCGTTCTTGCGTTCCATCGCGCAAGGGTTGCGGTTTCTCTTCGGTCACAAAATTCTCGGTGCGATTATCACCGTGTTCATCGTGACCGCGCTTCTCGTACGTCCGTACGGCACGCTGCTGCCGGCATTCGTCGTGAACACGCTGCATGGTAACGCCAAAGCACTCGGCATCGCGATCGCCGCAACCGGCGTGGGCGGATTTGCCGGAGCGCTCCTTACTGCATACCTAGGCGCGCGGGAACGCCGCGGCATCGTGTGGGGCGTATCGGCGATCGTCATGTCCGCCGGCGTGCTCGCGCTCGGCTTCATTTGGAACGTGCTGCTCTCGCTGCCCGTGCTGTTCGTCATCGGCACCGCGACGCTCACGTTCTTGGGCGCATCGAACACGCTCATTCAAACGCTTTCGCCGGACGACGTGCGCGGCCGCGCCATATCCGTGTACACCATGGTCGCGCTGGGCCTGGTCCCTGGCGGTGCGCTCATCGTCGGCGGACTCGGTTCGGCATTGGGATTGCATGCCGCGTTCTGGATTGTCGGCGCAGTGTGTGCGGTGGTCACCGTGTGGTTGTGGCTCACTCGTCCGGTGCTCAACACGGTGTGATTCTTTTATGCGTCACTGCGCAGGAAGCGGTACATCTCCCCGCTGCACCGTTCGCAAATTTCCATCCGTGGAAATTTGCTACTCGCTCCGCTTTTCGGGAAGAACGAAGTTTCGAAGAAAACATCCTGTTTTGTCCCGAAAAGTCGTAGCGTGCCGCGTGAAGACGCACCGCTTCCACGCATTCGCACGACGCTCGTACGCATGTTGCGCGCCGTCCAAATTCGCTTTGATTTACAGCGCTTTTTTATTGCTTGCGGCTGGGTTGGGTGCCCGGCCGGGCAGACTCCAACTTTCGCGCAATTAACAGGATGTCAACTTCCTTTAATCGTTGCGCGAAAGTGGATTGCAGTAGGAAATCAACAGGACGTTGATTTCCGAACGGTGCACGACCGGGCACCCGACCCAGCCAAAAAGAGCAAAAAAAAAGCGCGCCGTTTTGCGACGCGCTGCATAAAAAACGCCGGAGCGTTTATTTAGGCGGCGGCTGCAGCCTTCTTCCGGCGAGTGGTCTTGCGGCGACGCGTCGTCGCTTTACGAGTGGTCTTGCGAGCTGCTTTGCGGCGCGTGGTCTTTTTGCGTCCGCCGGCTTTTTTACGTCCAGCAGCTTTTTTGCGGCCTGCGGCCTTCTTGCGGCCACCGGCTTTTTTACGGCCAGCAGCTTTCTTACGGCCTCCCTTGCGCGCAGCTTTGCGACGCGGCGCGGCCGCCTTCTTCGCGGTTTTCTTACGGCGCGGAGCCGCTTTTTTAGCAGCGGCTTTCGGCGCCGCCTTCTTCGTACGTTTGACTGCCATTTCTAGCTCGTCATCCTTTCTCTGGCTAAAAATTAGCCAGGGTTGTTGCCTATGTTATACACAATATCGGCGATGAACGCAAATTTTAGTCAACGAACGGTGATGTGAGGAAGATGCGCGTACCGGCAGACGATGCAACAATCGATGTAGTGACCGACGGATCCGGCGATCCGATCGTGCTGATTCACGGCTTTCCGATCACGCGCGCCGTGTGGGATGCGCAAGCCGCGCACCTCGCGCGGCACGCGCGCGTGATCCGTCCGGACCTTCGCGGCATGGGCGCGTCGAGCGTACCGGACGGGCCGTACCTAATGGAAACGCTCGCGGGAGACATCGCGGCGATGCTCGATGCGCTCGGGATCGATCGCGCGACGATCGTCGGACACTCGCTCGGCGGATACGTCGCGATGGCGTTCGCCCGCATGTACACCGAACGCGTCACGCGCCTCGCACTGGTGTGCAGCAGACTTGCTGCCGACGCACCGCAAGTCGCACGCGCGCGTGAAGAATTGGCGGATCGCGCGGAAGCGCAAGATCGCATCGACGTTATCGTCGACGCGTATTTACCGCGTCTTTTCGCGCCGTCGGCGCTGGTCGATCGTTCTCCGAACGTCGATGCTGCGCGCGCGATCGCGCGTCAAAATTCGCCGAAAGGCGCTGCCGCGATGCTGCGCGGAATGGCGCAGCGCGTCGAGGCGTACGACATTGCGGAAGAGTTGGATATGCCGGTACTCATCGTCGCCGGCGCGGCGGACCAGGTCGTGAGCCTGGCGGAGGCCGAGCAGATGCGCCGGACCTTCCCGGCGGCGGAGCTGAGAGTGCTCGGCCGCAGCGGGCATCTGCCGATGCTGGAGGAGCAGGAGGCCCTTTCAGACCTCCTGCGTGACTTCGTGACCCTCGGCTAGGAGCGCGAGAGCGGCGCGGCGCCCTTACGCCGGAACAGGTTTATAAGGAAGATCACCCCGAGAACCACGGCGGCAATGACGGCCGCTTTAATGAGCAGGGGGATGACGATGGCGACGACGGCCAGCGCCACCAGGACGGCGGCGACGATTACGACCAGGCGCAAGTAGGTGTTCAGCATGCCTTGGGGCTCCTTCGAGGCTGGAATTCTTACCTCTATCTACCGATAGGATCAGTACGGGTTTCGGGCCGATGGGCCCGGTGCCCGCAGGAGAATCAGATATGGACGTAACGGCACTTGCCGGCGCTATGGACCAATCCAGGGCCGCAACCACGATCAGCATGGGCGTTCTGCGCGATACCGAGAGTCTGGCGCAGGACTTGGTTTCGCGCCTGTTCGGGTCCATGGGCATAGGAACCAGCATCGACGCGTACGCGTAAGGTTCGCGTTTAGCCCTCCACGATGTGCAGCAGCAATCGGCGGACTTCGTAACGAAGTCCGCCGTTCGTCATCTATAATAGGTAGGTCGCATCCGTACCGGGGAGGGCATCGACTAGATTATGAACAGATTGGCTCGTTTTTCTTTTTCGCTCGGCGCGGCGCTTACGCTGACGGCCGGCATATCTTTTGCTGATGGGCCCAAGCCCATCCGGCATCTCGTTTACAACTTTGACGTGTCCATCTCGACTGACCACACGCAACACGTATCGGGTATTGGTTCTTCGCCGGGCGGTGGTGGGCCGTCGAATCCCGGCGCGTCATCCGGCGTAGTCGACAATGTGGGAGGCACGTCCGACCAGGGAACGATCGCCGTCGACGTGTTGCAGGTGCAGCCCGATACCGGGCTTGTCGTGCAAATTTCCGAACAGGCGCGCAACAACCGCGACGCGGTTCCGACGATGTGCGTGGTGTACGGCAACAGCGCAGTGATCTGCGACCAGACGCACGGCCAGCTCAACGAAGAAGAGTCTTCGCTGCTGCGCTTCCTAGGACGCAACTTCGTGAATCCCGCGACTATCGACTCGCATGACCACTGGCGCTATAGCGCGTCGGATTCGCAGTCACAAGAGACTAGCGACTTCACCCTTGGAAAAGCTGTGGGCGACTCGGTGCCGGTGGTATTCCAGCGGGTGCTGAAGGTCAGTGGCGTGAACGGCTTCAACGCCACCACGGACGGAACGCTCACGTACAACCGGAAGATGAGTGTGCCCGTGCAAATCAAGGAAGATACGACGACGCGCAAGCAAAGCGGTGCCGGAGACTACGATACCACACGTGCGCAACTCACGCTGACGCTCCAAAACGACTCGTTGGCCTCGAGCGTGCCGTAGGAACGGAAAAGCGGCCGCAGGAACACTGTGCGGTCGCTTTTTTGCTCGGGAGGGGCACTGCTTCCACTATGAACAGATTGGCTCGTTTTTCTTTTTCGCTCGCGGCCGCGGTTGCGCTCACGGCGGGCGTTTCATATGCCGATGGGTCCACCCCCATCCGGCATCTCGTCTACAAATTTGACGTGAGCCTGGATACGACGTCGACCGTGCACGATTCCGGCATCGGCGGCGACGGTCCGGTCTCAGGCAGCACCGACTATCGCGCCGGTCAGAGCGACGAAGGACAGATCACGGTGGACGTGCTGCAGGCACAGCCCGACTCCGGTCTTGTCGTGCAGGTTTCGGAACAGGCGCGCAACCGCCGCGACAACGTCCCCACGATGTGCGTGGTGTACGGCACCAGCGCGGTCATCTGCGATCAAACGCACGGGGCGCTCAACGAAGAAGAAACCTCGCTGCTGCGTTTTCTCGGACGCAACTTCGTGAATTCCGCGACGATCGACGCGAAGAACCACTGGCGGTATGCGTCGTCGGATTCGCAGTCGCAAGAGACTTCGGACTACACGCTTGGTCAGAGCAGCGGAGACACCGTACCTATCACGTATCAGCGCGTGCTCAAAGTGGCGGGCGTCAACGGTTTTAGCGCCACGACGGACGGATCGCTCACATACAACCAAAAAATGAGCGTACCCATGCTCGTGAAGGAAGATACCACGACGCGTCGCCAGACCGGCATGGGTAACTACGACACGACGCGCCAGCAGTTGACGCTCACACTGACGGGGGATTCACTCGCGCAGGCGTCGCAAAGCCACTAGATGATCTCGGCACTTGTTTTAGCAGCAGCTTCGGCGAGCGCACCCAAACCGGTGCGCTCGCTTTCGTACACCTTTACGGCCGCCTCATCGGCCACGTATTCGGGAACCATTACAGCCGACGTCATGGGCGGTACCCAAGACGGCGCGCTCATCGTGCGCTTCGCGCAAAAATCCGACGGTGCGGCGGACAAAAACTTCGCTCCGGCAAGCTGCTGGGTATACGGCGACACGCGCGTTTCGTGCGACGATCCGAAAGCGCTCAGTCCGGTCGAGATGGAACTCGCGCATCTGCTCGGCCGCAATTTCATCGACGGCAACAACCTGGATGAAAAGAATCACTGGCGCATCGCCGGTCCGGTCGGTACCGCTATGCTCACCGACGATTTCACGGTAACGGCGAACGATAACGGCGTTCTGGCGATCACGGAATCGCGTAAGGTTACCGGTAGCGCTCCGTCGGCGCACGATGCCCAGATCAGCTACGATATGAACCGCACAGTGCCGCTGAGCGTGCACTACACGCAGAGTGGGCAGACGCAGGCAACGGTCGATCTCAAACTGACGGCCGACTCGCTCGCTGCCGCAAGCAAAACCAAACCCTAGCCTTTAAGAAAACCAGCTACGTGGGGCGTTCCAAGCGGAACGCCCCATTGTCGTTGGCGAACAGACGTTCGAGCGCATGGACCCGATCTTCGAACGCCTGCATCCGGACCTGGCCGCGTGGTGCGATACGCATCTGCGCGAGGCCACCATACCGCAGCGCAGCGCGCTGCCGGCCGGATTGGAGCAGCGCAACGTGCTGATCTGCTCGCCCACCGGGACCGGCAAGACGCTCTCGGCGTTTCTGCCGGTGATGTCGCGTCTGGCATACCGGCGCGATCGCGACGAACTCTACCCCCGCACGTTTGCGCTCTACGTTTCCCCGCTGCGCGCGCTTGGCTACGACGTCGAGCACAACGTCCGCAGGCCCATGCGCGAGATCGGATTGCTGGAACGCCCGAACACGGAGCGGGCGCGACTACGCCGTGGACGTATTCGCGAGACGCACGTGCGTACGGGCGTGCGCACGAGCGACACGCCGCAGGAAGAGCGACGGCTGATGCTCTCACGGCCGCCGCACATTTTGATGACGACGCCGGAATCGCTGGCGGTCATGCTGGCGATGGAATCATACCGCAAGACGCTCGTCGATGTTGAGACGGTCGTCATCGACGAAGTGCATGCGCTCGCGGGGAACAAACGGGGCGCGCACCTGACACTGCTCCTGGAGTCGCTGGAAGAAGTTGCCCGCGCGCCGTTCAATCGCGTCGGGCTTTCCGCGACGATAAGCCCGCTCGAACGAGTGGCGAAGTTTCTCACGGGGATGGATCGCAACTGCGAGATCGTCGATGCGCGCGGTTTGCGTTCGATCTCGATCGACGTCGTGGCACCGTTCGCCGGGGCCATGGCACCGCTGGCGAAGGTGGCGCATACGGCGGCCGACATGAGCGAGAACGAACGCACCACGCTTGTGTTCACGAACGTGCGCAGCCAAGCGGAACGAGTCGCGCACGAGATGCTGCAGTACGTCGAACGACCCGATGCGATCGAAACGATCGACGGCGAGCAGCGCGAGCGAATCTACGACTCGCGGATCGGCGTGCACCATTCTGCGCTCGAACGCAGTGTGCGGCATCGAGTCGAAGCGGCATTGCGCGCCGGCAAACTGCGCACGGTCGTCTGCAGTTCGAGCTTGGAACTCGGCGTCGATATCGGCTATATCGACCGCGTGTTTCTGATCGGCGGCGCGCGCGGTATGACGGCTGCCTTGCAACGCATCGGACGCGCGGGGCACCGGCCGGATGCTATCGCGCGCGGCACCGTGATCGCCCAAGACCGCGACGACATCATTGAGGCGGCGGCGCTCAAGCGCTGCATCGCCGACGGCGTCATCGAAGACGCAATCATTCCGCAGGCGCCGCTCGACGTGCTTGCGCAGTGGCTGACAGGCATCGTGTGCTACGACCGCAGGTTGAGTGTCGACGATGCGCTGCGGATCGCGCGGCGCGCGTACCCGTATACGGCACTCCGCCGTGAAGATCTGGTGCGCTGCGCGCAGTATTTGGCCGGCGGCGGCGCAGGGCCGGATGAGGCGCACGTGCGACGGCTCGGCTTTGACGGCGAAGCGCTGTACGGCCTTGGCCGCGAAGCGTGCGCCGCGTTCTTCGAAAACGTCGGCACGATTGCCGACGAGCGGCACGTCATGGTGCGCATGAAATCCGGAAACGCGATCGGCCGTGTCGAGGACAGTTTCCTGAACGACGTGCAAGCCGGCGACGTGTTCGTGCTCGGCGGCGAAACGTTTCGTGTGAAAGAAATCGGACCGTCGGGTATCGTTGCCGAACCATTCGCCGGACGGCCCACGGTGCCGCAGTGGAGTTCGCACATGAAAGGCATACCGGACGCACTTGCGCGCGAAATTCACGTACTGCGAACCGGCGTAGAGCACCGTTTGCGGACCGCCGAGCCGGCATGTGCGATGGAGTGGCTCACGTCGCGCTACGGCCTGCACAAATTCGAGGCGGCGCACGCCGTACGTTACGTCGCGCAGCAGGCGGCAATCTCCGCGATACCGTCGGAGCGGCGTCCCGTGATCGAGATATACCGCATGGACCGCCGTCAAACCGCGGCATTCCATACCGGAGCCGGACGGCGTATCAACGAAACGCTGGCGCGAGTCGTGGCCGCGCGAGTTTTTCAGTACATTCGTGCGAACACGACGCTGACGACGGACGACGAGGGGTTTCTGCTCACGCTGCCCCACGGCAAAACGTTGCCGGACGCAATGTGGGCGTCGCTGCTGCATGCGGAAAACTTCAAACGCGATCTGCTTGCCGGATTGACATCGTCGAATCTGCTGCACCGGTTTTTCCGCCACGTTGCCAATACGGGACTGCTCGTGCTGCGCCGCGCCGGCGGACGAACGCTCCGCCGATCCGCACTCGCATGGAACAGCCAAAAAATCTTCGAGCGCCTGTATGCGGCGGATCGCGGCTTTCCACTATTGCGTGAAACGTTTCGAACGGTGACGCAGGACGTACTCGATGCGCCGGGCGCGCAAGCGTATCTCGAACAGATCGAGGGGGAGCCACGCGTGATCCACCCGCCTGCCGCTTCGCCCTTCACCTTCGGCATGCTCACCTCGAGTTTCGGCGATTCGGTGGTTCTGGACGATCGCGCGTCGATGGTGCAGGCGCTGCACGAGCGCGTGCTGGAAGTGCTCGGCGAGCGAGGCGTCGCCGTATGAACGCGCCGCAATCCGCCGCGCCGGTGGTGGAGATGCTTGCGGGCGTGAGCGCGGCAGCGCCGGGCGTGCTCTGGCTGCACGAATCGCGCACCATTGTCGCGGCAGACGTGCATTTCGGCTACGAAAACGTTATCGGAGCGGCGTTGCCGATGTGGAGCACCGCAGAGATCGTCCGCGTGCTGCTCGCTGCGGTAAAGCGTTTGCAAGCGCGCGAGATCGTGCTGCTGGGCGACGTCGTGCACGCTTCCCGCATGAGCGGCGGCGCCGCACGGGCGGTGAGCGGTGCATTGGACGCGTTGCGCGCGGCGGCGGCGCTCACGTTGATTGCAGGCAACCATGAAGGGCGTACGCGCGGCGCTGCCGTGCTCGGCGAAACTGCGGAGTTCGCGTACCGCGACGGCTGGCTACTGCTGCACGGCGACAAACCGCCGCGCGGCGCGCAGCTGTACGACCGCTGCATCATCGGCCATCTGCACCCGAGTCTGCCGATCGCGCGGCGCGAAAGCGCGCCCGCGTTTTTGGTGACCGATCGCCTCGTGGTCGTGCCGGCGCTCACGCCGTATTCCGCGGGCTTGAACGTTTTTTCCGACGACTGTCTGCGTGCGCTTCAAACGTTCGGCGTGCGCTCGCGCATCGGCGTACGCGTCGTGGCCGCCGCGCAAGAGGTGCTGTATCCGTTCGGCGAACTCGCGCAGCTGCGCCAAGCGCTCAAATGCGTCCGTCCAACATGAAATAGATCGCGCCCACATGCGGCATCGACTCGATCGCGCCGGATCGCAGGAGCTCGCGCAGTGCGTCCAGCGGCGCTAATACGACCGTGATATCTTCGGTCGCGTCCAAGTGCTGCTCGCCTGCCGGATACGCGCCGCGCGCAACAAACAGGTGAGCGATCGTGTTCGCGTTCGTCGGATCGGTGACGAACGATCGTACGTAATCGATAGAACGTGCGGCATAGCCCGTTTCTTCCGCGAGTTCGCGCCGCGCCGTTTCGTGCGCATCTTCACCTTCGTCGATGGCGCCCGCAACCAGTTCCAGCAAGACTTTGCCGATGCCGTGTTTGTATTGGCGCACGAGCACGACGCTGCCGTCGTCGGTGAGCGCAAACACGATCACGTACCCGCGGCTCTCGCGCACGTAATAGTCTTCAATCTCGCTGCCGTCCGGCAGCACGATGCGGTCGCGGCGTATGCGCAGATACGGGCTGTCCAACACGTACGAGGAATCGGCAACCTGCCAACCTGGCTCGTCCATCGCGCCGCACGTTCCATGCCCGGCGGCGGGTCCCCGCTCGCGCCCCGCGTAATGAGAGGCCGCGATGAGCAAAATCGTAGTCATCGGCGGCGGCACCATGGGCGCCGGTATCGCGTTCGTGGCGGCCGCTGCGGGCTTCGACGTCGACTTGGTCGAGCCGGACTTTGCCGCGCAAGAACGCGCAAAGAAGCGCATCGCCAAAGACGCCGAACGCGCCAGCGCGCCTGACGCTCCTGCGCGCGTGCAATACTACTCGCAATTGCAGCCGGGCGAAGCGCTGGCCGCGATTGAAGCGGTGCCGGAGCGCCTGGAACTCAAGCGCGAAATCTTCGCGCAGATGGTCAAGGCGTTCGACGCGAACACGCTGCTCGCGACGAACACGTCCTCGCTTGCCGTCAGCGATATCGCCGACGGATTGCCGAATCCCGAACGCGTGCTGGGATTGCATTTCTTCAATCCGCCGGCCGCGATGAAACTGGTGGAAATCGTGCAGGGCGAGCAGACGGCGCAAGAAGCGATCGAACGCGCGCGCGAGGTCGTGCTGCGCCTGGGCAAGACGCCCGTGCTCGCAGCCGACACGCCCGGATTCATCGTCAATCGCATCGCGCGTCCATATTATCTGCAAGCAATGCGCGCGTACCAAGCCGGCATCGCGCCCATCGAAGACTTGGACCGCCTTGCGCGCGGCGCCGGTTTTCGCATGGGGCCGTTCGAACTGATGGATCTCATCGGCATGGACGTAAACTTGGCGACGACGCAATCGGTGTACGAGCGTACCGATGAAGATCGCTTCGAGCCGGTTGCCGTGCAGCAAGAGATGGTCGCGCAAGGCCGTTTGGGCCGCAAATCCGGCGCGGGTTTTTACGACTACGCACGCGGTGTGGTGCCGCACGACGATGGCGTGCCGCAGCCTGCAGCCGAAGTCAATCGCGACGAGCGCGTCGTGATTATCGGCTTTGCGGGACTGGCCCAGGAGATGTTCGAGCGTTTGCAGCGGGCCTATGCGGACGTACAGCTCTGGGAAGACGAAGATACGATCGGCGAGATTCCGGACGACGCGACGATTGTGTTCGATGTCGGAGACGGCGCATCCGATCGCGGCGCGGTCGTCGAAGCGCTCGATGCACGTCTTGCGCCCGAAGCGGTGATCTTCGTCGACGCGTACGCATCCGATCTCCGCACGATGGCGAAACGCCTCGCGCATCCGGAGCGCATTGTTGGCTATGGCATTCTTTCGGCGCTCGAACATCAGCGAGTCGTCGAGATCGTCGATGCGGACGAAACGTCGGACGACGCGCTGGAAGTGGCGCAGGATCTGTTTGAAAGCATCGGCTGCGGCGTCGTGCTGGTGGAAGACGCCGCGGGCTTGTTTCTCGGAAGAACGATCGGCTCGATTGTGAACGAAGCGGTGTACGCGGTGCAGGAAGAGATCGCGTCGCCGCAAGACATCGACCTGGCAATGTGTTTGGGAACCAATTATCCGCGCGGACCGATTGCGTGGGGACAAGAGATCGGCGGCGACCGCGTGCGGCGCATCCTTACGCGTCTGGCGGCGGAAGACGGGGCGGCGTTCGCTCCCAGCCGCGCGCTGTGGGTGCTCGACGTGCAGCCCGGCGACGATCAGCAGCAGAACGACAACCTTGCGGACGTGAAACTTGGCTGGTAGAGAGATTTGGGTGATCGACGCGGTGCGCACGCCCATCGGCCGGTACGGCGGCGCGCTCGCGCACGTGCGTCCGGACGATCTTGCGGCGGCCGTCGTTGGAGCGCTCGTTTCGCGAACGGGCATCGACCCCGCGCGCGTCGACGACGTGCTGCTCGGCGCGGCCAATCAAAGCGGCGAGGACAATCGCAACGTGGCCCGCATGGCGGCGTTGCTGGCCGGGTTGCCGGTCGAGGTGCCCGGTGCGACGCTCAACCGTTTGTGCGGCAGCAGCTTGCAGGCCATAAATTCCGCTGCGCAAGCAATCGCCTGGGGCGACGGCGACGTAATGATCGCCGGCGGCGTGGAATCCATGACGCGCGCGCCGTTCGTGCAGCTCAAAGCCGAGAAGCCGTACGAACGACCGCCGCAAATGTGGGACACGACGATCGGCTGGCGCATGATCAATCCGCGCATGAAGCAGCTCTATCCGCCCATTTCGCTTGGTGAGACGGCTGAGCGCGTGGCCGAACAGTACGGCATCACGCGCGACGAACAAGATCGCTTCGCGCTCGCGTCGCAGCACCGTGTGAAAGCGGCGCTCGAACGCGGTGCATTCAATGACGAAATCGTTCCCGTAGCGGACGTGCGCGCCGACGAACATCCGCGCCCGGAAACCACGCTCGAAGCGCTCGCCAAACTCAAACCCGCATTCAAGAGAGACGGCACGGTGACGGCGGGCAATTCGTCGGGCATCAACGACGGCGCGTCGGCACTGCTGCTGTGCGAAGCCTCGGCCGCCAAGCGCTACGGGCTGCGGCCGATGGCGCGGATCCTCTCGTCCGGGGTTGCCGGCGTGCACCCCGACGTGATGGGTCTGGGGCCGATTCCGGCGAGCCGCAAAGCGCTCGAGCGGGCGGGGTTGCTGATGCGCGACGTCGATCTGGTCGAGATCAACGAAGCCTTCGCCTCGCAATCCATCGCGTGCTTGCGCGAACTGGAAATCGATCCGGAAAAGGCGAACGTGAATGGCGGAGCGATTGCGCTCGGGCACCCGCTCGGTGCCAGCGGCGCGCGCATCGCCACGACGCTGCTGCACGAAATGCGCCGCAGAGGATCGCGGTACGGCCTGGCAACCATGTGCATCGGCGTGGGCCAAGGCATCAGCACCATTTTCGAAAGGCTGGACGGCGGAGCATGACCGCAACTGCACCAAGTACGAAAACGCAACTGCTCATCGGCAAAGAGTGGGTCGACGCGCATGGCGGCGGCACGTACGCCGACGTGAATCCCGCGACGGGCGCGCCGCTTGCCGACGTGGCAAACGCAGGCGCCGCCGATGTCGATCGTGCGGTGAAGACGGCCCGCGCCGCACTGGAAACCAGCAAGTGGGCGACCATGGCGGCATCGCGGCGCGCGAAGATCATGTACAAGATGGCGCAGCTCATTGCCGAGCGCGCGAACGATCTGATGACGATCGAAGTGCGCGACAACGGCAAACCGGTTTCCACCGCGAAAGGCGAAATGGGCGCCATCGTCGATTGCTTCGAGTTCTATGCCGGCGCGGCTACCAAGAACTATGGCAGCGCGCTGCCCGCGCCGATGCCGGGATACGTGGCATACACGACGCGCGAACCGGTAGGCGTCGTCGGTGCAATCGTCCCGTGGAATTTTCCGCTGCTGCTCGCGTCGTGGAAGGTGGCGCCGGCATTGGCCGCTGGCTGTACGGTGGTGCTCAAACCCGCGCCGTCGACGCCGCTGACTGCGCTCGAACTCGGAAAGATCGCGCTCGAAGCGGGTTTGCCTGAAGGCGTGCTCAACGTGCTCACCGGCTCGAGCACGGATTTGGGCCAGGCGATCGTGGAGCATCCGGGCATCGACAAGATCGCGTTCACCGGCAGCACCGCTACCGGCAAGCGCGTCGCGGCGACCGCCGCGCAAACGATCAAACGCGTCACGCTCGAGCTCGGCGGAAAATCGCCGTCGGTCGTGTTCGACGATGCCGACGTGACGCAAGCGGTGAACGGGGCTTTGTACGGCATCTTCTACAACGCGGGGCAAACGTGCGAGGCGCGTTCGCGCGTGCTGCTGCACGAAGGCATCGCCGACGAGTTCATCGCGCAGTTCGCGGAAAAGGCGCAAAAACTGCGCGTCGGCAATCCCGAAGATCCGCAAACGCAGATCGGCGCGATCACGATGCGCGAGCAGCTCGAAAAAATCCGTTCGTATTGCGAGATCGGCGCGAGTGAGGGCGCGACCAAACTCTTCGGCGGGCAGCCCGCAGTACCGGGCGGCGATTTCGAAGGCGGCTGGTTCTGGGCCGCAACGGGGTACGAAGCGCAGCCGGGGCACCGCATCGCGCGCGAGGAAATTTTCGGCCCGGTCGTCACCTTCATCCGCTTCAAAGACGAAGCGCAGGCCGTTGCGCTCGCAAACGACTCCGACTATGGCCTGTCCGCCAGCATTTGGACGCAAAACATCGGCCGTGCCAATCGGCTCGCCGGCGCGCTGCGCAGCGGCACGGTGGCGATCAACACGCCGTACGCCATTTTCCCGGGCGTACCGTTCGGCGGTTACAAACAGTCGGGCTACGGGCGCGAACTGGGCTACGAAACCATGGCGCTGTATTCGGAAACCAAAAGCGTGCTCACGTATATCGGCGAAAAACCGATCAATCCGTTTGGAGTCTGACGCTATCGAACCGCTGAAGATTGGCGAACGCTACCAGACCACGTACGGCACGCTGTGGAAGGACGGCACCTACTTCGCGCGCGGAACGAAAGTCATGCTCGTCGGCCTGCACGTGGAAGAAGGCTTCTGCGTGCGCTTTCCGGCGCAGGTCGACGGACGGCCGCTGGAAACGTGGGAAGAGTGGAGCGAAGCGGATTTTCTCGCGCCGGACGGCAGCATTGAGCAGGCCACGCCGTTGTCACCGGCCATGCTCGCGGAAGCGCGCGAGGTGCTGCGCGACGCGGAGGATGGCTGCCACCTGCACCTGCATGAGGGGGAAGAAACGTAGGTCGCTTTATTGCGCTTCTTATCCACAAGGTGTGCGCCCCGGTGCGCCACAAGTGAGGAACCGGCCACGATTTCACGCGGCCGGTTCTTTTTTCTTTATTGAAAAGGATTGCATATGAACCTACGCCTCATACTTTTCGCGGTGATGGCGGCCGTATTGCTCGTGCCGTCATATGCGGGCGCCGCTGAAAACACGGGCACGATCACCGGGACCGTGCACGGCACGACCGGCGCACCGATCTCCGATGCGACTGTCATCGTGAGCGGTGCGGTCACGCAGAAAACGGCGAGCGATGCCTCCGGCAAGTTCACGTTGACGCTGCCGGCCGGTTTCTACCGTCTCGACGTCACGAAAGGCGGATTTCTCACGGCGACGCAGACCGATTTGGCGGTGCTGACCGGTGAAAATCTTCCGGTCGACGTCACGCTGGAGCCTGCGGACCTTTCGTCGCTCAAAACGATCGCGCGCGTCACGACGTCGGCGCGCAGTTCCATCAACACCGGCACCGCGGCGATCGCGATCGTCGGCCGGCAAGAATTTGCGAATCTCGCCTCGCCGCAAATCAACGACGTGGTAGAACGCATCCCCGGCGCGGACATCGAAAAGGGTTCGAGTTCACCGAACACGAGTTTCACCGTTGCCGGTGCGCAAGGCTACGAGACACAAGTGCTGGTCGAGGGCCATCCGGTTTCCATCGGCCGCTACGGCGTGTGGTTCTCGCAGTTCTTCAACTCGTTCTTGGTCGGCAACGTGGAAGCACAGCTCGGGCCGGGCAACACGACGCCGTTCGCGGGCACCGCGGTCGGCGGCACGATCAACATCACGACGCCCGGATACACGAAGAATACGGCGTATCACGCGGTGACCGGTGAAGATTCACTGGGCGGCAGCTACAGCAATCTGCTTTATAGCGGAAGCGCCGGCAAGCTCTCGTACGTCGTCGGCGCCGGTACAGCCGGCGTGAACACGCCTTACACCGGCACGTACGGCTGCGTCCTCGACGCAACGAACAAGGCGACGTGGAACACTCCCAACGCCATAGGTGTCGTTTCGTTCTGCGGCGATCTCGGCGGCGGCCAGCGCAATCAGGGCGAACTGATCAAGGCGAAGTGGGATTTCTCGCCCGCTACCTCGCTCGAGTTCGGTTTCCTGGGATCGCAAGGCGGCTACAATCCGCAGGGCAGTGCGTACGGTCTGCTCGCACCCAATACGACGATCGTCAATTGCATGACGGTCGGCAGCGGAGCATCGCAGCATCAGGAATGCACGAACCCCCAATTCGCGGGCATGGCGGGCCAGAAGATCAACGGGATGTTCTTCTATCCGGGGTCCGTCGTCACCAACAACATGCCGCTCTTTACGGCGCAGTTCCGTACCGCGATCGGCGGCAACACGCTGCTGGTGCGCCCGTACGGCGGGTCGATCACGCGCATCATCGACGGTTCCGGTGAAGCGAGCTACCCGATCTGGTCCTTCCCGTCGACCGATACGGCCGCGGCGACCGCGTGCGTGAAATCGAGTTTCGGCGCGGTCATCAAGAGCAGTTCGAATCCGAACTACTGGACCTGCCAAGACACGCCGTACACGACGGTGGAAACCGACAAACTGCGCGGCGCGACGTTCTCGTTCATCCATCCGATGGGCTTGAACCAACTCACGTTCAACTACGACTACCACAGCGACGAAACGTATGCCATCGCGGGCAATCCCACGCAGGCCGGCGGTTTGCCGCCCGCGGTTCCCGATACGATGACGAAATACAATTCGCTCTCGCTTACGGGTGATTTCGCGCTGAGCGAACGGCTCACGCTCAAAGCCGGCGCGTATCAAAACTGGTGGTACCTCAACGGCTGGGCGCCTGCGGTTACCTCGTCCAACAAAGGCACGATCGTTCCGTTCACGCGCAGTGTCGGATCGTTCGATCCGCACATCGCGTTCACGTATCAGCCGCGCGGCGGTGAATCGCTTCGCCTCGCGTTCGGTACGTCCACGACGTTCCCGTACGCCGGTATCGTCAGCGGTACCGCATACACGACGCCGGGCGCAACCGGCACCGTCGCTCTCAACGGCAAGAACCCGATGCTCGCGCCGGAAAAAGCGTACGAAGGCGATCTCGGTTTCGACAAGCGCCTGGGCGACGGCAGCATCCTGAGTGTCGATCTCATCGACACGCAGGTGCACAACGTGTTCGAGAACTCCTCGACCGCGGTGACGGGCCAGCCGTACAGCGTTATCTATCAGCCCGAGAACGCTGCGAATCTCTCGAGCCAACTCGCGATGCTTACCTGGCGTAAGGAGCCGCTGGTAGGCTGGGGCTATCGCCTCTCGCTCGCGGCGAACCGGTCGATTCCCACCGGTATTCCGATTCCGGCTTCGCAGAAGTCGTTTTCGGTGCCGGCGAACGGCGTGCAGCAGTGCAGCGACGGCGGCAGCGCCGTGTGTATTCCGTATCTCAAGGGATACGCTGCATTGGAGTACACGTTCGCGGATCGCACGTTCGCGCACATCGGCGTGAACTATCAGGGCAGAAACAACACGTACTTCCAACCGCCGTTTGCGATCTGGGATCTGACGCTGCGCCGTCCGATTCCCAAGACCCCGATCTCGGTGCAAGCCACCGTGTACAACCTGTTCGACACGAACACGTTCGGCGGACTGGTTACGCCGAATGCCGGCACGCCGCTCGTCGGCGAAAACGGTGCGGGCGGCTACGGGACGTATACGCAGTCGGTTCCGTTCCCGATGATCCCGGTTGCGCCGCGTACGCTGCGGGTGCAACTCGACTACAACGTGGGCGGCCGTTAAGCACCGCTCACTGACAACGAGCAAAGCGCTCCGGTTATCCGGAGCGCTTTCTCATTTCTTGCACGTGCTGTACTTTCGACTCGAGCGTTTGCGCGGTATCGACGCGGTCGTCGATCTTCAGCAAACTCCCCACGCGCGCGGCACCGCGTTCGTGGCAGCGCTGATGAATCAGCGCAAGCGCGCGGCAGATCGTTTCGACCTCGCCTTCCATGTTCGTCGCCATCGGCGTGAGCTCGTAACGGATACCCATTTCATCGAGCACGTCGAGCGCCAGTGCGACGTACTCGCGAATCCCCTTGCCGGTTTCTGCGCTTATACTCAAACTTGCAGTGGCCATCGGGTCACCTCCGGCTGAAGGCAGTTCGTTATAACGGGCGCAGCTGCATCTCGTTGGTGGGCGTGAAGCCGAGTTTTTCGTAGATCGGGCGCCCGAAAGGCGAAGCGTGCAGGCGAATTGCCCACGGCTCGTGCGCCCGCAAGAAGGCGATCGCGCGCTGCGTGAGTTGCGTCGCGATGCCGCGTCCGCGGTACCGCGGATCGACGCGCACGCCGAATACGTACCCGTTGCGTATGCCGTGGATCGCGGCGGGGTAGCCGTCGGTGATCAGCGCGCCGGCCGTTGCGACGATGCATTCGCCGTCGTGCGCAACGAAGTAGCACGCATCGCCACGCGCAATTTGATCGCTGAAGTACCGAACGAACCGCTCGCGCCAGCCCGGCACGAACTCGTGCTCGTGATGCTTTCCGACTTCTTCGAACATCGCGAGCCAGTGTTCGGCTATCTCGGAAAGTTCATGCGCCTGCGCTTCGCGCAGTGTGAGGGTTTCATGCATGCCTCCTTCGTAACACGTAGGGACAATAGCTACGCTCGCGCGCTGCGGAAGAAGTGCTCGGCCTTGCCGGAAATGAGCGCGTAGTATTCGCGGAACGTTGCGGCCGCAACGGTTCCCGGCCAATGCGCGGGAAGCAGCGTGCTCGGCAAACCCGGATCGAGATACGTGAACTTGCGATAGTCGTGCACTAGCCACATGCGTTCGACGAACGCGTCGTCGTCGCGCAAGGCATGCTGCGCGCGTTCGTCGTGCAATCGCGGTTCGTAGCGCGAGACGAACTCGCGGTACTGCTCGGCGATTGCCGGCAAATCCCAGCAGCGTTCGAGTAGTTCCCGGTCGGTGTGCGGCCCGCGGTACTCGCCCACGAAAAGGTCGACGTTCTCGAGCACGCCGTTCGCTTCGGCGGCGTTGCGCGCCGCGTCCAGCGCGTCGTTGGGCGAGAGCCAGGTCGACGCCGAGAGGGGTGCCCAGCCCAATACCGTGAGGTCTTTGCGCAAGCCGTCGCGGCCTTCGCGCCTGCTCTCGGCGACGGAATACGTGAGCATCCGCCAGCGGCCGTCCCATTCCACCACCGGGCCGTAAATGCGAGGGCTGATCGCTTCGACGCGGCGCCGGCCGCGCTCGGTGAGTGTGTAGTACGAGCGATTGCCCCGCTTGGCCGCGCCGAGCCACCCCTGCCGCGACATCCGCGAAACGGCCTGGCGGACGGCTGCCTCCGAGATGCCGAACTCCGCCATCAGCCGGATAAGGCCGCCGACCCACAGCTCGCCGTTCGCAGTAGGGTCGCGGTGCACGAAGTCGCCGAAGAGGGTGTAAATGAACGAGTTCGGCCTGGTCACCGTCCGGCGGTCGGCCATTACAGCCACGGGGTCACCTCCTTGACAGAGCGCGCCTTATATGACAGTATTCTCACGATACTGCAAATTTCCGTCATACGAACATTCCCTCGTTAACTCGGGGGCGGTGCCAAACGTCACCGTGACACACGCGAGGAGTTTCCATGGCGCGCATATCCACCTTCGACGACTGGATCGACCTGCTCGAGGAATGGCAGAAGGACATCGGTTTGAACCACGAGCTGATCGAACGGTACATGCCCGGCTACACCTTCGAGGCCAAGTATGGCGAGCTGCCCCAGGCCGAGATTTACTTCGGCGATTTCAAGGGCGAGCGCCGCTGGGAAAAAATCCTCGAGATTCCCGACCAGCGCATGCGCGACGCGCTGCTCAACATGATCGTGTATCAGGGCGACACCGAGTTTGCCTCGAACGAGCAGCAGCGCTTCTTGGTGAACAACGCGCCCAGCGAGTACGATCTCGCCTCGCTCGTTCGCATCATGGTGGAAGAAACGCGCCACGGCTACCAGATGTGCCATCTGCTCGTGAACCATTTCGGGCACGACGGCAAGATCGAAGCGCAGAAGATGCTCGAACGCCGCGCCTTCGGCAAGAAGAACCGTCTGCTCAATGCGTTCAACGACGACGTGACGCACTGGCTCGATTTCTTTGCGTACACCAATTTCATGGATCGCGACGGAAAATTTCAACTCACGATGCTTTCGCACTCGGGTTTTGCGCCGCTCGCGCAATCCATGGGGCCGATGCTGCGCGAGGAATCGTTCCACATGGGCACGGGCATCTCGGGGCTGCGTCGAATCGCGCAGGCCAACGTCATCCCGGTGGAACTGCAGCAGAAATACTACAACAAGTGGGTCAGCGGTTCGCTCGACCTGTTCGGCACCGATCATTCCGGTTCGGCGCAATGGGCGTACACGTGGGGCATCAAGGGGCGCGTCGACGAGGACAAA
>DASSEZ010000123.1:0-8040 GCA_035694945.1 Vulcanimicrobiaceae bacterium
ATCGTCGGCGGCCTTGTTCCTACGCTGCTCTACCAAAACGTCAAACCGGCATGGGACTATGGCGGTCACGCCGGCACGCACGATATGGACGTCGCTCTCGATCTTGTTATCCTCGAAAAAGAACGCTACGAAGCCGTAGCGGAGTGCTTGCGGCGAACCGGGTTCACACCTGATGAAAACAGCAGTGGCAACCTTACACGGCAACGCTGGCGCTCGGCGACTGGAGCGGCGGTGGATTTTCTCATGCCGCCGGTACCTCCCGCGTATAAGGTCGGCAGCGTGCAATCGCTGACGAACGATCTCGCCGCGATTACTATGAAGGGACTGGATCTGGCGCTGCGCCATCGCGTTCTAATTCCGCTTGAAGGTACGGATATTGAAGGTCGCAACGTAAAGCGCGAAGTTCCGGTGCGCCCTGCGGAAGTATTTGTTGCGCTTAAAGCAATCGCGATCGCGCACCGCGACAAAGCGAAGGATGCGTACGATATCGATTTCACGCTCCGGCATGATGCACGGCGAGCGCTCGGGCTCGGCGAAGCTCTTTTGAGTCTCGGCCCGCACGACGCGATTACTGCGGCAGTCGAATCACTGCGCCGCGACTACCAAAGCATCGACGGGCGCGGACCGTCAGACGTCTGTAAGTTTCTTGGACAGCGCGGGAACAATGATCTCGCCGGTCAAGCGCTTGCGAACGTCCTGGACTTCTTGAGGCCGTTCGCATCCTTTTCGTCATAGTCGTGGTCATCCTGAGCCGGTCGAAGGGCGAAGGGCCTGTAGCCGTCACAGCGGACTGGTTGCATGACTCGTAGGCACGTACACGATGCCGTCAAACGAACGCCCTAAACTTAGACGTCCTAGCGCGTAGGGTTTCACGTTGCGCGGATCGATAACGCCACCCGGCATCCAGAGCGACTGAGGCTGACCTAGCCACTCGCCCAAAGGCGAATGTGCCGGAACGGCGTCGACATCGAGAAAAAACGTCGCGTTAATGTTGTCGAACAGCGTGGCGACGCGTGTTTGCGGCGCTTGGCCCAATTGAATGGGAATGAAGGAAGGATTGCCGGCCCTCGGATGTGCGCGCACCGTGCCCGTGCCGAATAACATGCCAAGCGAATAATACGCTGTGCCGAACGCCTTTCGAAGGTCCGATCCCATAGGGATGTACCAATACGGCGCACACGTGCACACGTGCGCATCGTGTGTGGACACAACGATGCGGGCGTTCGGATGAAGCGTATTCGCAAGCCACTCGACGTTTAGGGCCATCATGTGATCGCGTTTTTGAACGCTCGCGCCCAAACGCATCGGTTCCCCACGACGGAGAATTGAAATCGCCTGACGTGTTAACTGCTTATCATACTCATTGACGGCGGGTGTAGGCTGCGATATGTCTGCGTCGACTTGCGAAAGGGCAAGGTCGCACGCGCTAATCTCCGCTGTGTCTAGCGGTGGCCCGCCGTTGTTCCCAGTGCTAACGAAACAACCACGTGCGGGTGCGAGAGTCGGCGCAACTCCCGGTGAGTGCCGCTGCACGTAATCAGCCACGATCGCGAATGTCTTTGCCGGTTCCTGGAAATCTATGCCGACCACGCTCACCATACGGTCGGATGGCACGGACGCATTGTAAGATCGCAGCCACTCAATCAGGTTGCGCATCTCGACCGTTCGGTACATCGCGTAATCCTGATTACGAAGAACGTCCGCTGCGGTGCCGTCGCCGGTTTGAACGAAGCGATTTACGGCCGTCCATTCCGACCAGTCGCCCTCCATTGCGAGCACCGTGAAGCCTTGATGCTCGACAAGGTAGCGGAGTACACGGTCTTTGATCTGGTAAAACTCGCTCGTGCCGTGGCTTCCTTCACCCAACCCGATAATGCGAGCGTTCCCGGCTGCCTGTGCGATGGGCGCGACGTTGAGATCGTCGGCTGAAAACGCGCCGGACTCCAAAACGACTGCCCGCGAGCGTAATGCAGATATGAGCGCCGGCTCATTTTCAAGGCTTCCGGTCGCGGGCGCGGTTCCCGCATTCGCTCCGATTGGCGCTAGCGAGAACAGCAGCGTAAGCATCGCACAAGAGATGCGGCGCAGGTCCACCGTGTAACGCCTAATCAGCCGTTCACGCCTTACGGCATCCAGCCGCCGACCGCGGCGGACGCTTCATTGTCGATCTCTTTGGGTTCCAACGAATCTTGAACCAAGCACGTCAGCACGCCGTTGGCGTTGTAGAACACGCTCGACGGTATGGCGTGGAAAGCAAACATCTTGAACACAGAGCCGTCGGTGTCGATCGCGACAGGGAAGTCGATGCCGAACTTATCGATGAAGCGCTGCACCGCTTTCGGCCTCTCATTGAGGTCGATGAGCACAACGTTCAGACCCTCGTGGCTGTATTGCCGAGCGATACGTAAGAACTCCGGCATCTCCCGATTACACGGCCCGCACCACGTTGCAAAGAAACTCACCACGGACGGATGCCCGGATTGATTTGAAAAATCTAGCGTCGTTCCGGTGAGCGTCGTGGCTGCAAAACTGATGGGCAACGACCGAAGCTCTTTTTTGACCGGAACGCAATAAGGACCCGGAATTGCAACGCCTGGATGGGATACACCCATAAGCCAAACGGCGCCCAAACCCGCTAAAAGCGCTCGAAATGCCATACGCCCATCATAAGCGCTCGCCCGGCCGCCGCACAAGCGTCCGGGCGCCGCTACATCGATATTGCACGCCTAGTGAACCGCCAGCGCCTTTGCCGTGAAGTTGCCGTCTGTATTGACAAATTGCAGAACGTACAAGAAAGAAACGTTGCTGCCCGACACATTCGGCGGAAAAACGGCTATCCGGCGGTCCCAGCTCGCGACGGTTTGGGGTGTGTGCATGTAGACGAAGAAGTATCCGGAACTGTCGACCGCCATGAGGCGTGCTTGGTCACCGCTCGATGGAGAGCTCCACGTGATTGATGGCGCGATCGTTCTGAGCATTTCAGAATTACGAGGCTAGCTCGTCGACAGGAGTGTGGGCCGCTCAAACGAGGGAGCGTGAGGGCAGAAGCATTAGGCCTTGCGGCTGGTTGCTACACCGCCGCCCTTGTCGCTTACGTCTGCGGGAAAATCTGCTTGAGAACGCCCGCCGGATCTTTAAGGACATCCGCGCGTTCGTCCGGCAAGTCTGCCGCCGTATTCGTGCTCTTTTTCAGTGCCAGCGTGTACGCTTGCACCAGCGCGTCCGATGCTGCCGCCTGTACTTCCGGCTTGACGCCCACGCCTTCCCAATTCGTGTGGGTGTAGGGGTTGTACGCGCGCCCGGTCGGCACGAACACGGCAAAGCGGTCGTCGACGCGATTGAACGCACCGGGGTTCGCTCCGCCGCCGGTCGTTTCGCCCACGAGCGTCGCGCGGTGCGTCGACTGCATGTCGTATGCGAACTGCTCCGCGCACGAAAACGTCTTGGAACTGGTCAGCACGTAAATCGGTTTACCGTAATACTTGCCGGTAACGTGAGCCGCGCTGAACTGGCGATCGACGTGCGGCTCGGGCGTTATCCAATGAATCGACGTCAATTCCGTTGGTTTTTGGAAGAAGTAGCCCATCCAATAATCGAGCGAGTCCGGCTCACCGCCGCCGTTGCGTCGCAAATCGATGATCAGCGCGTCGGTGTTCGCAACGCTCGCCATCGCGGCGTCGATCGCGCTCTTGGTACCGTCCGTGCCACCGGGGAAACCGCGCAAGTTGATGTAGCCGATGTTTCCCGGCAGCCAGTACGAGCCGCGAATGCCACCGTTGTGGACCGCGTCAGATTGGCTCTCTTCGGCGAGTTCGGCGGGGCTCGGCGTTGCATCGGCGTTCGGGTCTTCGTTCGGCGCGCCGTGCTCGAAATAGTACAGGTTCAAATGCTTGTCGTGCGCGACGCTTTGCAGCGATGCGGAGACGGCTTTGCCGAAGGCAATCTCGTCGGTCTGGGCTAGCAATTTCGCGCGATCCTGGTCGAGCCGAGCCCGCATCTCCTGAGTCATCTGCGGATAGATGTACGAGCCCAGCGCCGCCTTCACGTGGTCGACGATCGTGCTGCGGCGAGCGGCATCAAAGGTGTACGTAGCGTCGCCGCCGTCTGCGCGAACCGCCGGCGGGAGCATCGTGGCGAAAAGCGCGGCGGCGAGAAGGCCGCCCAGGGCAACGACTCTTAATTTCATAGGTGCATAATAACACGGGTCTGGCTGCGTTTGTCACCGAATTCGGGCGGCCATGGCACCTCCGGCAGAGAAATTCGCTGCGGTCGATGATGTAGACCGAGAAATCCTAGACGTGCTCCAACGGGACGCCCGCGTCAGTTTCAGCGACCTTGCCGCGCGCGTGGCGATGAGTCCGAACGCGGTCGCCGAGCGCGTGCGGCGCCTGCAAAGCACCGGCGCGATCGTGGCGTACGAAGCGCGCGTTGCTCCGGAGAACTTCGGGCGCCGCCTGTTCGCGTTTCTGGATGTGAAGCTGCGCGCGGATACCGCGGCGGCCGACTTCGAGCGCCACATTGAGAGCGTGCGGCAAGTGACGGCTGCGTACCTGACAACCGGCACGTTCGATTACACACTCGACGTCGCGTGCCGTAATGAATCTGACCTAGTGGAACTCGTTGAGCATTTGCGTGCTCGCGCCGGCGTCGCCGAGACGTACAGCCGTTTGATTTTGCGTGAGCGTACGTTCGTTCGAAGCCCGAAGCGCTCCGTATCATAGGGAGGACCGGGCAACTTTCGGCATCATCCAAGTCCGATCGTAAATGTTCACGACGTGCCAGGTCTTGTCGATGTAGAACATCTTCGCCGTCGTGGGGCTTTTTAGCGGCGCCAAGATCACGCTATGCGCGCGTAGGAACGGATCGCGCGCCCAGGCGGCCGGTGCGCTCGCCTTCCATGTAAACGACGCACGATACCATTGCGCAGGCCCGCTCCAGTCGCTCGGGCGGCGAGTGTGCTCGACCCACAGGATGCGGTCCGGAACGATTTTCGAATAGCAGAGATACTGCATGTCGCCCTTGTTGTTGCCGAACCACGAGGTGTCGTAATAATAGGGCAGCGCCGCGTATTTCAAATAATAGTCGTAGCTGGATGAACTGCGCGTCCTTTTGAGCAGCCCGGCTTCCACCAGGTGGTTGAGCACCTCGTAGACCGGTTTGACCGGTAGTTTGGCAGTCTCCGCTGTGAGAATTCGCCCGCGCCAGATCGCGTCCCACGTTTCTTCGTAGCTTTGACGCGATGCAATGTATCCCGGATAATACGTACCCGCGACGACCACGGGATTCCAGCCAAGCGGAACGCATGCGTGATATTGCACGTCCAGCGCGCTCGAGAGCGCGTTCAGTACGGCGGCTGTCGACCCGGGCGTCGGCGCATGTGCACATGCACTCAGCGCGAGCGCCGCACAGAACGCAGATGCGACCCGCATGTTACTCATAGCGCAAGCTCCGCGACGGATCGACGCGACTCGCGCGCAACGACGGTATGGCTGCGGCAGCGATCACGCAGACGAGCGTAAGCAAAACGGCGAGCATGAAGCTCGGCGCGTCGAGAGGACTGGTTTGGAAAAGTTGGTTGCGGATCTGGCGCGCGCACAATGCCGCGACGGCGATACCGATGGCAATGCCGGCGGCAGATTGCAATAATGCGACGCGGACAATCGCGAGGAAAATGCTCGCGCTCGTCGCGCCGAGTGCGAGGCGAATCCCAATCTCGTGGAAGCGCCGCTCGACCGAAAACGCGACCACACCGTAGACGCCTGCGAGCGCGACGACCACGGCAATGCCGGTGAGTGCGGCCAGCAGCAGAAATGAGGCCCGCGCTGCGGCGGCGTCGTCGCTGACGGCCTGCTCGAGAGACGTTACGCCTGGAACGCGGTATTGCGGAAATGCGTGTGAGGTAAGCGCTGCGAGTTCCTTGGCATACTGCGCCCCGTCGCGGTTTATGCGGAACACCACCACAAACACCGGCCACTTCCAGTTGTACGGAAAGTACGCCATCGGTTTGGGGGTAGCCACGAGCGAGTCTCGCGTATCAGCGACAATTCCCACGATGCGTTCGGACCCATAGTCTCCTACGTCGGTGTTGATTTGCTGTCCCAGCGCCGGCGCGTCACCGAAGTACTTTCTTGCAAATGCGTGGTTGACAACAATGACGTGCGATGCCGCCGTCTCGGTTCGCGTAAACGTGCGCCCCGAGATAATGGGGATCTGCATTACCGAGAAATATGCGGGTGAGATGGTCGTGATCTCACTGAGCGCGCTCTTGTCTTTCCGGCTCGGCTGCGGCGTGCCGATGCGCCAGAATCCGGTCATCAAGTCGAAGGCCTGCAAGAACGGCGTGTGCAGCCCGAGCGCAGCCTCTTGCACTCCGGGCAGCGCACCTACTTGACGAAGCGCTTCCTGCGCGACGGCAGCAGCATTCGGCGATTGCGGCGCGGTCATGTTGAAGTGCTGCGGCATAAACACGGCAGCGTATGCCCGATGGGGTTCAAAGCCCAGTTGTTGTCCGGTGAGCGCCAAGAAACTGCGCAGCAGCAAGACCGAGCATACCAGCAGCGCAAACGCCGCCGCAACTTCAAGCGCGATCAGCGCGGCCCCGGTCCGTGAGTTGCGTGTCGAGATATGTTTGCGAGCCGCTGCAAAAGCGGGTGCGATCCCGACTGCCAAAAGCGTGCATACGCCAATAGCGCCCACATAGACCATGGCGGCAGCATCCAGATGCGCCTGGTTCAGGCGCGGCAGATTGCCTGGAAGCAGCGCGAGTGCGGGGCGCATGAACGCAGCGGCCAACCCAATTCCCAGCCCGCACCCCAACGCGCAGAGAAGCAGCGTCTCGGTGATATTTTGAGCCGCAATACGGCGGACGGTCGCGCCGAGCGCCGCGCGCACCGCGAACTGATCCCGGCGCTTGAGCGCGCGCACCAGAACGAGGTTCGCAACGTTTGCGCACACGACGAGCAACAGCGCCGCGGCGGCCGCGAAGAAGATCCAGATGGCCTGCGCATTTTGAAGCATCGCATCGCGAACGGAGAAGGCCCGCAGTGCGGTCATGCTGGGCGGATAGCTTTGCCAGTGCCGGCCTTTGGTCGTATCCCATAGGCGTTTGAGATCGGCGTTGATCGCATCGCTCTGCACTCCGTCGCGTGCGCGCATCACCAGGTATCCGAAGTTGCGCCCGTTGCTCTTTGGAAAGAGCGTCCACACGTCGTCGGTGGGCGCCGATGCGAAGGCGGGATCCACCATACCGTCGGGTGCGACGCCTACGACGGTGAAGGCGCTGCCGTCAATCAGCAGCCGCCGCCCAACTGCGGAAGCGCTCCCGCCGTAATGCGCGAGCCAAAACCGGTGGGAAATGACGGCTTGTTGCTCTGTGTCCGGCCCGTTGAAGAACGTGCCGATGTACGGCTGGACGCCAAGCACCGTAAAATAGTCGGGCGTGACGAGCGCATGCGCGAGCGTTACGATGCTGTTGTCGACGGTTGCCGGCCCAACGCCCGGCGCCACCGCGGCGACGCCCGAGAGCAGTGAGGACCGGCGGATAACATCGGTCGACTGCAGCGGCGGATCCATGGGATTTTGCATGCCGCCGGTGCGCGGGTCGGTGACGCCGGCAATGAACAAACGCTCCGCGTGTGCATACGGCAGCGGATGCAGCAGCACCGCATCGAGCGCGCCGAAGACGATTGCGTTGGCAGCCAGCGCGATCGCCAGCGTACCCGCAACGATGCACGTGAAGAGCGGCGCCCGGGCCAGCGAACGCGCGGCGTACGAGACGTCGCGCCAGAGCGATTCCGCACGCATCGCGATGCCGGCGAAGAGTACTTCGAAAAAGATGCGCGCAGCGTAGCCACGTTCGTTCGTGCGATGCTCCAAATCGAGGAAAAGCTGCGAACGGTACGCGCGCCGGAACTCTACCGGGAACGCGAGAAGCGCGATCGCGAGGAGCGTGCGCGCCATCAGAGGCTGCTGCCCGACGGCACGAGTTTGCATTCACGCGCCGCACGAAGCACGTCGGTCAAACGCGCCGCTTCCGCTTGA
>DASSEZ010000124.1:0-20194 GCA_035694945.1 Vulcanimicrobiaceae bacterium
TCAAAACCGAGTTGCCATCCGAGTGACGGCGCGTTCGGGTTATACAGCGCGAGGTAGTACTTAGCGCCGGCAAGCACGTCGCCGGACGGCACTGTAAAGTTGAACGAAGGAGCCTGCGAGAGCAGAACGTCCTGATTGAACAGGATGTAGAGATACGCGATTACCGATATCGCCGTACCGCTCGTTGCCTGCGTCGTAAACGCGGGCTTGCGCAGAAGGCTTTGCAACGACGGCAGACCGGCGGGTGCCGTATTCTGCAACTGCGTTGCGATCTGCGTTCCAGGCGCGACGCCGCTTGCGTCGATGCTCATCGATCCGCTCACGGGGCCGCCCGTCGGAAGCGCAACGGGAACCGGTGCAGGCGTTTGGCCCGCCGGTACCGGCGTCGCGGGCGGAATGGTCGCGACCGCTTGCACGACATACGGCGTTTGCGTGGCGATCGGAACGGGTGTAGTGGTGGGTGTTGGTGTCGGTGTGGCGGTCGCCGTGGCGGACGGCGTCGGTGTCGAATGCGACGGCGGTGTAACGCCTCCTCCGCCGCCGCACCCGGTTGCCGCGACGCACAGCGTCGACACCAAGGCAAAAAGAAATAGCGCCTGTCTCAAAGCAAGCTCCTTCAACGTACAAATCGGATTAAACAATGCTTAAAAAGCACGTTCTCATTTCCTTATGTCGGACGGCAAGCAAACAAACCTTTGCGTTTCCGTAGTTATTTTGTCCCGAAGAACGTCATTTGCGTGTAAACAATAACCGTAGTCTGCAAATAAAAAAGACCGCGCGATCTGCGTGGCCTTTTTCTTGTCATCCTCAGTTATTTCGTCATCCTGAGTTTATCGAAGGATTAGAACTCTTCTTCGTTGCTCTCGTGGAACGTCTCGGACTCTTCCTCCTCTTCACCGTACGGCGAAGCTTCCTCGGCAAGATCTTCGTCTTCTTCCTCGAGCACGTAGCCTTGTTCTTCTTCCTCTTCCTCTTCAGGCGTTTCTTCTTCGACGTCGAGATCTTCATCGATGTCGATGCTTCCGCTGCGAATGCCGGCGCCCGTCACCTGCATATCCGCATCGGCCGTTGCCATCGAACCGCCGACCGGTCCGGTGACGATCGGCTTGGAATCGTCGATCTCTTCCTCTTCCTCTTCCTCTTCGGAAGCTTCGATCTCGCCGGTTTCGCCGGTAACCGCGGTCACGCGCTGCGCTTCCGCTTCACGCTGCGCAGCGGCGGTTTGCGTCATGCGCGGATCTTCGTCGCCCATGAGCAGACCGATTTCTTGCGCGCGTTCGCCCATGTCGTCGTCCTGAATGCGGATTTCGACTTCCTCGCGGTTTTCCGTGAGGACTTTGACGTCGAGCGCGAGCGACTGCAGCTCTTTGATGAGCACCTTGAACGACTCAGGGACGCCCGGCTCCATCACGTTCTCGCCCTTGACGATCGCTTCGTACGTCTTCACGCGGCCCACGACGTCGTCGGACTTCACCGTAAGCAGCTCTTGCAGCGTGTACGCCGCGCCGTATGCTTCCAGCGCCCAGACTTCCATTTCGCCGAACCGCTGACCGCCGAACTGCGCTTTACCACCCAGCGGCTGTTGCGTGATCATCGAGTACGGGCCCGTGGAACGCGCGTGGATCTTGTCGTCGACCAAGTGCGCGAGTTTGAGCATGTAGATCATGCCGACCGTGATCGGGCGCGAGAAACGGTCGCCCGTGCGGCCGTCGCGCAGCCACGTCTTGCCGTCGGCCGGCAAGCCCGCGTCTTGCAGCCACTCGGAGATGTCTTCCGCGTGCGCACCATCGAACACCGGCGTCGCGATGTTCATGCCGAGCATGCGCGCCGCCCAACCGAGGTGCGTTTCCATGATCTGTCCGAGGTTCATGCGCGAAGGAACACCGAGCGGGTTGAGCACGATGTCGACGGGCAACCCGTCTTCCATATACGGCATGTCTTCTTCGGGCAGCACTTTGGCGATGACGCCCTTGTTGCCGTGGCGTCCGGCCATCTTGTCGCCCTGCAGAATCTTACGCTTCTGCGCGACGTAGACGCGCACGAGGTGGTTCACGCCCGGAGACAGCTCGTCGCCGTTCTCGCGCGAGAACACCTTCACGTCGATGATCTTGCCTTTTTCGCCGTGCGGAACTTTCAGCGAGGTGTCGCGAACTTCGCGCGATTTCTCGCCGAAGATCGCGCGCAGCAGGCGCTCTTCCGCCGTCAGTTCCGTCTCGCCCTTGGGCGTGACTTTGCCGACGAGAATATCTTCCGGACGAACCTCGGCGCCGATGCGGATGATGCCGCGCTCGTCGAGATCTTTCAGCGAATCTTCGCCGACGTTCGGAATATCGCGCGTAATCTCTTCAGGTCCGAGCTTGGTGTCGCGCGCTTCGCACTCGTATTCTTCGATGTGAATCGAGGTGAAGCGATCGTCTTTCACCATGCGCTCGCTGATGAGAATCGCGTCCTCGTAGTTGTAGCCTTCCCACGGCATGAACGCGACCAGCACGTTTTGGCCCAGCGCCAGTTCGCCTTCGTCGGACGAGGGCCCGTCCGCGAGAATCTGACCCGCGACGACGCGTTCGCCCAAACCGACGATGGGACGCTGGTTGATGCACGTGCCCGCGTTGCTGCGGGTGAACTTGAGCAGCTCGAACGTCCGCTCCGTGGCGTCGTCGAGTTTGAGCACGATCGACTTGGAATCGACGTGCACCACTTCACCCGCGACGTCCGAAACGACGAGGCTTCCCGAGTCCTTCGCCGCGCGGTACTCCATGCCGGTGCCGACGATCGGCGCTTGCGGCTGAAGCAGCGGTACGGCCTGACGCTGCATGTTCGCGCCCATGAGCGCGCGGTTTGCGTCGTCGTGCTCGAGGAACGGAATGAGCGCCGTCGCGACCGAGACGATCTGTTTCGGCGAAACGTCCATGAGCTGCACGCGCGCGGCCGGTTCTTCGATGTACTCTTCCGCGTAACGGCAGACGACCGAGTCGGACAGAATCTTGCCCTTCTCGGGGTCGACCGGCGTGTTCGCTTGCGCGATGATGTATTCGTCTTCGCGATCCGCCGTCAAATAGACGATTTCATCGGTCACGTGCCCGTCGCGCACCACGCGGTACGGCGTTTCGATGAAACCGAACTTGTTGACGCGCGCATACGTCGCAAGTGAACCGATGAGACCGATGTTCGGGCCTTCCGGCGTTTCAATCGGGCAGATGCGGCCGTAGTGCGAGTGGTGAACGTCGCGCACTTCAAAGCCCGCGCGTTCGCGCGAGAGGCCGCCCGGCCCAAGTGCCGACAGGCGGCGCTTGTGCGTGAGTTCGGCAAGCGAGTTGGTCTGGTCCATGAACTGCGAGAGCTGCGATGAACCGAAGAACTCTTTGATTGCGGCAACGACGGGACGAATGTTGATCAACGCCTGCGGCGTGACCGTTTCGATGTCCTGAACCGTCATGCGTTCGCGCACGACGCGCTCCAGGCGAAGCAGACCGACGCGGAACTGATTCTGCAGCAATTCGCCGACCGAACGGATGCGGCGGTTGCCCAGATGGTCGATGTCGTCTTTCGGAATCACGCCGGTCGCAACTTTGATGAGGCGGCGGATCACCGCGATCATGTCTTCGCGCGTCAGGCAGCGCTTTTCGATGTCCGGCATCTCCAGGTTTGCATCGGCGTACTCGTCGATCAGCACGGTCGGCTGATCGGCGCGCGCTTCAACGTCCGGATTTTCGATGCGGTACTGGAACTTCGCGTTCAGTTTGTAGCGGCCGACGCCCGCGAGATCGTAGCGCTTGTCGTCGAAGAATAGCGACTCGAGCAGTTTCTCGGCGTTTTCCGCGTTTTCGGGCTCGCCGGGACGCAGCTTCTTGTAGATCTCTTTGAGCGCGTCTTCGCGGGTCTTGATGTCCTTGTCTTTTTCGATCGAGTTGCGGATCAGCGGCGAATCGTTGAAGAGTGCCAGAATCGCTTCGTCGCTCTCCCAGTTGAAGCCGAGATCGGGACGCGAAAGCGCACGCACGAACGTCGAAACGTACAGCTTGCGGTTCTTGTCGATGCGAACGCCGATGGTGCCTTCGGTTTCGTCGTTCTTCGTGCCGTTGTCGGTTTCGAATTCGATCCACGCGCCGCGGTTGGGAATAATCGTCGCGTTATAGACCGGGCGGTTGTTCGTGTCGACGTCTTGGTTGTAGTAGACGCCGGGCGAGCGCACGAGCTGGCTCACGATGACGCGTTCGGCGCCATTGACCATGAAAGTTCCATTGCGCGTCATCAATGGGAAGTCGCCCATGAAGATCTCTTGGTCCGGAATGCCTTTGATTTCACCGGACTCGGCCGTGATCAGACGCACGCGCACGCGAAGCGGCGCACTGTACGTCATGTCGCGTTCACGGCATTCCTCGACCGAATACTTGGGCTCGCCGAGGCTGTGCTCGCCGAACTCGAGGACCAGGTTGCCGGTAAAGTCCTTGATGGGGGAAATGGACGCAAAGGCTTCCGCCAGGCCCTCGGTCTTGAACCACTCGAAGCTGGCCTTTTGCAGCTCGATGAGGTTGGGAACCTCGAGGACGTGCGGGATTTTCGCGAACGAATGCCGTTCGCGCTTGGGGCCGGGATCCGGGGGCTGCTCGATCGTGAACGCGCCGGTCGGCATCGGGAAGGTGTTGGGCTGGACGGTTCCAGCCGCACCATTTCCAACCGCTTGGCCGGCAGCGCGTTTCGACTTGCTCTTGGACCCCGCGGAGCTCTTCGCAGGGGACTTAGGAGCCGTCGTTTTCGCCATGTATTTTTTCTCTCTCACCCAGAATGAAGGTTGCACCACTCGATGCTCAGCGATGGGCACGCGAAAAAGAACGAGAGGTCCCGCTCCGGGAGGTGCGGGGACTCGTTCTTCTTTATATATGCCTTATCGGGCGCTGGGCATAGGCGACTAGTATAGCACCGGCGCCGGGGGCGCGCAAGCCTAACGCGAGGGCAGCGGAACGTGGATCCGGGCTTTGCCGCGGTCTCCGCGGACGGCTGCGCCAATCATGAGGGCGGCCATGCTGACCACCGGCAGAACCGACAGCCAAAGGGCGACGACTTGGGTAATATACGGATGTGCAAACGTCGAGGTAACCATACTCGTCTCACATAACCCGCGTGCACCCACCGCGGATGCACGCCTTGTCATCCTAAGGAATCAAAGGTCGGCTCTACCGACGATTCTAACCGAGCGGCGCGTGCGAACAAGAGACAAAAGGCCCGCGCCCGCATAAGTGTTCGAAAGCCCTTTGTAACCGCACCGTTAAGTTCGCCGCGCCTTGTCATCCTGAGGTATCGAAGGACGGCCGAGGCATCGAGGCCACAATCTCCCGAACGATCTGCCCCGCCGGCCGCACTTGGTGCAAGAGCCCCACCGATTGTCCCGCGTAGATCTTTTCTTTGGGATCGAACTGCGCGCGCGCGTCCGGATTGCGCAGCAGTTCGTCTTCGCGTCCGGTCCATTGATCGAGAAACGCTGTGCGTAGCGCGCGCCCCCCGAATTCACTCGGCCAGCCTTTTCCGGCGACGCGATCGTACACGCGCGTATAGATTGTTTGCGTTTCGTCGCTGTCGCGAATGCGATCGCGGGCCGCCTGCGTGTTGCGCGCTTCTTCCGCAAGCAAAAACGGCGTGCCAATCCACGCGCCTGCAGCGCCTGCCGCGAGCACCGCGGCCAGCCCCCGCCCCGTTGCGATGCCGCCGGCCGCAATGACGGGCTTGTCCGTCATATCCAAAACGATTTGCAAGAGCGGCAGCGTCCCGACGGCTGAACCGGTGTGACCTCCCGCTTCCGTGCCTTGTGCGACGAGAATATCGATGCCGGCGTCGAGCGCGGTTTGCGCCCACGCGCGGCTTTGCACTTGCGATGCCAGCAGAATGCCGGCTTCGTGCACGCGTTTGACGTACGGTGCAGGATCGCCAAAGGAGATGCTGATGAGTTTCGGTTTTGCGGCGATGGCGAGATCGAGCAGTTGCGGCCGCCGCTCCAGCACCCACGCCACCAAACCGATGCCGTACGGCACCGGTGGTGATTGCCGCAAAATCTCGACTTGCTCGGAAATCTGCGCTTCGGTTTCGTCTTCATCGAAACCGAGCATGCCGAACGCGCCGGCTTCGCCCACGGCGCGCGCCAATGCTCCGCCGGCTTGCGGCGTCATTGGCGCATTCAACATCGGGAGCTCGATCCCGAGTAATTCGGTAAGCGCAGTATGCATGGCCCGTATCACCCTCTCGGCCAACGAAGTTTAATCGGCCGAAGTCAAGGCCCTGCGCGGCGGTGCGAAAGCGGCGATCGCAGCGATCGCGGGGCGAGGCGGAAGCGGTTTGCGCTTGCGGCGCAAGCCTTCGAAATAGCGCGCACCGAACATCATGGTAAACAACACGATGAACGGAATGAGCGCGAGATAAAACGCGGCGCTTTGCAACGCGTAAGAATGCCCGGATTGCATGTCGCGGCAGAGTGTAGCACAGCACGCACGCCTTGGCTAGCACTTCTTGCTGCACGCCCGCTTGCATGGTGTGCAGTTTGCCACGTTTGTCGCAATGCGCGGCGGTGGCAAGATCGTTCGTATGAACAATCGCAACGGCAACAACGACTACAAACGCGCGAAGGAACCGAGAACGCCGGTCGCCGGACCGTACGGTCACCCGATCCATCCGATGCTCGTTACCATCCCCATCGGCGCGTGGATGTCCAGCGTGGCGTTCGATTTTATCGGCACGGCAAGCGAGGACGAATGGGCCTACGCGATAGGTGCAAAGCGCTTGATCGATATCGGCCTCATCACTGCAACGGGCGCGGCAATGTTCGGCTTACTCGATTTTCTGCAGATTCCGCCGCGCACGCGCGCTTGGTATACGGGTCTTGCGCACATGGGCATAAACGCGGCGGCGCTCGGCATCTTCGCGCTCAACAGCGCGAGCCGCGGACGCACGATTCGGGAACGCACGCCGGGCCCGTCGGTCACGTGGTACCAGCGCACGATGTCAATTACTACTGCGATGGCGCTGCTGGTATCCGGCTGGATCGGCGGATCGCTGACGTACCACTACGGCGTCCGCGTTGCCGACGAAGAACATCAAAAAGAAACCGGTTACTCCGCGACCGACACGGAAGCTTGGACTCAGACGTTCATGGAAAACCTCCGATAACTTAAAGCGGAGGGTCAAGGCAGACGTTACGCTGGTCCATCGATTGCGCCGATGCGAAGGCGCTCTCGCGCACACGCCGGGAAATCGTCGAGGAGCTTCGCCGGAGCACGCCCGATCCGGCGGCGCTCTTCGATCTCGAAATCGTTCTCGGTGAAATGTTCGCCGCGCAAGCCGAGCGCGGACATTTGGCACTGGCTGTGACGCTCGAACGCCGCGGACGCGGGCCGTCCATCCACATCTATTCACAGGGCAAGCCGCTTGAGCGCGTCCCCGAAAATCCGCTGCGCGCGCGCATCCTGCGCAACACGCGCGTGCCGATGTCGCTCGAGAGCAGCGATCAAGGCTCGCACATCTGCCTGCGACTGCTGCTGCGCCACGAACAGCCGCTGCGAAAGATGGGCGTGCGCTTGGAAACTTCAAAGTTTTCGTTAAGTTGGTAAATACGGTTTCAGTCTTCTGGCCTAGGGGGAAATAACGTGCAAATAAATGGAGGGTCCCCCAGCGGGTGCAATGGTCAATCGATTCCGCTGACGCCTATTCCGTAGCGAAGGTGCGACACGCCGTCATCGACACGCTCAGTGCGATGACGACCGAAAGGGCCGATCTCTTTACCGTCGAGACTGTCTTGGGGGAGCTTCTCGGCGCGGAGATGGAGCGTGGGCATCTGGCGCTCGTTATCACCGTTGAACGCGGCGTCGGCGGACCATCCGTTCATCTCTACACGCAAGGCCGTGCGCGCGGTGTTTCGTCCACGCAAGGCGAGTTGCGTTATGCGATTTTGCAGAAGACGCGCGTACCGATGTCCATTGAAGTCAGCGCGCAGGGCACGCACATCTGTCTTCGCGTTCCCTTGGATTACGAGCAGAGCGCAAACGCGCACATATGGGAAGCTGCCGTCGACATGGCACGCGAACGGATCAGAACAGTAAAGGAGCGTTTGGACGCCTAAGTAGCCGGCATGTCTCGACTGGCCGGCTTTTTCGTTCGCTTTTTCGAGTACGCGATACCCGACCCGTACATCTTCGCGGTCGCGCTGACGCTCATCACGGCGATTCTTGCCTTCGTGTTCGCGCCGCACAACGCGCTGCCGGACGTGCTCTCCGCCTGGTACAAGGGCATTTTCGAGCCCGGCAATCTGGGCTTCGCGCTGCAGATGATCTTGATTCTGGTGACCGGTTACGCGCTTGCGAACAGCGGGCCGGTGGCGCGCGCGCTGCAATGGCTTGCCGCACGTCCGCGCAATCCCAAGAACGCCGTGTCGCTCACGTTCGTCGTTTCCGCGATTGCGTGCTGGCTGAATTGGGGATTCGGCCTAGTCGTCGCGGGGCTGCTGGCGCGCGAAATCGCGCGGCGCATGCGCGTTGACTTCGGCTGGCTGGTCGCCGCCGCGTACAGCGGTTTCTTGATTTGGGCCAGCGGCATTTCCAGCTCGATCGCGCTCGCGCAAGCATCGCCCGGCAACAAACTCAACATCGTGCAGCAGATCACCGGACACGTGCTGCCGATTGGCTCGACGATCTTCACCGCGTTCAACCTCGTTCCGTGTCTGGTTTTACTCGTCGTACTGCCGCTGGTATTCCGCGCGCTGGAGCCGGCCGACGTCGTCACGGGCAACGTCGACGCGCTGGCGGGAGCGAAGCCGGACACAGCAGTATCGCATCAGACCGGTGCGCCGGCTGCCGGAACGCTTGCATCGGCCCTGGAGAACGCGTGGATCCTCAACGTCATCTTTGCGGTCGCGGGACTCGGTTACATCGTCTCGACGTGGCTGCACGGCGGTTTCTATCTCGACATCAACGCCGTCATCTTCATCTTCTTTTGCGCGGGGCTGCTGCTGCACTGGACGCCGATCCGGTACGTGCAGGCGGTAAACGGCGCGGCACGCATCACCGGTCCGCTGATCATTCAATATCCGATCTATTTCGGCATCATGGGCATCATGACGGCCACGGGCCTCGCGGGCGTCATCGCGCAATGGTTCGTCGCGTTTGCGACGGCGGGTACGCTGCCGTTCTGGAGCTATCTCAGTTCGATTATCATCAGCCTGTTCGTGCCGAGCGGCGGCGGGCATTGGGCCGTTCAAGGACCGTTCGCCGTGCCGGCGGCGGTGAAACTGCACGCGTCATTGCCCGCAACGGCGATGGGCGTTGCCATAGGCGAGCAGGTCGCCAACATGATTCAGCCGTTCTGGGCGCTGCCGGTGCTCGCGATTGCCGGCGTCGGTTTGCGCCGCGTAATGGCGTTTACCGTCGTCAGTTTCATCATCGCGTTCGTGGTCTTTGCGCTCTCGCTGCTGTTCTTAATTGGCCGCTGACAAGTCGCAAAACCAGAAGCCGTCGCGGTAGACGCGGCGGCCGGTCTGTATCGCCAGCGGTTCTTTGAAGATCGGCCCCGCGTACGCAAACGTGTGAAACTCGCCGTTCTCCCCGCACGGATCGACGCCCGGCGGCAGCGCTTCGATAAACTCTCGATCCACGTCGCGCCCCAGCGCGTTCTCGCCGAAATGCTCCTCGCTTACGCAGCAGACGCGCGAGGCAAAGCCCAGGGCGATGAACTCGTCCATCAGCGCGCGCGTATCGTGTTTCCAGAGCGGAAAGATCGCGCGCATACCGATCTGCGCCAGGTTCTCTTCGCGCCATTTGCGCAGATCTTCGAGAAAAATGTCGCCAAAGGCGACGGTGCGCACACCTTGCTCTTTATAAGCCAGCATGCGTTCCGCCATCTTGAGCGTGTATTCTTCATTGGAACTGCGCTCGCTCACGAACACCTTGTCGAGCGTCAGGCCGATGGAACGCGCCTGCAGTTCAGAGAGCGCGAGACTGATGCCGTGCATGGACACGCGCTGGTACTGCTCGTTGTACGTGGTGAGCAGCGCGACGATTTCGTACGCGTCATCGCAGAGCAGCCGGTGTAGCGCGAGTGCGGAATCCTTGCCGCCGCTCCAGCAGAAAACCACCTTTTCTTTCACGCTGTGCCTATACGGCGTCGTGCAGAATCACGCCTAGCGCGTAGCGCTCGCCGCTTCGAATCTCGCTCACGCCGTGACGAAACACCGTTTCGTTGTGAACACCTTACGCTGCATCGTGCTGCGTAACCGGCTCCGCACCGCGCACTCGTTATCCGCGCATAGCCCCGCTCGAAGAGCTCTCGTTCCATCTCGTCATGGTGCAGTTCCATCTCGTCATGGTGACCCTGTCGAACCATGAAAACATCCCGCTTCTTGCTATCGCTTGAGAATGTGACTTTCGCCTAGACCGTTGAGCACGAACTGCACGGCGAGCGCCGCCAAAATGATGCCCAGAACGCGCGTGACGACGTGAATGCCGGTCGTTCCGATAACGTGCTGGTATCGTGCAGCGCCGCGCATGAATAGCCACGTGATGAGCAGCGCAGCGGCGCACGCCACAAAGACGGTGAGCAGCCGGATGCCGTCGCTGTGCGCGAGATTAACCAGCAGCATAACGGTGGCAATCGTGCCGGGCCCGGCGATCATCGGAATCGCCAGCGGAAACACCGCAGGATTCTCGGTGAGCGCGGCTTCGCGTTCCTCCTCTTCCGTGCGCTTTGCGCCGGTTGGACGCGCGAACAGCATGTCGATGGCGATGAGAAACAGCAAGATGCCGCCCGCGATGAGAAATGCCGCGAGCGTGATGCCGAGGTAATTGAGCAGCGAGCGCCCGATGACGCCCATCACAAGCATGACGATTGCCGCCACCATCACGGCCTGATCGACGATTTTGCCGCGCCGCTCGGGCGGCAGTGCCGCGGTAGCGGTGAGCGTGAGCGGAATCATGCCGATAGGATCGATGATAGTGAACGCCGTTGCGAACGCCGTCAGCGCGAACTTAAGATCCACGCGGCTATTGTAACCGATCGCGGCCGTGCGGCGAAGTGAGATCGAGTTGCGGCCCGATCGGCACGATGCGCGTGGGGTTGATCTCGTCGTGCGTGTAGTAATAATGGCGCTTGATGTGGTCGAAGTCGACCGTTTCGGCCACGCCGCCGTACTGATAGAGATCGCGCACGTAGCCCCAAAGGTTCGGGTAGTCGACGATGCGCCGCAGATTGCACTTGAAATGACCGTGATAGACCGCATCAAAACGGATCAGCGTCTCGAACGCACGCCAGTCCGTCTCCACGGGCCACGGCGCGACCAAATACCGGCGCGTCGAAAGGCGCCGCTCCATTTCGTCGAGCGTTTCGAAAACGCGATACGCAGCATTTTCGTAGGCTTTTTGCGTCGTGGCAAACCCCGCCTCGTACACGGCGTTGTTGAGCGTTTCGTAGATCCATTCGTTGAGCGCGTCGATCTGGTCGCGGTACGGCGCGGGATACAAGTCCAGCGCGCCGCCGTCGCCGAGCGCGTCGAACTCCGTTTCGAGCATGCGCATGATGTCGTCGTCGGAGTTGCTGACGATCGTGCTCGTGCGCGTGTCCCACAGGACCGGCACGGTAACGCGGCCTCGATATCCGGGCTCCGTCGCGAAATAGGCTTCGCTCAAAAAGGCCCAGCCGTTAACCGGATCGTGCGAGTATCCGGGACCATCGCGAAACGCCCAGCCGCGCTCGTCGCGCACCGGGTCGACGACGGTCATGCCGATCGCATCTTCGAGGCGCTTGATTTTGCGCACGAGGATCGTGCGGCTCGCCCACGGACATGCAAGCGACACGTACAGATGATAGCGCCCGGCTTCGACGGGAAAATCGGCGCCGTGCGCGCCAATCCAGCGCCGGAAAGCGTCTTCCTGGCGCTCGAAGCGACCTTCTACCTGTTCGTCGGGGAACTGCGCTCTTGCCACTGCGGTGCTTCTACTTCACCGCGATGAACGGTGCCTTCGGCGGGCTGTGCGACCAGTGTACGCGCCTGCTCCAGCGTCAGTTCTTTCAAATACCGGCCGGTGCCCGGCTCTTGCTTCTTGCCCTCGTGCAGCGCGCCGGCGTCGTACGGCACGAATCCGGCGTCTTCGATGAGCTGCGCGACCTTCGTTTTCATCTGCGGGTCGTCGCCTGCATAGAAAATCACCAGACCTTGCCCAGATTTATCCCACAGCGTCTCGTCGCGCAGCGTGTTGAACGCTTTGATGACGTTCGCGCCTTCAAGTTTACGCGCGACTTCTTCGCTCGAAGACGTGTTTTCGGGGAACTCTTGAACGTCCATGCGTTCGTTGACGAACGGATTGGTGGTGTCGATCACCGTCTCTCCGTCGAAGCGGCCGATTTGCTTGAGCGCTTCGTCGATTTGCGTCCACGGCGGTGAAAACAGCACGACTTCGGAGAGCGACACCGCTTCGTACGGCGTGGCGGCGCGCGCACCGTTGCCGCATTCTTCCGCGAGGCGCTCCAGTTTGCGCTGGTCGTGCGAAAAACTGAATAGGATTTTGTGGCCGTTGCGCGCCCACAAGCGGCCGAGCGTCGAGCCGATGTCTCCGGAGCCTACGATGCCAATGTTCATGGATACATCGTTCCCACCGCGGAATGCCCGGTGCGTGCCGACGGTCGCTAGCCGCCGTTGAGATCCAGAATCACCTCGGTGGCAAGCGCGATGACGAAGCCGCAAGCAAGCGCCGACGTCACCAGTGCGTTGATGCCCGTGCGGCGCAGCACGCTCCAGAGTTCGCCGATGACGAATACCAGCGCACCGATTGCCGTCGCCAGGAATAGCACGGAAAGCACGGGCGAATGGAATGCGTAGCCGATGATCGTTCCAAGAAACGTCGGACCGCCCGCGACGACGCCGGCGAGCCCCAGGATGCGCCAACGCGGGACGACGCGTCCCGCGAGCGGCGCGGCGATGCCGAAACCTTCGGTTGCGTTGTGCAGACCGAACCCGATGATGAGGCCAATGGCGATCGCCGTCGCACCCGACGCAGCAGATGCGCCGATTGCCAAACCTTCCGCAAAATTATGCGCGCCGATGCCGATCGCGATAACTGCGGCGAGCACGTAGGGATCGTGTGCCTGGGCCGCGGCGCGTTTCGCCATCCGCATTGCCAGCGCGCCAAGGCCCACCAGGCCGAGGAATAATCCGCCCACGTACGCGACCGCGAGCCAAATCGCATTTGCGGGCGATCCACCCGTCGCGTGCCATCCTTGCACGGCATGCACGAGCGGCGCCGTGGCATTGCCCGCGATCTCAACGACGAGATACACGAGAATGCCGATTGCAATGGCGTTCAATACGCCGATCGCGTTCGGTGAAATGTTTCGCATGCGCGCAATCGGCAAGCCGAGCAGAATGGTGAGTCCGGCGATTGCACCCAGCACGACGGTCCACCCGAACGAGAGCGGCCCAGGACCGCTGCGGCCGAAGCTCGGCAGCATCGCGCGCATCGCACGATTCATCGCCGCCGCGCGGTCCGGCGTTCCTTCGTAATGAATCGTCGTGATCAAACCGTCCGGCATGCCTTGCGAATCTTCCGTGTGATCGATCACGTGGCAGTGCACCAGCCAATTGCCGGGTTTCTGATCGGCGTCGACGATTACGTCCGCGCGCTGCCCGGGCCCGACCAGCACCGTATCCTGCATGTCCGGCTGCGGGACGGGCTGCGCATCGCGAAAGATGATGTGCTGATAATGTCCATGCGTGTGCATGGTGTGGAAACTCTCGCCCGAGATGTTGATCCACCGGATCCGTACGCGCTGCCCTTTGCGCACGTTGATCGGTGCGGTTGCGGGATATTCTTTGCCGTTGATCGTGAAGTGGTTTTCGCTCAGGCTCTGAATCGCCCACGACGAAAGTATTTCGACGTCGTCGCGATCCGCGCGCTCGTCCGGACGCGGATGCGCCGGAAGCACGACGATTGCACCGTAGAGACCGCTGTTCAGCATCTCCTCATTGTCGTGCGTGTGGTAGATGAACGTACCCGGCTCGTTCGCCGTAAATTCGTAGCGATAGTTGCCGCCCTTCATCACCATCGGCTGCGAAATGCCGGCCACGCCGTCCATGTCCACGGGAATGCCGTGAATGCCGTGCAGGTGCAGCGTGTCGGGCACGCTTTGCTCGTTACGGTAGTCGATGACCACGCGGTCGCCCTGATGCACGACGAGCGTCGGGCCGGGTACCACGCCGTTGTACGTCTTGGCCATTACGGTCAGGCCTGGTTGCAGCGTCCACGGCGCGTCGCGCTCGACCAGATGGAACGTGTGGGTGCGGCCCTGGACTTGCGGCACTGCCGCGAAGGTGCCGTCCTCGCGCTTGACCAGCCTTGACTCCCCGGGGTACGGCGTCGCGAGCGGGAGCGCACCGCGCAGCGGCTGCAGGCCCACCGTCGACGGGTTGATTCCGGGCGTCGTTTCGTCGGTATCAGCCGCCGCCCAGAGCGGAAATACCGTGGCGAGCAGCACCGCTGCGACAAAAACATAGGTGAAACGAACCAGCAATTTCGGCACGCCTAACGGTTCCGCGCCGCGATGGATTCGCCTGCGCCGGCTGCTTGCGCACGGGTTTGGGGAACATCGAAAACGTTATGACCAACAGCAGTAAGCAATCAGAAGTCGTTGTTATAACCGGCGCCTCCGGTGGCATCGGCCGCGCGGCGGCACGTGAGTTCGCAAAACACGGCGCCCGCCTGGCGCTGCTCGCGCGCGGCGAGGAGGGGCTCGATGCGGCGCGTCGGGAGGCCGAATCGCTCGGCGCGCAAGCGCTCGCAATTCCGACGGACGTGGCGAACGCCGATGAAGTCGAACGCGCTGCGCAACGCGTGGAAGCGGAACTGGGCCCCATCGACATTTGGGTGAACGTCGCCTTCACCAACGTTTTCTCGGAGTTTTGGGACGTGACGCCCGAAGAATGGCGTCGCCTGACGGACGTAACGTATTTAGGTTACGTGTGGGGAACGATGGCTGCAATGAAGCGCATGCGCGCTCGCGATCGTGGAACGATCGTGCAGGTCGGATCGGCGCTATGTTACCGCAGTATTCCGCTGCAGTCGCCGTATTGCGGCGCGAAATCCGCCATACGCGGATTTACCGATTCGATTCGCTGCGAACTGATCCATCACCGCAGCAAGATCAAAATGACGATGGTGCAGATGCCGGCGGTCAACACCCCGCAGTTTACGTGGAACCGCGTGAAGAGCGGATTGAATCATCCGCAGCCATTGCCGCCGATCTTTCAGCCGGAGATCGCCGGGCGCGCCATCTATTGGGCGGCGCACAAGACCCCGCGCGAAATGTGGGTAGGCGCGTCCTCGGTACTGGCGATCATGGTGCAAAAAATCGCGCCGCGTATCGGCGATCTGTGGCTCGCGATGACGGGCTACAAATCGCAGCAAACGCCGGAGCCCATCAAACCCGGGCGTCCCGACAATCTCTACGAACCGGCGGACGTGTCAAAGGATTTCGGCGCGCATGGCGAGTTCGACGACAAAGCCAAACCGCGCAGTTGGGAAACCGAACTCATCATGAACCGCCAATGGCTGCTCGCCGGCGCCGCGCTTGCAGGCGCCGCCGCGGTTACCACAGCGATCCGCCGCCGACAATAACGTAGAGAATCGGACCGATACCCCACACCACGCTGACCACACCCCAGACGACTTTCTGTACCGGGGTGAGGTCATTGCGTCCCGCGAGATTCACCAGCACCAGTATAAACGCAACCGGATGCAGGATTAGTGCGATCAAAATTTCCAGTATGAGCTTCATGCCCTCGTTGTACCGCATATCCCGGCCGGCTGTTGCAGGCAATGGCTAATCCGTTTCGCGCGCGGCACAATGCGCCCGTCGCGCTCATCACCATTACGGTGATGCTCGGGCTCATTATGGCGATCATCGACGCAACGATCGTCAACGTGGCGCTGAGCGACATCGCGGGCAACCTCGGCGCGTCGATCGACGAAGTCTCGTGGGTGGCGACGGGTTACATTCTTGCCAGCGTCATCACCATGCCGCTCAACGGATGGCTCACGGCGTACCTCGGACGCAAGAACTTCTATGCCGGTTGTCTGGCAGTCTTTACGATTGCCTCGTTTTTGTGCGGCACCGCGCACAGCATTTGGCAACTCGTGTTCTACCGCGTGCTGCAAGGATTCGGCGGCGGCGCACTGCAGCCGACGGCGCAAGCGATCCTGTTCGAAACATATCCGCCCGAAAAACGTGGCGCGGCAATGGCGATCTTCGGACTCGGGGCGATGGTGGGACCGGCGGTGGGCCCGACGCTCGGCGGTTACATCATCGACAATTATTCGTGGCCGCTGATCTTTTTCATCAACCTGCCGATCGGTATCATTGCGTTTTTGATGACGCTGATGTTCATTCCGAATCCGCGTTTTCTGCAAAAACCCAAGGGCGGCATCGACTGGAGCGGGCTGGCGTTGCTAACCGCCGGTTTGGCCTCACTCCAGTACGTCCTCGAGCGCGGGCAGCACGACGATTGGTATAGCTCGGGCACGATCTGGATGCTCACCATCGTTGCCGTCGTGGGGCTGACGTGGTTCATGATCAAGGCGCTTCGCGACCGGCATCCGCTCGTCGATCTCAACGTATTCCGCTTTCGAACGTTTACGATCGGCAACATCATCGGCGCAATCAGCGGATTCGGCCTTTTCGGTACGAGTTTGGTACTGCCGCTGTTTTTTCAGACCGTCTTGGGGTTTACGGCGTTCGATACCGGTATGGCGCTGCTGCCAGGCGCGATTGCGACGGCAATCAGCATGCTTATCGTCGGACGCATGACCGGCCGCGTGGATTCGCGTTTACTCGTTGGTGCAGGCATGATCGTGTTCGGCATATCCACGTGGTGGATGGGCGGATTGAACGAACATGCCGGTTACTGGGACGTGTTCTGGCCGCGCCTGGTGCAAGGTTTTGGATTAGGTTTTTTGTTCGTGCCGCTCTCGACGGTTACGCTCGGCGCAGTTCCGAAGGAAGAACTGGCCGGCGCCAGCGGCGTTTCGGCGCTGCTGCGGCAACTGGGCGGAAGTCTCGGTATCGCGGTGCTCACCACGCTGCTTGCGCGCCAAGCGGCAATCGCTCAAAACGAACTCGCATCGGGCGTTACGCAAACGCACGGCTATCCGCTGAGCGTTTTGAATCAACTCGTGGGCGTCGCCGCGCAGGTCATCAGTTACAACTATCTGTTCCGCGTGTCGGCGATCATCTTTTTCGTGAGCGCACCGCTCGTGATTTTCATGCGGCCCTCACGGCGAAGCGGCGCCGTTGCAATACCGGCCGGCGATTAGAGCGAGCGAAGGCCGCGCATGCGGTCGAGCTCGCGCTGCGTAATACGCCGAATCGCCGCGTAGCACTCGCACGCGTGCTCTTCCAGACCGTTTCGATCGTGAATGATGATACTGCGCCGCTCGAGTGAAATGGTACCGGTGGCTGCAAGTGCCTGCAGTGCATAGGTAACCGACGGGCGGTGCACGCCCAAGAATTCGGCAAGTACATCGTGCGTCGTACGAACGCGATCGCCGCCAAGACGATCGTGCAGCTGAAGAATGCAGCGGCTCAAACGCTGTTCGATGCGATGCAGACAGTGGCAGGCCGTGAGTTGGCCGAGCACCGCGATGTGCAAGTTCGTATAAATAAGCAGGGCGTCCAGCAGCGGACTGCCCATATTGCGCACCTGATCTTGAAAGTCCGCGACGCCCATGAGCAGGGCGGATCCGTCGACTTGCACCGTGCAAGCTCCGACGCTGTTCGTACTTCCGAGAACCGGCGGCAGCCCGATCAACACTTCGTTTCCGATGATGCCGGCCTCGACCGTTTCACCTGTTAAGAGTTGAATAAGACGCGACACTGCGCCCGTTTCCGGGAACCACAGCGCCGAGAGCTGCTCATCGATCGAAACCAAACGCTGTCCCGCTACTAACGGAACTCGCTTCAAATATGGTTGTAAACGCGATAATTCTTCAGATGGAAGCGATTCTAGGATTTGGTTCAATTCACAGCCCCGCACATCCGACAATCCTAAAGCGATAAGCACGAACGTTACAGTCTGCAACCATACTGTTGCCGTGGGCTGTGCCGGCATATCACCCGCTGTAGATATTATACTTCACAATTTGGTAACGGAATGCCGCCTGAGACAAAAGACCCACTTGGACCGGGGCGCCGGCCGCGACCCGGCGAAAAGGCGCGCTTATGCACCGAACCTTTGCAAGCGACAACAACGCGCCGGTCGCACCGGAGATCCTCGACGCCATCGTGCGTGCTAACGAGGGCGACGCCGTTTCGTACGGTCACGACGAATTCACGGAGCGGGCGCGCGACGCACTCCATGGTGTCTTCGGTGAGGGCTGTGATGCCTATTTCGTTTTCAACGGCACCGGTGCGAACGTCGTTGCGCTCAGTTGTCTGCTGCGTCCGTACGAAGCAGTCATCTGTCCCGCCACCGCGCACCTGCAAACCGACGAGTGCGGTGCGTTCGAACGCTTCACTGGCTGCAAGGTGCTTCCCGTCGCGTCACCGGACGGCAAACTGCATGTCGAGGATTTGCTTCCCTTCACGATGGCGAGCAAGGAAGAGCACCACGTTCAGCCGCGCGTCATTTCGATTTCGCAGTCGACGGAATTCGGTACGCTGTATACGCCGGACGAAGTGCGCCGCTTGTGCGCGCTCGCGCACGAATACGGCTGGCTGGTGCACGTGGACGGCGCGCGCATCGCCAATGCCGCCGCCGCGCTGGGCATGGGCCTGCGCGAATGCACGCGCGATCTCGGCGTCGACGTGTTGAGTTTCGGCGGAACGAAAAACGGGCTGCTGCTGGGCGAGGCGGTCGTGTTTTTCGATGCGGCGCTTCACGCCAATGCCGCACCCTTCGCGCGCAAGCAAGGCATGCAACTGGCGTCCAAGATGCGCTACATCGCCGCGCAGTTCATCGCGCTGCTCGAAAACGACCGCTGGCGCAACTATGCGTCACACGCCAATGCGATGGCTCGCCGTCTGGCCGAGCGCGTTTCCGGAATACCGGGCGTTCGCATCACGCGTCCGGTGGAGTGCAACGCCGTCTTCGCAACGCTGGAGCGCGCGCTCATCCCGCAACTGCAGCAGCAATACTTCTTCTACGTATTCGAAGAGTCGCTGCCGGAAGCGCGCTGGATGACGCACCACGCCACGACCGAACAGGACGTAGACGCGTTCGCCGACGCGATTATGCGAGCAGCCGCCGCGCCAGCGGGCTGAGCCCGCGAAGCCGCCATCGCTGTTCGTAGTTCAACCGCATCAGCGAATTGGCGATGCACTGCCGCGCGTCCTGATGGCGCGGAATGATCCGATCCACGGCCGCGAACTGCACCGTGAGATCCTCGCGCAGGCGTGCAATAATTTCGGTTGCCGCCGGCGGATGCGAACCGCGAAACCGCAACGCCGCGCGCCACTCATGCGTGAAACTTCGCTCGAGATCCGGCGAGTCGAGTTCGTGCGCCGGCAGCATCGCGCCGGGCCGTCCGAGCGCGGCGTACAGCCGCTCCTTCAGCGCTTGCCGCTCTATGGGGAGCACCCAGCCGTAGTGCGCGAACACGTACGGCACCGCGACGCGCTTGCCGGACGGGCCGCGGAGTTTTTCATGCACCGCGCCTTCCCACTGCGCATCGGGCGTCATGCGAATGAAATTCTTCGCGCGCTCGATGGAACGGTACCAGTCGAACGATTGAAAGAAATGCCAGGTGTAGCCGTCGACAAAATCATGGTCGGCCGGTACGTTCGCGAGATTGTGAGCGATACGCGCGAGTTGCGGTCCGTGTACCTCGTCGGCATCCACGAAGAGCATCCACTCTCCGGCATCGTGCCGGCGGTGCAGATCGATGCACACGTTTCTCGCCGCCGAAAAGTCCGTGAACGGCGTACGATCGACGACGAGCGTTCCCTCGCGCGCGAACGCGCTTTCGGCCAGCGTGCGCGCATGCGGCGAGGGGTCCGGTGAATTATCGTTGACGAGTACGCGTTGGCAAGCGCCGCGCAGCGACTGAAGCAGCGCGGCCAAAAAGGGCTCCTCGCGCGGTCCCAAGATGAGATGCGCCGCAACGCGGGAAAGCATGCCGCCAAATGCAACGCACATCGCACACAGCCCTGCACGTTCATTTGGCAACCGCGCTGGTGC
>DASSEZ010000125.1:0-23054 GCA_035694945.1 Vulcanimicrobiaceae bacterium
TGCGCTGCTGCATGACGCATGCTCCTTGCATGCTTGCAGCACCAAAGCCCACATTGCAGCGGCTTCCGGCGCAGCGACGCTCGTTCCGCCGACCGACATGAACTGCGGACCGCCCAGCGACGGATCGCCGTACATCATCAACGAAACGCCGGTGCTCGCATCGCCTTCGAGCGAAATGTCCGGAACGTTTCGCATCGAGCCGTTTATGCCGGCTGCGCCTTGCTGGTACGGCGAGAGCGCAAAGAATTGCGAGATGCCGCCGCCGCTTCCGGCGAAGCCGCCCGTCGTCTTGTTTCCCCAGCCGGTGATCGGGCCTACGAAACGCCCGGCGGAGTTGAGCGGCGTATTGGTACCGCCGACGGCAACGACGTTCGTATCCGTCGACGGATACGATACGCATTCGCTGTCGGGGGACGGCGGATAATACGGACGCTGGCATTCTTCCGCGCCCGCATCACCGGACGAGACGAACACGGCGATGCCTTCACTCGCGAGAGCGGCGAATTCCAGCGGCTCGAATCCGTTTCCGCTCGAATTAAATACTGGCCCCACCAGCGCGGCTTCCGGACCGCCAAAACTCAACGAGAGAACGTCGGACGCGTTTTCGGCGATCGCCGTCTGCAGCTCCGCATCGATCTCGCCTAGGCCTTGCAGCGGAATGCCCGCGCCCTCCGGACACGGCGTGCCGATCGCCCCGCAGCCGTCGTTCGGGTTGTATGCCAAATAGTAGTGGAGATCGCTGTCGTATGCCAGGCTCGCCATTTGCTCGGTGTCGAGCTGCGCTTCTCCGTCTTCGGGATTGCAGCCCGGCCGCGGAAAAATTGGACTGCCCATACACGGCCCGGTCACAGGCGGCGGCGTTGCAAATCCGCTGGCACCGTTGCCGGGAGAGTCTGCATCCGTTGCCGATACCATCGTTGCAGTGCCGTTGCCCGGAACATGATACAACGCTTTGTACGCCGGAACGTCGGCGCTGGAGAAGCCGCCCGTACCGATGACGCCGACCGTTATGCCGGCCCCGGTATATCCCGCGCGATAGGCGCCGGTATAATCGAACGCCGCCGCAATTTGCTGCGGTGCATATCCGTACAGCATGCCGTCATTTTGGGCACTCGTCGCTTTCACGCGATACATGTTGCTGAACGCCGTAACGGCGCGCACGATGTTCGGAGATCCGACTACCGGAACCCCGGGTGCAACTTTCGGCGGCGTCATCGGCGCCAAGAACGTTCCCGCAGAATTTTTGTACCAGCCGAACGTCGTGCCGAAGGCCGCTTCCATATCGGCCTGCGATCCGGTAACGTGCAACAGCATGCGCTGCGGCCATGCATCAACGGTAAGGTTTTTGGATTTGAAGTAATCGATCGCGGCGCGGTAGTCTTCGGTGCTTGCGGCGAAGCGATCGGCTATCTGCGCGGGCGTGAGAAATTGCCTGTAGATTGGGGAGTGCGGGTCGTTTGCTTGGCGCGCATAACTGAGCAGTCCGTTGGCATCGCGCATTCGCGGCACGGCATCGACACTCAGGGTCTTCACGTGGGCCGGCTCGACCAACTGCGCACTTTGCAGCGTTTTGGTATCGTATGCGAACGAGCCGCTTTGTTTATGTGAAACCGGCGGCAGCACGCCGCCGGTCTCCGGTGAAACCGCGGCAGTATGACCGCCTCCGCATCCGGCAAGCAAAGCCGCCGCAAACGCGGCATTCATCGCGGTGTGCAATGCACGGCGCTGCATTATCGAGCCTCCTTGGCCGCGGAGCCGGTCCGCCGCACGAACTGCAAGTGACGTTTGGCGATTCCAAGCGCGAGGCGCGCCGTCGAAGGCGCAACGAATGGCGCTGCAACGGCTGCGGAAGCGCCGTGACGGGATTGGGCCCGCGCTTTAGCGGACGTTGAAGGCACGTCGGTTATGCCGAGCGTTTCATCCGAAACCGTTTCGCGCAACGGCGTACCGCTGAAAATGTATGCGGTCTGGCCGCTATAGTCGTAATAGACTTGCAGATCGTCGTGCATGACGATGCACACCGCGCCGTAAGGCGGTACAACGTACGAGCTTTGCTCGCTGCGCTCGAGTTCTCCGAAAATCGCGTCGAGGCGCGCTCGCTGTTCGTCGATGCGGGTAGCCCGCGTGCCGATACTCGACGGAACGTTACACGACGAAGGAATTGGGTTGACGCCGGCATCGACGAACGAGTCGCTCGCGAGGACCGCGGGCAGCGCTGGGTACCACACCGGCACGCTGCCCCACCCGACTACGCCGGTCGCGAGTTGCTTGAAAGTGATCGCTATTGCATCATTCACGGGCGCTGCGATGGTGACTTCCGAGCCGCTCACACCCAAGAACGGAAGCACGTACATTCCGCTGCCGTCCGAATTCTCGGTGATTGTTGCGGTGCCGCCCTGCGGAAAGAGCGTGCTTGCGGTGTACGAACCGTCCCCAGCGAACGTATTGGAGATCGATTCGCCGCTCGGATCGTTCTCGATTTCGATCCGCGCTGCGCTGTTGCTCCACTGCGAGGCCGGCACCTGCGGCAGTTCGTCGAGTACGCCGTTGCCGTTTTCGAACGTCGTCGTGCTTTCGACGCCGTTCGAATCCGTTGCGTCGAGCGCAATCTGCGTAAGATTCTCGCCGTTGATTCGCGTGGCGTCCGCAGTCAGTTGCACGTACTGCTGGGTGTCGACGGTATAGGTGCTGCGGGCGCCCGTGTCTGTTTCCTTGCCATCGAGCTGCGTCAGTCCCGTGACGCCATTGTATGAAGCGTTTTGATGCAGCGTTACGGTTTGCGAAACGTCCTCGGTATCGGACGCAGTCCACGGCGTTGCCGTCGGCTCGGGAGTTCCGGCTGCGGGCGAAGGCGCGGGTGTACCGTAAATGGTGTACTGCTGCGTGTAGCTCCCGTGATAGGTGAACGTTTCCCCGTCCGTTGAGGGATACGGCGAGGGTGTCGGTGTGGGCGGCGCCGGCACAGGCGTCGCTACGGCTGTGGGCGGCGTGAGTGCGGTGCTCGAACCGCCTGCGCCGCATGCGGCGAGTGCCGCGCCGGCAATGCATGCGGCGAACGCTGCCAAGTAGCGTGTGGTAGAAGTGCGCAAGACCAATCCTCCAGTTACGGAGGAGAGTCGGCGAGCTCGCGATCCGTTCCCTAGAACTCTAGTGCGGCGCTACTGCCAGGTTACTGCCAAACAATCCGGACCAGGTGACAGCCGTTTGACCGCAAGCGCGAATCAAATCCGCGCTTTCATTAAAGAGCCGCCGAGCAATGGAAGGGCGGCCGTTTCCAGAGTGTGCCGCGACCAGCATGAGCGTTGCTTCTCCGGCGGGTGCTATCAAACCACGCGCTTCCAATAGTGGCGCAAGCGATTGCGCGCGTTCGATGACACCGCGATATTCGCGCCGCTGGAGAAGCAACGCGATCTCCGCCAGATCAAAAGCCAATTGCGCGCGACCCGCGAGGGGGCCGCTCGAAGCGATCTCATCCAGCCGCATCATCGCTTCGTTCGCGCCGAGGCAACGGCAGATCGCGGGCAGCGCACCGAGAGCCAGCATCGCGAACTCGTTGCGCCCGAGAATGTTGCGCCCTGCGGTGAGCCCATAGTCAATGTACTGCGCGGCCGCAGCCGGATCGCACACCGTCAGCGCTACGCCGAGATCCGTCGCGGCCGATGCTTCTGCCGCCAAATTATCGAACCGCCGCGCTAACGCAAGTGCTTCTCGCAATTCGACGACGGCACGGTCGCCGTCGTGCTGACCGCGTAAGGCGACGCGGCCTGTATGCCGGCGAAGCGAGGGAAACGTGTGCTGCTGTTCTGCGCGCCCGCCAACGTCTTCCAGGCGCAGCAACAGCATGCGCGCGCGATCCCAACGCCCGCGTTCGATCTCAATGGGAACCCCATATGTGAGCATGATCCCGAAGAGCGTCGCATCCAAACCGGAAAGTGCTCTTCCGTAGCCGTGCCGGCGCATCGCGTCGTCTATGCGCTGCGCGGCATCGACGTAACGCCCACGCGTCCAATCGAGGGCAATCTGCGGGATCGTTACAAGGATGTCTGCAGCGATGGGGCGTTCCAGCGACGCCGCTACACGCACGCGCTGTGCCAGCGCGATTGCCTGAGCCGATTTATCGAGATCGCCCATGTAGCGCGCGCCTTCGGCGGCAATTGCCCAAAACTGGATGGCGCGCTCGTTCTCGCCGAGATCCGTCGCGAACTTCGAAGCTTCGAGCCAGACGCGGTCATGCTGTCCGCACCCGCGCAGTTTTTGAATGAACCGCTCGCGCACGGCGAACACGTCCGCAAGCGCCTGAACTGCCGGCTGCGAAACGGGACGGTGGGCTTTGATTGCGCCGATGAACTCTTCGAACGCTTCGCCCCGTTCGCGAAAGAACTGACGCATCGACAAGCCCAGGTCGCGCGCGACGTGCTCCTGCGGTTCGCCGTAAACGTCGCAGCGCAGCATGATAGCGTGCTTTCGGCGTTGGCGATCCGCCTGCGCGCCTGAGAGGACGCCGGGATCCAGTTGATCGAGCGCGCGCAGAGCGACAGCCCGGCGCTCCTCATCGCTGCACGAAGCGAAACTGGCGAGCAGTGAATTCTGGCGCAGCAGCGCCGGTTCGTTCAGCGTACGCAGCAGCAGTTTAGCCGCATTACGTTCAACGTGCATGATGCCTCATTCGCATCCGCACGAACGCAAGGCCTACCCTGCTTGTGACGCGCCGCTTATTGTACCAATTCTACCGACTCCAAAGCGGCCGTTTCGTCCGCCGCTTGGGCGTCGAATGCCGCTCGTTTGCTCTTTGCAGCAGCCTCGGCGAGCGGCGCCGCGGGCGCTTGCGGACGCGGAGTCAACGCTTCGCGGCCCTTGCGGATGGAGCCGAGCGCGCCGGAAAGCCGCCCTTCGAGCTCGCCGAGCAGCTGCATCGCATAATGGTCGGCGCCTTCACGCACTTTCGCGGCGCGTTCTTCGGCTTCGCGCAAAATCACCTCGGCGGTACGGCGCGCGCGGTCGACGATCTCGTGCTGATCGACCATTTCCTCGTGCTTGGACGTCGCCTCCGTGACGATCGCCTGCGCTTTTTCTTGCGCGGCGCGAATCATGCGCTCTTGATCCTTGGCGATGATCTTTGCCCGGCCCACTTCCTCCGGAAGCGACGAACGAATCTTCTCGATGAACTCGATGAGCCGCTCTTCGCTCAGAATGCGGTAACCAGCGGGCAGCCACGTGCCTTCCTGCACGTAGCCTTCCAGTTTCTCCAGAACGCGATAAACCGACATAAGGCCCTCCCGTCGTGTAGTTATTTGCGCAGAGTCTCTCGTTTGGTGGCCATGACGCGCATGACCGGATCGGGAACGAGCGCCGCGACGTCTCCGCCGAGAAAGAACACTTCCTTGACGATGCTCGAACTAACGAACGAATACTTCTGATCCGACATCAGAAACATCGTGTCGACGTTGGAAAGCGCGCGATTCATCAGTGCCGTCGACATCTCGGATTCGAAATCCGAGACGACGCGCAGGCCTTTGACGATAACATCCGCTTCTTGAGCCTTCACGTAGTTCGCCAGCAATCCCCGAAAATGCTCGACGCGCACATTGTGCAGATGCGCCACGCATTCGCGAATCATTTCCTCACGCTGTTCGAGCGTAAACATCGGTTCGCGTTTTTGCGGATTGACGACGACGGCAACGATGAGCTCGCTGAAGTATTTGGACGCGCGCTCGATGACGTCGAGATGGCCGTTCGTGGGAGGATCGAACGAGCCGGGATAGATGGCGCGGGGCACGCGCCCCAAGCGTCCGTTACTTGTCACGGGCGCCCCCCGGGGACCCGACGGCTTTGCCGGCGGGGGCGCGCAGTTGCATCGCAACGGAGCGCCGTTTAAACCTCGGGGTCCCCAACGTGTTACACACGTTGGGGTGTAAAGAATGCCAGAGCGACATCGCCGTAGACTTCTTCGCGCACGCTCCGGTACCCCGGTATCTCCGGAAGAATGGTCCGCGCGCTGTGTTCGAAGATCACCAGCGCGTCCGGCGCGAGCAAATGGCGTTCGAGCAGCAGCCGGAACATCTGCATCGGAAGCTCGTCGGCGTACGGCGGGTCGGCATACACGACGTCGAACTCGCCTTCCAAGCGGTAGAGCGCGCGGTCAACGGGCGCGGCAACCACCTCGACGCGGTCGGAAACGCCGAATTGTTCGGCGGCTTCCCGAATCGCGTCGGCGGTGTCGCGATGTCCTTCGACCGAAACCACCTTCTCCGCGCCGCGCGAGGCCGCTTCAAACCCAATCGCGCCCGTGCCCGCATACAGGTCGAGGAAGCGCGCGCCCTCGATACGCGTCTGCAAAATCGAGAACAGCGACTCTTTTACGCGGCCCGGTGTCGGGCGCACGTTCATTCCCTTGGGTGATTTCAGCTTGCGGCTGCCCAAGTTTCCACCAGTGATCTTCGGCACGGCGGCGCTGTTCTACACCAGGGCCGCGAGTTCCGCGAGGTTGTGGATAACTGCCGTGGGCTGCGGCAGGTCCGCCGGATAGCGCGCGCCTTCCGCGTCGAACCAGATGCCCTGCATTCCAGCTGCAATCGCGCCGGCCACGTCGCTCTGCGGCGTGTCGCCCACAAAGGCGACCTCGCTTGCCTCTGTGCGTACGGCTTGGGCAAGCGCGGCGAAGGCCTGCGCATCGGGCTTTTGCATTCCGAGGTCGGCGCTTACGAGAACCGGGCCGCCGAAGTGCACGCGCTCGGCTTTGCGGCGCTGCAGCGGATTCCACCCGTTCGTAAGGATCGCAACCGGAATGCGCCGTTCGCGCAGCATGGCCAGCATTTCGCGCACGCCGGGCTGCGGAATGACGAACGAGCCGACCATCTCGACCGCAATCCGCTTATACTGCTTGACGTACGTTTGCGCGTCCGCAACGCCGCGTTGGTGCATGAAACGCTGTACCGCTTCTTCAATCGGAAACGATCCGGCGCGCTGCTTGGCCAGCAAATCGTCGATGCGCTCGATTTCCTGCGCGAGCGTGCCGATGCAGTGTCCACCGTGTTCGCATGCCGCGTCCAACAAGCGCAAAAAGGCGACACGCTCGAGTTTGTTGTCAATCCCGAGCGTGTGATCGAAGTCGAAGCCCACGGCGCGAATACGCCGTGGGCCGCTCGTCTGCATCGTTACTTGGACGGTGGGCCGAGAACGACCCGAACGAACGCGTTCGGATCGATCCACTTGCTGAACGCGCTCTGCACACTCTTGGCGGAAGCGGACAACTCGCGCCGCGCATCGATCGTCGCCTGATCCAGCGGCAGTCCCTCACCCGCATACGTCAGGAAGCCGTTCGCGATGCCGTCAAAGCTCTGCTGACGCAGCGGAATGTCGCTAATGAGCATCGTTTTGCCGCGCTGCAGGCGCGCCGGATCGATTTTGCCCGACCGCATGATGCGCACGTCCCGAAGCGCCATCTGCTCCGCCGCGTTCACTTTACCGGGGTCGGAGGCATATTGAATCATGAACGTCGTGCGGTTCTTGTGCGATTGCATCGACGAGTACGCATAATATGCCAGACCGCCCGTCGTGCGCAGATCGTCCATCAGGAGCGTGCCGAATGCGCCGTTGGCGCCCAGGACGGCGTTTGCGACTTGCACTTGCGCCCACTGCGGATCGGAACGCTTGAGGTCCATCACCTGCGCCAGCTGCACGGCGGATTGCACGCGCGACGGATCGGGAACTTGCACGCTCGCGGCTTTATTCCGCGCTATCGCCGGCAAGAACAGGTCGGGCTTCGGTCCGCTCGCCTTCCAAGCGCCGAAATATTTTTCGAACACGCTGCGCGCGTGCTGCGGCGTTACGTCGCCGATGACGACGACCGTCGTCTCGTCGGGACGGAACGCTTTTTCGTAATACGCTTTCACGTCATCCGCCGTAACCGCTTCGGCCGTCTGAGGGGAGGCAAACGCATTTTGCGGATCGTTCGCTGGATACAGCGCTTTGGCCAGCGCCACGTCGCTCAAGTGCTGCGGCGTTTTCTCCTCGCCGGTCAGTCCTTGCACTTCTTGCATCTTGACGATGCCGAAGGCTTGCGCGGGGAACGCGGGATGCAATTCGTCATCGGCGAGCAGTCGCACGCCGCGATCGAACTGCGAACTGAGCACGGAGAGCGAGAAACTCGTGCCGGCCTGCATCTCCGCGGCAATTGCGTCGAGTTGCTGACGCAACTGCAAACGATCGTACTGCGCAGTGCCGAACGGGAAGAGCCCGTTGACGATGTCCTCGACGCCGAGTTTGGCCGCCGGTGCCTGGATGGCTTCGCTCGTGTCGACTTGTCCGTGAACGACCACCGTGTGCGAAACGTGCTCCGGCTGAACGATGAGGTGCATGCCGTTGGAAAGCGTCATCGACACGGGCGAGAGCGTCTGTGCCGGAACGCTGACGTGCGAAAACGCGGCCTGCGCCCATGCCGGAAGCGGTTCGGATTTACTGGGCGGCACCGCGTTTTGCTCTTTGGTCTGCGGGCTGCCGATGCTCGTTTTGCCGCTGTTGTTCGGCGTTGCATAGACCAGAATCGCATGCTTGGGATCGACGTACTTGCGCAGCACGCGGTTGACGTCGGCAAGGGTGACGCGCTGAATCGCCGCGATCTGCTGATCGGGCGACTGCTGCCCCATCATTCCGATTGCGTCGCTCCAGGCGCTTGCAATGCCGGAAATCGAGTTGTTCGCGAACTCTTTGTCGGCAAGCGCGCGGCGCTTGGCGACCTCCACCAAATCGGCGGGGACGCCGCTCTTCTGATACGCGGCGACGACGGCTTGCAGCTGCGCCATGAAATCTTCCGGCTTGGTACTCGCCGGAATGACGCCGTACAGGAGGCTCGCAGTCGCATGCGGTTCGGCCTGCACGTCGACAAACCCGGAAGCAAACGCTTTGCCGGCGGCAACCAAACCATATAAATCCGCACGTTGATTATCGAGCACCGCCTCGAGCACCTGAACGGCGGCGTAGTCTTTGTCGCTCCATCCGGGCGTTTGCAGCGCCATTGCCGCAATCGTCACGGGATAGTCGGTCGTAACGCGATACGTTGCCGGTTTGAGTGCCTTCGGATGAACAACGGGTTTCGCCGGCACCTTCTTGGCCGGAATGCCGTCGAAGTACGTATGCACCGAGCGCAGCGTCTGCGCCGGGTCGACGTTGCCCGCGATCACGAGCACGGCGTTGTTCGGGCGATACCACGTCTCGTAGAACTTGCGCAGCGTGCCGGCGGTAATTTTGTTTTGAAACGAATCCTGCGTGCCGAGCGTGTCCTTCGCGTACGGCGTACCGGCGAAAATCGCGGGCAGAACGGTGCGCTCTTCGAGTTTTTGGAACGGACTGCTGTCGTCCTGAGTCACCTCTTGTTCGATCGCACCGCGCTCGGCTTCCCAGCCTTTTTGCGTCAGCAGCAAATTCCTGGCGCGATCCGCTTCCAATCGCAGCGCGACGTCCAGATACTGCGCGGGCACGGTGAAATAATACTGCGTCGACGTCCGTCGCGTATCGGCGTCGTAGTCGCCGCCGAGCAACTGCCCGATCTCGTAAATCTGCGCGGACGAAACGTTTTTGGTTCCGCGGAACATCATGTGCTCGAGCGCGTGCGCTTCGCCGGGGAACTGCTGTTCGTTCGAACCCACCTTATAGACGAGTTCGCTCGTTACCACCGGCGCCAGCGGATCGTGAATCACGACCACCTGCAGCCCGTTCTTCAATGCCGCGCGCGTTACGCCAAGCAGCTGTGCATCCGCCGGCGCCTGCGCGAAAATGCCCACACCTATCGCCAGCGCCGCGGCACAGGCAATGCGTATCATATTCTTCATGACCGGCCGGGTTCAAGAGCGAGCGACCCGCCCCCTCGCCAGCTACGAGGACAGCAGCATGGCGCGGGCGCTGGGTTCGCCTTCGATGAGGGCGCGCAGACCGCTGTGTTCGCGGCTCTCGAGTGTTGGGTCGTCCTTGATGATGCGCGCGGCGAGCGCACTGGCTTCCTTATAGAAGTCGAAATCGCGCACGATGTCGCCGAAGCGAAATTCCGTGCGACCCGACTGCGCGGTTCCCGCGAACTCGCCTGCACCGCGCAAGTGTAAATCTTCTTCGGCAATTTTGAAGCCGTCGGTCGATTCGGTGAGGATTTGAAGACGCTCCACTTCGCCTGCCTCGTCGGGCGCGATGAGCAGGCAGTACGACTTGGCAGCGCCGCGGCCGACGCGTCCGCGCAGCTGATGCAACTGCGCGAGGCCGTAGCGCTGCGCATCAAGGATCACCATGACACTTGCATTGGGAACGTCGACGCCAACCTCGATCACCGTCGTCGCGACGAGTACCTGCAGTTCACCGCGCGCAAACCGCTGCATGACGTCTTCTTTGTCTTTTGCGGACATGCGCCCGTGCAGCAGGCCGAGTTTGAGATGCGGGAACACGTCGTTCTGCAGACGCTCCGCTTCTTTCAGGACGCTGGTGATGTCGAGTTCCGACTCTTCGATGGCCGGCGCGACGATATACGCCTGATGGCCCGCCTCAACGTTTTTCTCCACGAACTGGTACGCCAGATGCAGACGGCTGCGGCGCAGCGCGAACGTTTCGATAGGCGTGCGACCCGGCGGCAGCTCATCGATCGTGGACACGTCGAGATCGGCATAGATCGATTGGGCGAGCGTGCGTGGAATCGGCGTCGCGGTCATGTGCAGCGTGTGCGGTGCGATGCCCTTGGCGCGCAGACGCGCGCGCTGCTGCACGCCGAAGCGATGCTGTTCGTCGATAACGGCCAAGCCAAGCCGTTTGAAGTCCACGCCTTCCGTGAGCAATGCGTGCGTGCCGACGGCCACGAGCGCTTCGCCGCCGGCAAGTTTGTCGACCGCGCTTGCGCGCGATTTTGCGCTTTGACTGCCGAACACGGCCTCGACGGGGATGCCGAACGGCAGCAGCAGGGGCGCGAGTTTGGCCGCGTGCTGTGCCGCGAGAATCTCGGTCGGCGCCATCAGCGCGGATTGCACGCCGCTGCGCGCGGCGAGTAAAATTGCGCCCGCCGCAACGAGCGTCTTGCCGCTGCCGACGTCGCCTTGCAGCAAACGGTTCATCGGTGCGTCCTGCGCCATGTCGCCCCAAATCTCGCCGATGACGCGCCGCTGCGCTCCCGTTAGCGGAAACGGCAACTCGCGCTCAAATTCGGCAAGCAGCGAGGGTGCTGCGCGCAGTCTTTCCGCCGAATGTTCCGACGTACGTTCCCGCCGTTTGATTTGCGCGGCAAGTGCGAGCGCGAGAAACTCGGTGAAGATGAAGCGCTCGCGCGCTTTAGCGGCCTCGTCGGGCGTTTGAGGCGCGTGCAGCGAGCGGTATGCCTGGTGCAGCGGCGGAAAATGCTTGTCGCTCAAGACGCTTGCGGGCAGCGGTTCGTCACCGGCCAGTTGCAAGAGCGACGGTAAGTTGCGGGCGACGACTTGATGGATTTTGCGCGAGGTAAGCGTCTTGCTGGCGGAATAGACCGGTACCATGTCGCCGCGATACTCTTCCTGTTCGGCGAGCACCCGGTGCGTACTGACGTTGATTTTCGCGCCGGCCAGCGTCCGCTGCACGCGTCCGCGCACGAATAAACGCATGCCCTTTTTCAGCGCGCCGATCAGATACGTGCGCCCGAACCACGTGGCGATGAACGTGCCGCAGTCGTCCTGCAACTCGGCTTCGACGATCGCCAAATGCCGCGCGCGCCGTTCGCGCACCCAGACGATGTGCCCGACCGCGTTTTCGTCGGGTGAATTCTCACCCTCGTGTTCCCGAAGACCGAGTTGCGTCGACGGCGTCGGAAATCGCAAATCCTCGTAGCGATACGGAAAATCGTTCAGCAAATCGATGGGCGTGCGGATGCCGAGTTCCGCGAACCGTTCGGCGGTTTCCGTGCCGACGCCGGCGAGATCCTCGATACGCGCGGGTGGAGCTTTGCGAGCCGTTACTTGGCGCGTCGTAGAAGTTCTCCGCCGACGTCGTCGATCGGCACGTTGGCCGCTTGCAGCAGCACGAGCAAATGGAAGATGAGATCGGCCGCCTCCCAGACCAGTTCGTCGTGCGAAGCATTTTTTGCAGCGATAACCACCTCGGTGGCTTCCTCGCCGATTTTCTTCCCGATCTTGTCCACGCCGCCGCCGTAGAGTTTCGCCACGTACGACGACGCCGGATCGGCGCCTTTGCGCTGTTCGAGGACCGTTTCGAGATGCGCGATGGCTTTGGCGAAAGTAGGGGCCTCGATACCTCGGCCATGCTTCGATTCCTCAGCATGACACGCGTCGCGTTGCGACGCCGTACCCCGGTCATCCTGAGCGTGTCGAAGGAGGCTGTTATGAAAACACGACTTTGCGCCGGTGTGGCACGCCGGGCCGCTCGGTATGACACGGTAGAGCAGCGCATCGGCGTCGCAATCGTATGCGACCTCAATAAGCTCTTGCGTGTTGCCGGATTCCTCGCCCTTATGCCACAACTTCCGGCGCGAACGGCTGAACAGATACGTCGATCGCTCGGCGATCGTTTTTTCGAGCGCTTCGCGATTGGCGTATGCGAGCGTGAGCACGGCGTTCGTACGCGCGTCGGCGATCACGACGGGGAGCAGCCCATCCGCATTCCACTTTAGTTCGTCCATCGTCATCCTGAGCTTGTCGAAGGGCGTACTGGAATCCCCCGCGCGTGCAGCGCTTCCTTTAAATTCGGGATGGCGAGTTCGCCGAAATGGAACAGCGAGGCGGCCAGCGCCGCATCGGCCTTGCCATCCTCAAAAACGCGTACGAAGTCTTCGGCGCTTCCCGCACCGCCCGACGCTATCACCGGCACGTTCACGGCGTCGTGCACCGCGCGTGTGAGTTCCACGTCGAAGCCCGACTTGGTGCCGTCGCGATCCATGCTCGTGAGCAAGATTTCGCCCGCGCCGAGCTGCGCGCCGCGCTGCGCCCATTCGATGACGTCCAAGCCGGTCGCGGTGCGTCCGCCGTCGATGATCACTTCCCACGAGGCGCCGCTCGAATTTCGCCGTGCGTCTATGGCGAGCACGACGCACTGACTGCCGAATTCCGCTGCCGCCGCCTGCAAGACGTACGGATTGCGCACCGCGGCACTGTTGAGCGAGACCTTATCGCAACCCGCGCGCAGCAGCAGCCGCACGTCGTCGGCGGTGCTGGTTCCGCCGCCTACCGCAAACGGAATCGTGAGCTCCTCCGCAACCGCACGCACGACTTCTCGCGTCGCTTTGCGCCCTTCGACCGTCGCGGTGATGTCCAAAAAGACGAGTTCATCCGCGCCGGATGCTTCGTACGCGCGCGCGAGTTCAACCGGGTCGCCCGCGTCGCGCAATTCGACGAAGCGCACGCCTTTGACGACACGGCCATCCTTGATGTCCAGGCACGGAACGATACGGCGCACCAGCATTCAGAGATCGAGTTCCATTTCGCGGCCGGCGTAAAAGCCCAGACGTTCGTAGAGGAAACGGCCGTCCTCGCTGGCGCGCAAACGCACGCCCTTGCAACCGCGTTCGCGCGACCATGCGATGGCGAGTTGCATCAGCCGGCTTGCAACGCCGCGGCGCCGGTACGCGCTGCGAACGTATACCGCGTTCACGTATGCCAGTTCCGTTCCGAACACGTAGCGCCGGTAATGTTCGAGAATCGATACGATGGCGCAGCCGACCGGCGTCTCGCCTTCGAACGCGAGAAAAACTTGTGCGTTGCCGCCCGCGTGTTTGCCGGCGAAATATGCGCTGAATTTCGCTGCCCAGTCGCTCGCCATCGCATCGAAATCGCTGCCCATCTCGCGCGCCATTTCACCGCGCAGATCGGCAACCAGAAGATATTCGTGCGGCAGCGCCGCGCGGCACTCAACCGCCAAGGACGCTGCGTTCGAGGAGTTTCGTAAGTCCATACACCGTTTCCACGTGCGGCACCGGCACGCCGTACCGGCGCGCTAGTTCCAGAGCGGCGCCCGCGATTGGCTCGAGTTCCAGCGGACGGCGCGCCTCGACGTCCTGCAGCATCGATGTCTTCACGTCGGCGATGTGCTCGGCCCACTTCAAGCGTTCGTCCGCATCGACGCCGGGCTCCACGCCGGTGGCGCGCGCGATTGCGAGGCCTTCCTCTATAATGGCGTGCAGCAGCGCCCGCACGGGCGGGTTGCGCAGCATCTGTTGCACCGTCGCACGGGTCAGCGCGCTGACCGGATTGAGCGCCAGATTGTTGACCAGTTTGCGCCAAATATTTTTGCGGATGTCCGGTTCGATGGGTGCGGACAGTCCCGCGTTCGCAAACGCCGCCGACAGCATACCGATTCTAGCGGTCGTGGTGCCGTCGAGTTCGCCGATGGGATACAGCATGCCGCCGCTTTGCCTCACGTATCCCGGTTCGGCGATGTGTCCGGATGCGTGAACCACGCCGCCGATCACGCGCTCGTAGGGAAGCGTTCGCAAAATCTGTCCGCCGGGATCGACGCTCTCCAGCGCGCGTTCGCGCGAGTACCAGAACGGCAGGCCGTTCTGCAGCGTCACGAATACCGTGCTTCCGGAAATCGCGCGTTCGAATTGCGGCAGCACCCCGTCCCACTGCTGCGATTTGAACGTGAGGAGCACGTAGTCGACGCCCTCGAAGTCGCGCAAATCGTCCGATGCGGCAACCGGGACGCTGAAGTCGCCGAGATCGCTGGAGATGCGCAGGCCGCTGCGCCGGATGGAGTGCAGATGCGCGCCGCGCGCGACGACGCTGACGTCGATGCCGGAGCGCGCCAACGCTGCGGCGATGAATCCGCCGATGGCGCCGGCACCGAAAACACAAACTCGCAATCTGATAAAAAACTCAGGCGACGGGCAGATTCGAACTGCCGAATGGAGCTTTTGCAGAGCTCTGCCTTACCACTTGGCTACGTCGCCTCGATACACAGCGGGTGGCGGGAATCGAACCCGCGCGTCAACCTTGGGAAGGTCGCAGGCTACCATTACATCACACCCGCGCACCAGCGCGAGGCCCACCGTTCTCCCCGGCATACCGGTCGCCCTTCGAGTCCACTCGCGGCCTCCATAACTCCGTGCCGGAGCGTCCGGTTGCAGCGGCGAAGCGGGCAGCCGTGACGTGGATTTACAGCTTACCGGCCTGGTTGTTCATGTCGGCCGCCGTAATCGGCGCATGCGCCTTGGCGTGCGGCCTACTCGCGTTCATGCGCAAGCGCATGACGCGCAACGAGCAAATCGCGCACAACGACGTCGCAGGACCGATTCTCACCACTATCGGCACAGTGCTCGCAGTCATGATGTCGTTCATGGTCGTCGGCGTGTGGCAAGAATACGACAACGCCGCACAAACCGCGCAGCGTGAAGCGAGCGCGCTCTCCGATCTGTATCACCTCGCGATTGCGATTCCGCAGCCGTTCCGTTCGCACGTGCGGGGAGAAATCGAACAGTATCTGCGCCTGGCGCTGAACTATGAATGGCCCGATATGCAGCACGGCGGCGAGAGCGTCCAGGCCAATCAACTCGCGTACAAACTGGGCGAGGCGGTCGATAGCTGGCGCATGAGCACGCCGGGCGAGGGTGCGATTAAAGCCGAAGCAATGCAGTACGTGCGCACGTTCTGGGACATGCGGCGCGATCGCATTCTTGCCAACTCGCAAGGCATTCCGTTGGTATTGTGGTCGGCCATGCTGTTCATCGGCACGGTCACCATCGTCTTCTCGTTCTACTTCCGCGTCGACAAGCCGCATGCGCAGTACCTGATGATCGTCGCGGAAACGGCCGTCATCACGATCATCTTCGCGCTCATCGCGGAATTGGATTATCCGTTCCGCGGCGACGTCGCGATTCAGCCGGACGCATTCATGCACGTCCTGAATCAAATTCACGGCATACTGCCGCGCCAATAAAAGGGCACTGCACTTGCGCAGGCGGGCGGCGGTTTGCATCCGTGCGCTGCCGCGTGCTGTTGTGCGCGGTATGGCAACTGATTTTCGCGACGGCAAGACCTTTCCGCGCCGCGGACGCGAGCCGCTCGGCGGTGACGTGCTCTGGCTCGCGCGCGTCTTCGACAAGGCTCGCGCGTCGGCAAACGGCACGATTTACGACTACATCTATCCATGCCCCATGGACAAAGGCGTGATGGAGCGCTGGGGCATCTCGCCCGCGCAATTCGACGAGGCTATCCGCACGCGTACCACCGACGACCAGATTCTGCAGTGGCTGCGCGAACGCACGACGCCGGAGCAAATCGAAGCGGCGAACCGGTGGCTCGTAACGGAAAAAATCGAGAATCTGGAACGGCAAGACGCCGAAGAGGTGCCCGCGAACACCCTGCCCTGATGGGTCAGATGATTGAATTTACGCGTCCGGACGGCAAAACCGCGCCGGCCTTTCTCGCCGTGCCGGAAAAGGACGCGCAGTCCGCGCCGGGCATCGTGGTGGTCGCGGAGTGGTGGGGCATCACGCCGGACATCATGGAAACCGCGAGCGAGTATGCGGCCTTAGGCTACCGTGCGCTCGTGCCCGATCTCTTCCGCGGTCGCACCGCTGCAGTCGGCGACGAAGCCAATCATTTGATGGAAGGCCTGGATTTCCAGGATGCGTTCTCGCAAGACGTGCGCGGTGCGCTCGCGTACCTCAAGCAAAACGGCAAGAAAGCGGGCGTTACCGGCTACTGCATGGGCGGTGCAATCGCCATGCTTTCGGCGATGCATTTAAAAGAACCGGACGCCGCCGTTATTTTTTACGGATTTCCGGGATCGGAAGGCGGCGATCCGGCCACGATCGAGATTCCGATCCAATGCCACTTCGCCAAACACGACGACTTCTTCACCCCGCAGCGTGGCGGCGAAATCGAAAAGCGGATGAAAGAAGGCAAAGTGCCGTGCGAGGTATTCTGGTACGAGGCCAAGCACGCGTTCTGCAATCCGAATCAGCCCGGCAACGCCGGTTTAGGCCATTACGATGCGAAGGCCGCGCACGAAGCGTGGGAACGCACCGTCGCGTTTTGGAAGAACACGCTGCACTAAACGCGTTACTGAAACTTCGGCCCGGCATTGATCGGCGCGGATCGCATCGCGCCTTGTTCCAGTCCCCATTTCTCGAGCAGCGCGTCGTACGTTCCGTCCGCAATAATTGCCTTGAGCGCGCGCTGCAGACGATCGCGCAGTGCCGCGTTGCTTTTAGCAACGGCAATGCCGTAGGGCACGACGCCGAACTGACGACCCGCAATCGCATATTTCTTGCCGCCGGCAAGCGTGCGCGCCAAATGCGAAACGACCGGATAATCGGAGATGTGCGCCATCGATCTTCCCGCTAGAAATTGTTTGAGCGCCTGGTCGTCGGTTGCGTACGAGAGAATGGTGATCGGATGCAGGCCGATGCCGGTACAGCGTTTCGATTGCGCCGTGACCGCGGCTTGCTGTGCGGTGCCGCGCTGAAGATCCACGGTCATGCCGCACAAACTCGCCAAATTGAAGATGTGATTCGGATTGCCGGCAGGTATCAAGATGCCGCTTCCCGCCAAAAAGTAATCGACAAAGTCCGCCTGCCGCGCGCGCTCGCGCGTGTCGTTCATCGCCGAAATGACGAGGTCGTATTTGCCGGCGTCCAGCGCGGGCAGCAGATCGTTGAAGTCGTGGTTGGTAAACCGCAGGCTCGTGCCCATCTGCGCCGCGAGCGCTTGCGCGAGGTCGTAGTCGAAGCCTTCGACGCGCTTCGAACCCCCGGCATAAAACTCGAGCGGCGCATACGAAATATCGGATGCGACGCGAAGCGGTTGCTGCGCGGCCTTCGCAGTGAGCGGAGCAGCGAGCAGTGCGGCGAGAACGGCGAGCACGACGGTCTTCATCACAACCTCCAACGCGGTTAGTATCGGCGCCGCGCCACAGCGACGTTAGTCACAAGGATGGCCGCCGCGGCCGATGAAGGGCTTCGCAATGGCCGCAACGCTCACCGATCATCCGTTCTTACGCGCGTGCCGGCGCGAAGCCACGGACTACACGCCCGTGTGGCTGATGCGGCAGGCCGGGCGCTATCTGCCGGAATACCGCCGCGTGCGCGATCGCTTCAGTTTCCTGGAGTTGTGCAAGGACTCCGATGCGGCCGCCCAAGTTACCGTCGATACCGTGCGGCGCTTGGGCGTCGACGCGGCGATCATCTTTGCCGACATTTTGCTGCCGCTGGTGCCCATGGGCGCCGGCCTCTCATACGAAAAAGGCGACGGGCCGCGCATTGCACGCACCATTCGAAGCATGGCGGACGTCGACGCATTGCATCCGGTCAGCGTTGAAGAATCGCTCGGCTTCGTGGCGCAAACCGTGCGCTTGGTACGCAAGGAACTTGAAAACGACGTGCCCGTGATCGGCTTTGCAGGTGCGCCTTTCACCGTGGCCTCGTACGCCATCGAAGGCGGCGGGTCGCGCAACTATGTGGCGACCAAATCGCTGATGTACAACGATCCGCAAACGTGGCACCGTTTTATGGACATCGTTGCGGATATTACCGCAGCGTATCTGAACATGCAGATCGATGCGGGCGCGCATGTCGTGCAACTTTTCGACAGTTGGGTTGGCGCGCTCTCGCCGCACGACTACCGGACGTACGTGCAGCCGCACTCGCGTAAAGTCATTTCCTCGCTGCGCACCGGAACGCCCGTCATCCATTTCGGAACGATGACGGGAACGCTGCTTCCCGAACTGCGCGATGCCGGCGGCGACGTCATCGGTTTGGATTGGCGCGTGGAGCTCGACGAGGGCTGGAAACAGCTCGGGGATTCGGTCGGCGTGCAAGGCAACTTGGATCCCGTGCTGCTGTTTTCCAACCGCGAAGCGATCCGCGCCGCCGCGGCCGATATTTTGCGGCGCGCAAACGGACGCGCGGGACACGTTTTCAATCTGGGGCACGGCATTCTGCCGGAAACGCCCGTGGACAACGTGCTCGCGCTCATCGACGCGGTGCACGAACTGAGCCGCAAATGAGTTCGCGAACCGTCGTACTGCTTGGTTTCGGCGGCCCCACTCGACCCGAAGAGATTCGTCCGTTTCTGGACCGTGTGCTGCAAGGGCGGCCCGTTCCGCCGCAGCGCTATGAAAGCGTCGTCGAACATTACTTGCACATCGGGGGCAAGTCGCCGTTCAACGAACTCACGCAGCGTCAAGCAGACGCGCTTGCGCGCGAATTACGGCAGCGCGGATATGATGCCGCCGTTCTTACCGCCTACGTCAACGCGGCGCCGTTCGCGGGCGACGTGGCAGCGCAGTTGCAAACACAGGGCGTGCATCCGATCGTCATCACCCTTGCCGCGCACCAAAGCCCGGCGAGTTGGGACAAATACGCGGGTTTGATTCCGGACGCATCGTACGTGCCGCCGTACTACGAACATCCGCTGTTCGTACGGGCGCACGTGCAGCGAGTCCGCGATGCGCTCGCCGAACTGGGGAAAACGTCGTTCGACGCCGTGGAACTCATCTTCACCGCGCACAGCATTCCGCAGGCAATGGCAGACCGCAGCCCGTACGTGCGGCAGCTCGAACGGACCGCGCAGCTCGTCGCCGCGCAGGCGCAAGCACCGTCCTGGCGCATCGCGTATCAAAGCCGCAGCGGATCGCCGGCGGACAAATGGCTGGAGCCCGACATTCGCGACGTGTTGCGTGCGCTGCCGGCACAGGGCGTGCACGAAGCGGTCGTGGCACCGATTGGATTTCTGTGCGATCACGTCGAGGTGTTGTACGATCTCGACGTGGACGCCGCGCAAGCCGCGCGGGATGCGGGCGTGCGCATGGAGCGCGCCGCAGCGCTGAACGACCACCCGGACTTCATTCGCATGATGGCCGATCTCGTGGAGCAATGCGCAGCGTAGCTATCGCCGGTGCGGGCGTGAGCGGCCTTGCCGCAGCGCTGCACTTGCAGGACCGTGCGAAGGAATGCGGCCTCGATCTCGACGTGAAGCTGTACGAACGCGCAGCGCGGACCGGCGGCTGCGTGCAAACGATCGAAGACAGCGGCTACACGATGGAACTCGGGCCGGATTCACTGCTCGTCGACAAACCGGCCGCCCGCGAACTTCTACGCAGGCTGAATTTGGAAAGCGAAGTGGTGGCGATGCGCCCCGAGTTTCGCGGTTCGCGCATCTTGCATCACGGCCGCTTGCGCCCGATCCCCAGCGAATTCCGGCTGTTCACGCCGAAGTCGCTTCCGGCGCTCCTTGGGAGCGGCATCTTCAGCCCGCGCGGCATCGCGCGCGCGGCGTTCGAACCGTTCGTACCGCCCAGGCAATCGACGGACGACGAGAGCCTCGCATCGTTCGTGACGCGACGCTTCGGACGGGAAGTGCTCGAACGGCTCGCTCAGCCGCTCATCGGCGGCATCTACTCAGGCGATCCTCAGCGCCTGAGCATGCAGGCTACGCTTCCGCAATTTCTCGAGATGGAGCGCCGGCACGGCAGTTTGCTGCGCGCGATGAGTGCTGCGCGAAACAGCGGCGCACCGCAAGGCGCTGCGCCGCAACTCATGAGTTTGCGCGGCGGCCTGCAAACAATCGTCGATGCGCTCACCCGTCATACCGGCGAATACGTGCGGGTATCACGTGAACTACGCACGCTCGAGCGCGACGGCGGCGTATGGCAAATGACGTTCACCGACGGTTCCTGCGCTCGCGCGGATGCAGTCGTGCTCGCGCTGCCGGCATACGCCGCAGCACGCCTGCTGCGCGGTGCCGACGCACAACTCGCGGAAATGCTCGAACGGATTCGCTACAACTCCATCGCGACGGTGAACGTCGCGTACGACGCGGCCGATCTCCCGCCGCTTCCACCGTCGCCGGGGTTCGTCGTTCCGTATGTCGAGGACCGGCGCATTACGGCGGCAACGATTACCTCGCAGAAATATCCCAGCCGCTCGCCGCAGAACGGCGTACTACTGCGTGCGTTCATCGGCGGCGCACTGCAGCCGGAACTGGTCGAATTACCGGATGCCGAACTCGCGCAGATCGCACGAGACGAGTTTGAGCAACTGCTCGGCATTACCGCGCAGCCGCTCTTTGCCGTAACGCGGCGCTGGCTGCGCATGCTGCCGGAATACGGCGTCGGCCACAACGAACTCGTCGCGCAGATTGAGCGGCGCACGGCAGCCATCGGCGGGCTTGCGTTTGCCGGCTCCGCATACCACGGCGTAGGCATCCCGGACTGCGTGGCAACGGGCCGAGCAGCAGCCGAGCACGTGCTTGAAATGTGCGAAACGGCGAAAAGCGGGTAAGCTCTCTCTTAGCCGATTCCAAACTCGAAATTCAGGAGGCTTCTCATCCATGCGTCACCTCTATGCCTGCGCCGCCGCGGTGCTGTCGATCCTCATGATTGCGCAAGCCGCAAGTGCGGCTCCGTACGCGGGCGCTCAATACGCGGGCATCATCACGACGTCCGTCAGCACGAGTAACGCAGTCGTCGGCCAAGCCGTTACGCTGCGCAACGTCACGTCAGAAGACGGCAGCGTGCGAGGCGCGACGATGTACGGCCGCGTTACGCGCGTCGTGCGTGCCGGTCAAGGCCGTCCCGCGCAATTGCAAATGACGTTCACTCGCTTGGTGTTGCCCAGCGGCGCGACGTACGCGATCAACGGCGTCGTCACCGGCATGCAGGCAAAAACCAAGAACAACGCTCTGAAAGAAATTGGCGGTGCGGTAGCCGGCATGATCGTCGGCAACATCATCGGCAAGACGATCTTCCACGCCAGCAGCGGCATCGGCGGATTTCTCGGTGCCGCGGGTGGTTATCTCATTGCGAAAAACAACCGCGAAAACATGGACGTGCCGCAAGGCTCAGCCGTGCGTGTAACGCTGCGGACCGTTCGCCGGCAGGCCGGCCACTAGCCGCGCAAACGCAGTAAGTCGCTGCGAGGCGGCGAACTTTTCGCGCATGAACAAGCGACTGTTCGCCGCCTTTTTGGCACTCGGACTCACTGCGCAAACGCCGCCGAATCTTGGCGCGCCTCCCGCCAGCGCCGTCATCACGTACCGGCAACCCGTCATCGCCATCGAACACGTTCGCGTGATCGACGGAACGGGAGCGCGCGCACGAGCGGATCAAACCGTCGTCATCTCGCACGGCAAGATCGCGGCCGCGGGTCCGGCGTCGAGCACTTCCGTTCCAGGGGACGCGAAAGTGATCGACGGGCGCGGCTATACGCTCACGCCGGGCTTTGTCGGTACGCACGATCATCTGTATTACTCCAGCGGCGGCCCGCTGTTCATCGTGCGCGAAATGCCGTACAGTTTTCCGCGCATGTATCTGGCGGGCGGCGTCACGACGATCCGGACGACCGGCAGCGTCGAACCGTACACGGACGAACGCATCAAAGCGGCGGTCGATTCCGGCGAATTGGTTGGCCCGCACATCGATCTCACGACGCCGTACATGACCGGCTACGAGCCCGGAATCATTCAATTGGGAACGCTGCGCAGTCCGCAGGACGGCCGGCGCTCCGTCGACTTCTGGGCCTATCGCGGATTCACATCGGTCAAACTCTACATGGACATCCCCAAGGCGATCGCTCAAGCGGTGATCGACGAAGCGCACAAGCATCACATGAAAGTGCTCGCGCACTTGTGCTCCATCGGCTACGAAGAAGCCGCAAAAATGGGCGTCGACAGTTTGGAGCACGGCATATTCGTCGATACCGAGTTTACCGCGGGCAAGGATCCCGACGAGTGCAACGTCACCTCGAAAGCGCAGCGCGAGGCCATCGCATCGCTCGACGTCAACGGCCCCAAAGGACGCGCGCTCATACAAACGCTGCTCGCCCATCACGTCGCCGTCAGTTCGACGCTCGCCAATTTCGAGGGATCCATTCCGCCGCCGATGCGCGTGGAGCAGCGCATGTTCGATGTTTCGGACCCCGACACGATTGCCGACGTGAGCAAGGTGCGAAAACTCATTCTCTCGCGACCCGCCTCGGCGCGTGCGCTGAGCAAGAAAGAGTTCGACAACGACGTGAAATTTGAGATAGCATTTTACCGTGCGGGCGGTTTGCTCACGCAAGGTCCCGATCCGACGGGCTACGGCGCAACCACTGCAGGCTTCGG
>DASSEZ010000126.1:0-10281 GCA_035694945.1 Vulcanimicrobiaceae bacterium
GCCGCTCCCATCACAACAGCGCGTTGATAGGTGAATGAGCGTCCATGGAGGCTGCCAGCGCGGCGTAGGATACCTTCGCGTAACGGTTTGCCATCGCAAGGACGCGCCAGCCGCAAATGGCCTGTAGAGCCAGCACGTTCGCTCCTGGTTCGCTCATAAAGGCCGACGCGAACGTGTGTCGGCAGCGGTGCGGCCACACCTTCACGCGCGAAGCCTCAGACAGTCGGCGGAAGATCACGTCAAGATGGTTGTAGCTCAGAGCTTCGCCGGTTCGCTTGCGGAAGAACGCGGCGACATTCCCCTGCGGACGCAGGGCTCTGTACTTGATGAGCATCCTAGAGAGCTTGAGCGGAAGCGGTATGATCCGCTGGCGATCACCCTTGCCATTGATGAGTAAGCTGTGAACACGCACGTCCTCGTCCCGCAACGCGATCAGCTCGCCTGCGCGAATCCCCGTACCTAGCAGCGTCGCTAATATCGTCGTGTCGCGTAGCCGCATCTGCGGCATCGAGGAGCGCGCAGTGGCAAAGAGCCTCTGTATCTCATCGCCGGTCAACGGTTCAATGACCAGTTCACGTACTCTGGGCCGACGTAGCCGCAGCGCCGGATTCTTTTCAAGGAGCTCTTCTGAGACTAAGAACCGGAAAAGGCGGCGGATGCATTGATAGTATCTAGGGCCGCTTCGTATCGGCACGGTCGATAGGAACTCGCGAAGCTGGTGAATGCTGATGCTGGACGTCTCCACGTCGCCTAGGTACTGGCGGAGTCTGCCGAGCTTCTCCACGTACATCTCGATGGTCCGCGGCGACAGGCGGCGGCTCTTGCCCTCAATCAACAGCAGGTCTATAGCATCGGTTAATTTCAACGCTGGGTCCTTTCATAAGGTCAGCGTCATGCTTAGGCTGGCTTCAAAACCGCTGAGGCCGGGGCAACTCGGCTGGTAGGTTCGATTCCTACACTTTCCCGCCACTTGAACTTGTACGCGCGATTATTTGAGCGTTTACCTGCACATCGCGCGGTCCTGGTTTCATGCATCTCTTGCTTTTCGCGCTGGGCTGGCGCGTGGAAAGCGTAAGTCGATGCTTTCGGTCCTTCCAGGAGGGCTGCTCGCTGTTCAGAATAGCGCCTCATGGGTGTAGAGAGACTTTCTAACCAGGAGCTGGGCGAGGGTTTTGATTTGGCCCTTCGCGCGAACGTCGAAGGCCGAGAGCGCCTTCTTGCGCTGCAGCTTATGGACGCCGAAAGAGAAGTCGCAAGCACAGCGTGGCGCACAGGCCGCTCGGTGTTTACGAAAGGCGTCCTCGATAGACGCTATCGCCCGTATCGCCTGTTAGAGCCTGAGATCTTCGATCTGATCGATGTGGATCAGTAATGGCGCTACTGATCGTTTTAGGCATCTTCGCAGTACCGCTGATACTTGTTGGAATCATCACGCGGTTTCGCGGACAACCCCCAGCGTACGCCGGCCGCGAGGACCTAAAACCGCAAATAGACGCGACGCTGGGACGCATGGAATCGGATCTTGCGCACCTTTCTGACGACAGGCGCCCGTAACATGCACTCCCGGCGCGGGTAGCGGTTTGTATGGAGCACGCGCTGCCATCCCTAATGCACCTGTTCACGTTCAGCCACCGGGCATGCGATGCGATACTGCAGCAGCGCGGCATAGACATTCCCAACGCCTACAACCCAGACAAGAGCGATTTTGAAAAAGATAGCGTTTACATCGGCCTCGCCGTTATTCTGGCATGGGAAGCTGGGGTCATCGGTACCGGAGTAAGGGCGTGGCTCAAGCCATTTCCCCGCGCGTATGACGGTATTTGGCGGTATGGCTTCCTCGTATTCGCCGGTTTCGGCTTGATCGGTCTGTCCGCTCAACTGACTGGAATGGCCCACTACGTAGATGTGTGTCAACGGCTGCTGCATGGCCAAAATGCGACCGCAGCCATTCACCAAGCGACGGCAATGGGACACGGCGCGATATATCTGATCGCTATCGGACTGCTGTTCCTCGTCCCTGGTATCGCGATCTTTGCGCGCGCTAGGGACTTCATACTTTTGACCATTCAGGGTGACGAAGAGCGTCCGCGCTGGATGCGCACCTTTTGGCAAAGCCTCGGTTACACGATGGATCGGCCAACAGCAACAGTATATACGTACGTTTTGGCTGCGTTCCTGAGTTTTTTCGGTCTAGTCATGCTCTTGGGTGGAATCGCTGACTTATCGAGTCCGCCATGAGTGAAGGTCTGGTCACGGATTGGTCGGTAGGCCTGATCTGCGATGGTCAAAGAAGGCCTAAGTGGTCGCGCGCGTCACGCGTGTGCTTAAATAATCGCGAGAGGGGTGTGGCGGGATCGCTTCGGTAAGACCTACACTTTCCCACCACTTTTGCAGAAACATCCGATTTCTCGCGTTTCCTGTCTCTGTTCTCAGCAGTTATGTTGCGTCGGGCCGGCAAGATGCGCTGAAAACGAGCGAACGCGCCCATAACGGAATGCCACTAAGTGCAGCGAAACGGTGGCAAATGAAGCGTTTCGCCGTTTTGCTTGCCATTCTGCTCGCGGCTCTTGCTGTGCCCGCGCACGCGGCCGGGCCGGACCCGGTGGATATGGTGAACCCGTTCATCGGCACAACGTACGGCGGCGACACGTTTCCCGGACCGGATTACCCGTTCGGAATGATCCAGTGGGGCCCGGATACCGCCTCGCAGCCGTCCGGCGGCGGCTACGAATACGCGGACACCAAGATTACCGGCTTTAGCCTAACGCATTTGAGCGGTCCCGGTTGCCCGGTGATGAACGATGTCGGCATGTTGCCGATGACCGGACCCGTTTCAGATCCTAAGCATGCTTCCGTCACGTTTACGCATGTCCAAGAGCATGCATCGCCGGGATGGTACGACGTGCTGCTGGGCGATAATATGGACCTCGCGGTTTCCATGACGTCCACGCTGCGCACCGGTCTTGCTGCGTTTCGCTTTCCCGGCAAAACGCCCGCGCACGTGCTGTTCAATCTTGCGCACAGCGGTACAAGCGTTCTTGCGTCCGGCATCGCGTTTCACGGCAATCGCTCGTTTTCGGGTTTTGTAACCTCCGGCGGGTTTTGCGGAATGCCGGGGCACTACACGGTATATTTTGCCGGCGAATTCGACTCGCCGTTCACTGCAACCGGATCCTGGACCGGAAGCACGCTGCAGCCCGGGCGCGCTGAGGTGACCGGAGCCGATACAGGTGCATGGGTCGATTTCGGCACCGCGCATCGCACGGTAAAAATGCGTGTCGCTATTTCGTTTGTCGACCTAGCGGGCGCGCGCAATAATCTGCGCGCCGAAGCAACCTCGTGGGATCTGAACCTCGTGCACGCACATGCCGTTCAGGCATGGCGCGCTGCGCTGGCGCACGCCGCTGTCGAAGGCGGCACGGACGCGCAACAGCACAGTTTCTGGACGGCACTTTACCATTCGCTGCTGCATCCCAACGTCATCAGTGACGCGGACGGCCGGTATCCGGGTTTTGATCACGCGATTCATTTCGTCCCGCGCGCCCATCGCGAATACGGAAATTGGTCGGGATGGGATGTCTACCGCACCCAACTGCAGCTGCTGGGATTTCTGTTTCCGCATGAAACGAGCGACATGGTGCGGTCATTGCTCGATGCCAACGATCAGATGGGCTGGCTTCCGCGTTGGGCGCTCATTAACGACGAGACGGGCGTGATGAACGGTGATCCCGGCCCGTCGCTGATCGCGGACGCGTATTTTTTCGGCGCTCACGATTTTGACGCGCGCAAGGCGCTGCAGGCCATGGTGCACGGGGCGAGTGCAATCCCGGTTTCTCCAGGGCAAGGCTGGTACCAGGAACGCAACGACGTCGATGAATATTTGCGGCTGGGTTACGTGGACAGTCACCGGCAGAACTCCGTATCTCACGTACCCAATGGCGCTTCCGAAACGCTGGAGTACGCGATAGCAGACTTCGCGGTTGCGGCCTTCGCACGCGATCGCGGCGACACGCAGACGTACCGGACGTTTCTGCGCCGTTCCGGCAACTGGGCGAATCTGTTCGATACGTCGCGCGGCCTCATAGAACCGCGCGACGAGCAGGGCCGCTTTTTCGTCGCGCCGTCGACCGACGAAGGCCAACCCGGCTTTCAAGAAGGCAACGCGGCGCAGTACACGTGGGTTGTACCGCAAGATCAGAACGGTCTGATCCGGGCGATGGGCGGCGATGCTGCAGCCTTGCGAGGCTTGGATTCATTCTTCAGCGTGCTTTCCGAACACGACGGCGACTGGGGTACGCCGTACATCGGATTGAACAACGAACCGAGTTTCGGCGCGCCCTTTCTCTATCTCTCGGCACACGAACCTTCGCGCGCGCAAAGCATCGTGCGGCTGATCGAAACAAAGTACTTTGACAACGCGCCGGGCGGAGAACCGGGCAACGACGATCTCGGCGCAATGTCGGCAATGTACGTGTGGGAAACCGCCGGCTTCTATCCGCAAACGCCGGGAACGGCCACGCTCGATCTGGCCAGCCCGTTATTTACGCACGTCGAGCTGCATTCGGAGGATGGCCGACGCATTGTCGTTGACGCACCGGACGCACGCACCGGCGCGCCGTACGTTCGTGGGCTTCACGTGAACGGCCACGTGTCTTCGCGCACGTGGGTTACCGTTCCGAAAGGCGGGACGCTGCGTGTGCTTTTCGATCTGCAGGCGGCGCCGGCCGCGTGGGGGTCGTCCCGCGGCGATGAACCGCCGTCATTCGATGCCGGCGTGCATCCGCCGCGCAATGCGGGGACTACCGCCACCAATGGCACCACAGCCGGCGCGATGAGCGCGCAAGACCTCCTAGCGGCGCCTTTTGTCGTGACCTATTTCGATGGAACAATCGTACCGGTCGACGCGCGGACGATGGCTATCGCAAAGAGTTTTACGCTGGGCGAGCGTGTGCCCGATGCGCTGCGTATCCCGCAAACGACGCGCATTGCACTTGCGAGCATTTATACCGACAGCGTTGCGATCGTCGATCTAGAAACGCAGTCGATGCAAATGCGCATAAAGGTCGGCGCAAATCCGGACGCGCTTGCGCTGACCGGCGGCTCGACGCTGTGGGTAGCCGAGCGCGGCGCCGACGCCGTCGCTCCAATCGATCTCGCGAGCATGAAAATGGGCGACGCGATACCTGTGGCGTCGCGCCCGGTGGCGCTTACGGCGTCACCGGACGGGAATCTGCTATACGCGGCCGATCAAGGTGCAAACGCGGTCTCGGTCATCGATGTGCGGCAGCGCAAAGAGACAGCCCGAATGCCAACGGGCGCCGCGCCGATCGCGCTCGCGCTTAGTTCAGATGGGACGTTGCTCGTCGCCGATGCGTTCTCGGACGACGTAACCCTTATCGACACGCGGACGAACACCGTGAGTGCAGACATTCCGGTAGGCGTGTTTCCACGTGCAATCGCGCTTGCGGGCGGCAAGGCGTACGTAGCGAACTGGGCGGACAGCACTATCAGCATTATCGACATGCAATCGCGCAAGGTGGTGCAGACCCTGCACACCGGCGATCAGCCGGCTGCCCTCGCGGCTTCGGTCGACCGCACGAAAATCTACGTCGCCGTCAGTGGCGATAATGCGCTTCAAACGATTGACGTCTCGACCGGTAGGATTTCGCCGCTGATATACACGCCCGGTTCGAGTCCGCGGACGATTCGCGCCAGATAGCGGCGGTCTAAACGGATTTTCCGAAGATGTGACAGTCCAGCTTCAGCCGCACGCAGTTGAGTTGCACGAGACGCAGCATCAGTTCATCGCGCAATGCAATGCCTTGCCGCCGGCGCTCCATACCGCTCCGCTGCAGATGCAAGGCGTAATCGCGCCGCGATTTCATCTTGTGATCCACGGTCCATCGCCCGCGATCGACCTTTGAATTGTCGTACGTTTCGAGAAGAAGCTGGCCGATGAACTGCGCAGGTCCTTCGATGAGAACCATAATCGGCCAGATCTCGAATTCCATTGTCGGCGGGTCGAAGCGTTCCGATGGCTGCATTCTTACTCTATCGGATCGCATTGCGCCGCAGCGCAGAGCCATAGGTCCCCTCGTGCGCTTACGGCGTTTTCCGCTCCAATGCGCCGCGTTCCCAGCCTGCAAGATCGGCGGCTGCCCCGTAGGTGCTCTCCAGAAACGCGTGTACCGCCGCGTCCGGATCGGCCGACGCGCGCACGGCTTCGTACGGCAACAGAAACTCGTTGAGCTGCGTGCTCCATGCAGCATCCGCCGGCGCAACGCGCGCTTGCGCGTAGCCATCGGGCTGCGGATAGGTGTACGCGTAGAACGCCGCTTCCATGCCCGAGCCGCCGGGCCAAAATCCTGCGCTATACTCCTCGTGCGAGTAGGCCTCGCGCGTGGCGGCGTCGGGCATGTTCGGAAAGCCGCCGGGATGCGGTGGTGCGGAACGGCCGGAAAAACGCGTCGTCGCCAGATCGAAGCTGCCCCAGAAGAAATGCACCGGACTTGCTTTGCCGGTGAAGCCGCACCGGAATTGCTTGAACAAGCGATCGGCTTGCAGCAAAATGCGCCAGAACCGTTCGACCGCGCCGCGATCGTACGATTTATGAACCGTGTCTTGTGCGAACGGAATCGCGTCGATCACTTCATTCGGCTTGCCGTGAATGCGCACGTCGAAATTCAAGCGGTGCAGCGCATCGAACATGCGGCGGTAGAATTCCGCAACGGTCATCGGTTCGAGCGCAAAGCCGGCGCGTTCGCCGTCGCACCCCTCGATGCGCAGCTCGTGCGCTAGAAAATCGAACGTAATCTCGAAGAAGCGCCCGTCTTGGTACGGCATCATCGAAGTGGTGAGTCCGCGCGGCGTCACGTACAGCGTGACGTTCCACCAATGATTGACTTGCGGTTCTAACTGTAAGCGGATCTTGCCGGCGATTTGCGTCCACAAATGCAGCGTCTGCTGCGTATCGCCCCAAGCGGCTTGCTTGAGTTCCGGCCAACGTTCGCTCGCGGTAATCATACGGAAACATTCGCGTGCCTTGCACGGTAGCACTCTCGTAAGACTCACGCACCAGCGAGCAGAGAGAGATTATGGAAACTGTATACCGGGCCATCCGCCGCCGAACCATCGAAAGTGACGTTCAATCCGATCCCACGCCCGCGGATCGTCAAACGATCCGCATGCCGTATCAGGCCGACAGCGTGCTTTTTGGGGGCTGGGGCGTTAAACTCTAGTCCTATGGAATTGCAGCCGTACATTTTCTTCTACGGGCGCTGCGAAGAAGCGCTCGAGTTCTACAAATCAGCGCTCGGCGGGACGTACGAGGCCATGCGTAACGCCGATACTCCCATGGCAGCGCAAATGCCGGCCGAAGCGCAAAACAAGATCATGCACGCGCGCTTTACGGGCGCCGGCATAGGCTTTCTGGCCTCCGACGGCATGTCGCAGAAAGCCATAGATCCCGACGCCGGCAACATCTCACTGGCGATCGAGACGACCGATCCCGCAGAAGGCGAACGCGTGTTCCAGGCGCTCTCCCAGGGCGGAAGCGTCTCAATGCCGCTTGCAGATGCGTTCTGGGGTGGGCGTTTCGGCGTGCTGACCGACCGCTTCGGCATCGAATGGATGGTCAATATAAGCCATAAGGATTAGCGGTTTCACAGCGCGGCTCCAGCGTCTTGGGAATATACTTCCTTAAGATACACTTCACCCAAAGCGCACGGTACGTTCTCCCAAACTTCACGGGCTCTACCGTATCCTGGCAAGAGGAGGGGAACATGGTCCGGAGTCGCCCGAGGGGCGCCGCGCTCTTTACAAGCGCGGAGTTTGCCGCTCCCCGAGGGACATGAGCTACGACACCCATTTAAGGGACGGGCTTCGCCGTTCCGTAATGGCGTTTCTCATCGTCATCGTCGCCTTGCCGGTGATCAGCCTGTGGGCGACGTACCGCGTGCACGAACTCAGCGATCGCATGCAGTCGCTGGGTGAATCGCGCGTGCTCGTTGGACGCGCGTTGCGCTTTGCCATCGACGAAGAGAGCGGCGTCCGGGGCTATCTCGACACGCGGGAACCGGCGTTTTTGGGCCCCTATCAGGCCGCACGAAGCGAGCTGAACTCGCTGTTGCATGGCATGCCGGCGCAGTTCAAGCGCTCAGGCATGAGCTCGTCGGACCCGTTGCTCAGCGATTTTTCGCGCATGCACGCCGCATGGGACGCCGAGGTCGCGCATCCGCTGCTCGCCAACCCGCGCGACCGGCACGCGCTATCCACTCTGCGCACCGGCAAATTGCTGATGGACAATATGCGCGCCGACGCAATGGCTATGCAAGGCCAAGCCTCGGCCGCAACCGCGGGCGCGGCCCAGCAGATCTACGACGTCGTGCTGGCATCGATGACTATTTCGATCGCGTGGATCGCGCTGGTCGGCACGCTGCTCGTCCTCTTCCAGCGGCGTGCCTTGCGCCGCGAACACCGGCTGGTCGCGTCGATCGTACAAAAGCGCGAGGAAGTGGAGCGCCTGAGCGAATGGCGTTCGCGATTGCTGGCGATGCTGGCCCATGACTTTAAATCGCAACTTACCGTGCTCATCGGCGCAGCGCATTTGCTCGAAGATTTTCCGCAGCGCCGCGGAGATCCGCAGTTGCTCGCGTCCCTGCGATCGGCCGGCTATACCCTTGCGGAGATGGCCGACAACGCGATTTTGCTGGCGCGCGCGCAGGAACGCAAAATCGTGCTGCAGCGGTCGACCTTCGACGTTTCCGAAGTGGTCGCGGGCGTGGTGCAGCGCTATGGCGCCGAGCGGGAATTCATCGTGCACCACGGTGCGCCGACCGCAATGGTCGACGGCGATCGGTCCTACGTTACGCGGGTGCTCGACAACATCATCGGCAACGCGGTCAAGTACTCCGAAGATCCGGTGGACGTACACCTGGAGAACGAGGAGGAGTTCGTTCGCGTGAAAGTGCGCGACCGCGGTATCGGCATTGCCGAGACGGAGCTGCCGCATATTTTCGAAGAGTACTGGCGTTCGGATCAAACCAGCTGGAAGCAAAAGGGCAGCGGAGTCGGCCTCTTCATCGTCAAAACCATTATGGAAGCTCACGGCGGCACCATCGTCGTCGAGAGCCGGTTCGGTCAGGGGACCGTGGTGACGCTGCGCTTCCCGCGCGCGCTCACGGCCTTTGCCCGCGTCCCCGTCTCCGCCTAAGGAGGGACCGCCGCATGGAACAATCGCTCGTGCACCTGGCGCATTTTGCGGTCTGGGTGTTCATCATTATCTTCATTCTGGCGTTCATCGGCTTGATTTCGATCATCCGCTGGATCGTCAATCTCTTCCGCCGCGGCGAGGCCGCGGTGCAGAGCGGCGTCGACCGCGTCGAGCATACCTTTAAGCGCGACTAGTCCTCAAAACAGCAGCGTCCGAAATTCGCTAACCCGGCGGAAGCCGGTACGATCGTATAGGCGCAGCGCCGGTTCGTTGAAGCCGTTCACGTACAGGCTCAAAGAAGCGTTGTCTTTGAGCAGTTCTTCGCATATGCCATAAAGCGCCGAAGTTGCAAGTCCGCGCCCGCGCAACGTGGGGGGCGTCCAAATCCCTTGCAATTGCAGCGTTTGCGCGCTGCGCGGACCGGCGTTGCAGAAGAAGCACAGCTTGCCGTCCGCTTCACCGACCCACCACAAACCGCGGTCGATCATCATGCGCACGTTCGCATTGAACTCCGAGGCGAAACTGCGCGGATCGTACTCCAGTTCGTGTTCGATCATTTTTGCGGAGTTGTGGGCGACGGCTTCCCATTCCGAGGGCCTCGCGCGGCGCGCGATCACGCCGCTGCGGGTGCCGCGAAGCGTGCGCGCTTCTACCGCAAGCACCGGTTGACTCTCGCGGACGGCGCGCGGCGGCGTGTGCCACGCTCGCACGCGATCCCAGAAGCGCTCCACGGTCGCTCGCGGCGCGACGATCATGCGCTCGAAACGGTAGCCCGGCGCCATCTCCGCAAACGCATCGATCGCGGCGTCGCTCTGCGCTGCCAGCACGACCTGACGGCCGAAAAACGCGACGCCGCCGATTTGCGCGTGTTCGTCCACGTACACGTAGAGCGCGGAGCGCGTGCTGCTCGAACGGTCGGCGTCGATCAGCCACGTCAAAAAGACGTTGTCGTACGGCGCGCGGCTTAGAAATGCAAGCGTTGCGCGCTCGTGCGCGCGTACGAGGCGTTGAACTCCGGGTTTTAAGAAGCCAGTTTCAGTACGAATGTCGGCGTGCTTGTCGGTTGTTTG
>DASSEZ010000127.1:0-28752 GCA_035694945.1 Vulcanimicrobiaceae bacterium
AGCCGGAGCCGGTTACGATCTCGTTACCGGAGTCGGCGTCCCGTTCGCGCGTTCGCTCATTCGTGCAGTGGTAGGTGTGTAATGAAAATCGGAAGAGTTCTCATCGCGGCCGCGGCGGCGGTACTCACAGGCTGCGGCGGATCGGGCGGGAGCGCAGGAATCACTCCTTCGGCGCCGATTCCGACCGCGTCGCCTTCCGCGCCTGTAAATGCGCAGTTCGTCGTCGTCGTGCCGGCTGCTTCGGTGATGCAGGCGCGAGTGAAGCCCCAGTATATCTCGGCCGCAGCGCGTTCGGTGACAATCGTATTGCAACGCGGAGATAAACTCGGCGCGTTCGACGTTTCGCAAGGATCGAGTTCGTGCAAGAGCGCGTCCGGCGGAGGACGTACGTGCACGGTCGGGATAAACGCACCCGCCGGCAATGACACGTTCGTCGTTTCGGCATACGATCAGCCTGGAGGCGCCGGAAACGTGCTCGCAACTGGCACGATCGTGCAAACCGTTTCGTCTTCGGCGACGTCGACCATAGCGGTCGATCTCACCGGCGTAACTGCGTCGATAAAAGTGTCGTTGAACGGAACGATCGCGCAGTCCGGTACTGCGGCGTCAATTCCGATCGTCGTCCAGGCGCTCGATGCGTCGGGAAATACGATCCTCGGCGCGTACGATCGCACGATTACATTGACCGATTCCGACAGTAGCGGCCACACCAGCCTCTCGGTGACGTCGATTATCGCTTCCGGAACGGCGGTGGCGCTGAACTACGACGGGTCGTATATGAGTGCAAACGCAGTGATCTCCGCAAGTGCCCCGGGAATCGCGGCGCCGCCGGAAACGTCGTTTCACACCGCACCAGCGATCGCCGCGCAATACGATTTGCCGCCGTTCACAGCGCAGGACGGCTCGCAGACGCCGCTCGGGGCGAGCGGTATCGTGCAAGGTCCAGACGGTAATCTTTGGATCGCAGCCGCAACCGTCGGAGCGATTGTGAAGATGACGCCCGACGGAAAAACCACGATGTACTGGCCGCCGACGCTGTGGGCGTTCCCGCAGGAAGAGGTCGTAGGAAAGGACGGCGCGATCTGGTTTACCGAGCGCGATGGCAACAATATCGGCCGAGTCACCACGTCCGGTTCGTTCACCGAGTATCCAATACCGACGCAATACTCGAATCCGCTCGGCATTTGCGTCGGGCCCGACGGGAACATCTGGTTCGTGGAGCAAGTGACCAGCATGGTGGGACGCGTCAATGGCGACGGGTCGATCACGGAATTTGCTCTTCCCGTGGGATCGTTTCCGAACGACCTCACTGCGGGACCGGACGGTAATCTCTGGATCGATACGAATCCGTTCGAGGCGCCTTCGGCGATTCTGGTGATGTCGACCAACGGAACGCTGATTGCCACGCACGTGCTCGCGAACAGCAACGAGCAGCCGTACGGCATCGTTGCCGGGCCTGACGGAAATTTGTGGTTTGGAGAGTACACCGGCGGTGCGCTGGCACGTATGACAACGTCGGGAGAACTCACGGAGTACGCCACGCCTTCGTCGGTACCCGGCATCGTTTCGCTCGCGGTTTCCAAACAAGGCGACATCTGGTTCGCCGAGTCGGGTGCCGCATTCGCGACCACCGGGCAGCTTGGATACATAACACCGGGCAGATCGACGATCCACGAAGTTTATCTGAACATGCCGCTCCATGTTCGGAACATTACGTTTGATTCGGCGGGAGCACTTTGGTACAGCGGGTTCTACGATCCGGACAGCAACGTTGGGAAGGTTATCCCCTAAGGCAAACGAGGGGCGGCCGGCGTGTCCGAACGAAAAGCGGCACCGGCCGCCCGAAATTGGTACAATAGCCGTGTGAGACTCGCGCTGGCTCGTAACCGGTTCCGGCTTTACGTCGTTGCGGCCGTCTTGGCGGCCGTCGCGTCGTTCGTGCCGACGCCGTTCTCGCTGATGTTGCCCGGCCGTGCCGTCGATTTGCGGCAGGTCGTGAGCGTCGAAGGGCGAGCCACGCCGTCCACGCCGTTTTTCCTGACCGACGTACGATTTGCTTCGCACGTCACGCCGCTGCAACTGGTCGCCGGAATATTGCCGGGTGCCTCGATATTTCGCACGCGCCAGATCGTGCCGGGCAGTATGACGGCGGTTGAATACGAAGGCGTCGAACGCGAAGCGATGAGCGAGAGCCAGTCGATCGCCGCTGTCGTCGCGGAGCGTGCCGCCGGACTGAAAGTTCCGTATCCGCGATCTCGCGTGCTCGTCGTGTATTTCTCGCCCTCGTCGCGAGCGTCGCACGTGCTCAAACCGCTCGACATGCTCGTCGCGCTCAACGGTCACCCGATTGCTTCGAACACCGACGTCATTCACGCGCTCGCCGGAGTGCGGCCGGGAAGTATGGTGCGCATGTCGCTCATCCGTCACGGCGTGGAGATGACGCTCGGCGTGCCGACGATCCGCTACGGGGACCGCACGGCGCTGGGGGCGTACTTGACGACGATCTATCAGCGGCCGCACATTCCGGTCGCCGTGGCGTTTCATTTACCGGATGTTTCCGGCAGTTCCGGCGGATTGATGTTCGCGCTCGATATTTACCGGCGTTTGCGGCCGCACGCGCTGCACGTGACGCAGCCCGTTGCCGGTACGGGCACGATCGCATACGACGGCAGCATAGGTCCTATCGAGGGCGCATCGCAAAAAGTCATCGCCGCACGCCGTGCGGGTGCGAAGATCTTTTTGGTTCCGAAAGAGAACTACCAGGAAGTCAAGGGTACGCGCGGTATTCGCGTGATTTCCGTTTCGACGTTCCGCCAGGCACTCAAAGCATTGGGAGCTAAAAAACCCTGATCCTCACTGACGGCGGCATCGAGACGCGCGTCATTTACGAGTTCGGACGCGCGCTCTCGGATTTTGCCGCGTTTACGCTGCTCGACGACGCCGAAGGGTGCCGCATTCTCGAAGAGATCTATCGCAGTTATCTCGACGTTGCGATCGAATCGTCACTGCGCATACAACTCGGTACGCCGACGTGGCGCGCAAGCCAAAGGTGGACTTCGGACGTCGAGCGCGTCAATCATCATGCGGTGGAGTTGCTGCTCGAAGCGATAGACGAACATAGGCACGACACGATCCTTGCGGGCGTGATCGGTCCGGCGAGCGACGGATACGATCCCTCGGCCGCACTAGATGCCGAGTCGGCGCAGGCGTATCACCTGGAACAAGCCGCCGCGCTTGCAAGCGCCGGAGTCGATCTGCTCTACGCGCCGACGTTTCCCTCGTTCCAAGAACTCCTTGGCGTCGCGCGTGCAATGGCACAAACCGGGGTGCCCTATGTTCTTGCGCCGATGCTGCGCGACGAGGGCACGATGATCGACGGCACGCCGCTGGGTGAAGCGATTGCGCGTATCGACGAGCACACCTCGCCGCCGCCTGCGCATTACATGATCGGCTGTCTGTACCCAACACATGCCGCAAACGCGCTGCGTGCAACGCGGAAGACCTATCCGCGCGAAGTGGAGCGCGTGCGCGGATTAAAGGCGAATGCTTCGGCGCTCTCGGCCGACGAACTGGATCGTGCCGACGAGGTGGAATCAGAGCCGGTGAAAACGTTCGCGCGCGACGAAATCTTGTGCGCGCGCGAATTCAACCTGGAGATTCTAGGCGGCTGCTGCGGTACCGACGAGCACCACATTGCGGAAATTGCCCGAGCTTATACCGGCGGTGCCTGAACGTTCTGCGCGAATGCTTCCAAACGTGCGCGGTCGATCGCTTTGACGCGGCCGCGGTCGAGTTCGACCGCTCCGGCGTTCTTCAAGCGCAGCAGCGCGCGCGCAGCCATGTCCCGCACCGTACCGGCCGCGGCGGCAATTTGCGCCTGGGAGAGGTTCTCGACGCCGGGAAGTCCGCGCGTCATGCCGACCGACGCCCGCGCGTAGCCGAGCAAGAACTTCGCGACGCGCTGCAAGACGTGCGCGAACGCGAGGTCCGAAATCGTGTCGATGGAACGGCGGCGGCCTTGCGAGGCGGCAGCTAAAAACCCGAGCGCCAGTTCGGAATCGTTGCGGCACGCATGCAGTACCGCTTCGCTCGGCAGCGTAACAACGGTGGCGTCGGTGAGGGCTTCGGCACGCGTCGTCGCGCCGCCCTGATCGAACGTGCCGGAGTCGTTGAGAGAATCGTGCGTGAGACGCTCACCCAACGTGTGCGTTTTGCCGTCGGGCGAGAGCAGGGTCAGAATCACTTTGCCGTGCTTGACGATGCCCAGATACGGCCACATCTCGCCTTCATCGAAAATCGTTTCACCGGCTTTGAACTGCCGTTCGCTCATCTGGCTTGCCAGTTCGCGCGTCGTATTGGCCTTGGCGGTAGCGAACGGCGGCACGTGCTGCAGAAATGCCTCACCCTCGGCGTTCTCGTCGATGCGTTCCAGGCGCACGGTCCAGCGGTTGGAACCAAGGTTGCGTGCGTCCCACGAGAACTTGCCCGGACGCAGCTGCGAGAGTTCGTTGCGAAGCGCGCGCGGGTCGGTCTCCTCGTTGATTTCGAGGAGCGCCCCGACGGTCAACTTGTCGAAGGACTCGAGGATCTGCTCGGTCTTGGTGGCAGGCAAAAGTGAGCGGGCATCTAGTGTCATGGCCGCAGGACGGTTCATAGGCATCGCGCGTCTGGTTCCGCGCGCGAGCGGGAAACCCCGCCTGGCCCGGCGATAGTTGTAGACCCATGACTATGCCCATTCTTTCGGATAATGATATCGTCGTCGTCGCCGGCGCTCGAACGCCGTTCGGTAATTTCGGCGGCGTCCTGGCCGGACTGACGGCCACCGATCTGGCGGTTCACGCCGCCCAAGCCGCAATCGAGCGCAGCGGCGTCCACAAGGAACGCATCGACGACGTGGTTTTCGGCAACGTCATGCAGACCAGCGCCGACGCCATCTATCTGGCCCGGCACGTCGGCCTTCGCGCCGGCATTCCGATCGGCGTACCGGCGCTCACGCTCAACCGCCTGTGCGGCAGCGGCCTGCAGGCGATTCTCACCGCCGCAAACTCCCTGCTGCTCGGACAGACGACCTACGCGCTGGCGGGCGGCACCGAGTCGATGAGTCAGGCACCGCACGTCGTGCGCGGTGCGCGCAACGGCTTTCCGCTCGGATCGCAAGTAAAATTCGAGGATACGCTTTGGGAAGCGCTGACCGATTCGTACAACGGCATGCCGATGGCGATCACCGCCGAAAATTTGGCGGATCGCTATAGCATCCCGCGTGAGGCGTGCGACGAATTCGCCCTCAAATCGCAAGAAGGCGCACTCGCCGCGCAGAGCAACGGCTTCTTCGGCGAAGAGATTGCGCCGGTCGAAATCAAGGATCGCAAGGGCAACGTGACGCTGATCGATCGCGATGAAGGTCCGCGCGCGGGACTTTCGATGGAGAAGCTTGCGAAGCTTCCGCCGCGTTTTCGCAAAGAAGGCGTCGTCACGCCGGGCAACGCGAGCGGCATTACCGACGGCGCAGCCGCCGTCGTGCTGACGACCGTGAAGCAAGCCAAAGCCGACGGCGTGAAGTGGATCGGCCGTTTACTCGGGTCGAGCGTTGTCGGCGTCGATCCGGATATCATGGGCATCGGTCCGGCGGTTGCGATTCCGAAAGCGCTGCACAACGCCGGCATTAGCGCGAACGATCTTGCGGTGATGGAGATCAACGAAGCGTTCGCGCCGCAAGTGCTCGCGTGCCTTAAAGAGATGGGCACCGATGGTGCGAAGCTCAATCCGCACGGCGGTGCGATTGCGCTCGGGCATCCGCTCGGCGCATCGGGCGCGCGCATCGCGTACACGGCAATTCACGAACTGCGCCGTAACGGCGGCGGTTTTGCGGTAGCCTCCGCATGCATCGGCGGCGGTCAAGGCATCGCGGCGGTATTCACCGCGGAGTAAGATGAACGGCGACGACGGCACGACGCAAGAACCGCAAGAAGAAACGTGTCACCCTGAGGTATCGAAGGGCGGCCGAGCATGGCGAGGCCTTCCGCTATCGCGCGTCCTCGACGTGCTCGCGGTTCTCGTCGTGCTGTTCGTCGCTTATCGCATCTTCATAGCACCGCGCTATTTGGGTACCGCAAACGCGCATCCCGCGCCGCACGTCACGTATCAAACGCTGTCGGGAAACCAGTTCGTTCTGACCGAGCAGCGTGGGCGCGTCGTCTTTTTGGACTTTTGGGCGTCGTGGTGCGAACCGTGCAAACTCTCGCTGCCCCTGGTGGAGAAATTCGCACGCGCGCATCCGGAAGTAGAAGTGGTTGCGGTAGACGTTGGAGAGCCGCGCGCGGTCGTGCATCAGTTCGCCAAGACGCACGGCATGCGCAATGTCGCGCTCGATCCGCAAGCGCTCTCACGCGGTTTTTTTCAGATCGAAGGTTTCCCCACGATGGTGGTCGTCGATCCGCAAGGACGCATCCGCGCGACGTGGACCGGGTTCAATCCGGCAATCCAGATGAACATGGCCCACGCCGCGCAGGCGCTGCGATCTTCGTAGCTTTCGTGCGTCCTTAGAATTCGCCGATTGGCATGTTTGCCGCCGGCGTAAGGGCCGGGCACGGGCTGGGCATCGCGACAGGGGACACGGACGCGGGCAGTGTCCCGGCTGCTACGGGAATTTGATTGATCCGCACGTCAATCGGTGACACGGGCGTGGTGATGTTCCATAGGACGCCCGATTCGAGCTTGTACGTGTCGTCATAGGGTAGCCCGTATGCCAAGTTGCTGTCGAAATAGGTATGCAAGACGCTGTCGTACTCGTCGTACATCGAATCTTGGAACAGCGTCGTGCGGATTGCACTCGCGCCCGACGGTGCTATCGGGTGGGTCTGCGGTGGGGGCGGAGTAGCCATCGCCGTTCCATACACGAGGTCAGCGCTCAAGGCTTTCCATAACGCGAATGCGTCGTCGAACGCAAACAGATGTCCGGATGCATTACCCGTCGCAATGGCCTCCGACGTACCGTTGATGTCCGCCAAGCCCCAAGGTTGACCGTAAAGCAGTTGCCCTTTGCAGTTGGCGGTGCCGCCGTTGTCGTTCTCGGGCGGAATGCCGTACATAAAATTCGCGACGTTTATGTGGAACGGGTACGGCGTACCCGTTGGATTTGGTGTGGAAGTGCACGTACCGTTCGGTCCAACGTCGGTGGCTTCGAAATTCGCCGCGCCGTCGGATGTCACGCAATAATTATCACCCGTGACATGATCCGGACCCGCGCCCACCGATCCCGCGCCGGAAACAACGCTGGTGAACAGCCGCGGAGTGTTCTGATAAGACACGAGAACGCAGCTCAGGTACCCGTAGGTTGCCGGCGACGGGCACACGGCGGGCGTGGGTGCGGGCAGTGAATCGGCAAAAAGATTCCAGTCGAAGGACGTGAACTGGCCGTACCCCGGCGAGACGATCTGCGTATCGTAGGGAGTTGCCGTTGTCCCGAACGGCTGCGCAACGACGAGATTCTTGTATTGCGAAATGCTCTCCAATGCCAGAAAGACGTTCGCGAAATTACATGACGTGACGCCGACGATCTGCGCGGCCGGGCCATTGGTCGGGCACGGCACGGGCGTACCGCTGACGGGAGCGACAGGCATCGGCCCGGCCGTCGTAACAGGCAGCGGTGTTGCGCCCGTTGAGAGCTCGAGCGGCAGGCCGAGCGAGACAACTTGCGTGGTATCGATCGTGGTGCCGCTCTTCGCCGTACCGTATTCGATGAAATCCCACGGGTACGGGTTTGCATGATACGCCGCGTACCCCGGATTCTGTCCGCTGATAGGGACGCCCGAGAACGGGTTCGGTATGGTCGTCGAGCCCGATGTGTACGGTGCGTAAACGAAGTAGATGTGCCCCCCGATCGAGCCGGACGGAATATTCAGTGGTTGTTTGCCCGGGGAACCGGTCGTCGTGCTGAAACATGCCGCGGGCATCGGTACGGCCGCGGCGGAGTCGAAGGTACCGTCGTAGCTCAACCATTCGTTGTTGCTGGTACTGGTTGCGTAGACGATGAGCTGTGCCCCCGGGAGTCCCGAGTCGTCCGTTATCTGCAGCGGGATGCCGCCGCTGGCGGAGACGAACGTCGTCGGACAATCCGCCGGGAGTGCGGCTGGTGTCGCGGTTGCAGCGGGCGTAGGAGTCGGTGTCGGCGCCGGGGTCGCCGTCGGAACTGGTGCGGTCGTTATCGCGAGCGCGTAAATGTACTGCGTATTTGCGTCCAGATTTACACCGGTTTTGACGCCGGGGAACGTTACGACTTGCCCGTTTACGGTTCCCGGGCCAAGTAACGTGACCCAGCCTCCGGAAGTCGAGATCTTCGGATCCCAAAACAGAAGGTATGCCGACGAACCACTGGCGATCGTCGTGCCCGACGGCATCGTGAACTGAAAACTGGGCGCTGAGGAGAAGCCTATGCTCGCCGTCGTTGACACGATGAGATAGACGAGCCCTTTGACGTTCGCTCCAACGTTCGGCGCAACTGTCCCAGAAGGAAGAGCGGTCTGCAGCGCAGCGCTCATCGTTGCCGTCGTGCCGGTCACAACCGGTGGCACGGTGAACTGCAGCGTGTAGCCGTCGCCAGAAAGGTTCACTACGTCCGGCGTCGGGCCAACTGGAATGGTGGTCGGTCCCGCGTGCGGAGTTGCCGTAGGCGACGGGATTACGGAGCCTCCTCCGCCGCCCCCGCATGCCGCGGCGGTTGCCGCCAGAACGATTAACAGCGGAAAAAAGAAGCGAACGCGCAGCATAAACCCTCTCCAAAGCGGGAGCGCTATGCTTCTTGCATCGGTAAGAACGCCGCAAAGGATGAGCGCGCCGGACGATTGAACCGCGCGCGGATGTCCCTGGAAGCTCGCATCGCCTCAATGCCCAAGGCGGAAATTCACGTCCATCTCGAGGGCGCCACGACGGCCGCCACCTACTTCGAGATCGCCCGGCGCAACGGCGTCGAGCTACCCGCGCAAGATTTACCGCAGTGGCAAGAGTTTTTTCACTTCGACAGCTTTGACCATTTCATCGAGGTGTACGTCACTTCGACCAAACTCTTGCGTCGCGCCGACGACTACGAATTGCTCTTGCGGCGTTTCGGCGAGCAGCAGGCGGCGCTGAACGTGAAGTACACCGAAGCGTTTGTGAGCTGTTCGCTCGTGCCCGCCGGAGCGGCAGCCGACGATTTTTTGAACGCACTGCATCGCGGTGTGGAAGCGGTGGAACGCGAGCACGGCATTCGCATTGCGCTGATCGGCGACATCTCGCGCGAGTTACCGGACAGCCGGCATCGTGTCGTCGATCTCGTGATCGCGGGACACAAGCGCGGCGTGTTCATTGGGTTGGGCTTGGGCGGGCCGGAGATCGGCTTTCCGCCGGAACTGTTCGAAGACGCATATGCTCGCGCCAGAAAAGTGGGCCTGCACGTTGTCGCGCACGCCGGAGAAACCGGCGGCGCGAAAAGCGTGCGCGGCGCATTGGACGCGCTGCAAGCCGAGCGTATCGGGCACGGCGTTCAGAGTTTGGAGGACGACGCGCTGCTCGAACGCTTGCGGCGCCAGCACATTGCGCTCGAGGTGTGCCCGCAAAGCAACTACCGCTTGGGTGTGGCCAAAGACGGCAAGCCGCATCCCATCCGTGCGCTGGTCGATGCCGGCATTCACTGCACGGTCAATTCCGACGATCCGGCGATGTTCGAAACCGATATCAACCGCGAATATCTGACGCTCGCTGAGCAAGGCTTTTCGGAAGACGAGTTACTGCAACTCAGCCGCGCAACATTGGATGCAACGTTTCTCGCCGACGCCGACAAGCGCGCGCTCGCGCACTCATGGGACGCGCATGCTGGCTTGGCCAGCAAGCAAGTTCAGCGACGTGAATAGACGCCGATAGTAGAAGAAGGACGGTGCGCGCGGTTAGGAGCTTTTTACCGCGTGCGCCGACACGTAAGCCCAAGGACGGGGTGTGCCTTGGGCGTCTCTCGCGCAATAGAGACGCCCCGGCTCCGTTTTAGGACGGACCTTTGGGATCGCCGTCGATCTCCGCCATGAGCGGTGTATCCGGCACCAGCGTGAATTGCGGCAACACGAAGTGCAGCGTATTGTCGAAAATGGTTCCGAAGATCATTCCCGACGGTTTGCCCGCGCTAAAGAACGAAAGGTTGTACCGCAACTGATCGTCGATCACAAACGGAAACCACATGTCGACGGTTGTGCCGCGTGCGAACGTCACGGGTTTCGAACCACTGAATTGCAGGTCGAAGAAACACACGGCATCGGGCCCGCCGAATCCTGGCGCAGGCGGATGGTTCGGCGCGAATTCCGCGTGCGTTGGCGCACGTGCGTAAAGTTGCGTGAGTTTCGTGTCGGACTTCGCATCGTTCGGCGAATACGCAATCGTGACGTCGTACCCGCTGGTGAACGAACGGACCGGTGGATGAATCGTTCCGCCGCGTGGATGAATCGCCGCGTCTGGTATGAGCGGATACGTCTCCGCGTCGCACCAGTACGGCTTCATCACCATGCCGGGTTTGCGGCTTTGCGCCGCCAATCGGTCCGCACCGCGAACGTCGGCATTTTGCGTTGATGCGGCGGTTGTTATCGCCTTGCTGAAGCCGTAGCCGGCGAGCGTCCCGGAGTCCGGCGGAAGCAGCATCGACGATGGTTCGTACGTATCGGGATAGGGATGAGCCGGCGCCAGCGGGTACGCAAGGCCGCTGTCCCAGCAGCCGTCATTGTCGATCATGTCGAGCGCATCCCACCAGCGATCGGCAAACAGCACCAAACCCATAACGCCATGCTGCTTTCCGGAGTCCCAAGACAGCAGTGCTTGATTGGCCGCGACGGTAACGCCGCTGATCGTCACGTTCTTTGGATCGACGCCGGTTTGGCGGACGCGGTGCGCCAGTAACCGAACGGCATCGGAACGTACGTCCGCGTTTGCCGCTTGCGCCAGCAGCATGGCCAGCACTGCGGTCACGGCAACGATGCGTACTCCCATATCGGTGCAACGATTCGCTACGTCGCCCGTGACGGCTGCTGAAGGAAGCGCACTTCGCCGAAGGATACTTCTCACCGATGACGCGCATGCGAAGGGTTCGAGTCACGCGGCCGGCACGGCTCGGCTTCGCTGCGCTCGTCGTGATCCTACTTGCCGCGGTCGGCATTTTTCTCGCCGTGAAAGTTTTACGAGGCGCCGGCGGGTATCAGATTGGCGTGCGGTTTCCGCAGGCGGCCGGCGTTGCTCCGGGAGCGCAAGTCTTTCTCAACGGCGTGACCATCGGCGGCGTCAGCAAAGTGCAGATTCTGCCCGATACGAGGGTGGAACTCATCATCAATATTTATCGCGACACGAGTATTCCCAAGACCGCGAAGTTTTCGGTGCAGACGGCGCTGACCGGGAGCCCCATCGTAGCGATTAGCGTTCCGTCGTCCGCGTCGACTGCAGAAATCTGGCCGAAGCGCATTTTGCCGATCGAACAGCAGCCGGTCGGAACGCCGCCGCTCTCGCTCGAAATGTTCATGCGCCAAAGCCGTTCGCTGGGCGATCGTGCGTATGCCGTGCTCGCAAAAGCGCGGCCGTACGGGAAACCGCTGATGACGCACCTGCAGCACGCGCGCGAGAACGGCGCGGCAACCATGGAAAATCTGCAGAGCGCCCTTCCCACGATGATGAGCAGCCTGCAGTCGACGGTAACCAGAGCGAAGGTTAACGTGTCGCACGCCCAGACCGCGCTGCGCGATCGCGATCAGCCGAAACTTGCGGCAATTGCCGATGCATTCGAACGCAGCGCCGCGGATATGGAAAAAACCACTGCATCGCTCAACGCACTCAAACGCGATCCGCGCATACATGCGAACCTGCGCGATGCTTCGGCGCAATTACGCGCCGTTACGAACACGATGGCGCAACTCTCGCACGACATGGAAATGATCAGCGGCAACCCGCAGACGAAGGCGCAACTAAAGGACGCCGGCGCGCGCCTGCGCGCCGTGCTGCACAAGCTCTAGTTCAGTTGCCCTTCCACTCGGGCTTGCGCTTTTCCAGGAACGCGCTCGTGCCTTCTTTGAAGTCGTTGGTGTTGACGAGCGCGCCGAATTCGAGCGCCTCGAGTTCGAGTGCGTCGGCGATCGGGAGATGCGCCCCGCCGTTGATCGCGCGTTTGCAGGCCGCCACCGCGAGCGGCGCCTTTTGCGCGATGGTATGCGCGAGCTTCTTGGCAGCGCCGAGCAGTTCGTCTTGCGGGACGACGCGTTCGACCAAACCGATCTCCATCGCCATCTTCGCGTCGATCATATCGCCGCTCAGGCACAAGAACATCGCCATGCCTTTGCCCACCAGCCGCGTGGTGCGTTGCGTTCCGCCGTAACCGGGAATCAACCCGAGGTTCACTTCCGGTTGTCCGAAGCGCGCGTTCTCGCTGGCGATGCGAATATCGCCCGACATCGCCAGTTCGCAGCCGCCGCCGAGCGCAAATCCGTTGACCGCCATGATTACCGGTTTGCTCAGGCGCTCGATTTGCAGCGTGACCGCTTGACCGATGCGCGCTTTTCCGGCACCTTCCACCGCGTTCGCCAGGGCGTTCAGTTCGCCGATGTCGGCGCCCGCCGCGAATGCTTTCGCGCCCGCACCGGTGACGATGATGGCGCGAACGCTATCGTTGCTTTCGAGTTCGGTGAGCGCCGCCGACAGTTCGCGCAGTAAATCGGCGTTGAGCGCATTCAGCACGGTCGGACGGTTCAGCGTGATAACGCCTGCCGGTCCATCGATTTCGACGAGGATATTTTCGAACGCGCTAGTTTGCATAATCGTAGAAGCCCTTTCCGCTCTTGCGCCCGTAGTGGCCGGCGAGCACCATGCGTTTGAGCAGCGGCGGCGGCGCCATCATCGGATCTTTGAATTCGTCGAACATGATTTCCGCGATGTAATACGTCGTGTCCAAACCGACGAAGTCGAGCAGTTCGAGCGGGCCCATCGGATAACCGCAGCCGAGTTTCATGCCCTTGTCGATGTCTTCTTTGCTCGCGAGACCTTCGTCGTACACTTTGATCGCGTACAGCAGATACGGCACGAGCAGGCGGTTTACGACGAAGCCGGTCGTGTCCTTAGCCAGAATCGGCTCCTTGCCCAGTTTGCGCGCGAAGTCGAACAGTGAATCGATCACGTCTTGCGTCGTCGCGATAGTTTTCACTACCTCGACGAGCTTCATGATCGGTACCGGGTTGAAGAAGTGCAGTCCGGCGATGCGGTTCGGGCGTTTCGTTTTGGCGGCCAGTTCGATGACGCACAGGCTCGAGGTGTTCGTGCAGATGATGCCGTGCGGCGCGAGCAGATCGTCGAGTTGCTGGAAGAGTTTCGTTTTGACGTCGACATTTTCGACGATCGCTTCGATGACGAGATCGCAATCCTTGAGGTCGCTGACGTTCGTCGTGGGTGTGATGCGTCCGAGCACCGCGTCGCGCTCGGCCAGCGTGAGTTTTTGCTTCTCGACGAACTTGTCCAGCGACCTGGTGATGGTCTGTATGCCTCGCTGCAGCGGCGCGTCGGCCACCTCCATGAGGACGACGTCAAAACCGGCGGCGGCGCACGTCTGCGCGATGCCGTTGCCCATCAGTCCGGCGCCGCAGACGCCGACTTTGCGAATCTCGCTCACTGATTGAAAACCTCCCTAAAACGAGCGCTCAAGTTGTCTAATTGCGTGGGTGGAACCTTTGCCGCTATACTGATAGGCTGGAAGGAGGGTCTCCCACACCGTGCGCACTGCTTATCACGAGGCATTGGAGTCAACCCGGTTAGACGTCGTGCGCCTCGGCGCACTGGCCGGCGACGCGATTCGCCTCGCGGTCGAGGCGCTGGAACGGCGTGACTCCGCCGCGGGAGCCCGCGTCATCGCGGGAGATGACGTCATCGACGACTTACGTCGCAAGATCGAAAGCTCGTGTATCGAGCTCATCTGGCGGCAGCAGCCCGTCGCGGGCGAACTGCGCGAGATCGCGGCAATGCTCGAAATCGCGACCGATCTGGAGCGGGTGGGCGACTATGCGGTCGACACCGCCAAGCATGCAATCAAGCTCGCCGACGTGCCGCTGCGGCCGGCGCGCGTCGAGATCGACCATATCGCCGGCGTCGCGCACGGCATTTTGCTCGACGCGATGCGCGCGTACACCGAGCGCGATGCGGATCTGGCGGAGCGTGTCATCGAGGAAGACGACGAGGTTGACCGCCTGTACAAGCGCGGCGTGAAAGCGCTTCAGGAAGAAATGGCCTCCGATCCCGAGATGGTGAAGGCCGGAACGCGTATGCTCTTCGTCCTCGCGGCGCTCGAACGCGTCGGCGATCGCGCGAACAACATCGCTTGGCATACGAAGGAAATGATCGGCACCGCTTGAGCACGCCGCTTCCCCGCGAACTCTTCGCCGCAACCGAAAACTACGCGTACCTCAACCATGCCGCCGTCGGCGTGCTTCCGCGCCCGACGCGCGAGGCGTTGCATGCATTCGTGGACGCACACGCAACCGGCGGTGTCGCGCGCGTTTGGCCATATGAGTCGCGTATGCCGGAATACCGAGAGCGCATCGCGCGGTTTATCGGCGCGCAACCCGGAACGATCGCCGTGCTGCGCAACACGGGCGACGGGGCCAATGCGATCGCCAATGGTTTTCCGTGGCAGCCGGGCGACGAGGTGATTCTGCCGGACAACGAGTTTCCTTCGAACGCGCAGCCCTGGCTGCCGCTTCGCAAGCGTGGCGTCAACGTGCGGTTCGTCGATAGTACACGCGAACGCCTCACGCCCGACGTGTTGCGCCGCCACGTCACCGCTCGAACGAAGGTCGTTACCGTTTCTTGGGTCTCGTTCGAAGACGGATACCGTCACGACATCGCGGCGCTCGCCGAGGTCGCACACGAATGCGGCGCGTTACTTGCGGTCGATGCGATTCAAGGCTTGGGCGCCTTTCCTCTCGACGTGCAAGCCTGCGGTATCGACGCGTTGTATTGCGGCGGCGCAAAGTGGATGCTGTCGCTGCAAGGCGTGAGCTTTTTATACGTTCGCGCCGATCTCATCGATCGCTTGGTGCTCGCCGCCCCGGGTTGGCGCTCGGTGGCCGACATGTGGAATTTCTTGGACTACGATCAGCCGCTTGCGCCGAATGCGACGCGTTTTGAAGGCGGCACTCCGAACTTCATCGGCGCGCTTTCGCTTGCCACCACGATTGACGTGCTGGAGAACGCCGGCATGGACCGCGTGGCCTCGCACGTCGTCAACCTGACCGATCGCCTGGTGGAGGGGCTGCGCGGGCTCGGCGCGGAGATTGCAACGGTTCGCGGGCGCAGCGAGTCTTCGGGAATCGTGACGTTTACCGTTCCGGGCGCCGACCCCGAGGCGCTCGGCAGAGCGCTGCAGCGCGACGGCATCGTCACGACGTTTCGCGCGAGCGGCGTTCGCGTCGCGCCGCACGGATACAACACGTTCGCGGAGATCGACGCGCTGCTCGACGGTGTGAAGCGCTATAGAAAGGAAGTTGCATGTTCCCCCTGATTTTGGCCGCGGTAGTCGCGAGCGCAGCTCCGGCCGACGGGACGTACACGTACGTCACGTCGTTGAACGGCGCGCAGATCGAGAAGACGGCGGTGACCGTTACGCACGACCCGTCCGGGAACATCATTTTGAGCGAAAGCGCGAGCGGTAATATGAACGGCCGTAGCGGATCGCTCACCGATACGCTGACGCTCGACGCCGCGCTGGCGCCCGTTGGCTACAAATCGAATGCGTCCATTGCAGACTCGCGTTCGATGCAGGCGGCGCTCGCGTTCAAGGGCGATAGCGCAACGCAGAGCGGTGACGTGTCCAAGACGTACACGCTTGGCGATACCGCCAAGCATTTCGTGATCTTCGATTTCGGACCGTTCACCGGCTATTTCGCCTTGCCCGCACAGATGCAAGCGTGGAACGACGATCCGGTGATTGCCATCGTGCCGATGTACGCTCAAGCGGTTGCAATCAGTATCGACAAGACGTTCACGCCGGATCGACCGAAAGACGTGCCGGCCACGGACGTTCAGCTCACCGTGAAAAATCCGGTGCAACTCACCGTTTGGTACGATCCCAGGACGCTCATCGTCGACCGAATGGACGTTCCGTCGGAAGATCTCAACGTCACGCGCATTTCGTCACCCTGAGGTATCGAAGGGCCGCTGAGCTATCGAAGCGGGCTACAAAATATCTAAGCGTCCGCCATCCACGACCAACGTCGTGCCGTTGACGAACCGCGCCTCGTCGGATGCGATGAAGCAAATCGCTGCCGCCAGGTCTTCGGGCTTTCCGACCGCGCCTTCGATTTTTTCTGCGCCGCTCTTGACGTTCGGATTGTTCCATAGCATCGGCGTGTCGACGGCGCCCGGCGCGACGGAGTTGATACGGATCTTGCGCGATTCAAGTTCGATGCTGAAACCGCGCGTGAACGCTTCGATTGCGCCCTTGGACGAAGCATACGGCACCACGTTCGCCGTCGTTTCATGCGCGTGCACGGAACTGATGTTCACGATGTTCGAGCCGGGCGGCATGTGCGGCACGCCGTACTTCGCAAAATAAAATACGGAACCGAGATTCGTGTTGATGACGCGGAAGAAGTCCGTTTCGGAGATGTCGACGATTGGCGTGAACGTCATCATGCCGGCATCGTTCACGATGACGTCGATCTTTCCGTAACTCTGTACGGCTTTCGCAATCGCGGCCTGTACCTGCGCGGAGTTTCCGACGTCAACTTCCACCGCAACGGCTTGCCCTTTTGCGGCCGTAATTTCGTCGACGGTTTGCTGCGCGGTCGCAAGATGCAGATCGGCGACGACTACTTGACCGCCTTCGGCGGCCATGCGCACTGCCGTTGCGCGGCCAATGCCCGAGCCGGCGCCCGTAACCAGACACGTCTTGTTGCTGAATCGCATGAAAGCGGGTTCGGCCAAGCGCCGAAAGAAACCCCGCGCGATGGAGCGTTCACTGCGTTTTGGCGTTGCCACCGCCGACCATCAGTGCGAAGCGTACGACGGCCAGGATGATATTCGCGACGTGTGGGAACGATCGCAGCGCTTGACGCCGCGCGGCCGCGCCACCGACTTTTGGAACAGATATAAAGAAGACGTTGATCTCGCCAAAGGTCTAGGATGTACCGCGTTCCGCCTTTCGCTCTCGTGGGCGCGCTTGGAGCCAAAGGCCGGAGTCTGGGACGATAGCGCCTTCGCGCATTACCGCGAGGTCCTGCAGTACATGCGCGACGCCGGAATGATGACCGTGGTCACGCTGCATCATAATACGTGGCCATTGCACGTTGAAGCCGCCGGCGATGGCGCCGGGATGCTCGATCCGCTCTTTCCGCAGCGCATGCGCCTGTACGCGCGCCACGTCGCGGAGCGTTTGGGCGATCTCATCGACTATTACGTGACGATCAATGAGCCGAACCAACTGGTCTACGGCTACATCAAGGGCTTTTGGATGTCGGGATATCCGATGCCGCCGGGCCGCGATCCGCTGGCTAGCGGCGACGAGCAGATGGATGCCGTGTTGCAACTCATTCCGAATCTCTTTCGCGCGCACGCCGGTGCGCGTGAAGAAGTAAAGAAGCTGCATCCCGACGCGAAACTAGGCACCAACCCGCTGGTACTCGGTCTGCCGCGATGGCTGCAGAATCTCGCGGATCGCAACGCGACGCACGTAAAATCGCCGGAACAACTGCGACGTCAGGCCGGCCGGCTCACGCAGCATCGCGTCGTCGATCGCGGCAACGTGGACGTGTCCGTCGCGCAGCTCACCATCACGCATCACCGGCTCGAGTACGCGCTGTTCTCGCAACCATATTTGGAAACGCATCTAGCGCTATTGCACCGCACATCGCAACCGGTCGCTGCCGAACTCGCGGCGTGGAAAGCGCGCATCGGGGTCGTCGAAGGTTTGCCGCCGGCAGCGCGCGCGCCGGGACTGTTTCCCGACGCCGCGCTTGTGTACTATCCGCATATCGGCGATGCGCTCCAGGCGTTTTCCGACGGAAAAATCGACGCGGTCTTCGATCAAGAGGCGATTCTCAAGCAAGACGTAACGGCGGAGACGACGCTTCACATGTTGGCCGGCGACGAACAGCGATATGCGGTCGCGCTCGCGCTGGGAAGCCAAGCGCTGCTCTCGCTCGTGAACGCTGCAATCGCCCGCGACAAGGCACATGAGCCCGAGCGCGAGCCCGACGAATCGGTGGAACACATCCGCAAGCGCGGGAAACTGCGGGTCGGTATTCATCCCGGCATCAAAGGCCTCTGCATGCCCGACGGCAAGGGCAACTACACCGGTTTGGAAATCGACATCGCCAAAAGAATCGCGGAACAGCTGTTCGGCAGTGCCCAGGGCAAGATCCAGTTCGTCCCGCTCGCCGGGCGGCGGCGCATTACGGCGACCCGGTCTGCGCTGAGCATGTTCGATGCCATTCGCAAATCATTCGGTATGTTCACGACACTGATCGGCACGAACTGGTGGAATCTCGGCATGGCGGGGAAATTACCGGAGTTTTTGTGCCCGGCGGACTGTGTGGGAACGCTGGATTACGTCGGCCTCGATTACTACTGGGGTGTTCCGAGTATTTGGCCCACGCAGCTCAAACGCCTGAGCGCCGCGGCCGAATGTAAGTACGGAATGGCGCCGGTGTGGCCGGGCGTGCTGCGCGCGATATTGAAAGAGGCGTACAAACGCTTTCCCGGCAAGCCGATCATCGTGGTGGAGAATGGCTGCGTTACGAGTGCCGATGGATTTACCCGTGCGAAATACCTCGACGCACATCTCAAAGAAGTGCTGCAGGCACACGACGACGGCGTGCCGATCGAAGCGTATTTGTGCTGGAGTATTACGTCGAATCGCGAGTGGGGTTTGCCGTTCGACGACAACAGTGACTTCGGGCTATACCATATCGATCTCGATCGCGATCCGGATCTCAAGCGCGTGCCAACCGACGCCGCGTCGCGTTATGCGCAAATCATCGCGCAGCACAACGGCTAGTTGCCGTTCGGCTTCATAATGCAGGGTGCCATCACCGCGTCCGTCATGCCGTGGATGAGCCGTTTGTCGGCCGGCGCGATTGTGGCGAGAACGCCGCCGACGTGGACTTCGTCGCCCGTCACGAAATAATACGGGCACAAGCGTACGCGACCATCGAAACTGCGAACCTCGTCGCGCTGCCGATCGTAGTACTCTTGGCGCACGCGCTTGCCTTTGTGGAAGCGTTGCAGAATACGCGGAGTCTTGCCGTACTCGTCCATGGACTCTTGCAGCGCTGCGACCCATTCGTCTTTCGTAAGGTCGTTCGCAACGCGTACGCCGCGCGATCCCCACGCCAGTTCCGAAAAGCCCGACGGCTTGACGACGTAATCGCGTTCGCTCTTTCCGAGATCGACGAGTTGCATCCAGTCGTGCACGGGCGCGCCGGCAGCCTCGAGGCCGTGAATGACGCCTTGCGGCGGCAGCGGGCGCGGATCGATCACCCACGTCTGCGGAAAGAGTTGCGCAAGACGCGCATACATGGCGCGGCCGTCTTTGCCCAGTTCTTGCTCCCACAACTTACGCAGCGCGGGGTGATGGAAGAGCGCGAAGCTGAGTTTTTCCTCCAGCTGCGCCTTGGGCGGCGGCGTGATTTCGACGCGTTTGTGCCGTGCCGCGTACAGCATGAGTTCTTGTTTCGAAACGTTCAGTAGATCGAACAGTTCGAAGTTACGGTAGATGCCGTCGATTTTTTCTTCGCGGCCGTCTTCGAAACGCACGAACAGCGCTTCTTCGGTGAAAACGACGTCTTGCGGCTTGCAGACGTATGCGGACAGAATGTCGAGGCGGCGAAGCGCCTGCGCCAGCCACTCCAATTCCGCGCGGTAATCGCCTGATTCATCGGAGACCACGATTGCGACAGTGGGCTGCTCGTTGCCGGTGAGCGTCTTGAGCATCGCGCCGAAATATTTCGGAATACCGTGCGCGCCGCCGACGCTGTCCATGCCGAGTTGACAATAGGCCTCGGTCATGGCGCCGACAAAGCCCATGCCGCCCGGAACGCTGTCGAGTTCGCTTGCGGTGAAGCCGTCGTCGGTGAGAATCAAGTCCGGGCGGATGATACCGGGAAGGTCTTGCTTGAAGCGGTTTTGGCGCGAGAGCCGCACGATGTGCTCCGGCTTGCCTTGATCCAAGTACTCCGCGATGAACGCGGGCGCCGTCCCCCGTGCGCTTCGGTTATAGAGCGCGTTGAGCGCCTTGTAGAACGCGAGCAGATCGCTGCCGATTGCGGTGATCTTCTCGACCGTACTTTCGGACAATGCAAACGGCTCGGGGCTGATGCGCCAGGGGATCCGCTCCTGTTCATTTTCAACTTTGAAAAGACCGGGAGGGATCGCTTCGTACAGGAAGCGCGCTTGCTCACGAGCCGTGAGATTTGGGGCGAAAGCCGAACAGGCCATGGAAAGTTAACAGCCTCCCAGTCGGCAGCCGTCGGGGATTTTGGACATGTTGTACGCGATGTAGCGCCGCCGCATCAGAGCCTTAGAATACCCCAAACGGGCCGCGGGTTGCAGCTTGCTTTGACCTCAGACCGGGCTAGCGCAAAATGAGGCGAAGGACCTAAGGAGTGGTCTCTCCGGTGACGTAGGTCATAAAACAAGGAGGAACCTCCTATGAGCAGACTTGGAGCCGCGGCGCTCGTCTGCGCCGCCTTCGTCACCGGCTTACTGGTGCCGCGTCCCGTCGCGCCCGTGCAGGCCGCGGGAACGATGCCCGTGTCGCCCGCGCAGGGGTGGAACCTGCACATTGACGCCCAGAAGCACTTCGGCGACGCGCATCCGGACGAGATCGCACATCATTGGTGCAAACCCGTTTCGAACAACATCACGGAATGTCAGATCTATAGCAGCGACAATGCCGACGCGCAACTCGTCGCCGTGGAAACGATCGTCGGCCCCTCAATGTACAACACATTTCCGAAGAGCGAGCAGGCCATGTGGCATTACCACAAGGACGAGATTCCAAAAGTGAACGCAACGCTGCCCGGAAAAACGCCTGCGGAGGCAAAGCAAATCGTCGATTCGATCAGCGACACCTACGGAAAGATCTGGGTGCTCTACGATCCGCTGGCGACGAACGGCATGCCCACGGGGCAGCCGACGGTTACGGTGCTGCGCTGACTATTTGATCGTGATGGCGCCAGGAGTAAGCATCGCGCTGTCCACCCGAATGGCGCCGCCGCGCAGAACCAGCGTGAGGTGGAGGGTGCCTTGGAGGCCGACCTTATCGAGCGGTACGTCCTGGATGACGCGCGAGGCCTCTTCGCCGGAGATGAACCGCAGCGTCACGTCCTGGCTCCAGGAGCCCTGCGCGGTCGAATAGCTCTCGGTGACGCGGACCGGCAGGTCGCGGCCCGGCGATGCCGTCGCCGTGCCGACGATGCAATACGTGGCGGAAACCGGCGTTCCGCGCACGGTGAGTGTTTCGTGCGTGCAACGCCCGGCGGGCTGCGCCTGCGCCGGACGGGTAAGCGCCATCACCAGGGCGGGCAGGGACAAGGCGAGGGCGGCGGCCAGGACGATTCGGCGGTCCATATCCTTATAACGTTACTCGCGGGACTTTTGACTCCCGCCGCGCGTTCTGCCGACATATAAAGAGTAGACACTTGAAGCCGGCCCGGCCGATTTGACGCCGGGTATACGATGTACGTGATGCCCTTCGACCTGATCGCACTGGACCTGGACGGAACGCTCCTGAATTCCCGCGAGGAAATATCTGCACGCAACCGGCGCGCTATTCGTTCGGCGCTCGATGCCGGCATCCGCATCGTTCTGGTGACGGGGCGCGGCGTCGACACGCCGATCCGCATCAGCAAAGAACTCGGTCTGAACCTGCCGATCATCTGCGCGCACGGCGCGCTCACCAAAGACTTTCTGGCGAACAAGACGCTGGGCCACGTACCCGTTCCGCTGCAATACGCCAAACCGATGGTCGAGTACGCCGAGAAAAACGATTTGTCGATCGCGCTGTATTTGGAAGAATTCTTCTACCGGCTCGAAGGTTCGAAACTGTACATGGAAGACATGGTCGGACCGGCATGGCGTCAGGTGAAAACGTTCGAGGACGTGATGCGCACCGCGCCCACGTTCATCCGCTTTCTCGGCCAAGAATCCGTCCAAGCCATGCAGCGTCAGTTCGGTGACTTGCCGCTGCATTTCAAGATCGAGCATTGGCTCGACTTCGTCGAGTGTGCGGTGACCAATCGCGATGCCACCAAACAGCGCGCGCTCGCGCGCCTGTGCGCGGATTTTCAAATTCCGGCCGAACGTGTGCTGGCAATCGGCGATTCGCGCAACGACGTGCCGATGCTGCGCTGGGCGGGCGTCGGCATCGCTATGGGGAATGCGCTTCCCGAAGTGCGTCAATCCGTTCGCTACGTGACGGCGACGAACAACGAAGACGGCGTGGCGCTCGCGCTCGAGCGTTTCCTGCTCACCCCGCCGCGTACGCAAAAGAAGAAGTCGGCGTAAGTGCAGCAGCAGCCGCCCAGCCCCGAATACGAAGCGCGTTTGCGCGGCATTCTGGAAGCCAACGATTGGCAAGCGCTGCGCGAGTTCTCGCGCGAGCAGAACCAAGTTCCGGAAGACGTCTACAATAAAGACGATCATTTCTGGCAAGTGCTCATGCACAAGATCATTTGCAACCGTCTGGATACGCTCGCGCTGCACGAACGCTCGCGCAAGTGGCTCGCCGACAACGGATATACGGCCGACCTCGGAGGCTATTAGCGCGCGATGCTGGTGCGTGTGCTCGCATTTGCACGCGTGCGCGAACTGCTCGGCGGCGGATCCCACGAACTGCAAATTGAAGACGGTGCCACCGTTGCGGACGTATGGGACGCGCTCGCAAACCGCTATACGGGCCTTGCGCCGCTCGCTGATTCCACGCGCATTGCGCGCAACGGCAAAGTCGTGAGCGATGCGGCAGAATCCCTGGCCGATGGCGACGAACTGGCGCTGCTGCCGCCGGTGGGCGGCGGCTGATGTTCCGCATCACCGGCGATCCCATCGACGTTGCCGCGCTCGAAAGCCGCGTGCGCACCGATGCCTGCGGCGGCGTGGTGACGTTTGCCGGAGTCGTACGCGAGCGTTCCGACGACGACCGCGCCGTGACGGGTCTTTCGTATGAAGCGCACACGGACATGGCCGTCGCGGAATTCGAGCGTATCGCGGGTGAAGCGCGCGCGAGTTTCGGCCCGTGTGAGGTCGCCGTGGTTCACCGCATCGGCGATCTGCGCGTTGGCGACGTCGCCGTGGCGGTGGTCGTTGCATCGCCGCACCGCGGCACCGCTTTCGACGCGTGCGAGTACGTCATCGACGAACTCAAAGCGCGCGCGCCCATTTGGAAGAAGGAGCATTACGCCGGCGGTGGCGATAGCGAATGGAAGCAAAATGCATGTGACACTGCATCGCATCACCGCTGACGATAACGACGTCGCGGTGCTCGAATACGAACCGCGGCGCGCGCGCGGTGTCTCGCTCGTCGTGGGCCACGGATATTCCAGTTCCAAGCACAACCTCGATTTTTTGTGCAATTTCTTGGCGAGCCACGGTTACGCGGTTTTCAGTCTCGATTTTCCCGGCCACAAGCTCGGTGCGAGCGGCGGAATTTTGCGTGGCGTCGACGACCTCGTCGACGCGATGCGCACGACGGTCGCGTTTGCACGCACGCGTCAAGACGGGCCGCTGTACGTCATGGGTCACAGCATGGGCGCGATGACGGCGCTGTTCACGGCAGCGGCCGATCCGTCTATTGCCGGGACCATTGCGATCACAACCGGCTACGGCCGCCCGACGGCGATTGACGCGCTGCGCGGCAAAGGCCCTTCGACAAGCTTAGGACGGGCCTCTGCTGATTTCCGCTCGTCGTACGTCGAGGGTGTCGCCCTGCCCGATCTCGTGCAGGGTGTGGACGACCGGTTCGCGCAGGCACTGCCTCGCTTGGCGGGGCGTCCGCAACTCTACGTGGCCGCCAAGCGCGATGCGATGGTGAGCCCGCGCAGCGTCGAAGACCTGTATCGCCGTGCACCCGATCCCAAAGACTTCATCGTTATCGACAGCGATCACACGTCCGCCGGCGATAATGCGCGCGGCGAGGTGCTGCAATGGCTGAACGCACGGCATACGCGCCCGTGATGAATTTGCGCCGCTACAGCCGCCATCTGCTGATTCCCGAAGTGGGTGTGGCCGGGCAGGAGCGGCTTTCCAATGCGCGCGTGCTGTGCATCGGAGCCGGCGGCTTGGGATCGCCCGTGCTGCAATATCTTGCGGCTGCCGGCGTCGGACGGATCGGCGTGATGGACGACGATGCGGTCGATGAAAGCAATCTCCAGCGGCAAACGATTTTTGCAACGAGCGATATCGGGCGTTCGAAGGCGCAGGTTGCGGCGCAGCGCGTGCGCGAGATCAACCCGCTCGTTTCTGCCGATCCGATTGCCGCACGCTTTGATGCGAGCAACGCGCGAGAACTCGTGCGGCTGTACGACGTCGTGGTGGATTGCACGGATCGGTTCGAGACGCGTTACTTGATCAACGACGCGTGCGTGTTGGAAAAGAAGCCCGACGTGTACGGCTCGATCTTTCGTTTCGACGGTCAGGTCAGCGTATTTGCTCCCGGCCACGGCCATCGGGTCGAGCCGGGTCCATGTTATCGCTGTCTGTTTCCGCAAGCGCCGCCGGCGGGCACCGTGCCGACGTGCGCGGAGGGCGGAGTGCTCGGTGTGCTTGCGGGTATCGTCGGCACGCTGCAGGCGAACGAGGCCCTCAAAGTGATTCTCGAGATCGGCGAGCCGCTCGTCGGAAGGCTGCTGCTTGTCGACGCGCTCGGCGCACGCATGCGCGAAGTTGCGATCGAGCGCGACGCGGCGTGTGCGCTGTGCGGTGACGCGCCGTCGATACTCGACGTAACAGCAACGCCCGAAGAAATCGAAGCGGTGGACCTGGACGAGATCGAACCGGCACAGCTCGACGCCGCGCTTGCGCACGCGCTATTGCTCGACGTGCGCGAACCGCACGAAGCGGTCCTCGGGCTCGTCGACGGCGCAACGCACATACCCGCCTCGCAGTTGCCTGAGCGCCTGCACGAACTCGATTCGGCCCAACGCTATGTCGTCGCGTGCCGGGTGGGTCAGAAATCGCTGTGGGCGGCGCGGTTGCTGCGCGACGCCGGATTCCGGCGCATTCAACATTTGCACGGCGGGTTGCTGGCATATGCGGCCGCGCACGATGAATTCCAATTTTTCTAATGTGGTTCGTCGACAAGCTCACCACTCGACACGGCTCACCATGACAAGTAAACCGTTTGGGCCGGGGCGCGTCCCGGTTCCGGTCATCGGCCAAGGCACATGGGATATTCCCGAAACGGGCGCGCGCCGCGACGAAGCGATACGCGCGCTGCGCCGCGGCATCGAACTCGGCATGACGCACATCGACACGGCTGAGATGTACGGCAGCGGACGGGCCGAGGAAATTGTCCGCGAAGCGATTCACGGCGTGCCGCGCGAGTCGCTGTTCATCACGAGCAAAGTCCTGCCGAGCAATGCGAGTTACAAAGGCGTGCTCGCCGCGTGCGAACGTTCGCTGCGGCGCCTGCGCACCGGCTATCTCGATTTGTATCTGCTTCATTGGCCCAGTTCGCATCCGCTGCAAGAGACGATGCGCGCGCTCGAAACGCTCGTCGAAAAGGGCAACGCACGTTTTATCGGTGTGAGCAACTTCGACGTCGACGAGGTGCGCGAAGCGCAATCATATTTGAGGGCCGTGCCGCTGGCGTGCGACCAAGTGCTGTACCACTTACGCGAACGTGGGCCGGAAGCGCATCTCTTGCCGTACTGCGCCGAACAAGAGATCGCGCTCGTCGGATACACACCGTTCGGACGTGGGCGTTTTCCCCGCAAGGAAGCCGAGCCGTCCGGCGTGCTCGGACGCATCGCGGCGGCGTACGGCAAAACGGTGCGGCAAGTGGTCTTGAATTTTCTGACGCGCGAGCGCAATGCGTTCGCCATTCCGAAAGCCTCGCGCGTCGAACACGTCGAGGAGAATGCCGGCGCGTGCGGCTGGCATCTGAGCGATGACGACGCTGCCGCCATCGACGCGGCATTTCCGGTGCATGAAGGACCGCTGGCAACCCTCTGAACTCGACGCGATAAAGCGTCTGGCGTGTGCGGCCGCGCGCGAGGCGGGCGCCGCGGACGTTCGCGTAGCGCCCGCGCAAACGGACGAAGCGGCACGTGAGGCGATGCGCCAAGCGTTTGCGCGCGGCGATTTCACCACGTGGCGATACGACGACGAGTACGCGTTCAAGGCATCCTCGCCGGAATACGTGCTGGCGGGTGCGCAAAGCGTGATTTGCGTTGCCGTTCCGTACCGTACGCAGGAGCCCGCGCCGGCACCGCTCACCGGCCGCGTCTCCAATTACGCGTGGTCGCACGATTATCACCATCGCGTGAAAGCGATGCTCGCACATGTCGCGCGGCGCATCGACGAAGCGGCGGGCGCGCCCGTTACCGCAATCGCTTGCGATACCAAGCCGCTGGCAGAGCGCGCGTTCGCGGCACGCGCGGGACTCGGATGGGTGGGAAAGCATACGAACCTGATCAATCCGCACGCCGGTTCATTCGTATTCTTGGGCGAGATCGTAACGGTGCTGCCGCTCGCGCCCGACGCACCCCTGCGCAAAACATGCGGTTCGTGCACACGCTGCATTTCGGCATGCCCCACCGGCGCGTTGCGCGGCGACTATACGATCGATGCGACGAGGTGCATTGCCGATCTCACGCAGCGCACGGACGCGATTCCGCGCGCGATGCGCTCGCTCATCGGGACATGGGTTTGGGGCTGCGACCTTTGCCAGATCGCTTGCCCGCCTAACGAGCGTGCTACTGTGCACGCCGCCGATGCGAACCGCGCTCTCGCGCCTGAAACGTCCACGCCTTCACTCGTCCGCTTGCTGCAGCTGCGCAGCGGTGAGTTCAAGCGCATGTACGCGAAAACGGCGATGGGTTGGCGCGGAGCTGCCATTCTGCGCCGGAATGCCGCGGTGGCGCTCGGCAATTCGCTCGACCGCTCGGCGATACCGGCGTTGGTTCGCGCGCTCACCGAGGATCCGCATCCCATGGTGCGCGGCCACGCCGCGTGGGCGCTGGGACGGATCGGCGGCAACGAGGCGCTGCAGCATTTGCGCGCCCGCTTGGCGCAGGAGCAAGATACAAGCGTGCGTGAGGAAGTTGCTGCGGCACTCGGGGAACCGGAACCGCAGCTCGCATAAGCGCGTTTAGAGCAAGTATGAAGCGAATCGTCCCAACTGCCGCTGCGGTTTTTTCGTTGTGCGCCATGCTCGTGAGCGCGCTGCTGCCGGCATCGGCGCAAAATCCATCCGTCTCCGGTATCATCAGCCGCATGGTCGCTGCGGACAACGTGCGCAGTTACACCGCGAGCGTACACGCGGACATCGCAATGCATTCGTTTCCGTTCCTGAGTCCCTCGCTCGACGGAACCTACTATCACAAAGAGCCGAGCAAGAACAAAATCGTTTTTACCAGCGGTCTGCCGTTCATCGCCAAGCAGTTCAGCAAGGTCTACCCCGAAGTCGAGAGCCCGGCGAACTGGATGAAGAAATACTACGTGTCGCTGGAAGCGCAAGACACGCAATATACGACGCTCAAACTCGTGCCGCGCAAACACGGGCGCATCGATCATATCGACGCGAAGATCGACAACGCCACTGCCGACCTGGTGCAACTGCGCTGGGACTACAACGACGGCGGCTATGCGACGCTGAACCAGACCTACAGCGTGGTCGACGGCCATCGCTTGGTGACCGCGCAGAGCGGGCATTTCGAGGTGCCGCATTACAATGCCGACCTCAAGTCGACGTTCACCGCGTTCAAAATCAACGCCAGCATTCCGGACTCGATTTTCTCGAATAACGGCTAGAGGCCAGCGGGAGTATCTGCGCGAGTATTGGGGAAGAACCACGGCGAGATGGCCGCTCCAATCCTCGACCTCACGCGCGAACTGCTGGCGGACCAGTTTAACCGGCCCATCACGTATCTGCGCATCTCGGTGACCGACAAGTGCAACCTGCGCTGCGTGTACTGCATGCCCGAGCAGGGCTTGCCGTGGCTGCCGAAGGCGGACATTCTCTCGTATGAAGAAATCGCGCAGCTCGTGCGCGCCGCCGCGTCCGTGGGTGTACGCAGCATCCGCCTTTCCGGCGGCGAGCCGCTGATACGAAAGAACCTCGCTCGATTGGTTGCGGAGATTGCGGCCATCGATGGCATCAGCGATATCGCCCTCTCGACGAACGGCCTGCTGCTTGAAGAGCAGATCGACGCGCTTGCAAGCGCCGGACTGAGCCGCGTGAACGTGTCGCTCGACACGCTGCGGGAAGACCGCTTTGTTGAAATCGCACGGCGTCCCGGTTTGGAACGCGTGCTCTCCGGCATAGATGCCGCGATTGCTCGCGGTCTTGAGCCGGTGAAGATCAACTGCGTCGTGATGCGCGGCTACAATGACGACGAGGTTGCCGCGTTCGCGCAGTGGACGAAAGAACGCGCAGTGTACGTGCGCTTCATCGAACTCATGCCGGTACAAGAGAACCTCGACGTGCAGCGTGACGCATACATGAGCGCCGACGAGATTCTCGAACGCGTGCGCGCCATCGGTGAGTTGCAAGCC
>DASSEZ010000128.1:0-45473 GCA_035694945.1 Vulcanimicrobiaceae bacterium
CGCAACAGCCGGAACGCAATGCTGCCGGTTTCGCTAAACGTATTCCAACTCAGTACGCCTTCTCTGGTGGGCTCGAAGAGCAACGTCCCGAGACTTCCGCAATCCGTTTTTACTGCTAACATTGATCGATCGGCCTCACAAGCGATGTAGACGCGATTGGGTGCGCATCTCTATTCGGCGGTGTGTGAATTTGCTCCGTAGCCACGGATGGCGTTCCTTAGGAGCAAAGAGGCCAAAGGAGCACTTTTTGCACGATGCAAAAAGGCGACTGGCCGCAGAAGAGAGATGCGCACACGATAGCGCCTAGATCGTCCACTCCCAGGAATTCCACATGTCCGCGATATACGCCGCCGGCTTGTAGTTTTTGAGATCCGAGTTCACCGCCGTGTAGCTGTTCTCCCAATAGAAAAACACCGCGGGCACGACTTTGTGAATCTCTTCTTCCTCGCGTTGATACAGCGCTTTGCGCTTGGCGTGGTCGTACGTCAGCAACGCGGCAGCGGACGTTTCGTCGATGATCTTGTCTTTCAGCCACGCGGTGTTGCCGCCGTTGGGCGGAATATATTTGCTATTCCAATTTCCCGAGTTGTCGGGATCCGGCGCATTCGTCGCGACGGACCATTCCAGATCGTACTTGCCGGTGTACAGCGGTCCGTCTTGGGCGAACAGCAGGCTCGTCGGGTAGTTGCGGATTTCAATTTCGATCCCGAGTTGCTTGAGCGCGTTCTGGATCTGCACTTCAGCCTGATTGTTCGGCTGGTTGTCCGTGTTCGTGGAGATCGACAGCTGCAGCGTTTGCCCATCCTTGTGCAGCCATCCGTCCGAGCCCATCTGCCAACCGGCGTCCGCGAGCAGCGCCTTGGCTTTCGCTGCGTCGTACGTGTAGGGCGGAATGTTCGGCGCGGCCCAGGATTGCGGGAAGATGTCGCTGACCGCGAGCTGATTGTAGCCGTGATAGATCGTATCGTTGATCCGTTTCCAGTCGATGCCTTGCGCGATGGCTTGACGCACGCGCACGTCGCGCAGCAGCGGTCGCGACGTGTTCATCATCATGTGCCGCCAATTCGCAATCAGCCGGTGCGTCACGGTGTAGCCCTTGAGCGAGGGAAGCGACGGAATGTGCAGTTGATCGACGTCGGAATACACGTCGATTTCATGCGTTTGCAACTGCTCGAACAGTGTATTGACGTTGGGGATCACCTTCCACAGCACTTCCTTCACTTTGGGCGCGCCGCGGAAATAGTAGGGATTCGGCGCGAACACCAAAGATGCGCCATGATTCCACTGCTTGAGCACGTAGGGCCCGCTGGAGACCGGGTGCTGGTTGAACGCGACGCGATTGATATCCGGATACTTCGCGAGCAGATGCGCAGGCAGCGGCGGATACGCGCTGCCGCCCATCGCGAAGATGCCCATGATCGTCGAGTTGGGCTGCTTTAAATGCACGACGATCGTATAGGGATCCGGCGCTTGCGCTGATGCAATGTCGTCCCAGCCGTACATCGCTTTGACGTTGTTCGCCGGATTGTTCACCGCATGATAGGTGAACATCCAATCGTTCGCCGTCAGCGGCGTGCCATCGGACCATTTCGCGTCATGGCGAAGATGAAACGTAATCGTCTTGCCGTCTTTGCTGATGCCGCCGTTCTCGTACGTCGGTATCTGCAGCGCCAGATCCGGGATGAAATTACCGTTGTCGTCATAACGCATCAGGTACGAGAAGATCATCGTGGCGGCTTCGTCGCATGCAACGGTGTGCCCGAAGAGCGGGTTGATGCTGTCCGGCTCGTCGGGTTCGCCCAGGCGAATTACGCCCGGCTGGGTCCACGGGTTGTGGCCGCCGGGTCCCGCAGTGGTAGCGGATTTCGTGCACGCGCTCAGCGCGAATGCGCACGCGAATGCGAGCGCGGCGAACCGGTAGAATTTCATGCGTTGACCTCCCCCGTCAGCGGCGCAGTCTTCTTTAGCCGCGGCTCGACCGCATTCCACAAAGCGTGCGGCCCGAAGCGAACGACGTCGTCCGCCGGCAGCCCGGTTTGTTCTCGTGCGCGTTCGATTTCCTGGCACGCGCGCTCGTGCGTCAATCCGTGCGTATTGAGCGCGACCCCAACGACGTGTGCCGGCTTGACGGTGGCGCAAAGCGCTTCGTACGCGGCAATCAGTTCCCGGTACGGCAATGTGGGCGTCCCGAACGTTTCGATGTAGTCGCGCTTGGGATCGACGACGAGCAGCAGCGCGTCAGGCGCCGCGCCGAATAACAACGACAGCGTGACGGGCGCGTACGCCGGATGATTGATCCCGCCTTGTCCTTCCACGAGGATGTAGTCGGGATTGCGGCGCGCCGCTTCGAGCACGATTTGCTCGGCCGCGCCGGTCGCAAAATCGGAGATCACGCGATCCACGGCAATGCCCCAGCCGCTGATCATGATGCCGGTCTGTCCGGTCGCCACGAATTCCGCGCGGCGTCCGTGCTCGCGCGCGGCGCGCGCCAGCTCCAGCATAACCGTCATTTTTCCTACCGCGCAGTCGTTGCCGACCGCGAGCACTATAGGCGGCTGCACGCGATACACCTCGCCGCTGAACAGTGGAACCTCGGGCGGCCGGCGCACGTCCCAGATGCGCGCATGCGCGCGCTCTGCCGCCGCCGCAAACTCCGGGTCTTCGGAAAACATGTCGTGCAGGCCGTTTACGATCTCCAAACCTGCAGCAATGGCGGCAAGCACCTGCGCGCGCCAGTCCGGCGGAAGTTTTCCGCCTTTGGGCGCTGTGCCGATCAGCAGCGAGCTCGGCGCATACTGCAACGCTTCCGCGACGCTCGCAACGATTGGCGCGTCGCATTCCAAATACGGCACCGCGTCGCGCACGCGCATGCCGGCGCACGACGGATCGACGACGGCCACGGTCTCGTCCACGCCATAGCGGATGACGCCGTGCGCGGTTTTGGCGTTGTGCGCAAAACAATCCGGCGCGAGAACGGCATAGCGCCGCCGCGAATTATGCAACGGCCGTTTTCTCGCGTACTCCCAAACCGGGTCCTTCCGGGAGCACGATTTTGCCATCGCGATAGGTGATCCCGGAGAACGGATCGTCTTTGGTGAGGAACGGTCCATCGATGTCGGCCCAATCGACGAGCGGCGAAATTTGCGCGGCGGCAGTTGCGGAAATTTGGCTCTCCACCATGCAGCCGAGCATCACTTTCATGCCCAGCGCGCGCGCGGTGTGAATCATCTCGATGCCCGCGCGAATGCCGCCGCACTTCACCAGTTTGACGTTGATGCCGTCCACGCAGCCGTAGAGTCTCGGCAGATCGCGCGCGGTCAGCGAATCCTCGTCCGTGACGATCGGAATCCTCGAGCGTTCCTTCACGTAGCGCAACTGCTCGGGATGTCCCGCTTTGATCGGCTGCTCACAAAACTCGATGTCGAATCGCTCCAGTTCGCGCAGTACGTCGACGGCTTGTTCGGCGCTCCAGCCTTCGTTGGCGTCGATGCGAATCGTGCCGGTGTATTTGGAGCGAATCAGTTCGATCGTCTCGACCTCTTGCTGCACGCTGCCAAGGCCCAGTTTCACTTTCATCACCGGGTGGTCGCCGATCTCCGCGACTTTACGAAGCGTCGTTTCGGGATCGCTGATGCCGATGGTGAACGACGTTACCGGCGTCTTTGCCGGATCCAATCCGAGCAGCCGGTACAGCGGTTTGCCGCAATCCTTGCCGATGAGATCGTGCAGCGCGAGATCGAGTCCGCAGCGTGCCGCCACCGGAATACCGTCGAGCAATTCGTCGAGCAGATACGGGTCGTCGCCGCGCACCGGATGTTCGCGGTAATACGCAGTGACGCTCTCCACCGACTCCTTGTAGCGCGGAATGGGCACGGACTCGCCGAGGCCTTCCAAGCCGTTCCACTGCAGACGGAAAACGGCGGTGTGCGCGACCTCTTCGGTGCCGCGCGCAATAGTAAACGGATGAACGAGCGGAAGCTCGAGCGTATCTATGGAGAGCGAAAGGGACATGCCTCGGCATTACAGCGCCAGGGCGGCACGTTCCCGCGCCGCCCTGTGCCGTTTACTTGCCGCCGGAATCGCGGCTTATCGCCGAATCGGCGGTACCGCGTTCTTCACGCGGATCGCCGTCCGCGGTGCGGTCCGTTTCGCCGCGTTCAGCGCGCCGGCGTTCTTGCTCGGCGAGCGTGCGGCTGCCGTAATCGCTGGGATGGCCGACCAGATCGTCTTTGTTGTGCTTATCCATACATTCGCCTCGGATCGCTGACGGTGTACCCAGGCCGATTCAGCGAGAAACGGGCGTTGCGACGCGGTACGTCGTGCCGCGATGATCGTATCGAATTGCTTCACCCAGCGTATGCGCCGCGTGACGTTCGCTGCCGCGAATGACGCGCCGTTCTTCCGCGTCGTCGTAACGCGCGAGCGTATGCCGCGCAAGTACCGCTTCGCGCGAAGGCGCTTCAACGGCATGCGCGATTTCGTGGCCGAGGCCGAGCGCCGGAGATTGCGTACCACCGCGAGTTGTGCGAAGCGCGCTATACGGATCCCACGCGATCGTATTCGTCCGCGGATCGAAATGATCGTCGTTGCGATTGTTGATCGACAAACGAAAATGCCGCGTGCTTTCATCGAGACGCCGGAACAAGCGCCGCTGCGTAACGTCTCGTGAAAGATACGTGCGTGCCAGCATGTAATCCGAGCGAGCGCAGCACGGTACGGAGATTGACATACACGGCGTTCACGACATTAAGGAGCGCTGTCAAGACTTGACCGCGATGGTACAGTGGGAGCGTCGACTGCGCATGGCGCGCACCGCACCATAGGTGCTGGACCAACGAGAGAACCTAGGGAGCATCAGCTCCGGTCACGACAGTTCGGCTAGGCCGTATTCGGTTGCCGGACCGGCGCCCGGGCCGCACCCACCTGCGAGAAAGCAGGTTCGGAACCTCGTGCGGAAGACGCTACGTGCGGTCGGCAACGAACGCGGTTCGCCAGAGGCGGAGCGCGTTTTTCATATCCTGCGCATTTGCGTCGCCCGCCGCCTCGTCGAGTGCGACGAACCCGCGAAAATCTTGGAGCAGTGTGCGCAGAGCGTTCGCGGGCTGCGCGGCATCGGCCCAAACCAGGACGGTTTTTCCGAGAAGCGCCGCAGGCTCGCTTGCCGCATCCAGCGCGGCAAAGTCCGGCCCGTAACGCAACCAAGCGGAGTCCGCTTCTTTGGCCACGCGTTTGAGATCGTGCGAGGTGGCAGCATACGTGTGCGCGGCGTTACGCACCGCGAGCGTGACGTTGAGCCGTTTTGCGATCGATGTTGCTGTGCCGAGACGCGTTTGGACGTCACTCCAGCTGGCCGCGGTCTCCGGCGGCAGCGGTGCGGAGAGCAGCGGTGCACCAAGCGCGACGGCGATCTCGGCCGCTTGCTCCATGTGCGCTTCGTCGCCGTCGAAAAAGCCGTCGTGCCGCAGTGCGGCGACGGTCAAACCCACGTCGGCGGCCATCTTTTTCACTTGCGCGAGATAGTCGGTATCGGTTCGCGGGAAATGCCGCACGTCGAGCACGATGCCGTCGGCCGCCACGTCATGCGCGCAGATATCGATCCACTCCAGTTGCGTGAGCGCGCCGCTCGCGAGCTGCTCGTGGAACGCCGTACTCGAACAGGCCAGTTTCACGCAGAGGGCGTTCTGCCGGGCGCTAGAATCGCCTTTCGCATATGGTAATAGCGATGGGAGCCGATCACGCCGGCTTTGACGTGAAGAACCGCATCGCGCAGCTGCTGCGCGGCAAGGCGCATACGATTCTGGATTACGGCACGTGCGATGACACTCCGGTCGATTATCCGCAGTTCGGTTACGTCGTCGGCGAAGCGGTGGCTTCGGGTCAAGCGCAGCGCGGCATCGTGGTGTGCGGATCGAGTTTGGGCATCGCGATGGCTGCAAACAAAGTTCCCGGCGTACGCTGCGCCGCCGTGTTCGACCCGCTGCAAGCCGAACTCGCCCGCCGTCACAACGACGCCAACGTCATTGCGCTTTCGGAACGCCTCACCGGCTGGGAAATGCTCGAGCGTTTGGTCGACGTTTTTTTGAGCACCAACTTCGACGGCGGGCGCCATGCGTGGCGCGTGGAGCAGCTCTTCCAATATACCGACGCGCAGCGCGAACGTACGCTCAAGGCTTTGGAAGCCGGCGAAGTGGCGGACGCGAAGACGCCGCAGGCCTTGCTCGGACCCCGCTAGACATGCCGCTCATCCGGGTGCGGCGCGCACCCGCAGCCGCTTCCCTCGCCCGCATGGCAAAATCGACGCCTGCAGAAGAACACCCTTGATGCAAACACTGAGCCTGAGCCACATCGAAGCCGAAGACCCGCAAGTATTCGCCGCGATCCAAGACGAGGACCGCCGCCAGCGTGAAAATTTGGAACTGATCGCATCGGAAAATTACGCGAGCAAAGCGGTGCGCGAAGCGATGAGCTCCATCATGACCAACAAGTATGCCGAAGGCTATCCGGGCAAGCGGTATTACGGTGGGTGCGAATACGTCGACGTTGCGGAAACGCTCGCGATCGACCGGCTCAAGGCGCTCTTCAAAGCGGAACACGCGAACGTGCAAGTGCATGCGGGCGCGCAAGCCAACATGGCGGTGTTCATGGCCGTGCTGCAGCCGGGCGACACCGTGCTCGGTATGTCGCTCGCACACGGCGGCCATCTCACGCACGGCACGAAAGTCAGTTTCAGCGGCAAACTCTACAACGCGCTTGCCTACGGCGTACGCAAGGACACCGAACTGATCGACTTCGACGAAGTGCGTAAACTTGCGCGCGAACACAAACCGAAGATGATCATCGCCGGCGCGAGCGCGTATCCGCGCACGATGGACTATGCGCCGTTCCGCGAGATTGCGGACGAAATTGGCGCGGTCTTCATGGTCGACATGGCGCACGTCGCCGGACTTGTGGCTACCGGATTGCATCCCTCGCCCGTACCGGTTGCGGACTTCGTTACGTCGACCACGCACAAAACGCTGCGCGGCCCGCGCGGCGGCCTGGTGCTGTGCACGCAGAAATGGGCTCAGCCGCTCGACAAGTCGGTCTTTCCGGGAATCCAGGGCGGCCCGTTCATGCATCTCATTGCAGCCAAAGCCGTGGCGTTCGGTGAGGCGCTCAAGACTGAGTTCACTTTGTACCAGCAGCAAGTCGTGCGCAACGCCAAAGTGATGGCCGAAGAATTCGTGCGCAACGGATTACGTTTGGTGGCGGGCGGTACGGATACGCATCTCATGCTGGTGGACGTTTCGGTGAAAGGCCTCACCGGCAAGGCGACCGAGGAGTATCTGGACGCGATCGGTATCACGGTGAACAAGAACGCGATTCCGTACGATCAGCAAAAGCCGTTTATTGCCAGCGGCATCCGCGTCGGAACGCCGGCGATCACCTCGCGCGGTTTTGGCGAGGACGAATGCCGCGAAGTCGCGCGGATTATTTGCGAGGGATTGGACGATATCGCGGCGCGGGCGAAAGTGGATGCGCTTAAAGCACGGGTTCGCGAACTTACCTCGCAATTCGACGTGCCCTAAACGATGCCAGTTGTGCATTGGCCCGATCCCAAGCCCAGCGTAAGCCCGGCAGCGGATCGTCGGCCGCAAACCATTGCGTTTCGCGTACGCCGCGAATCGATCGCAGCCACTGCGTAAGGCGCAAGCCTTCGGCCCGAGCGGCGAAGACGTCGTCTTCGAGCATCCACTTGCGCCCGGCATCGGTCTGCGCTTGCGGCACCTGTTGCCCCGTCAAATCGAGATAACACGCGCGCACGACATCTAAGCCGTTGCGAGAGCAGAAGAGGCGAAACACGCCGCTCACGCGCGGATTGACGTCCAGCACTTTGTACTGCCCGTCGCGCGAGTCGAAGCGATACCCGATGCCGACCGCACCGGCATAACCGACGCTCTGCATAAAATGGCGCGTTTGTTCTGCGACAGCGTCGTTGGGTTCGCATACCGCGAGGGACGCAACGCCGGTGCGATCCATCTGACGCAGTTTGCGTCCCGTAAAAACGGCCTTACATTCCGACTCGTGCGTGAAGTAGGCGTTGCACATCCAGACGTCCCGCGCACTGCCGGGAATGTACTCTTGCAGAATGAGGTTCGGACCGCCGGCTTTGCTGTCGGCCTCGTATTTCGCAAAAAGTTCGGCCTCGCTGGAAACGATCGCTTTCGACGGAATGTACGCCGCGAACGGATCGGCGGTTTTCATGACGATCGGAAAACCCCACGCGCGAATGCATGCGTCGATTTCCTCGCGAGAGCGGGGCAGGACGGTAGCCGGCGTCGGAATGCCGCTGCTTCGCGCCAGATCGAACATCGTCCATTTATCGGCCAGCCGCTCGATGACGGGCTCGCATGCGCGCGGGAAGACGAAGCGGTGCGCCAATGCCCCCGCGTGCTGCTCGATGAACACCGCCGCCCAATCCGCCAGTGTCAGCAAAAGCGGACGCCCGCCGATCTCGCGTCCCACGTCGAAAAGAAATTCGAGCGTGCGTTCCGGTGGCGCCGAAAAATCCCACCAGAAGCGCTTGCGCCAATGGCGCGAGGACTGTACCGGCGCCGCCGCACCTTTCTTCGCGATGAGGTAGACCGGCACGCCCAAACGCCCAAGCGAACGCGCAATGGCGAGCGCACCGTTTCCACCGCGGTAGATGACGACGACGGGCGTGCTCGCGTCGATGGTCTTCCAAAGCGCGTCGTTCATGATGCCAGTTGCTCCGCGCTTTCCACCGCGCCGGTGATCGCCCGCATCGGTTCGTACCACGCGATGAGCTGTTCGAGCGTGTCGATGCCGCAGCTCTGCGGTGTGGGCAAGCCTGCCGTGCCGCGCTCGTCGAGTTTTCCGCCGCGGATAAAGCGCGCGTTCATGACGCGCTGCGCCCAGCGCAAAACCGTGTCGATGGCGGGCGTGCCGATTCCGGCAAGCTGCGCGAGCGCCTTGGTGACGACCAAGCCGTGCGGCACGTCTTCGGTCACGTAGCGATACGCGAAATTCGGTACGTAGCGGCCGGGTGAGACTTCACGCATCGGCGCTTTACGTGCTTGCAGCGGTCCGGTGCGGAAACACCGCGCAACAGTGCTCGCGTCCGCGGTCTGCGAGGGATACGACAGGCGCAGCCAGTCGTGAATCGAAAGCACGCCGGAGAGATTGAGCGCGCCGTTCGCCGCCGATTGAATCTTCGATGCGACGGCGCATACGTCGGCGGAAAGTTCCTCGATGAACGCTCCCGTTTCGTCCGTCGTGTCGCGATAGAAATACGGGATGTCCTCCTCGGCGTACGATGCGCCTTTCCATTCGCGAAACAGCCCGTACATCAAGCCGGGATGGATGATTTGCCCCGGATTGCCGAGCGTCATGTTCAAAAACGTGTTCGTCGGAATGATCTGCGTGCGCAGCAGCGTCATCAGCAGAGCGGCGACGCCCGGTGCGCGGCGCGCGGGAAGCGTTGCCATCAGCACGCTCGCCTTGATTGCGCCGAAATGGTTGCGCCGCCCCGGCTCTTGCACGCGTGTGGACCACGGCAACGTCTGCAGCGCGAAGATCGTCCGCTCGCCCTGCGGTTCGATGCCCGACAAGATCGCGGACGCTTCGAATTCGAACCCGCCGCGCCCGGGCAGCGCGCCGACGAGCGCGTTATGTTTGAGATAGGGAGCGATGCGTCGCAAAAACGTCGTGTGCGCGAAAGCCGGAACCGCAATGATAACGATGTCCGCGTCGGGGACGACCTGCGCGGGATCTGCGGAGACGATACACACGCCGCTCGCGCGTGCGCTAATGGCGCCCGTGGATTGCAGACCGTCCGGCGAGAAAACGCCTTCGCGTACGACGTCGGCTTTTTCCGGTGTTCCCACCAGCCAGCGAATCTCGCCGTCAAAGGTTTGCGATGCCGCCACAGCCAGCGCGTGTCCGGCGTTTCCGCCGCCGCATATTGCAAGGACCCGAACAGAATTCATAATTGCCTCCGCGTCGTCGTTAGGACGTCTTTCTCAATGGCGAGCGCACGGTTGCACTAGCCGCGAACAGGCGCTTGTGCTCTGATGCGATCATGCTTACACGTAGAACGTTGTGGTTGAAATCGATCGAAGCGCTGCCGGCACTTCCTCGCGGTGCAATTGGGACGGCGATCCGGTATGCCGTAGCGAAAGGCACGCGGCTGGCGCCATTGCAAAGCGTAATCGCTCGCGGCGATACAGTCGTGCAAGTCGGAGCCGTCGGCAAAGGCGAACTTTGGGAGATGCTGCGGCTCGTCGGTCCACATGGCCGCGTCGTGGCCGTCGAACCCGCGCCGGACAATCTGCAAATGATACGAACGCGCATCGAAGACGAGCGCGTCGCCAACGTCACCGTGATCCCCAAAGGCGCCTGGAGCGAACGAGGAACGCAAACGCTATATATGCATCCGCAATTTGCGGGTAGCCACATCATGCTTGCGTCGGGCGCTCGCCACGATCGCGCGATGCGGCCGGAGGCGTATGCCGATGCGGTGGAGATCGAAGTCGATCGCCTCGACGAGCTGCTCGCCCAATATGGTATTGAGCGCTGCGATTTCATCAAGATTACCGTGATGGGCGCGGAGATGAAGGTACTGGCCGGTATGGAGCGCTTGCTGCAAACGACCCCGAAAGTGTGGGTCAAAGCGCATGCGCTGATCGACGGGGAGCCGGCAAACCGCGCGATTTCGGGGCTGCTGGAGCAGCGCGGATATCGCACCGTTCTTCTGCGCGGCAATCTCGGGCCGGACGGCCGCCAACGCCCCGGCGACGTGTACGCTACTCGATTTTAGACGGCTGCGCGGTGCGCAGATCCGCCGCCTCCCGTGTTCTGCCGCGCCGCTCGATCCATGCGAGCGTATCTTCCGTCACGCCGATGCGCAGGAGTGTGCGTTTAATGGCTTGCGTGCACGTGTAGCGAGTGGTTAAAAAACTAAACGCGTAGCGTTCCACGTCCACGACGCACGAGTCGCCTGCCGCGGCAAGGGTGTGCAGGCCGCGCGTATAGCCGCGAAGCGGCGGCCGGATCGTCCCGACAACGGTTTCCGCGAAGTCCGTTTCGGTCAACGCGTCGATGCGGTTGATACGCACTGCCGCGCCGTATGAACGCGAACAATCTTGCGCCGGCCGGTACAGGACGCCGTCATGGGTGAAGAACGCTCCCGCGGGGCGTGAGGAGCGCGCGTCGATCTTCACCGGATTACGAACGTGCTGCGTCCAAGTGCCGAACAGGTCTTGCGCGTGCCAGATGTAGAGATGTGAATAGTAGCCACGCTTTACGGCTTCACTGCTTGTGCAAAACAGCCACCAGCGATCGCCGTGGCGCACGATGGTGCTGTCGGCCGCTTCGAACCCGTCGATGAGTGTGTGGACGAATTCCCACTTGTGTGGAAACTCCACGCAGCGGTACAAGCAGATTTTGCGAATGCGCCCGGACTCCGGAATGCAATACGTTTCGCCGCGGTATTCGAATACGTGCGGATAGGAAAGGTGGTGCGGTTCTTTGATCGCGGGCACCGGCACGCTCGCGCCGTTATCGCGAAGCTCCGAGACTGCTACTGCCCCGGTGTGACGTATGCGCTGATACTCTTCGCAAAACACGTACGCACGTGAGTCGCGCATAACCACGCACGGATCGGCAAAATACCGCGAAGAGTCTGCGCGATACAAGTACTCGACGTTCGCGCGCTCCTCGTTGCCGATGAAGTGCGCCGCCGGCTTGCGAACGCGCCCGACCGTCCATTCGATCGCGCAAAATTTCTCGCGTAGAAACGCCACCGCCCGATGCCGTTGTTCGCACAGACGCAGTGCCGCGACGTCGGCGTTCGACGGCGCGCGGTACGTCAGAGGCGGTCGCGCAAGCGGTGTGCTGGCAAAATACCCTGCCGCACCATGAGCGATGTCCCAGCAGACGTGCTGCGGCCACCAGGCGATCGCCTCGAGAATCGCCTGCGCGTTCTGTTCGAACGAATGACGAACCGTTGGCAAAAATCCGGATTTGAGCAAAACGCCGGCGCTTCCGTCATCGCGCGCCTGCAGCAGGAACGCAGCGGTGACGTCGCGATCTTCGAGGACTTCCCAAAATCCCGGAACGGGCGTGCGGAACTGCGCGAGATCGCCGTGTGCGAAATACCACACGCCATACCGCGCCGCGGATGCGAGCGGCATGCTCACGCGTTCGTCGTGGAACGCGATCAAGAAATCGAGATCGAATTGCTGCAGCGCTAGCGAGCGGGCGTCTTGCTGCAAATCCACGTTGAAGCGCGCGACGTCCGGGAGAAGTGCAAAAATCTCGCTCTCGCCGGTGTTGTTTTCGGCTGGTACGGTACAATACAAGCGCGCGGCAACGGCGGGTACGTCCGCGGCGCTGATGTCGTTGACGACGCATCGCAGCTGGGCCAGTTTGGACTGGTGCAGCCGTTCGATGCACCTGAGCTGCCACTGCTTCACTTTGGCAGCATTCAGGATGATTCCGTATTTCAACACGATTCCGATGCTCAACCTGAATCGTTGCAGAAATCGGCGCCGTTGCCGTCGCCAACAAGGGGAAGCGCCGCTAAGGCAAGCGTCCCAGTGCTTTGGAACTATTCAGAGAATTAGGAGGTTCGCGGGCCGGTTGGCCCCCGGGCGGCGGCGCGAAAGCCCTCCCGGTATGAGCGGACTGCTGCTACGATTCCGCTGTGGGGGAGATAGCCCGAAAAAGCCTCGAGACATTCCTGACGCGAATCGCCGTGCAGGCCGTTTCCATCGGCGGCTCCATCGTGGTGGCCCGCATGCTGGGAACCGGCGGCAAGGGCCTGTTCACGTATGCGATGGCCGCGCTGGCGCTCATCGTCGTGTTCAACGGCCAATCTCCGGCGATCTCGTGGCAATACACCCGCCTGCACCGATCTCCGTCGGCGTTGCTGCGCACGATGCTGCGCGTGTTGATCGCGGCGTCGCTGCTGCTGATTGTGGCTCTTGTCATCACCGGGTGGCTCGTGCCCTCACAGCACGCGCTGCTGTTTGTTGCGGCGGCGGCGCCTTTTGCGCTCTTTACGCAATCCGCCACGGGCTTTTTCCTGGCCGACTCCGACGTGAAGAGCGTCAACCGGCAGTTGCTGATTGCCTCGATTTTGCCGGTACTGATCTACGTGCCGGTGCTGGCGGTGATGCACGCCGGCGTCATCGTGCTGCTCGCTGCATGGATCAGCGGGTATGTCGCAAGTGCGGTCTACACCGCAATTCGTCTGCGCTCGTATGCACGCGCGACGGAAGGCGATGACGACGGCCCGCTCGTCAAAGAGCAGCTGCGGTACGGTGCGCAAATCGGTCTGGCCAACGTGGTGATGTTTTTGAACTCGCGCATCGACGTGTTTCTGATCATGTTCGTGCTCGGACAAAGTGCACTGGGCGTGTATTCCGTCGGCATCGGCATCGGCGAGATGCTGTTCCAACTGACGCGTCCGATGGTGCAGGCGTCGTTCGGCCGAATCGCGCGCGGCAACCGCGCTGAAGCGATCGCCGCCACTGCCGCGTGCATGCGTCACTCCGTAGCGCTTACGCTTGCAGCCGCTCTGGTTATCGCCGCGCTCACGCCGCTGCTCGTTCCGCTCGTGTACGGAAAAGCGTTCGCCGGTGCCGTGCTGGTGACGGAGCTCTTGTTGCCGGGGATTGTGGCGTACAGCATGATGGGCGCGCTTGCAACGTTCTTCGCGCAGCAACTCGGGGAGCCGAAGGTTCCCCTGTTTTTGCGGCTGGGTTCCGCCATCATCTGCGCGGTGGTTACGGTGCTCGCACTGCCGCGCTTCGGTATTGCCGGCGGCGCGGTGGCAAGTTCCGTGTCGTATATCATCACGTTTTCGCTGGGAGCCGCATATTTTTGCCGCCAGACCGGGACGAGTCCGGTGCGGCTGTTCGTCCTCTCGCGCAGCGATCTGCACCCCTACCGCAGCATGATGACCTACGCCCTGCGCTTTACGCGATAGACGCAAAACTCCTCAGCGCAGGCATCGGGGCGAGCGGGCCCAAACTCTCCGCTGCAGCCTATGATGTCTCCTGATCGTTTGCGTGTCGTCGACCATCCCGCGGTTGCGGATAGGTTATCGAGATTGCGGGATCGCGATACGCCGACGCCCGTGTTTCGGAAGCTGATCGAAGAACTCGGTGCGTTCCTGGCATACGAGGCGACGCGCGATCTGCCGGTGGCGGACGAGCGCGTCATCACGCCGGTTGCTCCAATGGTGGCCAAGCGTATCGCGGTGCGGCCCGTCGCGGCGCCGATTCTGCGTGCCGGCCTTGGACTGCTGCCCGGCTTTTTGCAAGTGATCGACGACGCCGTCGTCGCACATCTGGGATTTTACCGCGATCCGAAAACGCTGCAGCCGGTGCCGTACTACGCCAACGTGCCGCACGACCTCTCGGAGCGTCACGTGTTCATTCTGGATCCGATGCTTGCGACGGGAAATTCCGGAGCCGCCGCGATCGAAGCGCTGGAAACGCGCGGCGCTGGTGCGGTGACCTTCATCAGCGTCATCGCCGCGCCCGAAGGTGTGCGAGCGATTCACACCGCGCATCCCAACGTGCGTATCGTCACGGGTTCGCTCGACGAACGCTTGAACGATCACGGCTACATCGTGCCGGGCCTGGGTGACGCGGGTGACCGCATGTTCGGCAGCACGAGTTCCGTGCCGGTTGCCGTTCGCGCCAAAGAGAACGCGTAGGATTTCATGCGCCCCGGTTGGGATGAGTACTTCATGGAGATCGCGCGAACCGTCGCAACGCGTGCTACATGTCCGCGCGCGTCGGTTGGATGCGTGCTGGTGCGCGAACACCGCATTCTGACGACCGGGTACAACGGATCGCCGCGCGGCGTGCCGCATTGCACCGAAGCGGGCTGCATGCTGGTCAACGACCATTGCATGCGCGCGACGCATGCCGAAGCCAACGCCGTCGTACAAGCGGCGCTGCACGGCGTGAACCTGTCGGACTCGACCGCGTATTGCACGCATCAACCATGCGTCAATTGCTCGAAGCTGCTCATTAGTGCGGGCGTGCGCAAAATCGTGTACGACGTTGCATATCCGGATGCGGTTGCACAAGAACTGCTCTCGGAGGCCGGCGTCGGCCTAACACCGTTCGCATCGCTGCAGGGCGTGCGCCCATGACCAGCGCGCCGTTGTACATTTATATAGCCGCGCTCGTACTTGCAGGCGTCGTGTCCTCGCTGCTCACGCCGTTCGTGATTCGCCTGGCGCACCACGTCGGCATGATGGACGAGATTGGCGAGCGGCGTATGCACGACGTTCCCAAGCCCCGCATCGGCGGCGTCGCGGTGTTCTTCGGCTTCGCGTTCGCGCTCTTTGCGGTGCTCGGCATCGCGCTCTCGCACGTGCATGGGTTTTTCCCGGTCGATCCGCACGACACGCTGCCGGACCAACTGCGCGATCAACTCGCGAGCGTCCACAATCTCATCGGCCTGCTCTTCGGCAGCATGCTGATTCTGGGCGTCGGGTTATGGGACGATCTGATGGGCATGCGCCCGCGCTATAAATTTATCGCCCAGATCGTCGTCGCCGGCATCTCGATGGTGTACGGGTTTACCATCGCAGACGTGCAAAATCCGATCACGCATCAGTACGTCGACTTTCCGCTGTGGTTCAGTATTCCGATCACCTTGCTGTGGTATCTCGGGATGATGAACGCGATCAACTTCATCGACGGCCTGGACGGACTGCTCAGCGGCTTCACCGCGATTTCGTGCGTCTTTTTGTTCGCGATTGCGCTCACGAAAGATAATCCCGTCGTTGCGCTCGTCGTCATCGCGCTCGCCGGCGCCGCGCTGGGCTTTTTGCCGTACAATTTCAATCCCGCGCGCATTATTTTGGGAGATACCGGCTCGCTGTTCATCGGCTACGTCTTCGCAACCGTGTCGATTATCGGCACCAGCAAGACGGCAATCGCCGTCGGCCTCATCGCGCCGCTGGTCGTACTGGCCTTACCGATACTCGACACCGCGGCCGCCATTTACAGGCGCGCGCGCTCGGGCAAAAAGATCACGGAGGCGGACCGCGGGCATTTCCACCATCAACTCATTTTCCGCTACGGTTTGAACGTGCGGCAGGCGGTACTGCTGATTTACGCGATTTGCATCGTGCTCGGCGCCGTCGCACTGCTCCTCGCCGGCGGCTTTTCAAAAGTTCGCGCTTTTGCGGCGCCCTCGGGGAGCGCTTATGTGAGCAGTGCGCTTATGCGCCATGAGGCAATGGGGGCCCCAACGCAGTTGGGGGGCGCGCAGGCTAGGCCGGAGCGCCTTTCAAAATGAGCCGGCCGCTGCGCGTGATGTCGGTGTTCGGGACGCGCCCGGACACCATCAAGATGGCTCCGGTCGTGCACGCGCTTGCGGACCATCCGCAGATCGAAGGCATCGTGTGCGTGACGGCACAGCACCGGCAGATGCTCGACGATCTGCTCGAACTTTTCGCGATCCGTCCGCAGTACGATCTCGACATCATGACGCCGGATCAAACGCTCACCGACATTACGACGCGAGTGCTGATCGGCATGGAAGGCGTGCTCAAAGTCGCACGTCCGGACGTGGTTCTGGTGCATGGCGATACGACGACGAGCACCGCGGCGGCGCTCGCGGCGTTCTATCAGCAGATTCCCGTCGGTCACGTCGAGGCGGGCTTGCGCACGAGCGATCCGTGGGTGCCGTTTCCGGAAGAAATGAACCGCCGCCTCACCGGAACGGTTGCGTCGTACCACTTTTCGCCCACGCCGCTTTCGCGCGAACATCTGCTGCGCGAAAACGTACCGCACGACGCGATTATCGTGACGGGCAACACCGTTATCGACGCGTTTTTGCAAACCGCGCACCGTCAAGATTTACCGAAGCCGCCGGGATGGGAACGTCTCGATCTGTCGCGTCCCGTGATCGTCGTCACCGCGCACCGCCGTGAGAATCACGCGCACATGCGTGAAATGTGCGAGGCGATGCGCGACATCGTGAACCTGCCGATGCGTCCGCAGATTCTGTGGCCGGTGCATCCCTCGCCCCGGGTACGTCCCGTCGCGCACGCCGTGCTGGGTACGCAAGACGGCGTCATCCTGGCCGATCCCGTCGGGTACGGGGAAATGGTCAGCGCCGTTCGCGACTGCACGTTCGTTCTCACCGACTCCGGCGGCATTCAAGAGGAAGCGCCGTGTTTGGGAAAACCGGTCCTCGTGATGCGCGACGAAACGGAGCGCCCGGAAGGCGTGGACGCCGGCACCCTCGAGCTGGTCGGTCCGACGCGGACGCGCATCGTAGAAGCCGCGACGCAATTATTGACGGATCGCGCCCACTACGATCGGATGGCGCGCGCGGTGAACCCGTACGGCGACGGACATGCCTCCGAGCGCATCGTCGCCTGGCTGCTCGCCCGGCTGCGTGAGGGAACCTACCCCCAGCCGTTCGAACCGCAGTCCGCCGCACAATGAGAGGCGCGTTGGCGGTAATCGCCGCCGGCGGCACGTTCGCCGGCAGCGTTATCGCGGCGATCATCGTGGGCATCGTCCTCGACCGTCACCTGGGCCGCGGCGACCTGGTCGTCTACCTGTTTTTCGCCGGTGTCGTGCTGGGCGGATATGCGGCCTTCCGCCTGGTCGCGGGCGCGATTCGTTCATCATGAGCTGGGACGACGAGTGGGAGGAGAGCGCCCCGGCCCGCCGTACTTACACCCCCGCCGAAGCGGCGGCGGACGCGGCTCTCTACAAGCAACTCAAACGGAGAGCGACGTTCGGCTCGCTGATCGTCGTCGCCATCTCTGCTCTCCCCCTTGCTCTTTGGTATCCCTGGTTCGCCCTGGCGCTGATCGTGGGCGGGGTGTGCGGAGTGGGAAACGCGCTGCTGTCGATGGCCGGGAACGAAAAACTGCTCGAACGCCGGAACGTGCCGGTGTTCGTCTTAAGTAGTTTGCTCCGGCTGGGCCTCTTCGGTATAGTGCCCGTGATGCTGGCGCTCCGGGTTTCTTCTTTATGGACGCTTGGGTGCTATTTCATCGGGTTTTTTATGCCGCTCGCGCTTTACGGGCTGAGCCTGCAAAGCGCATATCGACGGAAGCATAGTTCGTGCACGAACAAATAGGCGAGCATATAACGTGGACCTGGCCCGTCGTGGGTCAAGTGCACGCCGACACCATTATGACGACGTGGCTCGTCATGGTGGTCGCGCTTATTTTCTTCGGTTTTATCGGCGCCAGCTATCGCAGCGCACTCGTTTCCAAGCGTCAGGCGGTCGTCGAGGGCGTGATGAACTTCATCGCCGATCTCGCGTACGGCGTGCTCGGCCCGAACGGCGAGCCGTTCGTCCCGTTCTTCATCGCGCTGTTCATCTTCATTTTCTTGCTGAATCAGTTCGGCATGCTTCCCTTCAAGGTCGTAGGCTTGCCGTTCGGCGGTTCCCCGACGTCGGACCTCAACACGGTGCTGCCGTACGCGCTCACCGTGTTCTTCCTCATCCAAATCGTCGCGTTCCGCAAAAAAGGGCCCGGTTACCTCAAACATCTGTTCAAACCGTTCCCGGCGCTCTTTCCGCTGAACGTGATCGACGAGGTGCTGCGCCCGACGACGCTGTTTGCGCGTCTGTTTTTCAATATTTTCGTCGGCGAGTTGCTGTTCATCATCATCGCGTCCATCATTACCGCCAAGGTGATGCTCGGGCCGGTGAATCTCTCGCTCGTCGTCACCGTCGTGCCGTTCTTCATCCAGTTTTTCAACTTTTTCGTCGGCACCGTTCAAGCGTTCGTGTTCACCCTGCTCGCAATCGTCTACTTGTCACTGGCGATTGCGGAGGACCACTGAGAAAGGAAATTTCTTGAATTCGCAAGCGTTTATCATCGGCATGGCGTTCCTCGCCTTCGGCATAATCATCAGCGGCGTCGCATTCGGCTCGGCCGTCGGCGACGGTAACGTCGCGTCGAAGGCCGTCGAGGCGATCGCGCGTCAACCCGAGGCTCGCTCGAACATCTTCACGTTCATGTTCCTGGGCGTCGGCGTTCTGGAAGCCGTTCCGTTCATCGCCATCGCGCTCTCGTTTTATATCCTGATCGTCGTGGCGAAGGTCCCGACGCTCATGGCGGCATTCGCGAAATAGTCGAAGGGTAGCAGCCGCGCATGTTTCTCACACCGTCCGGCGGGACGATGCTCGTCCAGTTCATCAACTTCGTGATCTTTTTCGCGATCTTGAACGTGGTGTTCATCCGTCCCGTCAGCCGCGCAATCGTCAAGCGTCGCGAGTACATCAACAGCGTGACGAACGATTACGATCGCTATCAAGCGGAAACGCACGCCCTGCGTGCGCAGGCGGAGAGCATTCGCGCGACGGCGCGCCGTGAGGCCGAGCAATTGCTCGCGCGCGAACGCGCCGAGGCTTCGAATCAAGCCGGAGCCATCGCCACCCAGGCGAACGCGAAGGCGGCGGAGATTATCGCGCAAGCGGATCGAACCGTTGCCGCCGAGATGCAGGCCGCGCGTGCAAACGAACCGCAAACGGTTCGCGAACTCGCAGACCTGATGGTCTCGCGCGCGCTTGCGGAGGGTGCGCGATGAACTACGAAGCGGTTGCTCTGTGGAGCCAAGTCATCTCGGCGGTCCTGTTCATCATCGTGCTGGTGTGGATTTGGTTCAAGTTTCTCCAGCCGGCGGTGCTGCAGGCTCAGCAGAACGCCAACGCGGCGATTGCCGAAGCCGAGCGACATCGCGACGACGCCAAGGCGCAGCTCGATTCGCTGCGCGGCGAAATCGACGCTGCCAAGCGGGATGCCATCGCGATCAAAGAGCGCGTTGAGGCGCAGGCCAAGGCGGAGTGCCAGGCCATTGTCGGCGAGGCAAACCGTGCGGGTGAGCGCACCGTTCAAAATGCGCAGGGAGAACTGCAGCGCGCACGTGTCGCGGCACGCGAACGGCTGCGTGACGAACTGCTCGACCAAGCGCTTCGTTTGGCTCGTGCGCAAGCGCAAGAGCGCGTCGATGCCGGTGTGAACGCGCAACTCGTCGGCACGTTCCTTTCCAACTTGGAACACGGCGGTCGCAACTGATGGCGAATGAAACACTCGCGCGGAGGTACGCGCTGGCGGTCTTCCAACTCGCCGACGAGGCACACACGGTCGACGCGGTCGGCAAAGATTTGCATATGCTGCGCGACGCCGTCTACGGAGACGCGACGTCCAAGGGCTTCTTTCTCTCGCCGGTGATCGACCGCAAACAGAAAGAGCGCGTGCTTTTTACCGCGTTCGCCGGCAAGGTGCAAGACATTGCGTTGCACACGGCGCTGCTGCTCGTGCGCAAGCGCCGCGAAGCGCTGCTGCGCGAGATCGTCGAGCAGTACGACGGGCTGCAGATGCAGGCGCGCGGCGAAGAGCCGCTGAGCATTACGTCGGCGCGCGAACTTTCCGCCGCGGAATTGGGTTCCATGGTGGAGCGGTTGGAGCGGCTCTACTGCAAGAAATTCAGCGTCACGCAGACGGTGCAGCCCAATCTCATCGGCGGCGTGCGCATCATGATGGGCGATCGCCGCATCGACGGCTCGGTGCAGGGCCGCCTGGAAGAACTCACGCGAACGCTGTTCGCAAAAACCTAACGCTAAGGACAAACCATGATTAACGCTGACGAAATCGCTGGTATTTTAAAGCAACAGATCGCGAGTTTCACGGCCGAGATCCAAGAGGATCAGGTCGGAACCGTCATTGAGGTCGGCGCGAACCTGGCGCGCGTGTACGGCTTACATAGCGTACGTGCTTCGGAACTCGTGGAGTTCCCCAACGGCACGCAGGGCGTCGCGCTCAACCTGGAAGAGGACAACGTCGGCGTCGTCATCATGGGCGACGACGAGCAGATCAAGGAAGGCGACAAAGTGCGCCGCACCGGCCGCATCGCGTCGGTTCCGGTTGGAGAGGCGCTGCTCGGCCGTGTCGTCGATCCGCTGGGCACGCCAATCGACGGCAAAGGCGCCATCGACACGCGCAAGTACCGCACGATTGAAAACGTCGCGCCCACGGTCGTCCAGCGTCAGCCGGTCAAACAGCCGCTGTTCACCGGTATCCGCGCGATCGACGCACTCATTCCGATTGGCAAAGGCCAGCGCGAACTCATCATCGGCGATCGCAGCACGGGCAAGACCGCGATCGCGATCGACACGATCATCAATCAAAAAGGCAAGAACGTCTTTTGCATCTACGTCGCGATCGGGCAGAAGAATTCCACCGTTGCCGCGCTCGCGCAAATTCTCGAGCAAAAAGGCGCGATGGAGTACACGACGATCGTTTCGTGCGGACCGTCGGACGCGGCCGCCCTGCGCTGGATTGCGCCGTTCGCCGGCGCCGCGATGGGCGAAGAACTCATGTACGGCGGCAAAGACGTCCTGATCATTTACGACGATCTCACCAAGCACGCGCAGTCGTATCGCGAGATGTCGCTGCTGCTTCGCCGTCCGCCGGGCCGCGAAGCCTATCCGGGCGACGTCTTCTTCCTGCACTCGCGTTTGCTCGAGCGCGCCGCGAAGCTTTCCGACGAACTCGGCGGCGGTTCGATGACCGCGCTGCCGATCATCGAAACGCAGGCCGGCGACTTCTCCGCGTACATTCCAACGAACGTGATTTCGATCACGGACGGCCAGATCTACCTGACGCCGGAGTTGTTCTTCCAAGGCATCCGCCCGGCCATCAACGTCGGTCTGTCGGTTTCACGCGTCGGCGGTTCCGCGCAGACCAAGGCGATGAAGAGCGTCGCCGGTCCGCTGAAACTGGAACTCGCGCAGTACCGAGATCTCGCGGCCTTTGCCAAGCTCGCGAGCGACCTCGACAAAGCGACGCAGAACCAGTTGATGCGCGGCGAAAAACTGACCGAACTGCTCAAGCAGCCGCAGTATCAGCCGATGGCCAACGAAGATCAGGTTGCGATTATCTACGGCGCGACCAAAGGCTTCGTGAACGACGTCGAAACCTCGCGCCTGCAGAACTGGTCGCGCGGCTTCATCGCGTTCCTGCACGAGAAGCATCCGGACGTTCCGCAAGCGATCGCGCAGAGCAGCCAGCTCGCGGACGATACGAAGAAGAACCTGGAAGCCGCGCTGACGGAGTTCAACAAGAGCTTCTAATGCCGAGCGTACGCGACTTACGCGACCGCATCCGGTCGCTCAAGAACACGCAGCAGATCACCAAGGCGATGAAGCAAGTCGCCGCGGCGAAGATCCGCCGTGCGGAGCTTGCGCAGAAGCAGGCGCGCCCGTACGCGGACACGATCGGCGAGATGCTGCGCGATCTAATGGCGAGCGTAGGAAGCGTCGATCATCCGTTCATGAAACCGGGCCGCGCCGGCGCGCCGGCAGGCGTCATTCTCATGACGGCGGACAAGGGACTAGCCGGCGCGTTCAACTCGAACGTGATTCGTGCGGCCGAGCTGTATCGCGGCGATCACGCCGACGCGCGGTTTTACACCGTCGGCATCAAGGCGCGCAACGCTGTGCGGCGCTGGGGTATGAGCGATCATCCCACGTGGGTGCTCAATGCGCCGTCGAAGCTCCGAACTGCGCGCGAAGTTGCGCGGCGCGTAACCGACGATTTCATCGCCGGCACCATTGGCGACGTCACCATCATCTCGGCCAAACTCATCTCGATGATGTCGCAGAAACCGGAGACGCGGCATCTTGTTCCGGTCGAACGACCTGCGCAGACGCAAAGCGCGCAAGCGGGCCCTAAGGGATCGGTGGAATTCGCGCCTTCGCCGGAAGCGGTGCTCTCCCGTCTGCTTCCAAAATATCTCGAGTTCACGATCTTCTCGGCGATGCTGGAAACCGACGCGGCGTTCTACGCCGCGCAGTTGGTGGCGATGAACAACGCGACCGACAACGCCGGCAAATTGATCGACGAACTGACGATTGCGATGAACAACGCGCGGCAAGCCGCGATTACCAAAGAGCTTTTGGAAATCGTCGGAGGAGCTGAAGCTTTAACCGGATCGTGACGAAGCGGTCCGCCACGTGCCTGCCCGGGCGCGTGTGAATTTGCCGCCTAACGCAGGACGCCTGTGAAGCGGCAAAGAGGCGAGGGAGCACTTTTCATCACGAGGTGAAAAGGCGACCGGCGACCGGGCAGGCATGTGGCGGGCCGATACGTCACGTAGAGGCTACATCGAATAGCGAATAGACAAAAGGAATCTGATACACATGGCTAGCGGTAAAGTCGTTCAAGTGCTCGGAAACGTCGTCGACGTGGAATTCACCGCGGAGACGCTTCCGAAGATCAACGATGCGCTCACCGTGAGAGTGAACGAAGATCACGCTTCGTCGAACGGTGCATCGAGCGGGCAGTCCGGCATCGAGCTGGGCGGCACCGCCATGCAGGCGCGCGACCTGGTGCTCGAAGTGCAGGACGAACTGGGCAACAATCAGGTGCGCTGCCTGGCCTTGGGTTCGACGGACGGCTTGATGCGCGGCGCAGCGGTCACGGCAACCGGCGGACCGATTCGCGTTCCGGTCGGTGAAGGCACGCTCGGACGTATTTTCAACGTCCTCGGCAAGGCGATCGATTCGAACGAGCCGGTCAAGGCCGCTGCGGAATGGCCCATTCACCGTCCTGCGCCGGAGTTCAAAGCGCAGGATCCGACGCCGAAAATTTTCGAGACGGGCATCAAAGTCATCGACTTGATGGCGCCGTACACGCGCGGCGGCAAGGTCGGTTTGTTCGGCGGCGCCGGCGTCGGCAAGACCGTGCTCATTCAAGAACTGATCCGCAACATCGCGTACGTGCACAAAGGCTTCTCCGTGTTCACCGGCGTCGGCGAGCGCACGCGTGAAGGAAACGACTTGTGGCTCGAAATGAAAGAGTCGGGCGTTCTTGCCAACACGACGCTCGTGTTCGGACAGATGGACGAGCCGCCGGGCGTGCGTTTCCGTATTGCGCAGACGGGCGTGACGATGGCTGAGTATTTCCGCGACGAACTCGGCAGCGACGTCCTGCTGTTCATGGACAACATTTTCCGCTATCTGCAAGCGGGTTCGGAAGTGTCCGCACTGATGGGCCGCATGCCCTCTGCCGTCGGATATCAGCCGACGCTCGCGACCGACATGGGCTCGCTCGAAGAACGCATTACGTCCACGCACAAGGGCTCGATTACGTCGGTGCAGGCGGTATACGTGCCGGCCGACGACTACACCGACCCGGCCGTCGCCGTGACGTTCGCGCATTTGGATGCGACGACGGCGCTCTCGCGCCCGATCTCCGAACTCGGCATCTATCCCGCCGTCGATCCGCTCGCGTCGAGTTCGCGCATTCTCGATCCGCAGATCGTCGGTGACGAGCACTACAAGGTCGCGCGCGGCGTTCAGGAAACGCTGCAGCGCTACAAAGACCTGCAAGACATCATCGCGATTCTCGGTATCGAAGAACTTTCGGAAGACGACAAGATCACGGTTGCTCGCGCGCGCCGCATGCAGCGCATGTTTTCGCAACCATTTTTCGTTGCCGAACAGTTCACGGGCACACCGGGCAAATACGTCAAACTTCCCGACACGATCGCCGCGTTCAAGGAGATCCTCGAAGGCAAAGTCGATCATCTCCCCGAGCAGGCGTTCTTCTATGCGGGCGGCATCGACGACGTGAAAGCCGCTGCGGAGAAGCTCGGCGCCGCAGTTTAAAGATGGCTACAACGATTCCGTTCAAGCTCATCACACCCACCAAGGTCGTCTTCGACGGCCAGGCGGACTTGGTGATTGCCGTGACGACCGAAGGCGAGGAAGGTATTCTGGCGCATCACGCGCCGTTCTTGAGCGCCCTCAAACCCGGCGTGCTGCGCGCGAATATCGTGGAGAACGGCTCGCCCAAACGTTTGGAACTGGCGACGGGCGAGGGATTCATGCAAGCGCTTCCCGATCGAGTTACCGTGCTGGTCGACGAAGCGCTCACGTTCGAAGAAGTCAACGTAGCCCAGGCGCGTACGGAACTGGCCGAAGCGACTGAACGTCAAAAAGCGGCAGGCGAACCGCACCTGTTCGCACGCGAGCAGTCGATTATCGACTTCGCGAACGCGAAGCTGCGGCTAACCGGACATCATTAGAACGCGCGGTTAGCGTTCACCCACGACGATATAGCGGTCGAAGCGCGGCTCCTCGCCCCAATAGCGCGCATCCATCAGCGGCGTCGCTTCGACGTTGCGTACGCCGCTTTCCGAAAGTAACTCCGTCAGCGCGTCCCGCGGCGGTCCGCCCGAGAACGGCAACTGCGCTTGAATGCGGCGGTACTTGCGCGCTTGAAGCGTTTCGGATTTCTTGCCGCGAATGCGTGCGGCGGCACTGAGCGGCGTTTCGACGAGCGCGTTCATCGCGCGGCGCACCGGTGAGGCGTGCGCACGCGCGAGCGCCGTGTTATCGGCCCATTTGCCTTCGACGATTGCAAGTCTTCCGCCGTGGCGCAGCACGCGCAGCCAACTCGCCACCGCTTTGCGCGGATCGGGCATCGTCCATATGACGTGACGCGCGATGACGACATCGTAACTCTGCTCGGGTTCGGACAGATGCATCGCATCGTCGACGCGATACTCTATCGAAAGCCCGGCCTCACGCGCGTGTTCGCTGGCCGTATCCAGCATGTTCGGCGCGAAATCCACGCCGGTCACCGTGTGACCGAGTTCCGCGAAGCGCATGGCCAGAAATCCGGTCCCGCACCCGACGTCGAGAATGCGTTTGGGCGCCGGGCCGGCAATCGGCGCGAGCAACACGAGCCACGCTTGGCGCTGTTCCTCGCTGCGCAGTCCGTGCTCGGCCTCCGTATCAAAGCGTGCCGCGCGCGCATTCCAATGCTCGCGAAGAACTTCAATTGTATCGCTGGATGTGCGTGCCACTTGTCCTCCCCACCGGACCCCGGTACTGAACGAACGGTTCCCGTTGCAGCGCACGAGCAAACCAGCGGCCGGCTTTGCGAACGCTATACCGCACGCGACCGGACACCCCGCATAAGCCGTCGAATCGAGCCAGCGTGCAACGCGCGCCCGGCTGGACGAGATTGGCAGGCATTGCGCTCGAGCTCACCGCTCTGGCGTTCATCGCGCACGTTGTCATGCAGCGCGAGCAGCGAGGCAACCGTACGCTTTCCTCGCGTTTCGTGCCGGCACAGCGGCCTGCGCCGCCCGACACAGCACCGGTGCCGCCGCCATCGGGAGTGCCCGACCCCACCGCGTTCATTATCGACCCGGCGGATAACGGCGCGCGCTATTATCGCGCGGAATCGGCGGATACGCACGTGCTCGCCGCGTTTTACTCCGACGGGCGTTTGCGCGTAGCGGATGCGCAACAGCACCGATTGGCGGGCATGCTGCAAAACAATCACGCCGATGTGCTCGATCTGAGCACCAATTCGTGGAGTGAAATTTTCGTGCACGTAACGCCGGCGGGCGCGATGCAACTCGAACTGCGCGGCGGTCCTTATGACAGCCGTGTGCTTACTTGCGACGAGCTGCCCTTCGACAAGCTCAGCCCTTCGACAAGCTCAGCCCTTCGACAAGCTCAGGATGACGAGATAGGTTGAATACGTTAGATCGTTTGGAAACCACGCTGCGCGTTCGCGGCGGTGCGCCTTTGGAAGGCTCCGTGCGTACGCACGGTGCGAAAAACGCGGCGCTGCCCATCATGGCGGCGTCGTTGCTTGCCAAAGGCAAAGTTACGCTGCACCGCGTGCCGCGCATCACCGACGTTTCGGTGATGTGGTCGCTGCTCGAGGCTCTTGGTGCGCGTCTGCGCTATGAAGGCGACGGCACGGTGACCATCGACACGAGCAATGTCGCCTCTTACAGCGCGCCCTACGCGCTCGTGCGTAAACTCGCCGCGAGTTTCGACGTGGTCGGCCCGCTGCTCGGACGGTTCGGGCGCGCTGAAGTGCCGCTTCCCGGCGGGTGCGTACTCGGGACGCGCGCGACCGACATGCACGAGCTGGCATTTCGTGCACTTGGCTGCGAGGTGAAGAACGCGCACGGGTACCTTATCGCCACGGCGAAGCGCAAACGGCTGCAAGGCGCTGAAATTGAGTTTCGCATGCCGAGCGTCGGCGCGACGAAGAACGCGATGCTCGCATCCGTGCTGTCGGAAGGCATCACGACGTTGCGCAACGCCGCTATGGAACCGGAAGTCACCGACCTGGCAAACTTTTTGTGCGCCATGGGCGCACGCATCGGCGGTGCTGGTTCGGACACCATCGTGGTGGAAGGCGTCTCCGAATTGCACGGCGTCGAGTACACCATCATTCCGGATCGCATCGTGACCGGCACGCTCCTGCTCTGCGGCGCCGCGACGCGCGGCGACGTCACCGTCACCGCGTGCACGCCGGAACACCTGCACGCGCTCGGCCTGAAACTGCAAGAGTGCGGCGCGACGGTGACGTCCGGCGACGACTGGATTCGCGTACGGGCCGACGCGCTGACCGGCGGCACCGATATTCTGACCGCGCCGTTTCCGGGCTTCCCGACCGACCTGCAGCCGCAGATGGTCTCGTTCCTCTGCACGGCGCCCGGCAACAGCGTGGTGGAAGAGTCCATTTTCAATGCGCGCTTCTCGTACGTGAACGAACTCGCCCGCATGGGCGCCGACGTGCGCGTCTCGATGGAGAGCAATACTGCCGTCGTCAAAGGCGGCGCACCGCTCTCGGGCGCGCCGGTCGAAGCGCCGGATATCCGCGCCGGTGCGGCGCTCGTGGTCGGTGGTCTGGCGGCCTCCGGTGAAACCGAAATCATCGGATTGGAATTCATCGACCGCGGTTACGAGCGTCTGGAGGAGATGCTGTCCGCATTGGGCGGCCAGGTACAGCGAGCAAGCGGCATCACTCCGCTCGTCGAGCCGAACGGACTTTTCGAAACGAGCGAGTATCCTACGACTCGCGCGCGAACGAGCTAACAAAGCCCGTACATTTCGGCGCCATGAGGTTTATGGGGCCCCCACGAAGTGGGGGGCGTCCTATTAAAACGGGAGCGAATTTTGGATATCGGGATCGATTTGGGCACTGCCAACGTGCTCGTGCATGTAAAAGGCAGAGGTATCGTTTTACGCGAGCCGTCCGTTGTCGCCAAAGACATGAACAACGGCAGAACGCTGGCCGTCGGTGAAGAAGCGCGGCAAATGCTCGGCAAAACGCCCGCGCATATTCAAGCGATTCGCCCGCTGCGCGACGGCGTCATCGCGGATTTCGAAGTGACGGAAGCGATGCTGAGTTACTTCATCAAGAAAGTCATGCGCGATCGCTCCTGGCTCTCCTCGCTGTTCAAGCCCAAACCGAACGTGGTGATTTGCGTACCCGCGGAAATCACGAGCGTTGAAGAACGCGCCGTTAAAGACGCGGCGAAACTCGCCGGTGCGAAACACGTCGAGATCATCGAAGAACCGATGGCGGCGGCAATCGGTGCCGGTTTACCGATCGACGGTCCGTCGGGAAGTATGGTCGTCGACATCGGCGGCGGCACGACGGACGTTGCGGTGATCTCGCTCGGCGGCATCGTCGTTTCGCAATCGCTGCGCGTTGCGGGCAACAAACTCGACGAGGCAATCATCCGTTACATCCGGCGCGTGTACAACCTGATGATTGGCGAGCGTACCGCGGAAGAAATCAAGATCAAAATCGGCTCCGCATATCGTTTGGAATCGGAACTGGCGATGGAGATTCGCGGACGCGATCTCATCAACGGTTTACCCAAGACGGTGAAGATCACGAGCGAAGAAATTCGCGAGGCGCTCTCCGAGCCGGTCGGTGCCATCGTCGAAGCGGTCAAAGCGGTGCTGGAAAAAACGCCGCCGGAACTGGCCGCCGACATCATCGACCGCGGCGTGATTCTGACCGGCGGCGGCGCGCTGCTGCGCGGTTTGGACAAACTGCTGGCGGAAGTATGCGGCATCCCGGTCATCATCGCCGAGGATCCGCTCTCGTGCGTTGCGCTCGGCACGGGAATGCGCGTTCGCATCTAAGCCCGAAGAGGCGCGCGCCATGCGGGGTATGAACACCGCAGCGTGAGAATTGCGAATGTCATCGACGCGCGTAAGGAAACGCATGCTCGCGTCGTTGAGGAAGTGGCGAACGTCGTGCAGCACGGCGGTACCGCCATCTTTCCGACCGACACGGTGTACGGCATCGGGTGCGATCCGTACGACGTTGTAGCCATCGCACGCATCTACGGCGCCAAACAACGTCCACCGAACAAGCCGTTGACGCTGCATCTTGCCAGCGTCGCGGAGTTTACGGAATACGCGCAGGACCAGCGGGACGCGCTTGCGGCGGGCAGGCGGCTTTTCCCCGGCCCGGTGACGATAATCATCCCCAAACCTGCGTTTATCGATCAGGACGTTACCGCGGGATTGCCTACGCTGGGCTTCCGGGTGCCCGACGATCCGCTGTGCAGCGCCATCTTGGAGCGCTGCGGTCCGCTGGCTGCAACCAGTGCGAACCTGAGCGGCGCGCAGGCGTACTACGGGGCCGGCGATTGGAGCGCCCTGCCGCCCGCCGATTTGCTGGTGGAGCATGGACCGACGCGTTACCAGCGCGAGTCCACCATTATCGACATGACGGGCCCGCAGCCGGTGGTGCTGCGCGAAGGGGTGATCTCGCTGGAGCGGCTAACCGAGCTCTTGAGCCCGGTTATACGCAACTCCGTGATTCGAAAGACGCCGTTATGATGACACGCCTGCTCGCCGCACTGCTTGCCGCTTTCCTGATCGCCGCCGCTCCAAAAGCGCCGGCGCAGGGACGCGCGGTCGGCTTCGGATTGTCCGACTGGCACGTGAAGACGGGCCAACTCGATGCGAATTGGCAGACGGGCGCATTCACCACGCCGGGCCACATCGAACTCACGCGTCCGGGCAGCGACATCTCCGCCGATCGCGCCGTCGGCAATTGGAAGTCGCACTCCGCGACGCTGACCGGAAACGTCGTGCTGCACGACACGAACGGCGTGCTCACCAACTTCGCCGGCCAGACCGGATCGCACCAGCCCGCGACGCTCACGTGCGATAATTTGAAGATCGACGGCGTTACGAAAACCTACATCGCGACGGGCAACGTGCATTTCATTCAAGGCACGAGCGACGTTCGTGCCGACCGCGCGGTGATGAACGGTGTCACGCACGATTTGCACCTTTACGGCAACGTGCAACTGCAGCAATGAAGCCGCTGGCCCTACTCGCGATCGTCCTCGCCCTCATTGCCGCCGCCCCGCAGTCCAAACCGCAGCATGCCGGTGCGCAGAAAGCGGGAGCAAAGGTTGGCCAGTGGACGCTCGTCACCGATCAATTGCATGCAAATCTTGCCACCGGACAATTCTCCGCACCCGATCACGTAACGATGACGCGAAGCGACGGATCGACGATTCAAGCCGATCGCGCGAGCGGCAACTACAAACAACAAAAAGCCTCACTTTTCGGCAACGTCAGCGTGCACGACACGAGCGGGACGTTCGGATTGAACAGCGCGCAGGGCACACAAGCCTCATCGCGCGGCCCCGCGACGCTCACTTCGGATGAATTGGCGCTCGACGACAAGGCCCGTCTGTACGATGCGAAAGGTAACGTGCATTACTCGCAAGGCGATACCGACGTGACCGCGCAGACCGCGCATTTAAACGATCTCACGCACGTGCTCGATCTCGCCGGCAAGGTGCACGTCGTGCAAGGCGATCGCACGCTGGACGCAGATACCGCAACCTACAATACGCAAAGCGGTACGGGCGAGGCCAGTTCCAACGTCATGGTGACGTTCCCCGGCGTCACGCCGTCGATCGCGACGCCGAAACCGATAACGATCAAAGGGCCGGCGCTACCGTAACGCCGCCGCGAGCGCGGGGAACCAACGTCCTTGCACGCCGGGATCATGCCCGCCGGGCGGGAAAGGCAATAGCGTGGAACCCTCGTTGTTCTCGTCCGAGTCCACCGTAAGCGAGCCGCTTGCCGCTCGCATGCGCCCGCGCACGCTCGACGAGTTCGTCGGGCAGGAGCACATCGTCGGTCCGGGACACGCTCTGCGCCGCGCGATCGAAACCGACACGGTGCCGTCGCTGATTTTCTGGGGACCGCCCGGCACGGGGAAGACTACGCTTGCAGAGATCATTGCGCGCATGACGGGTGCGCACTTCGCATCGCTCTCCGCGGTTAGCGCAGGCGTTGCCGATCTGCGCAAGGTCGTCGCCGAGGCGCAGCACCGGCGCGCGCTCGGCAAGCGCACCGTACTGTTCATCGATGAAATTCACCGCTTCAACAAAGCGCAGCAAGACGCCGTGCTGCCGTACGTGGAAAGCGGCGTCGTCACGCTCATCGGCGCGACGACGGAAAATCCGTCGTTCGAAGTAAACTCCGCGCTGCTTTCACGCTCGCGCGTCTTCGTGCTCAAAGCGCTGCGCGACGAGGACGTCGGCGCACTCATCGATCGCGCAATTACGGACAAGGATCGCGGTTTGGGCAAATTGCCGATCGTCCTGGAGCCGCAAGCGCGCGAGGCGCTGATTACGCTTTCGAACGGCGATGCGCGCAGCGCGCTGGGAACGCTGGAGTTCGCTGCAGCCGCGGCGCCGCACCAAACTGACGGCAGCATTGCCATTACGCCCGCGATCATCGCCGATGCGATGCAGCGCCGCGCGGTTTCGTACGACAAAGGCGGCGACCAGCATTACGACGTCATCAGCGCGTTCATCAAAAGCATTCGCGCATCGGATCCGAATGCGGCGATCTACTGGCTCGCGCGCATGATCGACGCGGGCGAAGATCCGCTGTTCATTGCGCGGCGCCTGGTCATCCTCTCGTCCGAAGATGTGGGGCTCGCCGATTCGCGCGCGATCTCGGTCGCCATTGCCGCGCAGCAAGCCGTGCATTTTGTCGGCATGCCCGAGGGTTTTTATCCGCTCGCGCACGCGACGCTGTATCTGGCTCGCGCTCCGAAGAGCAATAGCGTCGGCCGCGCGTATTCCGCGGCCATGGCCGACGTGGAAGGCACGCGCAACGATCCGGTGCCGCTGCATCTGCGCAACGCACCAACCGGTTTAATGAAACAACTGGGCTACGGCCGCGACTACCACTACGCTCACAACGACTACAGCGTCAAGCAGCAGAACGTACCGGACAATTTGAAAAATCGAACCTACTACACACCGGGAACGAACGACGAACCACCCCGCGGTTCGACAGACTCACTATGACGAGCTTCCGAGCCATGCCTCGCTACGGCGAGCGCCCGCGCGTCGCGGACGATGCATTTGAACGCAAGACGGAGGTTTGGTCCGTTCGGAAGTCTCCGACTTTTTCGAGCATCACAGGATGTGATTTTCAAAACTTCGTTTTCTCGAAAGAGCGGAGAAGCAGCAAAATGACAGGAGGTCATTTTGTGAGCGTCTTGCGAACGGACCAAACCCCCGTCGAGCCCCAAAAAAAAGTGGTGGCCCGGCATATCGCCGGACCACCTTTCCCGTTGCTACTTCTCGGAGTGTGCAATGGAGCTTCGCACAAGCCCACTATAGAAAACGTCTCTGAGAATCCGCTGTGACACACGCCGAACGAATTTATTTGGACCATGCCGCCACGACCCCGGTCCGCCCCGAAGCGATCGAGGCGATGCTGCCGCATTTTGCGCAGAACGGTTACAACGCCAGTTCCGTGCACGCCGAGGGGCGCGCAGCGCGGGCGGCGCTCGATGACGCGCGCGATCGCGCCGCACGCTGCCTGGGTGTGAAAAGCAAAGAGGTGATCTTTACCGGAGGCGGATCCGAGGCCGATAACCTGGCGCTTATCGGGACGGCGCGGGCGTTGCGCGCGCGGGGTCGGCATATCGTCTCAACGGTGGCCGAGCACCATGCTGTTTTGCACTCCCTCGAGGCACTGCACGACGAGGGCTGGGACGTCACCCTGCTGGGCGTCGATACGAACGGTCGGATAGCGCCGGAAGCCTTCGCGCAGGCGCTTCGCGGGGATACGGTCCTGGCGTCGGTGATGTACGTGAACAACGAGATCGGCGTGGTGCAGCCGGTCTCGCAGCTCGCTCGTCTGGCCCGCGAACGTGGGGTACTCTTCCATACCGACGCTGTCCAAGCCGCGGCGTACCTCCCCGTGGATGCAGCCGTGCTCGGCGCCGACCTGGTGGCGCTCGCGGCGCATAAGTTCTACGGCCCCAAGGGCGTTGGGATGCTGTACGTGCGCGACGGCACGCCGATTCAGCCGATAGTGCACGGCGGCAGCCAGGAGTTCGCCAAGCGCGCGGGCACGGAGAACGTCGCGGGCGTCGTTGGGCTCGTGACGGCGCTGGAATTGGCGATGGACGAACGGACCGAAGCCGCTGCCCGCATAGCGACGCTGCGCGATCGCTTCGAACAGCGCGTCTTACGCTCGATTTCCGACGTCCGCGTCAACGGCGGCGAGGCCATGCGCGCCCCGCATATTTCCAACCTGAGCTTCCTACACGTGACCTCCGAGCAACTGCTCATGCGTCTGGACATCGACGGGATCGCGGTATCCGCGGGCAGCGCATGCGCCTCGGGTGCCGTCGAGCCCAGCCACGTCATCGCGGCGCTTGGGCTGCCGGAGCCGTGGATGCGCGGCGTCATCCGCTTTTCGCTCGGGCGCACGACTACACAGGCGCAGATCGATCGCGCGGCAGAGGTACTCGAGCGAGCTGTCGCGGACTTGCGATCATTTTCACCGGCCCAGGCGTAGAAGCGAAGCGAATCGGGGAATAGTTGGTTCACGTCCGGGTACATCCAGACGGAGGTTCGGAATTTGTTTGATTGGACGGCGTTCCTTGACGTTGCAGGCGGCGTCGCGGCATTGCTGGTCGGGTTGGCGGTATTTATCGCCGGACTCGCGCTCGCGCGCACCCTCCGGCGTTTGGACAGGACGCTCGACGGGCTCGACGAGCAAGTCTCGGCGCTGGGAAAGCCGGTGAGTGAGACGCTCGCCCACGTCGGCGGCATCGCGGACACCGCGGATCAAACGATTGCGCGCCTCACGGGGATCGTCGAATCGCTCGAACAGGTTGCGGGTTCGGTCGCGCAAAGCGCCAAGCTGACGCAGGAAGCGCTCAGCCCCGCGATCGTCAACGTGGGTGCGACGCTCGGCGGTATCAGTGCGGGTTTGCGGCGTTTGGTGCGCGGCGACGATAAACAAACAGGAGACAGTGCATGAACGAGGGTCAAAGCGCGCCGGGCGAGAGCGGAAAAGGCGGCGGATTTTTCGCCGGCTTCATCGTGGGTGCGATCGCCGGCGGCGTCATCGCGTATCTCGTCATGCAAGAGGACGCGCGCGACCTCATCGTGGGCAAGGCTCGCGAGGCGAGCAACTACGCCATGGACGCAACCGGAGATTTACGCAACAAAGCCAACGACCTCTACGAACGTGGGAAGAACGTAGTAGAGAACGCCCGTTCCAACATCAATGCCGCGGTCGACGAGGGTCAGACGAGCGCGGACAAAATCCGCGACGAGTTGTCGCGGCAATCTTCGGACTCGTAGGAGACAGTGTGGATATTAAAGTGAACGTTCGTGAGGCACAGGGTGATACGTACGTCGTCGATTTGAATGGAGAGATCGACGTGTACACCTCGCCGAAGGTCAAGGACGCCATCGGCGACCTCATCGACAAAGGGCACTACAATCTGGTCATCAACCTCGAAAAAGTGCGGTACATCGACTCCACCGGACTCGGCGTACTCATCGGCGGACTCAAGCGCGTGCGCGAGCACGGCGGAACCGTCAACCTCGTATGTACCAATCCGCAGATCAAAAAGATATTCGACATCACGGGACTGGTGAAGATCTTCGGCATCTACGACGACGAAGATGCCGCTATGAAGGCGCTCGTGTGAATCAGCCAGTGGCGCATCCCAACCGATCCCTCGGGATCGTCGAGCTGCGCATTCCGAGCAAAGCGGAATGGGTGGCGGTTGCGCGTTTGGCGGTTGCCGCCGTCGCCAACCGTTTGAATTTCTCGATCGAAGACATCGAGGACGTCAAACTCGCCGTTGCCGAGGCTTGCACCAATTGCATTCAACACGCGCACGGAAGCGATCAGATCGAAATCACCTGTGAAACGGAGCCGGATTCGCTGACCGTTCGCGTGCGCGACTATGGGCGCGGCACGCGGCCGGAGGCGATCTCCTCGCGACGCGTCGACGAACCGCGCGTAGGCGGGCTCGGCGTCTTCTTGATTCGTTCGCTCATGGACTCCGTCGAGTACGACGTGCATCCCGAACGCGGCACGAATTTGGTGATGACGAAAAAAGTAACGAGCTAAGTGCATCAGCCACATACGGAAGAAGAACGCTGGGACCGGCACAAGACCCGCGAAGCTTTCGCACGCTTTGCCGAGGTCAAGCCGCGCGGTCCGCAGGATGCCGATTACGAACGCCTGCGCAGCGAGCTGGTGGTCGCGCATTTGAATTTGGTGCGCTATCTCGCCGTCAAGTTCGCCAACCGTGGTGAGTCGCTGGACGACTTGATTCAGGTCGGAACCGTCGGCTTGCTCAAAGCGATCGACCGCTTCGATTTGGAACGCGGCGTGGAATTCACCACGTACGCGACGCCGACGATCGTCGGCGAAATCAAGCGGTATTTCCGCGACAAAGGTTGGGCGGTCAAAGTACCGCGCCGCCTGCAAGAACTCAATCTCGCCGTCAACCGCGCCATTGAAAAGCTCTCGGTGAAAATGGGCCGCAGCCCGACCGTTGCGGAACTTGCCGAGCATCTGAACGCCACCGAGGAAGACATTCTGGAAGCGCAGGAACTCGGTCAGGCGTACAACCTCCTTTCGCTCGACACCGAACTTTCGGGAGAAGGCGACAAGAAAGCGCAGACGCTCGCCGATTACATCGGCACGACCGATGCGGGCCTTGCACTGTTGGAAGACAAAGCAAACCTGGAGCGTGCGTTCGAAGTGCTCACCGGACGCGAACGCGTGATTCTGTATCTGCGCTTTTACGAGAGCGTCTCGCAAACCGAGATCGCAAAACGCCTGAACGTCTCACAAATGCACGTGTCGCGCCTGCAGCAGAAGGCGCTCGAAAAACTGCGGCACGTGCTGCAAGAGTAGCGGCCTACGCGCCGCTGTAGCGGCGCCACAATCCGACCAGTGCGCAGGATTCGGATTTTGTCCGGCGCTGGGAATAATAGGCGCTCAACCTTATGCCCTGTCGAGTGCCCCCGCAATCTCGGCGTGCAGCATGCGCGTTGCCATGCGCGTTTCAAAAGCGAGCAATAGCGTGCCGGTGAAAAGCAGCACGGCGCCCGCAACGGTGAGCCAAGCCGGCAGCCATGAATTCGGATGTCCGAGCACGTGCGTGAGCGCAATTGCCAAGCTTGTGGCGACGAAAAATCCAATGGCCACATAATACGAACCGAGCGCGTACTGCACGAGAGCACCGCGTCTGCCGTAGAGCCGCAGCGCTGCGCGGTCGGCCTGCTCCGCCGGCGTGTTGCCGTCCTTACGCGCGGCGTCGATATCCGCCATGACCGTGCGTGCTCGGTCGACCGTCCGCGCCAGGCGCGAGAGGGTCGAGCCGATGAGGTTGGCCGTCGAAACGATGAGAAACGCCGGCGTAATCATGGACGCGATGACGGCGAGCGGGCCGCCGCCCGCAATGGCGCTGGACAGTACGTTCATCATGCGGCTCCTTTCGCCCGCGGCAAGCGGGCATCCGGCGGCGCTGCGCCAAATACTGCGCCATCCCATGATGAGAAGCCAAGAACTCCGCTCGGCATTCGTCGAGTTTTTTACGTCCCGCAGCCACAAGCACGTCCCGTCCGCGAGCCTGATTCCGGATGCGATGTCCACCACGCTGTTTACCATTGCGGGCATGGAGCAGTTCGTTCCGGCGTTCTTGGGCGACGAGCCGCCGCCGTCGACCAACGTGGTGACGGTGCAGCGCTGCTTGCGCGTCGCCGGTGCAAAGAGCGACATCGAAAACGTCGGCCGTACCGGTCGTCACGGCACGTTTCTGGAGATGCTCGGCAACTTCAGTTTCGGCGGTTATTACAAACGCGAAGCGATCGCGTATGCGTGGGAGTTCATCACCAAGACGTTGGGCATCGACGCGGCAAAACTGGCCGTGACCGTTCACACGAGCGACGATGAAGCGGAGAAAATCTGGCGTGAGGAGGTCGGCCTGCCCGCCGAGCGCATCACGCGTTTCGACGAAGATAATTTTTGGACGATGGGCCCCACCGGACCGTGCGGACCCTGTACCGAAATCTTTTATGATAGCGGTGCGGAAAATGCGCTCGGCCCCGACGACAACGGTCCGAACAAAGGCAATCGCTGGGTCGAGATTTGGAACGTCGTGTTCCAGCAGTACAATCGCGACGCCGCGGGCAAACTCGAAGAGCTGCCGCGCAAGCAGATCGACACCGGTGCCGGTTTGGAGCGCATGCTTGCGGTGGTCAACGGCAAAGTCTCGATGTACGAGACGGATCTCTTTACGGACGTCATCGACGCGCAGCCGAACATCGGTCAGACGTCGCTCTCCGCGAAAGCGCAGATCGAACGGCGCAACATCATTGCCGATCATGCGCGCGCGGTAACGTTTCTCATCAACGACGGCGTCTACCCGAGCAACACCGATCGCGGCTACGTGCTGCGCTTCCTGATTCGGCGTGCAATTCGCAACGGCAAACTGCTCGGCTACCCGAACGGGTTTTTGACCGAACTGGTTCCAGCTGTCGTTACCTCGCTTGAGTCGGGCTATCCGGAGTTGCGCGCGAATCTCTCACGCATCCAAAACGCGCTGCGCGCGGAAGAGCAAACCTTCGATCGCACACTGGAGCGCGGCATGACGATGCTCGACGATTTGCTGGATCGCACCGGAAGCGGCGCCACACTTTCCGGCGAGGACGTGTTCACGCTGCACGACACGTACGGTTTCCCCGTCGAACTCACGCGCGAGATCGCAGCCGAACGCGGCGTGAACATCGACCATGCCGGTTTCGATCGCGCGATGAACGAGCAGCGCGAGCGCGCGCGTCGCGATGCGGCGTCCAAGCGCGCCGTCGTGACGCTCGCCGAACTGCCCGCGGTGAAGACGGAATTTCTCGGCTATGAAGGTTTGCAGGCCGACGGAACGATCGTCGCGATCCTCAAGGACGGCGAGATCGTTGCCGAGGCGCAGGCGGGCGACGACGCGCAGATCATCCTCGATCGCACGTCGTTCTATGCGGAGAAGGGCGGCCAAATCGGCGACCGCGGCGCGCTGTCGCTTGGCGATGCGCGATTCGAGGTAAGCGATACGCAGTATCAAGGCGAGGCGGTCGTTCATCACGGAAAACTCGCCGGCGGCACGCTGCGCACCGGTGATACGGTGCACACGCACGTTTCCGCGGAATGGCGGCGCGAGATCCGGCGCCACCACACGTCCGCGCACTTGCTGCAGCGCGCGCTCAAAGACGTGCTCGGCGACGAGGTGACGCAAGCCGGATCGTGGGTTGGCATCGATCGCATGCGCTTCGATTTCCGCTCGCCCGGCGGGGCGCTCAGCCCGGAGCAGAAACGCGACGTGGCGCGGCGAGTGAACGAGATGATCCGCGATGATGTGCCGCTGGAAACGCGCGTGCTCGCCATCGAGGAAGCGCGTGCGAGTGGCGCGATCATGATGTTCGGCGAGAAGTACGGCGATCGCGTGCGCGTCGTCAAAGCGGGTCCGTCCGTCGAGTTTTGCGGCGGAACGCACGCGCATTCGACCGGCGAACTCGGCATGTTCGTCATCTTGAACGAGTTTTCGGTGGGCAGCGGCATCAGGCGCATCGAGTCGTGCGTGTCGCGTGCCGCCGAGGACTATACGCAGCGGCAACAAGAGTTGGTCGGCGACCTCGCCTCGATGCTCGCGACCACGCCCGACGAACTGGGCGAACGCATCACGAAAATGCAGCGCGAGATCAAAGACCTGCAGAACGCGGTCGGCGAGCTCAAGGCTCGTTTGGCAGCTTCGGACGCGCAAACGTACGTCGAGCGCGCCGAACGCGCTGGAGAAAAAACGTTCGTCGGCGCGGTCGTGCGCGAGGCGAACGCGGAAGCGTTGCGCCACTTGAGCAGCGCCATTCGCCAGCGGCTTCGCAGCGGCGTCATCGCGCTGGCCGGTATCGACGACGGCACCGTGAGTTTGCTCGTGAGCGCGAGCGACGATATGGTCAAAGCGGGCGTGCATGCGGGCAATCTCGTCAAACTGGCGGCGCCGATGGTCGGTGGCCGCGGCGGCGGTCAGCCGGCGCAGGCGCAAGGCGGCGGCAAGAACGCCGGCGGTGCCGACGATGCCGTGCGCGCGATTCGTGAGGCCGTGCTCGGCTAGTGCTGCATGCGCTCATCGCGGCCGCGGCACTTTCCCGTGTGCCGCTGGATTCGCAGATGGTTCTGGAACGCTACGCATCGCGGCTGCTGACGACCGAAGCGCCGAAGACGATGGTCTTCACGTACTCCGTTTCGCAAGCGGGGCCGCAAACGATCGAGCAGACGCACCGCATCTACCGCAGCGGCGATCTCGTGCGCGACGAAACGCTCCAGGTCGACGGTCAATCGCTGAAGATCAAAATCACGCGCATCGCGCGCTATCGCAACAGGTACGCGCTCGATACACTCGCGCCGCGCATGACGGAATACGCATTTCTGTTCATGCGCAGCACGAAAAGCGGTGCGGCGTACGCATATCAGTATAAAGCCGTCCCACTGGGCGCGACGGGATCCTTTCAAGTGACCGGCATGACGATCGACGGCAAGACGTTCTTGCCTTCGGAGATCCGTTTCAAGACGTCAGCCGGAAACATCAGCGGCACCGGTAGCGTGGCATTCGGCAGATCGGGCAAGTACTGGGTTCCCACGTCCGTCTCCATCCACGCGAAGATCGCCGGAAAACCCGCAAGCGAGCGTATCACGTTCACCGCGTACCAGTTTCCGCGCAGCCTGCCGAAATCGACGTTCCACTCGCCGCGTCCGCTGCCCACACCGGTAGTGCCGGAATTTTGAACCGCGTACCGCGCAGCCTCGGGCTGGTGTGGTTTCTCCTTCCGTTTCTCGTTTACGTCTCGACCCTGCAAGGGCGCATCTCGTACTGGGATACGGGTGAAATGCAAACGGTGCCGTGGATTTTCGGCATCCCGCATTCCACCGGATTTCCCGCATACGTACTGGCGGCAGGGCTCTTCGCGCACGTATTTGCACTGGGCACCGTTGCCTGGCGCACCGCCTTTTTGTGCGCGCTCTTTACGCTGGGAAGCGTTGCGGTCGTCTACGCGATCGTCACGCGCATCACGGGCGATCGGCTCAGCGCGGCGTGCGCCGCATCGCTGCTCGCATTCGGCTGGTATTTTTGGATCTACGGCGACCGCGCCGAGATCCACGCGATGGGCGCACTGTGCGCCTCACTGGCGCTGCTATTCGCGCTGCGTGGGTACTACGATGCCGATTTGCGCTGGTTTTTCGGTGCGGCACTCGCGTTTGGCGTTGGGCTGGCAACGCACCCCATCGCCATTTTCGTTTTTCCGTCGCTGCTCGTGCTCGGCGCGGCACGGCGCAAACTGTTCGATCGGCGCGCTGCCGGCGTCGTGCTCGCGTTGATGCTCGCGCCACTGCTGCTGTACGCGTATCTGCCCGTGCGCAGTGCTCTCGTGGTTGCGCACGGATTGGATCCGCGCGCGGCGCTCGGCAAGCCGCTGGGCGCGGCAATCTGGAATACGGATAATCCGCACACGTGGAACGGTTTCGTGCGCCTGGTTTCCGGAGCCGACTTCCACGCGGCCGCGAGCGTGTTGCACGTTGCCGATTTGCCGTCGTACGGTGCGAACATCGGCGTGTTTTTCGCCGGGATGTATCGCGAGTTCACGCCGGTGGGCGCCGCCGCGGCGTGCATCTGCTTCGTGATTCTGTTCCGCCGCAGATCGAGCGTGGCGTTCGCACTGCTGTTTGCGGTCGTGTTTCCCGCGGCGTTCGCGCTGGCGTATCCGCCCGTTGTCGAGATCCAGCGATATTTCTTCATCCCGATGATCGCGGTTGCCGCGACCATTGGCTTGGGAATTACCGCGCTGCCGCAGCGGTATCGCAATTTGCTGCGCGTTCCCATCGCAGCGACGGCGGCATTTCTGCTGGTGACCAATTACGCCGATGCGCGCCTCTACGCGGGCAGCGGCGCGGAGGAGTTGATTGCGGAAGTCCGTCGCGCCACACCGAATGACGCAATCGTGATCGCGGACTGGACGCGAGGCACGGCGCTTGCCTACGCGCAATACGTGAGCGGGGACCTTCCCGGCCGGATCATCGATATCGCATGGCCTTTTCAGGACATGCGCTATTTGCCGCGCTGGCTCTCGGAACGCCCCGTCTACTACGTAGGACGCCCGGTCGTGCGTTCGAATCGTCTGCTGCTGTGCCGCATATCGAAAGACTACCCGGTGTACGAGGTGCATATGGAGCCCGCACGTTGCTGAGAAAATCGCTGTACGCAGGCATCGCCGCCTGCATCGCCACGCTGCTGCTCTCGCACTTCCGCTCCACCCCGTACAACAACTACGTGCTGCTGGCGGACGCGTTTTTACACGGTCATGCATGGATAACGTGGCCGGGCGCATACATCGACGCACTGGGATACAACGGCCAGCATTACGTCATCGAAGCGCCGCTGCCGGCGCTGCTGCTCATGCCGTACGTCGCCGTCGTCGGTACCGCCGCTAATCAAACGCTGCTCGCCGTAGTTCTCGCCGGCATTGCCATCGGCGCTGCGTGGAAGCTTGGCGAGCGGCTTGGCGTCTCCGATGATACGAACGTTTGGATATGCGCGTTCTTGCTTGCCGGCACGGACCTTGCGTGGTGCGCGATGCTCGGCGACGTGTGGTTTATCGCACACGTGAGCGCCGTGTGTTTTACGATGCTCGCGCTCGTGGAATTGTGCGGGAAGAAACGCGGCTGGCTGGTTGCGCTGTGGGCAGTTTGCGCGATCGAATCGCGATTCAGTATGGTGCTCGCGCTGCCGGTGTACGCGGCGATGCTGTGGCCGCAGCTGCGAACGCGTCGATCGTTGCTCGGATTCGCCGGCGTCATTGTTGCTGCCGCCGGTTTGTGGATTTGGTACAACCTTGCACGTTGGGGCACCATCGCCGACATCGGCTACACGACGTGGTATCACCAGGACCAGGCCGGCATGCCCACCGGGTCGCCGTTCCGGCTGCGATATCTGCCATATCAGTTGTGGTCGTTTTTCGTGCAGCGTCCCGATTTTGCCAGCACGTTTCCGTGGTTTCGACCTTCCTATTCCGGCGTCGCGCTTACGTGGACCAGCCCGGCACTCATCTACGCATTGTGGGCGAGAAAACCGCGCGGGCTCGTTGCGGCGTTCTGGGCCGCCGCTATTCTCACCGCGATTCCGAATTTCGTCTATTACGTGAACGGATTTGCGCAATACGGCATGCGCCACGCACTCGATTTTATTCCGTTTCTGGTCGCGCTGATGTTCCTTGCTGCGCGCGAGCGTCTGACGCTGTGGGCAAAGGCGCTGATCGTCTACTCGTGCGCCGCGAGTCTGTACGGTGTGTGGTTCTGGAACGCGTATCTACGCAGCGGAAACTAGACGGCGGTCCGCGTAAGAAGGAGCTTTCTTTCTTTTGAAAGACCTTTTCAACATGCATGCTCCTTCGCGCGGCGAGATGCTTCGCGTTTCCGGTTCCGTTCTGCTGGCCGGTTCAACGGCGGGCCTCTTGCAAGCGTGCTCCCGCGGCTTCTATCCCGAGCCTGCGCTGACCACGGGTGATGTCACTGCGCGAACGCTCGACGCGATTGCAGAGACGTATCTAGCCAGTGCGAACGCCGTATCAGTCGCAGTCTATCTCGACGGCACCGAATTGACCCGCAGCTACGTGCGCGGCGTACCCTCCACTCAGTACGACGAGAATACGGTTTACGGCATCGGCTCGAACACGAAAGTCTTTACGGCCAGTCTGCTAGCGCACCAATGTACCGGCCCCGGCGCGACCCGTACGCTCGACGATTTGGCGGCGCGGTCGTTGCCGCCAAGAGTCGAGAGCGAAGGATCGATCATCAAGACGATCACGCTGCGCGATCTCGCAACACATACGTCGTCGTTCCCGGACTTCATTTCGATTGAAGCACACGACACGCTGTTCGTCGGACAGCCGCCGCCCGACGATCAAATTCAGTGGTGGATCGATTGGGACAACAAACTCGCCACTATCGGTTCGCCGAACCCGTGTTTGGATCATAAGCCCGGCACGTGCTGGAACTATTCCGATTGGGGATTCATCACGCTGGGCTTCGCAATCGCCGATTCAAATCGCGGCGTCACGCCGGTGTATCCCGACCTGCTCGCCAACGTCTTGACGAAGCCGCTCGGATTGACGAAGACCGCTGCAAACATCACACCTGATGTGCCAGGGTACGATGCGAACGGTACGGTTGTGAAAACTCCGCCTGCGGATCTAAAGTCCAACGCACACGATCTGCTGCTGTTCCTGAAGGCCAATCTGGGCGTGCTCGGCGGCGTTCCCGACCGGCTGCAAAAAGCATTGCTTTTCGCCCAGCAAGTGCACTGGAAGGAGGAGCCAAAGCACACAATGGGCTTGGCGTGGCAACTTCCGCCGCCGAAAGCGCCCGACGATCCGCAATTGGTTTGGAAAAACGGCGAAGCCGGCGGATATACTTCCTATCTGGGCATGCTGCCGTCGAAACGGATGGCGATCGCCGTCCTCACGAATAGCGATGCCGCAAACCCGACCGCCGCCGGTGCGCACTTCCTCAAGGCCATGAGCGGCACCGATCTTCCCGACATCACCCCACAGTAGGCGTCAGCGACTCGAACGCCTCGCGCAGCTCCGCGCTGTTGTATGCCGGTGCGGCGCACACTGTGCCGCGGCACAGGTACGCGGCAGCGCGCCCGTCGTGCTGTTCGGTGGTGCGCACCACCAGCAGCGGATCGGGCAGCGCGCGCGCGGCTTCGCGAAGTACCGCCGTGTCCTCCGGGGCACCGATGATGTTGACGTATCGCGCGGGCGAGAGATACCGGCGAAGCGCGCGCGCGAACGGAGCGGCAAACAGCCCGGCGCGCGTATATGTTTGCGCGTACACGCGCAGCGCGTCTTGCGCGATGATGCGGTATTCGTCGTTTGACTCGATCGCGTGCAGGCGCAAAAAGCAGTCCGCGAGCACGGCGTTGTCGGGCAGCGGCCGCTCACGCATCGGCAGGTTGCCGAGCGTCTCTTCCAGCGCGGCATGATCGTAGAAGCCGCCGTCGGGCGCGGCGAAGTATGCGCGAAGCGGTGCGATGAGTTCGCTTGCGCGCTCGAGAAAGCGCGGAGCGCCGCCGTATTCGTGCGCGTCGAGCAGCGCGCGCAGATACGCCGCCTGGTCGGTGAGCAGTCCCCGCACCTGCGGGCGCGCATCCGGTGCCGCTTCGATATAGTGATAGAGCAACTTGTCGCCGTCGAGCATGCGCTCGTGCAGCGCATCGAGCGCGGCTTCTCCTTCGGCGACGATGCGATCGTCTTCCAACGCATCGCCCGCCATGACGAGCGCGGCACCCATAGCCGCGGTCCAGTTCGAATAGCTCGTGTGGTCGACGTACGGGGCCTGCATCGCCTCACGCTCGTCGAGCGGCAGCGCATAGTATGTTTCGTCGGCGTCTTGGCTGCCGGCAAAGAAGTGCGTGTGCGGATCGAGCAGCACGCGCCGCACATAACCCACCGTGGAGATCAGCGTCTGGCGGAAGCGATCGTTGCGCGTCGTCCGCACGAGCGTTGCGAGCAATCTGATGAACCCGGCAAGGTCCTCGGTCATCTTTTCGAAATGCGGCACGCTCCAATCGCGCGTGGTGGAGTAGCGGAAGAAACCGCCCTCAACGTGATCGTACATACCGGCGCTCGACATGGCGAGCAGCGACTTCGCGACCATATCGTACGCGCGCTGATCGCCGGATACGCCGTGCTCCTGCAGCAGAAACTCCAGCACGTCGATCATCGGGAATTTCGGCGCGTCGCCAAAGCCGGCGTATTCCTCGTCGTACGCGCGCTCGGCGTACGCGATTACCTCGCGAATGATCTCTTCGCGCAGTTCCTCGGCGACCGCCGGCGTGTACGTGCGCGGCGTGCTGCGAATTTCGGCTGCACGCTGCTCGATCTGCGCGCGGTTGGTTTGATAGAAATTCGCGATCTGCTCGAGCGCTTGAAGCAGTTGGTCCGGCGGCAAATACGTCGCGCCCGCGAGCAGCGCACCGTCCGGCGTGAGAAACGCGGTCGTCGGCCAGCCGCCTTGATTGTAGCGCGCGTTTATATCGGGACGCCGGTCGTTGTCGACGCGTACCGGCACGTAGTTCTCCGCGATTGCCGAAATTACGCCGTCGTCCGAATACGACGTTTCGTCCATGACGTGACACCAGTGGCACCACACGGCGGAGATCGCCAGTAAAATGGGCTTGTCTTCGCTGCGGGCGCGTTCGAACGCGTCGGTTCCCC
>DASSEZ010000129.1:0-38989 GCA_035694945.1 Vulcanimicrobiaceae bacterium
AAAGCGGAGGCGCGAAAAATCCACTGTACGGTCGCACGCGCGCATTCCCGCGCGGCTCGCTCCGCGCCCCGGGTCAAGCGACGTTACGACGAACGTAAAAGGCTTAATAGGGGACAGTTGCATTCCCCAGAACCCGGTGCGCGGCAGACCGCCCAGCCCAAAACCGCTGCCGAAAGCGAACCGGCCAGGCTTCTTCTCTGCGCGAAACGCCCCGCTACGGCTGGCGGAATCGCGTAGAAAAGAGTCTGCCGCTAAACTATCTGAAAGCGGCGTACTGCGCCCTTATGACACTTTCGTTCGGCTCGATGGGCCCCAGGCTTTTCACAACTTCGAAGCTACTGTTGCGCGCCTGGGCGATATACATGTTCAGGCGCGCGTGATGCTGTCCAGGAACCATTTCAGCAGGGCCGCCCGGCCCGGCGGCAATCTTGGCGTGATCGAGCGCCGTGATGACGGCGTCCTGATTCAACGATCCAGCCTCTTTCACTGCAGTTTCCCAAAATTTCAATCCGCGGTACGTGCCCGTACTCGCACTGCCGGCTGTGAACATCGGGCCGCCCGGATAGCGCTTGTTGTACTTGTCGAGCAGCTCCACGCTAAATGGATCGGTTACGGTCTGATAATAGTCGAGACACCCGTATAGACCCTCCACTTGCGCAGGTGGCAACAGCTTCAGCAGGTTTTCCTCGAAGTATGTGCACACGAGTTTTCCGCCCCGCTTCGTGAATCCGGAGTTATGAAGCTGTTCGAAGAACGGCATCAGTCCCGGTGGAACGATCGTATTGAACACAACGTCCGTCCCGCTGGACTGGATCTTCTCAATGGTTTTACCGTAGTCGGCGTGATCGAGCGGAAAGTACTCCTCGCCTTCTATTGTGCCGCCATTCGACGTCACAAGTTCGCGCACTTTCTTATTCATCACGCGCGGCCAGATGTAATCCGCAGACGGCAAATAAAATTTCTTTACACCCGTGTGTTGCATTAGCCACGGAATGAAAGGATCCAGCTGCTGCGCCGGCACAGGACCGGTGCAGAAGATGAGCGGGTCGCTTTCCTGCCCCTCGTATTGCTCCGGGTAGATGTAAAGTTTCTTGCCCTTCACCACAGCGGGCCCTTTGATCGCCTGCCGCGTGGAACTGTAAATCCCGCCCAAGATCACGTCAACGTCATCTTGCTCAACCAATTTGGTGGCTTTTGCTTCCGCCACGCTATCCGTGGTTGCGCTGTCTTCTATGAGGAGCTCTACACGCCGCCCCAGCAAACCGCCGTTCGCATTGAGGTCATCTATCACCATGTTGGCGACATTTGCATTCGCGACGCCCAGGAATGAAAGTGGACCAGTCAGATCCATGATCACTCCGACTTTAATGGAGCTTTCGTTCATGACAATCTATCCTTTGAAATCTGGTCGCGAACAAGCGCTAATCGACGTGCCTTTATGCTAACGGGATCCGGTGCGCATCATCGGCCTTGATGTAGGCGCGTGCCACAGACCTTCGAACGTAACTAGGTACCGCTAATCATGCTCCTCGTTGCTGCCGAAGCGTATGAGTCGTTAGTCTTGCCAGTCCGGCGCTTGTAATACGAAATGCTAGGCAACGAGGCAGACTTGGTTAACAGCTGGGCGAGCTGGCACCAGATGTAGCAAAGCTCACATGTTCGAGGCGCTACTCCGCCGTGCGGTAAACGTGATCACCGAGCGGTTCGGCCAGCGAGCCTGAACGACGATTTGCGTGCGGTCTGGAAATTTCGCAAAGAAACTCGTCGTCGCGGCGCCGCTTAAATTGAGCGCCGCATCGACGTGCGTCAAAAACAATGCATGCGGGTTCTCCAGCAGCGCATATGCCAAACTGAAGAGCGAGACCGGTGTCGTCACCATTGCGATGATGAGGTCGCCGCTCTGCGCGATGATTGAACGCCGGAAGCGCTGGTTGTCCTCGCGGATCATGCCCATCTTGCCGCCCGGCTCGATAATCAGCGGATCGCCCTGCAATGCGTAGCGCGCACTGGCCAAATCGGGCTTATCGGTTACGCTCGCGTTGCCGGCGTCGTCGATCGTGACGTAGCCTATCCAATCCGCCCGCTTATGCCCAATGGTTTGGCCATCGACGATGAGCAGCCCGTCTGGTGCAAACGCGCCGTTGAACCGCCCGCCATTAATCGCGACCGTGGCGCCCGTACGGCGCGCGATATCTTGAACGGCGAATTCCGCGTTGTCGCGGGTTTTCTGCTCGACGACCCGCGCCGCAAATGACTGCCGCGGCAGTACCGCCGCTCTGCAGATCACATGCGCACCCTCGCCGACGTCGAGCGCAAACCGGTAGAATGCGCCCTGATTGCCGAGGTCGGTATTCATGTCGGGGGGCGGCATTACTTGCGCAATTGCCGCCTCGCGGTGCGCCAGTGTCGCCGCCGCGAAAGCGCCGAAACCAATGACAAATTTGGAACGCCGCATACCCATAAAAGCCGCACCCTCCTGCTCAGCAGCGATCAAACATTCAACGTCGTGACTTCCGCTAGTGCTAAAGCCGACACTCGACAAGATTGTATAATATGGTAAGGCGAATCGTCAGAAGCTGCAATGTCGTGATGGCCGGGAGCAATGGTGAAGATGGAGATGGCATATCGAGAGCGGTGGGCGGCGGAGATTGCGCAGATGCGCCGGATTCTTACCTCCTTCGCCCTGAACGAAGAATGCAAGTGGGGCAAGCCCACGTACACCCTGGATGGAAAGAACGTCGTCATCCTCCAGGGATTCAAGGAATACTTTGCGCTGGGATTCTTTCAAGGCGCGCTGCTGAAAGATCCAAAACACTTGCTCGTGCAACTGGGACGCACACAGGCGGCCCGCGTAATGAAGTTTACCAGCGTACGTGAGATCACCGCCCAGACGGCAACAATCAAGGCCTACGTACGCGAGGCGATAGCGATAGAACGCGCCGGACTTCGGGTCGAGAAGAAGACCCCGGATCTGCCGGTTCCCGACGAGCTAAAGGAGATGTTTCGCAAGAAGCCGCGGCTGAAGAAAGCGTTTGACGCGCTCACGCCGGGAAGGCAACGAAGCTATCTGTACCACTTCGCCGGAGCGAAGCAGTCAGCGACGCGCATCGCCCGAATCGAGAAAGCTATTTCAGGCATCCTTGCGGGGAAAGGATTTCTCGAGCGGCGTTGACCGGCATGACGTTTGCCGAATCGAGGCGAACGCGATGTCAGGGTTCTCGCGTTATGGCAAGGAGGGTCGAGCATGATCTACCGTCTTCGCGCATTGCTGCTCACGGTAGTAGTCGCGCTGGGTTTTTCCGGAAGCGCAGGGGCTTACAGCTATCATAACGGCCTCATGGTCGTGGTAAATCAGTCGGGATACCAAGCGTGGATTACCACGTACAACGTTTTTCACCATCAGATTAATTACGGCTGGGCTAACCCCGCCGTCGTCGTTTACGACAACTGCTGCTACGTCGCGGCCCAGTGGTACTACGTACGCGCAGAGGTCAAAAAGGTTGAGAACGGTGTTATGCACCAGATCGCCGATATCGACATCAAGGTGCAGGCGAGGCTCTGCGTCAACTCGCATGGCGCCTATGGATTCGGCAGGGTGACGCTTCACCAAGGCCCTCGTGGCGGATTTTATTTTACGAACGACGCCGACGACAGGTGCTCCACAAACTTTTATTGACGGCAAAGGAAAAACGCCTGGCATTGCCAGGCGTTCTTTTCCGGGTCTGCACGTGAGAAATCTACATCGAACCGTGCTTGACGGGTATGTTGGTCTGAGGGCCATCGCCGGCGACTTCCTCTATCGTTTCGCCTCTGGCCATGGACCAATGGTGAAGACCTGGCGGAACGGTGATGAACGACCCCGCAGGTAAGACGCGCACTTTGCTCTTATCGATCTTGTCGCCGGTTCCAAACAACAGCGTACCTTGCATGACGGTAATGTATTCGGGATGGGCATGATAGTGTGGCGCATTGCTGTAACCGTCCGGCATTTTCACGCGGATTACCGCAAAACCGGTCTTGTTCGGATCTCCGGTGAGTACGGCCGATGAGCTGCCTTTGCTCGTACCAGTTCCGGCGACCCAATTGAGGTGGTTTGGCATTGAGTAGGAAAGGTGTGTTGCGGCCGTCACAACACCACCGGCGGCTATGAGCAACGAAAAGAAAACGAGCGGAGCGTAACGTGGCATGAAGCGCCTCCTTAAATACGGCCTTGAGCCGCTGTAACATCGTGCGCGCAAACTAAGAATTTGCGGGGAAAGTACTTTATGGCCAGGCTCATCTACATGACCAATACGTCGCTCGACGGCTACATCGAAGATAAATCTGGTGCGTTCGATTGGGAAAATCCCGAGCAACTGCACCCGCTTATCATCGAGTTGCTGCGGCCGGTCGGAACCTATCTTTATGGCCGGCGGCTCTATGAGAAAATGGCGTACTGGGACGCGCCGGTGGAGAGCTACGCGCCCGAATATCGCGCCTTCGCACGAATTTGGCAGAAGCCCGGCAAGATCGTGTATTCGCGAACGTTGACAGTTGTTGCAACGCGAAACACGCGAGTGGAGCACGACTTCGACGCCGACGCCGTGCGGGATCTAAAGCTAAAAGCGGACCACGACATAACCATCGGCGGCGCCGAGCTCGCAGGGGTTGCGTTCGAAGCGGATCTCGTCGACGAGTGTCACCTGTTCGTCCATCCAGTCCTCGTCGGCGGCGGAAAGGCCGCATTTCCAGCGGATGTACGGCGCAAGCTCGAACTTGTCGACACACACCGCATCGGCACCGGCGTAATGCACTTGCACTATCGCATCACGGCTTCGCGTTGAGTCGAATGGCTGTCGCGCGCGCGTAAACATCCGGTACGCCGAGACGATCGCAAACCGGCCTGAAGCCGGCGGTCGGTCCAAGCCACCGTAACTCATCGACGTTTGCATAAAGCATTGCGTCAGTTCGAAGCGTTGCAAGGTTTTTAAACAGTAACGCCTGCGCGCGATGCTCGCCCAGCACTTCCGGCGGAAAATCTTCGATTTTACCGTATCGTGAAAGCAGAGACTGCGCGCCCTTTGCGCCGATGCCTCGTATGCCCGGATATCCATCCGAAGCATCGCCGACCAGGGCGAGATAGTCTGGAATGAACTCTGGATCCACTCCGAATTTCGATCGAACACCGGCGGCATTACGGATGGTGTTGCTCCGTCGATCTACTTGTACGATTCTGTCTTCGCGTACGCATTGCGCGAGATCTTTGTCCGGGGTCCAGATGCAGATCTTTTGAACGCGAGCATCGCGCGACGCGATCTCGGCCGCGGACGCGAGTGCATCGTCGGCCTCCAAATCGACCATCGCCCACACGGCGACACCCATCGCCCGCAACGCATCCTCGAGCGGCTCAAACTGTGCCAGCAGCGCCGGCTCGATGCCTTCGCCCGTTTTGTATCCATCCCAAATGTCGTTGCGAAAAGATTCGATGATGTGATCGGTGGCAACCCCGATATGCGTGGCTCCGTCGGCAACCATCTGCAATATGGTGTTTAGCACGCCGGCCACAGCGCCGAAGCGGCCTACTCGCGCACTCTTGATACGGCTTAGGCCGTAGAAGTGCCGGAAGAGTTCATAAGTTCCGTCGACAAGATGAACGATCACAGATTGCGACTCTACGGCCCCTTGACGCATAATCTTGCAAACGCCGGCGATGCGATGAGTCTCCTGGCCTGGGGAACCGGGCGGCGCAGCGGTAAATAGAGCACGCCATGCAATGGGACGAAATAAGCGCGCTTGCGGCGCTCGGCGGAACGCTGGTTATTCTGGCCGGTTCCGTGGCGGCGATCGTGCAACTCAAACATTTGCGTTTGACGTACCAAATTGAAACCTACATCGAGTTGATGCGGCAGATCAACTCGCCGGAAATGGTAGCGGCGCGTGAGTATGTCGAATCATGCGATTTTCGCGATCCCGCAACGCTGCAAGTAGCGCTACGTGATGGCGTCGATCATCGCGTGCTGATGTATGGCGGCTACTATCAAAGCGTAGCGCGCCTCATCAACCTGGGTATCGCGGATCGCGACCTCTTTGCTCCGATCGTCATGACCGCGGCGCAGGTATGGAAAAAACTTGGGCCTCTTGCGTCTGCCTGGCGCGCGCGCCACCCGAGCAATCCGCGCTGGGCCGATATCGAATATATGCTGTTCAATGCGGTGGACAAACCGCCGCTCAAAGCAGTCAAATACGGCGCCGCATTTAGAACGCGCATTCAGCTGGATCATGCTATCGAGGCGTGGCAGGCAGAGGCGCAGGACGCGCTTTCTCGTTCTGCCCCAGCAGAAACGCCTGTAGCGGAACGCCCTACGTAAAGAAACTGTAGCGCCTAGGCGTCGATTTCGATGTCCGCGAAGTTCAAGCAGATGTCCGACCGCAAAGATTATCTTACGCGGGCGCAACTCATTGGCGGCATGATTGCGACCAGCGCCCTTGCTGCGTGTGGCCGCAGCACAACCCCGAGTTCAACCCAGGTCAGGCAGCTGTGCGCTGCTGCATCGACCAGCCTCGTCGGTGCGGAAAAGATTTTTTCCGACCCGGTCTTTAAAGACCTCGACAAAGCCGCTCTCGAAACAACCTTTGATGCGTCTGCCCAGATTGCAGCGCTTCAGAACGGATACTTTTCCCAAATCGCGCAGCACGTGCAGACTGGTAAAATTATCCAAAGCATTCCGAGCGGCGGCATCGTGATTCAATCGCCTGGAACGTACACATTCGCCGGTGACATTGCGTGGACGCCGAACGACGTGCAGTGTTCCGCGATTACGATCCAATGCAGCGACGTAACGCTCGATCTGGCGGGTTTCACGCTGACCGCGTCGATCTCTGACAAAAGCCAGCAAATTACCGGCATCGCGGTGCTTGGATCGGACACGAACGCCCTCGCCAACATCACGATTACCAATGGCACCGTCGCGAACCTTGCCGAGCATGGAATTCTGGCAACGAGCGTCTGCGGCTTGGTCATTTCTCGCGTAACGGTCACCGGCGTGTGCATGCAGAACCTGGCCACTCGCCTCTTGACTCCAGCCGGCATCAAGGTGAGCAAATCAGAAAACGTTACGATCTCCGGCTGCAGCGTAACGGAACTGAACGTCACGACGGATTCCTGCGCGGGCATTTTCTTGCTGAGCACAATGCAGGCTACGGTGAGCGGCTGCCGCGCCAGCGGACTGCTGAACAACGACGGCGCCGTGCAAGGCTTCAGTTACATTCAGTGCATGACCGTATTGACGACGAACTGCGTGGCGGACACACTGCAGTCGCATTTTAACGGCAACGTGAAGACGAGCGGCCACACCGTTCTGGGATTTTGTCCGATTTTTTGTTGGGATCTGAATTACGTGGACTGCTCGGCGTCTATGTTGACGGGATGCTGCGACGACTGTCACGGTATGTCGGTCTTCCTCGACGGCAACGTGACGGTCAGCCGATTTCAAGCGGACCACGTGGTCGACGGTGTTTCGCCGTCCAACTCCGGCGCAAAGGCAACGGGGCTTGAGGTGTACGGCGTCGGCGTGACGCTGATGGACTGTGCCGTGAGCGACATCAAAGCGATCAATCCGCAAGACAAGCAGGCTACCGGGTTCAGTGCATGGGGACTCGCGATCCAGTTCGAGCGATGTACTGCAAGCAATGTAACGGTGCAAGACGATTTCAACAACGGATCGCACGCTATCGGGTTCGGCTGGGCACCAGACCCGCGCCCCTATTTCGCTTACATCGGCGCGGTTGATGTCACGTATACCGACTGCAAAGCGGATCGATGCCAAGTTGGCTTCGATACGTGGTATCACGTCGATTCGACGTGGACACGCCCCGTGTACACGAATTGCAATGTCGGTATTCTCGTGGAACCGGGCGGTAAGCGCACATTGTCTTGCGATCCGTGTTCGGAGTGCCAGCCCGACATTTCCGTAACGCTAACGAACTTCGCGACGGGGAATACCTATCCGCAATCCGCGGTCCACTGAAACACCTCGTCCAGCGGAACATTAAATGCGTGCGCGATGCGAAATGCCGCCTCCAGGGTGGGAGAATATTTTCCGGCTTCGATTGCGGCGATAGTTTGGCGGGTCACGCCAATCCGTTGGCCGAGTTCCGCCTGAGAAATTTCCCCGTTCAGAAAGCGCAGCGTGCGTATGCGGTTCGTGATGGATCCGCCGCTCATGCTTGCCGTCGATAGCTGATGACGATAATGCCGTAGTGAACGACTTCCGCGGCAACGATCATGAACAGCGCGGCGTTGATGATGGCCCAACCGCTGGAATTGAACGGCATGATGCCGCCGACAAGTACCATGCCCGCGATCAGTACGTAGTACGCAAACGTGATTGAGCGGCTGGTAATGGCGCGATCGCGTTCGTCGGGCGGTGTGCGTGCGTCGTGGGGCGAGGTGATTGCGAAGTATGCGAAGCCTGCGGCCATGATGATCACTTGCGCGGCAACGGCTATCGCAAACAACCCGAGCTGATGCAGGTCGGGCACAGCCCCAACGGCGCGGCCGCGTGCGGCGACTGCGCCAAAATACGGACCGAACGTAAGCGCGATCGCAATGAGCGTGAGCCAGGCGGTCTTTTCACGATATGGCAACGTCTTCTCCCATGTGGCGGACGGTTGAGAGCAGTGTAATGGAAACCGCACATGATGTCAAGTATAGTTAACATTGCAAAGCTCACGCGGCGCGGCACCGCTATGGGCTTTGCGCAAAAGCGGCATCTGAATGGCTTCGTGTGTGATTGTTGAACCGGGCTTCATGCTCGCAGTGCGCCGAGCCGCTATCGCTGTAGTCGCGGTGCTTCTCGCGTCGTGCGCTCGCATGGGACAAACTACCTATCACAGCGGGTCGGACACGCTGCACGTCGGCACGGCCATCGAGCCGAACAGTTTCAACCCGCTGCTGGCCACCGAATCCATCGAAAACGACCTCGACCGGCTGGTTTTCAACGGGCTTACGCTCGAGGATGATCGCAACACGACGCAGCCCGATCTGGCGACCGTCGTACCGACGCAGCGAAACGGCGGCATCAGCAAAGACGGCAAGACGATCACCTACCATCTGCGCAAGAACGTGCGCTGGCAAGACGGCGTTCCGTTCACCTCGCGCGACGTGAAGTTCACGTGGCAGGCAATCATGAATCCGAATACGCTGGTCGGCAACAGACTTCCGTACGATCAGGTCTCGAGCGTCGACACGCCCGACGCGTACACGGTGGTATTTCACCTGAAGAAACCGTTCGCGCCGTTTGTTGCCGAAGCGTTCAACAGCTCGACGATCGAGTACGTTATTCCCGAGCACCTGCTCAAGAGCTATCCCGACCTCAACAAGATTCCGTTCAACTATAAGCCGGTTGGGACGGGTCCGTACCGCATGCTGCGCTGGGCGCACGGCGATCGCATCGAGTTTGCGGCAAATCAGCGCTATTTCAAGGGCGCGCCGAAGATCGCAAACATCGTCATTCACGAAATTCCGCAAGAGAACACCGGTCTGAACGAACTGCGCACGGGTGAGATTCAATGGTATCCGTACATCAGCGAGGCATCGTATAATCTCATCAAAGGCGCGCCCGGCATTCGCATCGTGGTCACGCCGCAGAACGCGTACCGCGCGATATACATCAATACGGAGCGTCCGATTCTTTCCGACGTACGCGTTCGTCAGGCGATTGCGTATGCAGTCGACAAGAAAGAACTCGTCGAGAAGGTAACGCACGGCACGGGAATCATCGCGACGGAAGACATCCCATCATTCATGTGGGCGTACGACAAAGGCGTCCCGGTGGACGGTTACGATCCGGCAAAAGCTCGGGCGCTTCTCGACGCGGCGGGCTGGCACACCGGATCGAGCGGCATCCGTACGCGCGACGGGCGTGCGCTGGCATTTACGCTGGCGCTGCGGCAAGGCGCGAGCGGCGACAATGCAATGGCGGTGCTGGTGCAGTCGTGGCTGCGCGATATCGGCATGCAAGTTTCGATTAAGTCGTATCCGGGGTCGATGCTCTTCGCGATTGGCCCGTCCGGCGTGCTGCAACCCGGAAAATACGATCTCGACATCAGCGGTTTCACCTCGCCCGCGGACCCCGACAACTCAGCGGAATTCACGTGTGCGGCCCGTCCACCGAACGGCTTTAACTGGACTCGGTATTGCAATCCGGAAATGGACCGTCTGCAAGCGACGGCGCTCACGACGTACGATCAAGCGGCGCGCAAGGCTGCCTACGCCAAAATCGAGACGCTGCTCGCGCGCGACGTGCCGCAAGTCTACATCTACTATCAGCCGCAGATCAGCGCTGTGGACGAGCGGTTGCAGAACTTCAAGCCGAGTATGATTACGCCAATGTGGAACGCGCAGCAGTGGTCGTTCTCACCGCGCTAGATCTTGCGCGCCCGTAGATCCGCAGCGACCGGCATGCTCGATGCCGGCGACGGCCATCGCGTTTTTTGGGAATGCGCGGGCAATCCGGATGGAAAACCCGCCCTGTACGTTCACGGCGGCCCAGGAACCGGCTTCGGACCAACGGCGGCGAAATTTTTCGACCCGCGAAGCTATCGGATCGTTCTTTTCGATCAACGAGGCTGCGGGCGCAGCACGCCGCTCGCGAGCGAGCCCGACGCCGACCTCCGCTCGAACACGACGCAGCATTTGATTGGCGACATGGAACAGTTGCGGCAAACGCTTGCGATCGAACGGTGGACGCTGCTCGGCATCTCCTGGGGATGTACGCTCGCGCTGGCGTATGCGCAGATGCATCCTGCACGCGTCGATACGTTGGTGCTTGCCGGCGTTGCAACGACTTCGAAGCGCGAGGTCGAGTGGGTTACAAGAGGTGTGGGCCGCATTTTTCCAAGAGAATGGGAACGTTTCGCCAATGCGATCCCGCCTTCGCTTCGCCATGTTCCCATCGTTGATGCATATGCCGCCATGGTTTTCGACACCGACGCCGCGGTTCGCGAACGGGCGGCGCGTGAATGGTGTGCTTGGGAGGACGCCCACGTCTCACTGGCTCCGGGCCATCGACCGAACCCGCGGTTTGACGATCCGGTTTTTCGGCTCGGTTTCGCGCGGCTCGTCACGCACTACTGGAAGAACGCTGCGTTCCTGGAAGACGAACAGCTGCTGAAAAACGTATCGGTGCTGAACGGCATACGCGGCGAAATCATTCACGGGCGTTATGACGTAAGCAGTCCATTGGAAACCGCGTGGCGTCTCTCGAAAACGTGGAAAACGTCTCGTCTACAGGTCTTGGACGATGCCGGCCATGGCGGATCGTCGCTTATCGCGGCAATTATCGCTGCACTGGATCGCGTCGCGCCCTAACGACCGGCGCACGGGACTTTCGTCCCGTGGGATGTCGTTTGTGAGGTAGCGAACAGTCGTCTTTCTGGAGTGACGTGATGAAGCTGCGCGCCATCGTTCTCATTCTCGCGGGTATTGGGATCCCGCTGTCCGTGCTCGCGATGCTGCTTCCCATCACGTGGGGGTATGGCGGTTACAATTGGCGTCCCGATGGTGCGACGGCCGTGGTCATATTCGTCGACCCCAATGGACCCGCGGCGCGCGCCGGGCTGCGCGTCGGCGATCGCGTCCACCCCGCCAGCGGTTACGACGGTGTCGTCGAGATGTCGGGCAACGTTGGGGAGGTCGTTCACGAGCGCGTCATTCGTGATGGCCGCGAGCGAATCGTGAACATTCCGTTCGTGCCGTTCTTCGGTTCGCTTGCGGCTCAAGAACTCTTTAATAAGCTGTTGTTCGCATTGACCGCCGCGTGCGCGTTTTTGGTCTCGATTATCGTCGTGCTGCGGGCACGCGACGCAGACGTAGGAGCGCGCGCCGCGATCGTGCTCGTGCTGGCGGGATTCGGTGCATTTTGTCAGGCTGCGGCACTTGTGTGCGGCAGCGCATGGCTTGCATTCGCGTTCGTCGATCTCGTACCGCCGATCATCGTCGGGCTCGGCGTTTGGGCAGCGCTCTCGTTACTGGCAATTTATCCGCCCGATCGCACCGAACTTCGGCGAGCATTATCCTATGCCGGCATCGCTGCAATCGCGTGGGGGCTGCTTGGCGCCGCAGTCGAGTTTTATGCGGTGTGGGACGGAACGTGGACGGCCTTGACTCAGCCCTTCCTGACCGCAGGTATGAACTTCTTGTTTTACGCGGTCATGTGCGTCGCCATCGTGGATGCGATGATGAAAGCGCAGGGCGCGCATGCTGCACCGATGCGTTGGCTTGGCGGAATGTGGCTGCTTGGAATTGCGTTCGGCGCCTCTACGGAGATCGCGCCGCTCGCGGGCTTATCGATCGCCGGGCATTACGGCGACATTTTACGCGCGGCAAACGTGTTCTGCGTCGCCTTCGGCGTGGTGTACCCGGTGCTGCGTCACCGGCTGGTCGACCTCAACATTCTGATCTCTCGCGCGACGATTTTCGGCATCGTGTCAGCGATCATCGTTGCGCTGTTCATCGCCGCCGAGTGGGCAATCGGCAAGATTTTCGAGGCGTCCGTCGGTCTGTCGAGCGATCACCTCGGCATGGCAGCGCAACTATCCACGCTCGCCGTCGTGCTCGTCCTGGGGATATCGGCACGTTCGATCCACGGGTTCGTCGAGGAGCGCCTCACCAAGACGTTCTTCCGCAAGCGCATTAAAGGTTTGGACGAAATTCAACGCGTCGCACGAGAGGCGGACGCGGCAACGGATGCTCAAGCGGTCATGAATCTTGCCGTAGAGACTGTGCATCACTGCTTGGAGTGCCTCGGCGCTGCGTTTTATCTTTGCAGGGTCGACTACTACGAGCGCGTGAGTGCGGCCGGCGCACTCTCTTTTCCGGCTCTGTATGCGTTTAACGACGCCGCCCCACTGCGATTGCGCCGCTGGCAGGAGCCGTTCGAGATCGACGACGATTCGGACGAACGAAACCACATGCTGTTCATCCCGATGACGCTTCGCGGTGAAGTATTGGGCTTTCTCTGTTGCGGTCCCAAGCCGGATCGCACGGCTTACCTCTCCGATGAGATCGCCGCGCTCTCGCTGCTCGCGCATCACACGGGCATCGCATCCGCGTGGCTGTCTCGCATGGCGCAGCCGATTCAAGTCGTTACCGCGACGACCCAACCGTTACCGGCGGGTTAAGTCGCGGAGCAGCGCTCGCGTTAGCAGAGGAGCCCTCGCCCGCCATGCGATAATGTCCCGATTCAACATCGGGGCCCGCATAAGGAGTCGAGTGTGAGAACTGCCGCGGATCTTCAGACGCAAACGGACGTCGTCCTCGTGGGCGCAGGCATCATGAGCAGCACGCTGGCCGTGTTGCTCAAAGAACTCGATCCGAATCTGAGGATCGAGATGTACGAAGTTCTCGGCGATGCCGCGCAAGAGAGTTCGAACGCGTGGAACAATGCGGGCACCGGGCACGCGGCGCTCTGCGAATTGAACTACACGCCGCAGAACGCAGACGGCAGCATCGACATCTCCAAAGCGTTGACGGTCAACACCGAATTCGATCTGTCTCGTCAGTTCTGGGCGTATCTCGTCAAGACGGGCGCCATCAAGGATCCGCAGTCGTTCATTCATCCCGTGCCGCACATGAGTTTCGTTCGCGGCGCGGACAACGTGGCGTTTCTCAAAAAACGCTTTGCGGCGCTCACTGCAAATCACTGCTATCATGGGATGCAGTATTCCGACGACAAAGCGCAAATCGCGGAGTGGATTCCGCTGGTAATGGAAGGGCGTGCACCAGACGACGTGGTTGCCGTTACGCGAATGGCATCCGGCACCGACGTCGACTACGGCGCACTCACGCACAATCTGCTCGCCTCGCTGCAAAGCAAAGACGGTTTCGATCTCCGTTATTACAGCCGCGTGTACGACGTGAAGCGCGACGACGAGCGCTGGCGCGTGGAAGTGCGCGATGAAAAGACGGGCGAGCACCGCGAAGTGCTGGCGAAATTCGTCTTCCTCGGTGCGGGCGGCGGTTCACTGCGTCTGCTGCAGCGCTCGGGCATTCCCGAAGGACACGGCTATGCGGGATTCCCCGTGAGCGGTTTGTGGCTGCGCTGCGACGACGAAGCGATCGCAAACCGGCATAACGCCAAGGTCTACGGAAAGGCGGCCGTCGGGTCACCGCCCATGTCGGTACCGCACCTCGATCGCCGGCACGTCAACGGCAAAGTGTCGGTTCTTTTCGGGCCGTACGCGGGCTTTTCGACCAAGTTTCTGAAGCATGGCTCGTACCTGGATTTCTTCGGCTCCATCGATCCCGACAATATTCTGCCGCTGCTCGCCGTTGGCCGCGACAATTTTGGGCTCGAGAAATATCTGGTCGGCCAAGTCTTGGAATCGATGGAAGAACGCTACGCGCTCCTGCGCGAGTTCTTCCCGCAGATGAACGAATCGGATTGGCACCTGGAAACCGCCGGCCAGCGCGTGCAGATCGTGAAAAAAGATTCCGTGCACGGCGGCATTCTTCAGTTTGGGACGGAACTGGTCGGATCGAAAGACGGCAGCATCATCGCAATGCTGGGTGCATCGCCGGGCGCATCGACAGCCGTCGCAATCATGCTGAACGTGCTGCAGCAGTGTTTCGGCAGCAGCGTGAACAACGGCTGGGGCGCACGCCTCAAAGAGATGATTCCGTCGTTCGGTCAGTCCCTTGTCGACGATCCGGACTTGTGCCGGCGCGTGCGCGACGAAACGGCGGACGTTCTGCACGTGAACCGTGTCGAGCAATAGTATGACTACGTACCGCACCGAAACCGACAGCATGGGCGAGGTGCAAGTCCCCGCCGACAAACTGTGGGGCGCGCAGACGCAGCGTTCGCTCGAGCACTTCAGCATCGGCAAGGACCTGATGCCCCGCGAGATGATAACGGCATATGCGACGCTCAAAAAGGGCGCCGCTAACGCGAACTACGCGGGCGGGCGCTTGGACGCCAAACAGCATGCGCTCATCGTGCAAGTGTGCGACGAGATCATCGGCGGCCAATGGCACGACATGTTTCCGCTGCACGTGTGGATGACCGGCAGCGGAACGCAGTTCAACATGAACGTGAACGAAGTGATTGCCAACCGCTGTTCGCAAATCGCCGGCACACCGCTCGGCTCGAAAACGCCGGTGCATCCGAACGATCACGTCAACATGTCGCAGTCGTCCAACGATTCGTTTCCTTCGGCGATGTATATCGCTGCGGCAGTCGCCGGGACGCAACGGCTGGTTCCAGCCGTAAGCGCGCTGCGCGATGCGGTGAAGAAGAACGCCGATGCGTGGGCGGAGATCGTCAAAATTGGCCGGACCCACATGCAGGACGCAACGCCGATTACGCTTGGCCAAGAGTGGTCGGGCTATGCCGGCATGATCGACGACAATCTGCTGCGCATTTCCGATGCGCTCACTGGCGTGTACCAACTCGCGCTCGGCGGTACCGCGGTAGGCACAGGCATCAACGCGGCGCCCGGGTTTGCGCAAGCCGCCGCAGCCGAAATCGCCAAGCTCACTGGGCTGCCCTTCGTCAGCGCGCCGAACAAATTCACCGTGCAAGGCGCACACGATGCGCTCGTACAGTTTTCCGGAACGTTGCGCACGCTCGCGGCGTCGCTCTATAAAATTGCCAATGATATTCGCTTGATGTCTTGCGGCCCGCGCGCCGGCTTCGCGGAACTCATTATTCCGGCGAACGAACCCGGATCATCCATCATGCCCGGCAAGGTGAACCCGACGCAGGCGGAGGCGCTCGCGATGGTCGCGGTGCAAGTGATGGCGAACGACGTGGCGGTCGGCTTCGGCGGCGCGAGCGGCTACCTGGAGATGAACGTGTACAAACCGCTCATCATCTACAACGTCATGCACTCCATCACCATCCTTGCCGACAGCTGCACGAATTTCCGTACGTTCCTGGTCGAAGGCACGCAGCCGAACCTTTCCAAGATCAAAGAGTACGTCGAGCGTTCGCTCATGCTTGTCACGGCGCTCTCGCCGGTGATCGGCTACGACAAGGCATCGAAGATCGCACATCACGCCATGGACAAAGACCTTACACTCAAAGCGGCGGCGCTTGAACTCGGCTTTGTTTCCGAAGCGGATTTCGACCGTATCGTCGATCCCTCGAAGATGGTTCATCCGTATGTCGCCGGCTGACAAGCAAGCAATCGACGAAATCACCGCCTCGTTCTTCGGCGCGTTCACGAATCTCGACGGTGCCGCTGCGGACGTCGATCGGCTGTATCGCCTGTTTCTCCCGCAGGCGCGCATCGTGATGAACGTCGGAGGCGCCGCCCGGGTGTACGACGTGGCCGGCTTCGTCGAACCGCGGCGGGCGTTGCTCAGCGGCGGCGTGGTGCGTGACTTCGTCGAAGAAGAAACGTACGAATCGACGGATATCTTCGGCGCAATCGCGCAGCGGTTCAGCCGCTACCGCAAGCGCTGGACCGAATCCGGCGTACCGAAGAACGGCGGCGGAGCCAAGTCACTGCAATTCGTGCGCACCGCCGACGGCTGGCGTATCGCTTCCCTGATTTGGGACGACGATTAACGGCGATCCCGCCGTCGATTCCGCGTGCTGCAGCAGCCGCGTATAACTTTCGCGGTCCACCACGAACAAGATGCTCGCCACGAAGATCAGCATGAAGACGATCGCGCTGCCGAACGCGATGGGGAAGCCGTAGCGCGTGGCAAGCGCCGTGAGAATCAGCGAGTTGAACGCGCCCATCACGTTGAGTGAGCCGTTGTAGAAACCGTAGACTAGTCCGGTCGAGGCCTGATTCGGCGAGATGTCGACGACATTCACGGCCCATGCGCCGACGGTCATGTTCATGAGCAGTTGCGCAACACCGATCAGTATCGCGGTTGCGGCCGCTAGTTCAGCCTTCGCGCTAAACAACGAAGCGACGATGCAAAGCGCGGCGCAGCACATCGGCGCGGCGGTGCCGATGCGGCGCGCAGTGAGACGATCGTAACGCGCCACGAGCCGGTCGTTGAACGGTCCGGAAATGATGAATCCCGCGAAGCCGAGCAATCCTCCCAAACTTGCCCAGACGGCGCTTTTGAGGATAGTCATGTGGAACGTGTAGTACATATAGCTCGGCATCCAGTACAAAAACGTGAACAGGATGTAGCCGAACGTCAAATAGATGAGCAGCATGCCCAGACCCGTGCGGCTGAGCAGCACGTTGCGAATGCCGTGCCAATCCGCGCGTTCGTTTGCGTCGGCGTGATTGCCGATCCACGCGCGCTCCTGCGCGCTCACGCGGTCGTCGAGGCCGGGGCGATCGCTAACGACGGCAAACCAGAACGGCAGAATCAGCACGCCGGCAATACCGAACACGATGAACGTCCACTGCCATCCGAAGCGGGCGAGAATCAGTCCGGCGATGAGCGTTCCGATCGTCGGGCCGAGATATTGGCCCGAGCCCGCCCATGTGTAGAGCGTCGACCGCTCGCGCGGCGCCGTCCACGTTTTTGCGCACTTGGCGTTGATCGACCAAATCGGTGCCTCGCCCGCGCCCATCAGGCCGCGTATCACGTACCATCCGCCCAAGCCGCGTGCGAAGGGGGTAAGCGCCGTGAATACCGACCACCAGCCCAGCATGATGGGCAACGCCCAGCGCAATCCTAAACGGTCGACGAGCCAGCCGCCCGGGAAATTGAAGATCGCGTACACGATGCCCCACGCAAACGCGATGGCACCAATCTGTTCCAGACTGAAGCCGAAATCGTGGCGAATGGCCGGAATGGACACGGAAAAATTCACCCGGTCCATATAGTTGACAAAGATGCTCAAAAACATGAGCAGGAACACGAGATACCTGCGCTTTGTCATTTCCCGGTATCCGCGCGGGGGGCGCAAAATTCCTCGGTAAGCGAAGAAGCCGGCGCTTTGAATGCCGGCTTCTTTTACGGTTACATGGAGTCGCGCACGTTTCGTTTGGCTTTGTCTATGCCCGCTTTGGTTTCTTCGGTCGCTTCGCGTGCCATCGAACCGGCCTTCTCGCCCGGCGTCATGACGTCTCCGAACTCCGTGCGCTTGGCGCGCTCGGCGTCCGCCGTCCCTTCGTGGATACCTTCTTTGACGGCATCGCGCACGTCTTTGATCGCTTTTCGAACTTCGTTTGCCATGGTACGTGCATACCCGGCGGCGCGAGTTCGCATAACGTACGTAGGGCTCCGTTGCCCGCTGCTACTGCCAGCGGCCGACGATGCTTTGCGCCATGCGTCCCATCAGCAGCAGCGCCGCATTGTCGGGCGACCAGCGCTGGTCTTTGTTGTCGTACGTGAACGCCGAAATAATGATCGGTCCGTTCTTCGCGTACACGATGGCGACGTCGTTGCGCGCTTCGTTTACGGCGCCCGTTTTGTTGGCAATTTCAACGCCGCTCAGATAGCGCGGAATTGCATCGCGATCGGTTTGATTCTTGAGCATGTCCACTGCCGCGTCGCAAAGCGCTTTCGGGAACGTATCGCACGTCGCGAAGTGCGCCATCACTTGCGCCATTTCGCGCGCGGTTGTCTTTCCCAAACCGAACTGCGGTTGATCGGCCGGCGAGCCCGGCGGCGCGGGCTTGAAAACTTTCTTGTACAGATAGGTATTCTTCAAGCCGAGCGCTGCGATTTGCGCGTCGATGTTCTGCAAGCCCAGACGGTCGATCGCCAAATTCGTGGCCGTGTTGTCGCTCACGACGACCATCATGGTGAGCGCGTCTTTGAGCGTCACATGAAGCGGCGTATCAAAGAGCCCGAGCACCCCCGAACCGCCGACCTGGTTGTCCTTTGTCAGCACGAGCTCGTCGCCGAACGACGCCGTTCCGGCTTGGATCTGCTTGAGTGCGTCGTACAGAATGGTAAGTTTGATGACGGACGCGGTGGGAACGGGCGTGTCCGCATTGAGCGCAACCGTTTTCCCGCTCCGAAGATCGATCGCGTACAACGCGACTTTTCCGTGGTACGCACCCGCGAGCGACTGCAACTGCGATGTAAGCGCGTCGTCCTGCTGCGCAAGCGCGGGAGCGGCGCAGCACCACAGCAGTGCCGCGACAAGCGAAATCCAACGCATCGTAATTACCCTCCGGCGATTGCGCCGACGACGAGAAGCGGTTCGCGGCCGCCGGCAACGGCGTCGGGCAGCGGCGTGTCGGGGGATTCGTGCGAGAGGTCGCGCTCGCATGCAAAAAACCGGATGAAGGGGCGGCGTCGCGCGGTCGTTTGGTCGCGTATCGTACCGCGGAGCATCGGGTAGCGCGCCTCGACGGCGTCCAGTACCGAGCGCTGCGTGATTGCGCCGTCGACCTCCACGAGCAGATCGCCGCTGATTTTTGCCAGCGCACGCAGATGCGCGGGCAGGACGATGCGGATCGTCACGCCAGCGTTTGCACCTCGACCGACAATACCGCCGGCAGATCGTGAACGATTGCGTTCCAGGAGTCGCCGCTGTCGGCCGATGCGTACACTTGGCCGCCCGTGGTACCGAAGTACACGCCGCACGACTCGAGCGAATCTATGGCCATTGCGTCGCGGAGCACGTTCACGTAGCAATCGCGCTGCGGAAGCCCATTCGTGAGCGCTTCCCACTCGTTGCCGCCGGTGCGGCTGCGATACACCTGCAGTTTGCCGTCGAGCGGAAAATGCTCTGAATCACTCTTGATCGGCACGACGTACACAGTATCCGGTTCGTGCGCATGGACGTCGACGACAAATCCGAAATCCGTCGGAAGATTGCCGCTGATTTCGTGCCAGTTCTCCCCCGCATCGTCGGTCCGCATCACGTCCCAATGCTTTTGCATGTACAGCACGTTCGGGCGGTCGTTGTGCATGGCGATCCGGTGCACGCAGTGGCCGACCTGTGCATCGGGATCGGGAATGAACTCCGACTTGAGGCCTTTGTTGATCGGCTTCCACGTCGCTCCGCCGTCGTCGCTGCGGAACGCGCCCGCCGCCGAGATCGCGACGTACATCCGTTGCGGATTGCTGCGATCCAGCACGATCGTATGCAGGCACATGCCGCCCGCTCCGGGCTGCCACGTGGAGCCGGTGCTGTGCGTGCGCAGACCGGAAAGTTCGTTCCACGACTGCCCGCCGTCGGTTGATTTGAACAGCGCAGCATCTTCGACACCGGCATACACCGTATCCGGATCGTTCAGCGATGGTTCCAAATGCCACACGCGAGCGAACTCCCACGGATGCGGCGTTCCGTCGTACCACTGATGCGTTCCGGGAATGCCGTCGTACTTGAAGTCGTTGCCGACGGTCGTCCAGGTTTTACCGCCGTCGTCGGAGCGATGCATGACCTGGCCGAACCAACTGCTGCTCTGCGATGCGTAGAGGCGGTTGGGATCCGCGGGCGATCCTTTCAAGTGATAGATTTCCCAGCCGGCAAAATGCGGACCGCTGATCTCCCAGCGGTCGCGCCGCTCGCCGGATGTAAGAATGAACGCGCCTTTGCGCGTGCCGACCAATACTCGAACGCCGCTCATGCCGCATACCTCCGTACGTGGCTGGCGGTCTTTGCTTTCGGCGGCGCGAAACCATCCGGCGTGAAAAAAATCAACACGAACGCCCTCGAGTGGTATACGTGGGCCTCGCCCAAAGGTACGTTCGCGGGCAGCGGCAAGGAAGTCTCGGAAGCACTCGGACGCAAGCCTCGCTCGACCGACGTGCTGGAGCGCCATCCGTTCGACGTGGAAATTTTGCGCATTCCGCCGGGAAAAGCGGCGTATCCATACCATTCCCACAGCGTGCAGTGGGAGTTCTACCATGTCATCTCGGGCAGCGGCATCGCGCGTCACGAGAGCGGACGCACGCCGATTGCAGCCGGCGATGCGTTTATCTTCAAACCGAACGAACCGCATCAGCTCATCAACGACGGCTCGGAAGACATGATCCTGTACGTCGTTGCCGATAATCCGTTCGGTGAAGCGCACTACTTTCCCGACAGCGGGAAGTGGAGCGTGCCGATTCCCGAACGACGCATACTGCGCTCGGAGAATCTCGACTATTTCGACGGAGAAGAATAGAATAGTTCAATGCGGTGTGTGGCGTTTGTAACGACGATTCTTTTTGCGGTCCTGGCTGCTGCGCCGGCAGGTGCGCAAACGCAGTGGTACGACGGTCCGTGGGTATTCAGCCCGATGCGCAATTGCGTGACCGGCGTGCGCGGTACCGGCGCGGGCGTTCGGCTCGGTTTCCAGGCCGATCCCAAGCAAGCAGCCAAAACCGGGCAAACGTTTTACGCGCGTGCAATTTTTGGCATGGTTTCCGGCTGCGTCGTTCCGCAGCATGCGTCGCTCGAACTCATCATGCCGCACGGCGCGGCGCTTGCCGTCGATAAAGCGCATCCGATTCGGTGTGAGATCAGCGCGGACGGCGGCAAGACGTTTTCACCATACACACCGTGTGTCAGCGCACCGTCACACGGAACGTACGGAGATGCACTCAAGCCCGACGGCCAGCCGGAATGGACGCTTCCGTACGCGCGCATTTTGATCGTCGAATTTCCGGTGCGCGCCTCGCTGCCTATGAAAGGTCTGGCCGGCGGCGCCTGCCCGAAAGATTTGAACGAGCTGCAGACCCTGCCGCACAATAACTGCATGCTGGCGGTCTTTCACGTGGCGGACGGCTACACCGACCCGTGGCTGGTCGTCCACCAGAATCTCGTCGTCGTAAAGTAGCGCCCGCGACCCAAACGTTTTACCACTTGCACAAAGGCGCGTGCCCGTTGCTATCCAACCGGATGGCATACGCACCGCACGTGAAGGGGACGAAGAACGACGATGGCTGAACTGCGCGATTTTCTGGAGCTCTCGTACGGCGAACTCGAGGAGATGAACCTCGAGGCAAAAGAGCAGCGCAAGAACCGCGTGGCGGCCGATAAGGTGCAGGAGCAGCGCCTCAAGTACCTGACCGACGAGAAGCGCATCAAGGCGGTCACGGTGCTGTTCAGCGACCTGGAAGGCCGCCTGCAGATGCTCGACTACGACAAGAAGTTTCTGCTCAAGTCGTACGACAATCTCACCTTCGACGGTTCTTCGATTCGTGGCTTTACGGCGCAGCGTGAAAGCGATCTGCGTCTGTTTCTGGACTGGGGTTCGTTCTATTGGGCACCCGCGGACGTGTTCGGCCCCGGAAAAGTACTGGTGTTCGGCGAGGTCGAGGATCGCGAAGGCAACCCGTATGCCGCCGACGTGCGCGGCCTGCTCAAGGCGCTTTCGAACGAGTGCTTTCAAAAAAACGGCTACACGCTCAACGCCGCCAATGAAATCGAAGGCTTTCTCTTTCAGGGATTGGATGCGGAACGCCGCTTCCACGAAACCGGCAAATTCGACTACGTAAACACCGGCGGATATTATCATTCGCTGCCGGGCGATCCGCTGCGCACGTTCATCGACACCGTAGCGGAAGTGCAGCGCTCGATGGGATTCCAGAATGAAAAAGATCATCCCGAAGTTGCACCCTCGCAGTTCGAGATCAACTACGCATACGGCGAGGTTGTGAGCGCGGCGGATCAGATTCAACTCTACAAACTGATCTGCCGTCAAGTCGCGACGAAACTCGGCATGACTGCGAGTTTTCTGCCGAAGCCCGTCGTCGGCGTGAACGGCAGCGGCATGCACACGAACGTTTCCGTGAGCAAAGGCGACAAGAATCTTTTCTGGGATCCGCAAGGGGACGAGAAACTCAGCAGTTTCGCGTGGCAGTTCGTGGATCGCATTTTGACGCACGGTAACGACGTGTGCCTGATGCTCAATGCGAGCGTGAACGCGTACCGGCGGCTCGACCCGCATTTCGAAGCGCCGAATCAAATCAAAGCATCGGCGGTGGACCGCGGATCGATGGTCCGCATCCCCATCGGCAACGAGCGCAGCGCGCGCCTGGAGGTTCGCTCGGTCGGGCCGGACGCCAATCCCTACTTGGTGATGCTCGCGGTGTTCAAAACCGGCCTCGAAGGCAGCATCAGCAGCGAGACCAACTTGCGCCAAGCCGAGCACTACTTGCCCGACAACATCTACGATGCGCTCGAGAACTTCCGCAAATCCAACTGGACCGCCGAACTGCTCGGTGCCGACGTCAAGGCCCGGTATGCGGACCTCAAGCAGGCAAGCGCCGATCGCTGCCCCCGCCTCTTAGGCACCTTCGTCAAGCCGCAGGAGGTCCAGTACCACCACGAAGTCTACAATCAGTACCTCTGGAACCTGTTCTAGGCTCGGGCACTCCCGGAATCGGCAAAAGGGGTAGCCAGCCGCGCGGGGAGCCGGTATACTCCATAGTCTGTTCTCCCACGCCTTCAGGCTATGAACAGAGTGGCGCGCGTCAGGCGCGTCACTTCGCTAGGGTCGCGCCCTCGCCAGGGGTAGCGGCCGTCAACCACCTAGTGAAAGGACAATTTGCAATGGCATCCACCAAGACCAAGCGCGCCGTCAAAGAGCGCCGCACGAAGCGCAAGCCGTGCAATTTCTGCGCGGAAAAGTCGCTCGACATCAATTACAAAGACGTCGCCCGCCTCAAGAAATTCGTCTCCGAGCGCGGTAAGATTCTGCCCCGCCGCATCTCCGGCAACTGTGCCCGGCATCAGCGTCTGCTCACGGTCGCGGTGAAGCGCGCGCGCGTTATCGCCTTCCTGCCGTTCGTCACGGAGTAGCGCCATGAAGCTCATTCTTCTGAGCGACGTCAAAGCGCTCGGAAAGAAGGGCGCCCTGGTCGACGTCGCCGAGGGTTACGCCCGCAACTTTTTGTTGCCGCGCAAGCTTGCGATCGAGGCCAACAAAGGCGCTCTGACGATGCTTTCCGAGCAGAAGGCCGCCAAAGAGAAGCGCGAAGCGCAGCAGCTCGCGGAAACCCAGGAACTCGCCAAGTTGTTGGAGAGTAAGCCGGTCGCAGTGCGCGCGAAAGCGGGCGGAAACGGCAAACTCTTCGGAACGGTGACCAATGCCGACATCGCCGACGCGATTACGCAAACGTTTTCGGTTCCGGTCGACAAGCACAAAATCGAAGTGAAGAACGCAATCAAGGCGCTTGGCACGTATCCCGTCGAGATCCGTCTAGGGAAGAATATCGTCGCGAAGACGACGGTCAGCGTCGTCGCAGCGTAGGTTCGGAATGGCCGGCGCGAGCGAAAATCCGTATCTCGCGCGTTTTCGCCGCAAATTCGGCAGCGAAGACGAGATGAGCCGTTATGTCTCGGCGCTGTACGACGTGCTGGCCGGCACCATCGGTTCCGATAAACTCGTGCTGCGTGCCGGCAAGATGAACGCGCTCAAACTGATGCGTTCTCCGGCACTTCCGGATCGCATTTGCGCGCTGCAGCGCCTGGTATTCGAAGATCCCACGCTGGAACGCGTCACCGGACGCGCCAACTCGCGGCGGGTCATTGCCGAGATCGAAGAGCAACTCGCGGATCTCATTGCACAGAAGAGCGTCGAAGATGCGATCGAGCGGAAGATCAACTCGAAGATGATCGACCGGCATCAAGACTATTTGAAAGATCTCAAGCTCGAAGCGCTGCGCGAAGAAGCCGGTCCCGAAACGCCGGCAACGCAGAAGAAACTCGAAGAACTCGAGAAACTGAGCGAACGCGGCCTTGCCGCGTCGGCGCTGCAATTGCTGCGCCCGCAGTCGCTCAAAGAAGTCGTCGGCCAAGAGTCGGCGATCCGCTCGCTGCTCGCGAAGATTTCCTCGCCCTATCCCCAGCATGTGATTCTTTACGGACCGCCGGGTGTCGGCAAAACCACGGTCGCGCGTCTGGCGCTGGAAGTTGCCAAAACGCGAGCCTATACGCCGTTCAAAAAGGACGCGCCGTTCGTCGAGGCCAGCGGCACGACACTGCGCTGGGATCCGCGCGAGACGACGAATCCGCTGCTGGGCAGCGTGCACGACCCCATCTATCAGGGCAGCCGCCGCGAATTTGCGGAAAGCGGTATCCCGGAGCCAAAACTGGGCCTGGTAACGCGCGCACACGGCGGCGTTCTCTTTATCGACGAGATCGGCGAGATGGACGAGTTGCTGCAGACCAAGCTGCTCAAGGTGCTCGAGGATAAGAAAGTCACGTTCGAGTCCTCGTACTACGACGAATCTGCGCCGAACGTACCGGAATACATCAAGCGTTTGTTCCGCGAGGGTGCGCCTGCCGATTTCATTCTGATCGGCGCCACGACGCGCGAGCCCGAAGATATCGACCCGGCCATTCGTTCGCGCTGCGCCTCGGTGTATTTCGAGCCTCTCACGCAGCATCAAATCGTCAGCATTGTGAACGGTTCCATCAAACGTCTGCACGCGAAGGCGGCACGCGGCGTCGCTCCGCTCATTGCCTCTTACACGATTGAGGGACGCAAAGCAGTACAGATCGTTGCGGACGCCTACGGCCACGCGCTGTACCGCACGCGCGAAAAGAACGTCACGATTACGGAAGACGACGTGCGCGAGGTCGTGCAGGCCGGCCGCTTGGTGCAGCATACGCTCGTCAAAGCGCGCGCGACGCGCGAAATCGGCAAGACGTTCGGTTTAGGCGTGCTGCACTATCTGGGCAGCATCATCGAGATCGAAGCGGTCGCCTTTTCCGCGAGCGCGTCCGGCAAAGGCAGCGTGCGCTTCAACGACGCGGCCGGCGCAATGGCCAAGGACAGCGTGTTCAATGCCGCCGCGGTGCTTCGCGCCGTCACGGGACTCGATACGGCGAATTTCGATTTGCACATCAACGTGATCGGCGGCGGCAACATCGACGGCCCGTCGGCGGGGTTGGCAATTTTTCTCGCGGTGTATTCCGCGCTCACGAAAACGCCGCTGCCGCAGGATGTGGCGATTACCGGTGAGTTGTCGATTCAAGGCAAGGTGCGGCCAGTTGGCGGCGTCGTCGAGAAGTTGTATGCTGCCCGACAGGCGGGCATGCGCGCAATCCTGGTTCCGAAAGAAAACGTGCGCGAAATTGACCGTGCGCTCGCAGGAATCGACGTTATTCCCATCGCGTCGGTCGAACAGGCATTCCGCGCGCTTTCTCTCCACAAGAAATCCACAAGGCGAGTGACACGCGGGCGGCGGAATACATCCGCCCGCCCATGAGCATCACGAACCTTCCCGTCGTCGACCGCATTCCGCCGCAAAACCTCGAGGCGGAGATGGCGCTGCTCGGTTCCATTCTGGTCGATCGCGAGATCATGGGCATCGTCGGCGAGATCGTGCGCTCCGAAGATTTTTACGCGCACGTACACGAGTCGATCTACGCGGTGCTTGCGCACCTGTACGATCGCGGCGAACCGTTGGACAAGATTACCGTCGCCGAAGAACTCAAGCGGCGCAGCCAATTGGAAAACGTCGGCGGCCTGTCCTATCTGAGCTCGCTGATGGACACGGTGCAGACCGCTGCGTCCGCCGCATATTACGCGAAAATCGTTCGCGAAAAAGCGGTGCTGCGCGGACTCATCCACGCCGGTACGCGCATCACGCAACTCGGTTTCGAAAACGAGGAAGACGTCGACGGTGCGCTCGACCAAAGCGAACAGATGGTCTATGAAATCGGCCAGCGGCAGAACTCCGGCGAGTTCACGCCGGTCAGCCGTTTGCTCAAACCCGCATTCGAACACATCGACCGCTTGTTCCATAATCGCGGCGGGCGTACGGGTTTGACCGCCGGCTTTGCCGACATCGACGAGATGACCACCGGTTTTCAGCCGGGCAACTTCATCATTCTGGCGGCGCGCCCCGGTATGGGCAAAACGTCGTTCGCGCTCAACATGGCCGTCGCGGCCGCGCGGGAAGATACGGCGCCGGTCGCGTTTTTCTCACTCGAAATGTCGAACGACGAACTCGTGCAGCGCCTCATCTGCGCGGAAGCGGAGATCAGCATGCACGACATGCGTCGCGGCAACATCAAGCCGCATCACTGGGAGAAGATCTCCGATGCGATGGGCGTGCTCAACGAATTGCCGATCTATCTCGACGACTCGGGCGGTCTGTCCGTTTCGGAAATCCGCAGCCGCTGCCGCCGCATGAAATCGGGGCATGGATTGTCGGCGGTGTTCATCGACTATTTGCAACTCGTGCATCCCAGCGTTTTGAGTAAAGGCGTGAACCGCAACGAAGAACTCTCGAACATCTGCCGCACGCTCAAGACGACCGCGAAAGATTTGGAAGTGCCGATTATCGCTCTTGCGCAACTCAATCGAGGTGTAGAAGCGCGTACGGACAAACGCCCGCTGCTCAGCGACCTGCGCGACTCGGGCTCGCTCGAACAGGAAGCCGACATGGTGGCGTTCTTGTTCCGCGAGGGCTACTACCACAACGAAGTGGCCGAACCCGATCTCACGGAGTTCATTATCGCCAAGCACCGCAATGGCCCAACCGGCATGGTGAAACTGCGCTTCCAGCGCGAGTTCACGCTCTTCCGCTCCTACGGCGACGTGACGCACTACCCCGCGCCATGAAAATCTCGCATCTGAGTTTGGGCGTTACCGATCTCGCGGCGTCCGAGGCGTTCTACGGTAAGGTTTTGGGTTTGCCGTGCAAACGCCACGGCGAAGACGTGCGCGTGCAGTGGCCGGAGTTTCTGCTCGTGCTCAGCGAGCGGCCCCCCGCTGATCGCAGTAAATTTCACTTCGGCTTTCGCGTGAACACGCCCGCGGAAGTCGACGCCTGGGCGGAGCGCCTGCGCGCAAACAACACGCAGATCATTTCCGGTCCCGCGAGCGATAACGGCACGCGGCAACTGTTCTTCCTCGATCCCGATCAGTACGTCATCGAAATTTACGCAGAGTAGCGCACGAGCGCGTGCAGATCGTCGAACGCGTACGCCACGTCGTCAAAGACGCCGGCATCCACGTCCACGCCTTCAGGGATAAAGCGCGCGCCCATGCGCTCGTAGAAGGCCCGCGCGTTGCTGTTTAAGCGGAGCGTGCGCAGCACCATGTTGCGGGCTCCCGCGGTGAACAACTTGCCGGCGATTGCGCGAAGCAGCGTTTTTCCGAGGCCCTGCCGCTTCAGATCCGGGCGCAGATACAGCATGGCGAGATAACTGTCGAATCCGGAACTGCGCTCGAGCAGCCGCGCCCCGGCAAATCCGAGTACGTCTCCCGCGTCATCGCACGCGACGAGTGTGATGTTTCCACTGCCCAGCCAGTCGCGCCACTGCTGCCGGCGCCTCTCCAGCGGCCGCCTTTCAAACTCTTCGTCCGGCATGATGCCGCGGTACGAAGCCTCCCACGCCGCAACGTGGATGCGCGCGCAGGCGTCGGCGTCGGCCGGCACGGCGGGCCGGATGTGGACGTGCATGGGCGCACTTTCGATGCGCTGCGACGACAGGACTGCGCTCCAGCGGTATTGACTCTAACGTTACGTCATAGTCTATCGTCCTCGGTGAGGAATCCCATGCAAGCAACAGCGCCTTCGCTCAAACAAGCCAAGCAGTTCGCCCAAGAAGCGGGCGTGACCGTGCGAACGTTGCACGTGTACGACCGTCTGGGCTTGCTGCATCCGGCAGCGCGCACGGATTCGGGCTACCGTCTCTACGGTGAGGCGGAACTCGAGCGGCTCGAGCAGATTCTGGCGCTGCGCTTCGTGGGATTTAGACTCGAACACATCAAGGAGCTCTTGCAGGGGCCGAAGTGGCCGCTCGTCGTCGCGCTTCGCATGCAGCGGCAAATCATTGCGCAGCAAACGCGTAAACTAGCGATGGCGGCCGAGGCGATCGAGCAGGCCGAATCGACGCTGCTTGCCGATGAATCCGCCGATCGCTGGAAGATGCTCCGCAACATCATCGAGGCATTGAAAATGGAAAACGATTGGAATTGGACGCAGAATTATTACAACGAAGCAGCGCGCGAAAAACTCGACGAGATGCGCAAAAACACGCCGCCGGAAGTCATCGAGCAAGGCCAGCGCGACTGGGCCGCACTGATCGCGGACGTTGAAGAAGCGGCGGCGCGCAACGAAGACCCGGCCGGCGAGCACGCGCAAGCGCTCGCAAGCCGTTGGAAAGCCCTTGTCGGGCAGTTCACCAAAGGCGATGCGGACGTTTCGCAAGGTCTGAACAACCTCTGGTCCGATCCGACGCACTGGCCCAAGGACTTCAAAAAGCCGTGGAGCGATGCGGCCGACGCGTTCATCAAACGCGCAATGGGGAGCTGTGGTGGTTCGACAGGCTCACCATGACGAGTGCTCTGTCCAACCTCGTCATCCCGAGCCTGTCGAGGGGCCGAGCCTGTCGAGGGACGCCTAGACCGCCATCAACTCAGCCCAGTCGCCGCGGCTGATGCGCAACTCGTCTTCGTTCATCTGCGCGAGCGGCTTTTTCGGAAGCCGCTCGCGTTCGCATAGTTCACGTGCCGCGGTGTCCACGTACAGCAGTCCGGTCACCAGTTCGCCGCGCTCGCGCGCCTCGTGCATCACGCGCAACGCGCCGATGCGATCCGACGGATCGTATTCGCGTTCGAGCTTGCGCAACAACACGCGGTCGCCGTTGTCGAAATGGATTTCCTGTACGGTGCCCGGCTCGTAATCGACCGTAATCTCGCGGCTGCCCATGATGAAATCGGCCGAGTGCAGCACGGCGTGGTGTTCCTTGACGTAGTTGTAACTTTTCGTCGAGCCCTCATGGTCGTTGAACGTGACGCACGGGCTGATCACGTCGAGCACCGCTATCCCGCGATGCGAAAATGCCGCCTGCAGTAGCGGAATGAGTTGCTTGCCGTCGCCGGAAAACGAACGCGCCACGAACGTTGCGCCAAGTTCGACCGCCAAGCCGCATACGTCGATCGTCTCGAATTCGTTGACCTGACCTTTTTTCAGCACGGAGCCGCGATCGGCGGTCGCGGAGAATTGGCCCTTCGTCAAGCCGTAGCAGCCGTTGTCTTCGATGATGTACGTCGCGTCCACGTTGCGGCGAATCATGTGACAATACTGACCCAGGCCGATGCTTGCCGTATCGCCGTCGCCGCTGATGCCCAGCACCATCAGCTCCCGGTTCGCCAGTTTCGCACCGGTTGCCAAAGAGGGCATGCGGCCGTGCACGCCGTTGAACCCGTGCGCGCGATCGACGAAATACGCCGGCGTCTTGGAAGAGCAGCCGATGCCGCTCATCTTCGCGAGTTTATACGGATCCACGCCGTACTCGTACAGCGCTTTGATGAGGTTGTTCGTAATCGAGTTATGGCCGCAGCCCGCGCACAGCGTGCTGGCCGATCCTTTGTAGACCTCGCGCGTCAGCCCGCGCGGATTGACGTTCGTGTTCATTATGCGAGCACCGGGTTTTCTGCGGCCAGCAGCGGCTGCGTGATGGCGGCGGCGTCGATTGGCACGCCGTTGTAGTGGCGGATGGAATGCAAGCGTTCGATCAAGTGCGCGGGAAGTTCGGCGCGCAGCAGCGCGTGCAGTTGACCGTCACGGTTCTGTTCGACGACGTACACGCGCTCGTGGTTTTCGACGAACGCCGCGACGTCTTGCGTGAACGGAAGCGCGCGCACGCGCAAATAGTCCGTTTCCACGCCGTCGTCGCGCAGGCGATCGCGCGCCTCGACGATCGCGTGGTGCGTCGTGCCGTACGCGATGATGCCGATCGCGTGTCCCCGTTCGTCGGCAATGGGCGCCGGGACGTACGTACGCGCCGTGTCGTGTTTGCGCGCGAGGCGATCCAGGTTCGCGCTGAACACGACCGGATTTTCCGAGTAATTCGCCTGTTCGTCGTGACCCGAGCCGCGCGTAAAATACCCCGCGAGCGGATGCTGCGTGCCGGGAAGCGTGCGGTACGGAATACCGTCGCCTTCCACGTCGCGGTAGCGGCCCCACGACTTGACTTCCTCGAGTTGCTGCGCGTCGAGCACTTTGCCGCGGTCGAACGCTTTCTCGGGATAGTCGAGCGGTTTTGTCATCCATAGATTCATGCCGAGATCGAGATCGCTCAGCACGAATACCGGCGTTTGAAAACGATCCGCTAGATCGAACGCCTGCATGGAAAATTCATACGCTTCGCTCACGGTGCCGGGCAGCAGCACGATGTGTTTGGTGTCGCCATGCGAGAGCGTGTACGCGAACGCGACGTCGCCCTGCAGCGTGCGCGTCGGAAGGCCGGTCGACGGTCCGGCACGCTGCACGTCGAAAATGACGCCCGGCAATTCCGCGTAATAGCCAAGGCCGGCGAATTCGGCCATCAGCGAAAGCCCTGGACCCGACGTCGAAGTCATCGCGCGCGCACCGGCCCACGTTGCACCGAACACCATGCCTATCGCGGCCAATTCGTCTTCGGCTTGAATGATCGCGGCTTTGCGTTCTCCCGTGACCTTGTCGACGCGGAAGCGTTCGCAATAACTGATGAACGATTCGCACAGCGACGACGACGGCGTGATCGGATACCACGCTGCCACGGTGCAACCGCCCATCACGCAGCCGAGCGCGGCGGCGTTGTTGCCGTCCATCAGCAGCAACTCTTCGGTCTTGCCGTTCATCGGCGTGAGGCGGTACAAATCGGTTTTCGTCAGATTCTGCGCGGCGTAGTCGATGCCCAAGCGCACCGCGTCCATGTTGGTCTCGACCGCTTTGGGCTTGCGCTTGAATTGCGTTCGCAGTGCCGCCTCGATCGTCTCCGGCTCGATGCTGAGCAGATGCGCCAGCACGCCGACGTAGATCATGTTCGTCAGATACTTGCGCAGCGCGCCGTCACTCACGTGCTCTTTTGCCAATTTCGCGAACGGCACGGGATAATACGTCACGTCGTCGCGTGCCGTGGTGCCCGTCACCGCGTACGTTGCTTCGTGAACGATGACACCGCCGGATCGCACGTCCGCAACGTCTGCATGCCAGGTGGCCGGGTTGAGCGCGACCAGAATGTCGATGTCGCGGCTGCGGCACTGATAACCCTGCGGCGTCACGCGCACGTCGAACCACGTGGGCAGGCCTTCGATGTTGGACGGAAAGACGTTTTTGGGCGCAACCGGGATGCCCATACGGAAGATGGCGTTGGTCAAGACCAAGTTCGCCGACTGACTTCCGGAGCCGTTGACCGTGGCCGCGCGCAGGGTGAGATCGCTCGGGGTATTCACGCTACGGTATTCTCCGAGCCGATGCCCTGTTCCAGGTAGGAACGCGAAAGCGCCACGTACTCTGAAGCGCTGATGTCGATCCAGTGGGCCGCCTCTCCCTCGAGTTGCTTTTTGACCTTGGCGGGAGCCCCGGCGGCCACCACGCCCGGCGGGATTTGCGCCCGCTCCCCGACCACGCTGCCCGCGGCGATCAGCGACCGTTCACCAACGACCGCGCCGCCGAGCACGACCGCGTTGCTGCCGACGAGTGCGAACCGCTCGATCCGGCAATCTTCCATGACCGCGCAGTGGCCGACCGTGACGTCGTCGCCGACGATGGTCTGGCCCTGCTCGCTCACGTGCACCACGCAGTTGTCCTGGATCGACGTGCGCGCGCCCACGCGAATCGGCCCGTTATCGCCGCGCAGTACGGCGCCGAACCAGATGCTGGCTTCCTCGCCGACCTCCACGTCGCCGATGAGCACCGCGGTGGGCGCGATAAACGCCGTGGGGTGAATGCGCGGCCGCTTCCCGCGGTATTCAATGATCATGTAAGCCTCCGGAGGAAATGCCAAGTTCGTATGCATCGTCATAACACCCCGCTGCGCGGCGTCAAAGCAACGCCTAGACCCAAAGAAAACGACCCGAACTACACTGCCGTCAATTACGCGTACGCCGGCAAGACCGGTCACATTCACGAAGTCGTAAGCGTCGGCGGCAGAGAGCTCGCCAAGGTCGGCTTTGACGATCGCAAGATCGTGTACTACTACATGGACGACTTGGAGCTCGACACTTCGGCCAAACGCGGCACGTTTCACGACAACGAGCACGCATAGCGTCATGCACGTGACCCCCTAAGAACATCTTTACATAACCTTGACCGTTTGCGTCTTGAAGTTGAGTCGTTTGGCCTAAACTTTGCACTCGCTTTCGCTTGCCTGAGCAGTATAATGACCGTAGTGCGAAAGCGCTGAAAATTTAGCAAAAGGCGCCGGTAAAAGGCGCGGGGGAGTGGCCGGAAGTGCGGGACTGCTTTATGAAAGCCGCGGCTTTGCTATTGGCTTTTGGAGTCGCGGGATGCTCGACGCAAGGAGCGCACAGCGTTCCACAGCCTGCCGGCCGCGTACCAGCGGCGACCGGCCCGGCGTTGCAGCCGCCCGTGACGCGGCGCCCGATGGACGTCCTGGGCGGACCCGGGCTGCTCCTGAATTTGTTGAACACCGCGCTTGGCGATGCGGCACCCGCGCTGAACGGCAAGCCGCTGGCGCACTTTTACATCGGCGTGCGCGAAATCGACGCCCTCGCGAACGGCCAAACCGTGGTACTGGGCAGTGCGTCGACGCCCGTGCAAATGGATCTGCTGCAATACCAGAACGGCAGCACGAACTGGATGACGCAAACGAGCGTCCCGGCGCAAGTATACTCACAGTTACGCTACGTCATCGACTTGAGCGGCACGCAAGCCGTGTTTGCTGACGGCACGTCACTGCCGGTGAAATTCAGCGGCGGCTACTCCAAGAGTTCCTACGGCGTCGGCAACAACACGGTCACGACGATGGACGCGACGTTCCCCAACGCGATCGACGTGACGGTGAGCGCGTCGATTCCCGTCACCTCGACGGCGGCGGCAGTCGCAGCCGACTTCAATCTTACCGAGTCGCTTGGCGTGAACGGCAACACGATCATCGTGCGCCCAACGCTCTCCGCCGCGAATATGCCGGGGCAGATCAGCGGTACTGTGAGCAATGCGTGGGGCTCACCCGTGCAAAACGCGACGATCGTCGCCGTCGGATCGAACGGCAGCGCCGTGAATTCGGCGACTACCGATGCTGCAGGCGCCTTCAACGTGCATGCGCTGCCTGCGGACATCTATCAGCTCGTCATCTACAACGCGTACACGAACGCAGCGGGTTATAAATTGTACGCATCGGGCCAGAGTTCGGGTGCGCAAGGGTTCTACGGACCCAAGGTTTCCGTCAGCGCTGGAGGCAGCGCTTCCGCCGGCACGATCGGCGACTAAAGGGGCACGAGACGACATGAAACGTGTTGCACTTCCGATGTGCGCACTCGCGACCGCGCTGAGCGTCACCGCTTGCGGCATGCATTCCAATCCGCCGGCGGAGTTGCCGCAGTCGCAGCCGCATCTCATGCAGCCGATGGACGTGCTGGGCGGTCCCGGTTCGCGCTTGAACGTGCTGCTCGGCGATGCACCGCCGGATATCGCGGGCAAGGTGTTGCAGCGCGTCGATCTGGGACTTCGGGAGATCGATGCGATCCAAGACGGGCAAGTTACCGTGCTCGCTTCGTACGACCATCCGCGCATCGTGAACGTGCTCGCGCATCAAGACGACAGCGGGGAATCCGTTGCCGATGCGAACGTCGCACGTACCGCTTACCAGCAGTTGCGCCTGGTCGTCGACGTTCCCAGCAGCGACGTGAAATTTGAAGGGGAACACGCAACGCCGCTCGATTTTCTGGTCAACGTCGCCACGTCGAGCAGCGTCGGCGCGGGCGCGACCACCGTCACTACGAGCGATGGTCCGACAGCCGTCGACGTCATCGTGAGCCAGCCGTTCTCCATACCCCAGGATCATCACCAAGCGGTGCGCGTGGATTTCAACGCGTTCGAATCTCTTGCATTCGCTGCGACGGGCAGCGCGCTCGCGCGTCCATCACTTTTTGTCGCACCGATCGACGACATGGGAAGCATCAAGGGCCACGTCGTCAGTGCCTCGGGCTCTCCGGTGGCGAACGCGACCGTGGTTGCCGTTGCTTCCGACGGATCGATCGGCAACACCGATTGGACGAATGACCGCGGACGATTCAAAATCGGTACGCTTCGCTCGGGAACGTACACCTTGGTCATCTACAACAGCTATACGACGGCTGCGGGACGTACCGTGACCGCCTCGGGCGAGAGCGCCGGCAGTGCGTCCGCGCAATCGATAACCGGCCCGACGGTAACCGTGAATGCCGCAAACACAACGTCAGCAGGATCGATAACGGACTAAAGCAGGCAGCATACATGCAAGGCATCAGTGCGGTAACGGGTCCGCAGGCCGCAGAGCTTTTAGAACGAGCGCTCGACGCCGACCGGCGCGCGCGGCGGGAAGAAGCGCTCGAGCTGCTTGCCGGTTGCGCCGAGTGGCCCGCGCCATATTCGGAACAAGGCCTGCTCCTGCGTGCCGATGCGCTTTCCGAGCGCGATGCAATCGCCGGTTTGCAAGAACTCGCGGCGCACTCGGATGCGTTCACGTCGGCTGACGGCAGGGCCGGATATTTGATCGCGTCGGCGCGCGCATACATGAAAGCGCGTAACTTCGATGCCGCGGAGGCCATGCTCGCGGGCGCGCGGCAATCTCTGGAAGGTGCGAGCGACGGGCGCCGCCACGAACTTGCGTATGCGACTGCACGCTTTGCCTGGACGAAACGCGAATACGATCCCGAGCATCCGGGCTTCGCCGTAGCGATGCAGAGCACCGATCCCGCGATGCGCTTCAACGTGCTGAATTTGCGCGCGTGGATGCACGCCGGCTTGGAAGATTACCGCTCCACGATGAGCGATCTCGTGGCGTGTCTGCAGCTCTTTAGAAAAGAAGGCTATCGCTGCGGTCTGCTCACCGTTGCCCGCACGCTGCAAACGATCTTGGGCCTTGGTTGGGAAGTGCTCGATTTCGAGGCCGAGCGCGAGATTGAAGCGGCGTTCGACATGGTGGAGTGGACCCCGGACATCGCCGTCTACCGGTTCCTCTGCGTGCGCGGTCTGGCATGGTACGCGTTCCTGCGCGGCGACTCTGCACGGGCGCAATGGCTATTCAAGGATTCGAAAGAACTCGCGCCGTCCGCCGCGTGGAAAGTGATGGCGCACGTCGACCGCGCGTTCGTTGCGCGCTTGAATTTCAACGAGGCTTGGGCGGCGGAAGAACTGCATGAAGCGCATGCCATCGCGCGTTCGCTGGACTGGCATACGACGCGAGACGAGGAACGCTCTGCGCTCATTACGCTGGCGGTGCTGTTTGCGCAGATCGACCTCGGGCACGCGCAGCGCTACGTTTCCACGTACATCGAACTGGGTGCGAGCAGCCTGAGCCCGAACATCGAAGCCTCACACGATCCGCGCCGCAACGTCGCGCAGCAGAAATACGCGACCGGCCGCGTGCAGGCGATGCTCAACAACAAAGATTTGGCGGTTCGCACGCTCGAGGAGTCGTACGAGGTGTTCACGGCGATCGAGTTCGATTTCCGCGCCGCGATGGCGGCCGATGCGCTTCACGAACTCACGAACGACAACCGCTGGCTCGAAACTGCCCGCGTGCACGCAGCGAAATTCCCCAACTGCGCACTGGCCCAGCGTTTGAACGCCCGCGGAGCGGCCGCAAAAGGCACCCAAATTGCGGGTCTGACGCCCACGCAGCGGCAGATTGCGATCGCGCACTGCCAAGGGCTCGATAACGAAGAACTCTCGCGCCGCTTCAGCCGGAGCACGTATACGATAGAGAAGCAACTCGAAGGGATCTATGCCGCATTCGGCGTGCGATCGCGCGCCGGTCTGCGCGACGAACTGCACCGCCGAGGCTTGCTCTGATGCTGTATGTGGCACTTGCGCTTGCGTTCGCGGCCATCGCCGCAGCCACAGCGATCGTGCTGATCGATCGGCGTCGGACGTCGATGCGCGCGCTCGTCGAAAAGCGCTACAGCATTCTGGAAAGCATTCCCGACGCGTTTTTCATCGTGGATTCGGAGTATCGGTTCACGCACGTCAACGAGCGCGCGGAAGAGTTGTTCAACCGCAGCGCCGACGACCTCATCGGCAAACGCATCGAAGAGATTCTGGACCCGCTTGCCTCGGAACTGTTCCCGGAAATGAAGAGGAGCGCGGCACAGCGCGAGCCCGTGGAGCGCCTGCAATATTTTCGCGCCAGCAACCGGTGGGTGGAAATCCGTCTACAGCCTGCGCGTGACGAAGTACTCGTATATCTGCGCGACGTTTCCGAACGCAAGAAAGCGGAGATGGAGTCGCAGGATCAGCAGCGGCGTTTGCGCTTGCTGCTCTCCCAGATTCCGGCAGTGCTCTTCACCGTCGATCTCGACATGAAGATTACTTCGGTCGCCGGCGCAGGCCTGAGCGAGCACGATCTCTACGAAGAGACGCTGGTCGGCGCGCCGTTCGAAGCGATGATCGCGGGGCACGAGCAGCGCATGGCGTGCGTGAACGCGGTACAGCGCGTGCTGGGGGGCGAAGCCGTTTCCTATGAAACGCGCGTACGCGATCGCTGGCTGCAGAACGACGTGGAGCCGCTGCGCGACGCGCAGGGCAGCGTCATCGGCGCGATCGGGGTCATGCTCGACGTAACGGAAGTGCGTTCGAATGCCGAACGCTTCGCGCAACTCGCGCGCCAAGACGTGATGACGGGACTGCCGAATCGCCTGGCGCTCGAAGAGCGTCTGCCCGGGCTCCTCGAACACGCGCTGCACAGCCACGAGTCGGTTGCGGTGCTGTTCGTCGACCTCGATCGCTTCAAGAACATCAACGATACGCTCGGCCACCGCGTCGGCGACGAACTGCTGCGTGCGGTATCGCAGCGCATGCTTGCACGCATCGACAATCGCGCGCAGATTTACCGGCCCGGCGGCGATGAATTCGTCATCGTCGTCGACGGCATCAAGCACAAGCGTACCGTCGCCTCGATCTCCATGGACGTGCTGCAGGCGTTCGCGGACCCGTTCGACCTCGACGGCCGCGAGTTGTTCGTGACCGCCAGTCTAGGAGCGAGCATTTTCCCGCAAAATGCGCAGACTGCCGACGAACTGATCGCTTTCGCCGACTCGGCGATGTACCGGGCGAAAGAAGCGGGCCGCAACAACGCAAAATTTTACGATGGCACGATGCATGCGCACGTGCTGGAACGCATGGGGCTGGAACAGGATTTGCGGCAGGCGCTCGCGCGCGGCGAACTCAGCCTGCTCTTCCAGCCGATTGTCGATACGTCCACCCGCCGCATCATCGGCGCCGAGTCGCTCATTCGCTGGCAGCATCCGTTGCTCGGAGAACTCTCGCCGCAGACGTTCATTCCCATTGCGGAAGAAACGGGCGTCATCGTGGACATCAGCCGGTGGGTGCTGCGCGAAGCGTGCGGGAAGGCCGCGCGCTTGCGCCGCGACGGCGCGAGTGATTTCCGCATCAGCGTGAACCTTTCGCCGCGCGACTTTTACGAGCAGGACTTGGCGGCAACGCTCGGCGCGGTTCTCGCGGAAACCGGTTTGCCCGCGGAAGCGCTCGATTTGGAAGTCACCGAAAACGTCGTGCTCAACGATCTGGCGCTCGAAACGCTCAACCGCATCGCAAAGATGAAAGTGAACATCGTCGTCGACGATTTCGGCACGGGTTACAGTTCGCTGAACTACATCAAGCGGTTACCGGTCAAAGCGATCAAGATTGACAAGAGCTTCATCGACGACGTCGCAATCGACGCCTACGATCAGGGCATCGTCAAAGCCATTGCCACGCTTGGCAACACGCTCGGCCTGCGCGTCATCGCGGAAGGCATCGAATCAGAATCACAGTATGAATTTCTGCGCTCGCTCAAATGCGAACACGCGCAGGGATATTTCTTCTACCGTCCACAGTCGTGGAATTCGTTCGTGTCCATCCTCCAGCGCACGGGCGAGATCGGGTCGGGCGCGCGCGTCATTCCGCTGTACGGTTGATGCGCCGCGACCGCCCGGAAGGTGCGGCACCCGGCAGCGCGAACCAATGCGGGTCCTACGCCGACGTAGCTCAGTTGGTAGAGCAATAGTTTCGTAAACTATAGGCCATCGGTTCAAGTCCGATCGTCGGCTACAGAACACGGAGAAGCCCGCTTACGCGGGCTTCTTTTTTTCCGAAGAGGATCAGTACGCAAACAAACGAACATATGTTCGCATGCGTGTGAAGCCGGAATGCCGTCGCGACGCGTGCAGCGGTCGCGTAAAAAAGAACGCG
>DASSEZ010000130.1:0-7102 GCA_035694945.1 Vulcanimicrobiaceae bacterium
CGGTGTGGCTTTACCTGCCACGCGGACGTGAACGCGGCGCTGGTGATTCGGGGGCGAGCGCAGTTCGGCGCTCAGAGGATGCCGGATGCCGGTGCGGAGCCGGTTACGCAGCACGATGCTGCGTAAGGTGTTCACAACGAATTATCTCCCTGTTCAGCGTGCCGTTCGCCGACGTGGACATGATGCGCCATGTAAACAACGTCGCCGGCCCGCGCTCGGGAATCGTCCTGCGCAATGTGCTTACGATGCCCAGAGTAACGGTCTGCGAGTAGCCCAACGGATTGCCTACGGCGAGTACGAACTGTCCGACCTTTATGGCGCTCGAACTGGTAAGCGCAATAGGCCGCAGCGAGCTCGCGTTTATCTTCAGCAGTGCCAAATCGTCGGCTGAATCGGTGCCGTGCATCGCGGCGTCATACGACGATCCGTTCGAGAGTGTAACGACGATCCTCGGGGTGCCGGCGCGAACCGCTGACTGGATCACGTGGTAATTCGTTACGACATAGCCGTCGCTTGAAAGGACAACGCCCGAGCCTAGGCCGCCGGAACTCTCCACGCGAACGACGGATGGCCCGGCGTTCGCGCTTGCAGCGATCAACGCGCCTTCCAGTGCACTTTGCGATTGCGTTGCCGTTAAAGACGGCGCCCTGCTGTACCAAAACAGGAACAGGACCAAAGCGGCTGCTGCTACTGCAACGGCGGTACCGCGAATTTGCACCATCCCGCGTCTCCAATCTGTTGCGTAGGCCAAGATTATAGCCTTCGTTTGGGCAGATAGGAACCGTTCCGTAAAGGATTTAGCCCATCAAGTAAGCTGCCTGCGGCAATCTAGACTTGCAGCCGTTCCATCGCTCGACTACACCGACGCAGCCACGCTGCTCTAGTCGTTTTCTTCAAAAAGTCATGGGCCGGATTCGTATGTCACGGTGAACTGGTAGGTGCCAGGGACGCGCTTGCAGTCTTTTACCGCCGGCAAGTACGTTGAAAGGCGTGCGGCGTCGAAAGCGGCCTGATCGAGAGCCCGATTTCCTGTCGATTGCGAAATCGTAGCCGACGTCATTTGCCCCTGCGCAGACAGGTTCACCGTGATAACGGCTCGCGGCGTGCCAAATACGTTACGCGCCGCATCCGGGAACTCGGGTTGCGCCTGCTCCAAAACGTCGGCATCGACGTTCGCCGGCCGGCAATTCGGGCCTCGAGGATTATGCGCCGCGACCTTTTCTGCGTTGACCGACGAGTCGATCGCGCTGATGTATTGCCACTCGTGTTTGCTTAGTTCCGGATAGCGTTGCGCGAAGACGTCGGACGCATTGGTCGGCAGCGCTTTGAAAAGCCCGCTGCGCATGTCGTTCATGTGCTGGTACGCGTCGGCAGGCGCCATGATCCCGGCATTTATGGCGACGTTCAGCGAGTGCAGGAGGGCCGTATACCGCTCCAGCGTGTAGAGCGGATCGCAGCTTTTGTCGCTGGGAAACCACTGGGTCGTTTGAAGTTGGTTCATTGCCGAATCGTAGTCCGTCTTCACGGTTTGGGGGCTGTGCTGCGCGATAGCGGTGTCGGCTTTCGAGAGCAGCGCCTCTGCGCTCTCTACGGTTGAACGCATGCCGCAGGTGAGCGCGGCCAGAAGAACAGCGTGAATCATCATACGTCTGACGCGTATTTTGCGCCGGTGTGACGCGAAGCCTGGGGATGATGGCCGGAAATGTCCGGTGTGCGGCGTTGTCGCCGCTGCCGGCCAACTGCGATTGGCGCTATCCTTGGCTCATGCTTAATCCCGCGAACATCTCCATTCGTGAGTCCGCCCTGCTGGTCATCGACGCGCAGGAGTCGTTCAAGGCGCGCCCTAGCTGGGAACGCCGCAACAATCCCAACTTCGAACGCAATGTTTCCGCGCTCATCGACGCGTATCGCGCCGCCAAACTTCCGGTGATCTACTTTTTGCACACGGATCCCGATCCATACTTCGAACCGCATAGCCCCTACATCAAGCTCATGGACTTCGTGGTACAGCGCGCCGACGAACCGGTACTGCTCAAGAATACGCGAAATTGCTTTACGAGCACCGGCCTCGGCCCGCTGCTGCTCCACGGGGGCGTGCGGCGCGTGACTATTACCGGTATTCAGATGGAGCAGTGCTGCGAAACGACCGCTCGCGTCGCCGCAGACCTGGGCTATGCCGTCGACTTTGTAACCGAGGCCACCATGACGTTTCCTATTCCGAACCTCGACGTGCGCGGAGAAGAACTCGGGACCGACGCGATTCGCGAGCGTACGGAGTACGCGCTGCGCGGGCGTTTTGCACGGATATCCACGGTAGCGGGCCTGGACGCCGAATTGGCCAATACCGCGGCATGAGCCGTCGCGCGTTGTTCGTCTATTTTCCGCAGTGTGAGGTGCTGGACTTCGCCGGCCCGCTGCAGGCGCTGCATGAGACGAGGGCGTTTGTCGGCGATATTTACGATATCGTGCACTGCGCGGCCGGGCAGTCAGCGAAGACCGCGCAAGGTTTAGTACTCGGGGGTCTTGTGGCGCTTCCGCAGCCGCGTGCCGGGGACCTGATTTTCATTCCCGGATATCCGGTGCACGAGAGCTCTCCGCCGAAGCGGCTCGACCGCTGGCTCAAAGCAGCGTATGCGGCCGGTGCGCAGATCTTTGCCACATGCACCGGCGCGTTCGCGCTTGCGCGCGCCGGACTACTCCACGAGCGGTCGTGTACCACCCACTGGAAACGTACGGAAGAATTGCAGCGGGCGTTTCCAGAAGCGCGCGTGTTGACCGGCCAACTCTACGTACGCGACGGCAGCATTACGACGAGCGCCGGAATCACCGCGGGCATCGATATGACGCTCGATTTCATCGAACGCGAACACGGCCCGGCCATTGCCGCGCGTGTGGCGCGAGAACTGGTCGTCTACATTCGCCGCGACGGCGCGCACAAACAGGAAAGCATGTATTTGGTGTACCGCTCGCACATCGATCCGGCGATTCACGCGGTGCAGGATTGGCTTATCGCGCATCCATGTGAAAAAACGCACCTCGCCGACTTGGCTCGCGTTGCGAACATGAGCGTTCGCAATCTCACGCGCGCGTTTCAAAAGGCGACGGGCATCTCGGTCGGCGACTACCGGCGCAACCTGCGTCTGGAGCATGCAAAAATGCTGCTGGCCGATCCGAATCGGACGATTGAAGCGATTGCCGTGGATTCCGGATTTGCCGATGCGCGGCAATTCCGGCGGATGTGGCACAACGCATATGGCGTTTCTCCCGCACGCTATCGCGCGGCATCGTTAAACTAGCCCGCGTCACGATGCTGCTCGTCCGCTTGTTATGCAGGCATGAGCGCAGCATCGAATGGTCGGGTTCTTCGCATCGCGCTAGCCGGTTCGCTCGCGGTGCATCTCGTCGTAGCAGCGATAATCTATTCTCATCCCGTCAAGGCGGCGCAGCCGCAAAAACCGGATAAGACCTACATCATCCATCTGCCGCCCCCGACGCCCACGCCGCCGCCGCCAACGCCGAAGCCCGCGTTGCCGCAACCGCAACACCAAAGTGCCGCTGTTCGGCCGCCGATACGTCTTCCGCGCGTGCCCTCACGGAACAATCCGCACGGTCCGCCTGCACCGCCCATCGAGCCGACGGGCAGTCCGATGCCGTCTCCTGCGTCTACTTCGGGGCCCGCAGTTGCACCGACAGCCGCACCCTTCGTACCGACGCCTACGCCGAAGCCGGCGTGCAGCGCGCCGGACATTCCCGCCAAAACGCTCGTCACGCAACCGGCAGATCGGCCCGAAGACGCCGACGGGTACACGGGCACCGCGAAAGTTCGCGTCGATCTCGACGCAGCGGGCAACGTGGTCGGTGCGAGCGTCTATCAAACCACAGGTTCCATGGAACTCGACCATGCAGCGCTCGCCGCCGCACGTGCAAGCCGATACGCTCCTGAGGAACGCGATTGTAAAAATGTTTCCGGCTCCTACCTCTTCATCGTGGATTTTCAGTAGAATAGTGGTGCGAGGTGACTGCATGTACGGTGAAGACCCGCGCGACCTCGGTATGGGGCCGCAATGGGTGGACGAGCCGCGCGATACTCGCGCAAAAGGCGACGAGGAAGAAGCGACGGATACCAATCGTCCACGCGTCATGTTCTATAACGAAGGCTGTAACGAGGAGTAGGCCCTTGCACCACGCCGCGCGCGCAATTTGCGCGCTACTAGTGACCGTCAGTGCACTGACGACCGGAGCCGCCGCGAATCCGCTGGCGGCTTCCGCATTTGCATACGATGCGAAAGCTCCGCTCGACGTACGGGTCGTGCATCACAGTGTTTCGGACGTAGCGATTCGGCAAGACGTCACATTTGCCGCACCTGGAGGCGGACGCATTCATGCGGAGATTGTTTCGCCTCGCGCGAGTGCGGGAAAGCACGCGGGCGTGCTTTTCGTCCATTGGCTGGGCGATCCGAAAACGACGAACCTGACCGAGTTCGAGCCGGACGCGCTTGCGCTAGCTAAGCGCGGCGTTACGTCGCTGCTCGTGGACGCAATGTGGGCGAAGCCGCATTGGTTCATGCGCGTGCGTACCACGGCTACGGATTACCGCGATTTCATTGCGCAAGTCGTCAATCTTCGGCGCGCACTCGACGTGTTGCAGTCGCAGTCTGGCGTCGATCCGCAGCGCCTTGCGTACGTCGGTCACGATTTCGGTGCGATGTACGGTGCGGTGCTCAGCGGCATTGACTCGCGTCCGCGCTATTACGTGCTGATGGCGGGCAACCCGTCGTTCAGCGAGTGGTTCTTGCTCGGCAAGAAGCCCGCCGACATTCCGGCGTATCAAGTGCAAATGGCGCCGCTCGATCCCGGCGCTTACTTACGACGGTCGAAGGCGCGCGACTATCTTTTCCAGTTCTCGCAAAAAGACGAATACATCGCGCCAGACAAACAGTTGCAGTTTTTTGCCCCGGCACCGCTGCCGAAAGCGCTCTACGTATACGACGCGGATCACAGCTTGCATATTCCGCAAGCGTACGCGGATCGGCTCGACTGGCTGCTCGCCCGGCTTGCGCCGTCCGCTTAGTACAAGCGCGCGCCGTTCGCTACCGGTTCATCGGGCGTCACGAGCACGACCGCGCCATCCGCATCCGGAACGCCGAGAACGAGCACTTCGCTGGAAAAACCGGCGATGCTGCGCGGCGGGAAGTTGACGACCGCGAGTACCTGCTGGCCGACGAGCGTGTCGGCATCGTAATGAACGGTAATTTGCGCGCTGGAACGTTTGATGCCGATTTCCGAACCGAAGTCGACGGTGAGTTTATACGCGGGTTTACGCGCTTGCGGAAACGGCTCGGCTGCGACAATTGTCCCAGTTCGGATGTCTACAGCGGCGAATGCGTCGAGGGTTGAAATGTCGCTCACCTGAGCTTGAGTTGAACCGACAAGGGGACGGGCCCTGCGCGCCGAACCCAACGCGGTCGCCCGTGCCAAGGTAGCTCAGTTGGTAGAGCACGCGCCTGAAAAGTGCGGTGTCGGGAGTTCGATTCTCCCCCTTGGCAAATTTTCTAGCCGCCGTATCACATGGCGGCTTTTTCGTGCCATACCCTTGGCATGCGATCGCATTACGCTATTGCGATGAAGCGAGAACCGATCTGCCCACGTTGCGATACACCGAAGAAAGCGCTACGCAGCGGCATTCTGCGTTGTCCAAAGTGCACTCGCGCGTGGAATCGCGAATATTATCACAAGAGTGCTCGTAGACGGGAACTTCAGCGCCGTTACACTATCGAAAAGAAGTACGGCGTGTCACGATGGAGCACATCGAACGCTTGTTTCAAGAACAAGGCGAATCGTGCGCAATCTGCAAAAAACATTGGACAGCGTGTGAAAGAGCCAAGCATTCACGCTATGACGCCGTGTATCTTCAATACGTCTATGTGGACCACTGTCACGCAACCTGACAAGTTCGCGGATTGCTCTGCAGCAAGTGCAACCTGGCCATCGGGATGCTCGACGAAGTTCTAGAACGGTTCGACGCCGCGAAAGCCTACCTGACGCGACATCTCGCGCCCTAAAGGTACTCCTGCTATCAAGGGCGAGCCCCGCGGTTATGCAGGGCTTTTCGCTTGTTCCTCCGCCGGCGTTTCACCGCGCGTAACGTGCGGCTGCGTTTCGCGCTGCGCGAGCATCATGAGCGCGGCGCCGATGGCGCCCGCCATGCCGAGCCATCCGTACATGGGACGCATGCGGCGCCCCAGGCCGGTAAGTTCGTCTACCGAAAACGCGCCGTACCCGTGGTTCGCGAGCAGCAGCGCGAGCGCGATGTACATCGTGTTCATTTCGAAGCCGCCCTCGGTGTTGAAATAGCCTTTCGGGCGGTGCACCGTTTCGATCGCAACCAACATCACCGTCGCGAGCATTGCGGGCCCGAGCGGTCCCATTGCACCGAGTGCGATCAACGAACCGGAAGTCAGCTCCGTCGCAGACGCCATCGTAGCGACGCGTTCGTGGTCGGGGAAGCCGAGCGAGCGCATCATCTGCGCGGCCTTGTCTGGGCCGGGGCCGCCCATAACGCCGAAGAGCTTCTGCGCGCCGTGCGCCGCAATCGATCCGCCCAGGGCGAGGCGTGCGGTTAATAGCGAAAGATCGCGAAGCGTTTTATCGATATCCATGCGCGCATTGTTCCCGCACGGGGGGCAACTACTGCCTGCCGACTACTCCCTTCACCGATGAGATGATGGCCGCCGAATCGTAGCCTACGCCGTCCTTGAATACGGTGACGACGTTTTCGATATCGTCGATGTCGCGCGTGGGGTCACCGTGGATCAACACCAGGTCAGCGTTCTTTCCGACGGTGACGCTGCCGATGCTCTTGTCGCGGTCCAGCGATTTCGCGCCGTTGAGGGTGGCGACTTGGATGGCTTGTTCGGGCGTGAGCCCGCCTTGCACGAGCAGTTCGATGTCACGCTGATCCCCGAAGCCTGCAGTGGTTGCGCCGTAGCCCGTCGGATCGGGACCTTGCGTGAGCAAACCGCCCGCACGGTAAAATGCTATCTCAAATTTCACGTCGTTGTCGAACTCTTTCTTGCTCAGCGCACGCGCCGAGGCGGGTCGC
>DASSEZ010000131.1:0-3040 GCA_035694945.1 Vulcanimicrobiaceae bacterium
CGACGACCGCACCTTGCTGAAAGAAAATCATCCACGGGGTCACCGTCGCGCCGATGTTCGCGAGCACGAGCGTAAAGAACGCCAGCCCCGCATGCTGCGGAACGCTTTGCCAACCGGAGATTGCAGCGCCGACGGCATGGCCGTTCGGATACGCCCGCAGCGCGACCGGCAAGAACAAGAGATTGCCCAACGCGAGCACGAGCGCGAACCGTTCCCACGTGAAGTACCGCCGCGTCGCAAACGCGGCGGCGATTACGCACAGCGCGATACCGACAGCCGATGGGCGCGGCACGCCCAAAAAGGCAGCTCCCGAACAAATTGCGACGAACTCGGCGACCAGCGTCAACACGTTGCCGGCGAGTAAATCGGCAAGCGAGAGCGCCGCCCACGTGCCGCCGAAGCGCAGCCGTATCAACTCCGCATGTCCGCGCTGCGTTGCAATGCCCACGCGCATTGCGGCTTCTTGCACGACGTACGCCATCGCGAACGTCAGCATCACGATGGGCACGAACACACTGTTGCCATATGCCGCGCCGGTTGCAACGTACGAGATCATGCTCGGCCCGTCGTTCTCGCCGAGCATCGTCAAGATGCCGGGACCGACGAGCAGCAGCGTTACGAGCAGCCGGCGATTGCTGCGCCTTGCATGGTGCACGCGCATGCGATCGCGCGCACGCGCGATTTCTTCGTCGGTTTTGGCTGATGCGCGCATGGGTAGTGTGGGAGAATTCCCAAGGAAAGCGATGGTTAATCCATGTTCGTTCACAACAAAAGACTGCAGTATACCGTTCACGTCGACGAGCCGAATCCCGCATTTGCAAAAATGTGCTTGGAGCAGTTCGGCGGCCCGAACGGCGAGTTAGCGGCAGCAATGCGCTACTTTACGCAAGGCTGGGCGGAAAGCGACATACCACGCCGCGATATGCTCCTGGACATTGCGACCGAGGAACTTTCGCATCTCGAAATGATCGGACACATCATTTCGGGTTTGCTCAAGGGCGCAAAATCCGCGGGCGCGCTAATCGATGAAGTCGAGGGCTCGTATTTAGGCGATCTCATGGATGGAAAGCACGAACAGTATGAAGAGGTCGCATGGAACTCCGGCGTACCGCTGCTCAGCGGCGGCGCGGGGCTGCGCTTGACCGATTCGATGGGCGCGCCGTGGACCGCCGCATATATCGACACGATCGGTCATCCGCTGTGCGATCTGCGTTCGGATATCGCCGCCGAGGCGCGTGCAAAAGCCGTGTACGATCGGTTGATCAAACTGTGCCCCGATAAAGGCGCGGGCGAAGCGTTGACGTTTCTGATGACGCGTGAGGTCGCGCATCAGAAAATGTTCGAATCGGCGCTCGCTGCGATTGCCGACAATTTCCCGTCATCCAACGTGCCGCCCGACGAGCGCTTCACGCACAAGTATTTCAACGAGTCGCAGGACGGTCAGGCCGGCGCGAGTGCGGGCTTCGATATGGTCAACGCGCAGGGCTTGTGGGAGTTCGAACTGAGCGAGCCGATGACGCCGCAAGGCGCCGAGCCGGATTTGCCGCCGCCGAAACCGTCGGTGATGAGCACTGAAGGAGGCGGTGCGACGCGAACCGTCGTCAACACCACGAGCCGAACGACGAAAGACGAGATCGGCGGACGCAGCAAGACGAAGAAATAAAAACACGGGCGCCGTTTACGCGGCGCCCTCTTTGCGTTTACGGTTGCGTCGATGCCGCCGGAGATGCTATTGCGGAAGGCACATCTGATGGCAGACCGGACGGCGTCGGTGCCGGCGCGCCAGATGACGACGCCGTCGGCGACGGGACGGTGGACTTGTCGTCTCCGTACAGCACCAGCAGATACGTGCTGCCCTTCGGAATAGTCATTTTCTGCGGCTGGAACGAGAACGTGAGCGTGGTATCGTTCAGGACCGATTTGTCGAACGTCCACACGGGTTTGTATTCCACACCCTTTTTCTTTTTGTTTACTTGGAACAGTTGCAACGCGAAACCGCGACCGTCAACGTCGGTCTTCGGAAGCGTGAACTGCGCACTGGCCCAGCCGTCCAAACTGAAGTCCGCGTTCGGTTCCAGTTGCACCATCATCAGCGCAACGGTGTGGAGCGTGTTCGCCGGAATGTGCACCATCTTCGGTGCGTCCTTCGGCGGCGCTTGTGCCGTGAGTGTGATCGATGCGGGCGTTGGCGTTGGGCTGGGTGATGCCGAAGCGGATGCGCTCGCGCCCGGAGACGCCGATCCGTCGGCAGCGGGTGTGGGCGTCGGCGTCGGCGTTGGTGTCGGCGAGGGACTTGGAGAAGGAGACGGTGTCGCCGTTGCTTTCGACTTGGCTTTCGCGGATTTCGCGGACTTCGGCGATTCCGAAGGCGCCGGCGTGGGCGCGGGCAGGTTGAAGCTGAGCGTGCACGCGTACCCATCCGCCATTTGCGGGCATGCGAAACCTTTTTGCGCATCGGCAATGGGATACGTTGCGCTGCCCACCGCTCCGGGACTGGGCGACGGCGATGCGGAGCCTCCGATAGGCATGCCGTTCTTGTCCATCGGCGGCAGCGGTGTATTTTGATTTACGGGCGGGATGCCGGGGCCGTTTTGCGGCATGCCGGTACCCGTGGCGAAGTTTCCGGAACACGCGGCAAGCGCGAGAATGGCGAGTGCTGCGGCGAGGGGTTTCACGATTTTGAATCTACCTTTGATTGAAGTTCCGCGGCGAATTCCTCTATCGTCGCGTTACGCTTGGCTTCCACACCACGCTCGTTCACGTTCACAGTGCCGTCGGCGGCTTCTTGTTTACCGACGACGAGAATATACGGCACCTTTTGCGTTTTCCAGTGCCGGATTTTGTACCCGAGTTTCTCGTTGGACTCATCGAGTTCCACGCGAAAACCGCGTTGATGCAGCGCATCGCGCACCTGACGTCCGTATTCCGCTTGATGCTCGGAGATCGGCGCGATGACCGCTTGCACGGGCGCCAGCCACGCGGGGAAGTTCCCGCCGTAATGCTCGATGAGAATGCCGAAGAAGCGTTCGAGCGATCCCGC
>DASSEZ010000132.1:0-2479 GCA_035694945.1 Vulcanimicrobiaceae bacterium
CACCGGTTACGCGGATTACACCGACGTCACGTCCGGCAGCAACGGCGCTTACACGGCCGTTAGCGGATACGACTTGGTGACCGGTATCGGCGCTCCCAAGGGCTGGTCCTTCGCAAACGGACTCTAATTTCGTCCGTACCGTCGTTGCCGGAAGGCTCGTGTAGCACACTACACGTCGCCTTCCGGCGCCTCGGTCCGAAGCAAAATTAGCAGTCCGTTGCCACGCACTCTGAGCGAAAATCAGGACCGCGTTACAGTCGACCATAGGTGCGGGGGTGCGCGAAATAGCGCACCCCCGCTTTTTCTAATATCGGTTTACCTGCGCCGGTCAAAAGAAAGCGCGCGAACGTTCGCGCCGCTTGCATATGCGGCGCGGAGTTCATTACCGCGATCGCATATCGGATGTCGTGCGAAAGATTTGCATCGGACGGTAATTCGATCTCGTGCAGATCGCGTCCGGGAACTTCCGTGGAGTAAAAAAAGCCCGCGTCGATTTCGCCGCTCTCGACGCGCACCGCGAGGTCTTCTTCGGGAAACGTTTCGGCTTTGCGTTCGACCATTTGCGCTTTTGCTGCGTCGTGGAAGTGTTTGCCGAGCAGATGCAGGACGCGAATCGTTCGCGCGCCTTTTGGATCGAGCAGCGGATCCGTGCGTCCCACGCGGACCGACGGACTCGCCAGCACGTCCAAAATCGACAATTTGCCGGCGGCCGCGCGCTCGAAGAGCGCATGTCGCGGCGACTTCGCTGAATACGCGATCACCATGCGCGCCGACCCGAACACCGTGTAGCCGTCGACCAGACGTAACGCACGCAACCGTGCGACCAGCGCGGGATCCGCGCTGATAAATACGTCGGGCGTGCGAAGGCCGGCTGAGATCAGGTTTGCCAGTGCGCGGCTGCCTTTGGCTTCGCCGGCAAATCGCAAGCCGGTCTGCCGGGCCAGGGCGAACTTGAGCGGTCCCTCCATCGTCGCGACGAGCGAGCCCGCATATGCGACGGACACCGTAACGCCCGGCACTGCTGCCGCGCTAAAAGTGGGTAGGAGTGCAAGCAGCACCGCGGCGAGCACGGGGCGGGTCTTCATCGCTCCGCTATCCGCGATGAGAACACGCGTTCCCTAGCGAACTGGCGAGGGGGCGCGCGCAGCACGCAGCGCGAAATGCGCCCGCTACGATAGGAGAGAGGAGTCACTTGACGCACACGCCGCACGCCCAGGAAGTTCACGAAGTCAGCGCTCAGCCTCAGGAGCAGCGCGATGCGCATCTGACGCGGACGCTGGTTTGGATCGGCGTTGCGGGTCTTTCCGCGGCGCTTGCGTTCACCGTGGTACGGGCGCTGATTTCGCGCCAGCCTGCGGATCCCACGAGTCAGCGCATCCAGCAACTGATCGACGAGGCGAATCAGCTCCTTAAAACGCTTGACGACCAGAGACATACCGGCTAGCCCCGGCGGACCTCTGCGCGCCGGCGCGGAGGTCGAACTCGGATTCACGGACTTACTTGCAAATGGACAGGCAGTCGGGCGCACCGGCGGCATGGTCGTTTTTTGTTTTGGGCCTCTCCCGCACGAACGCGCTCGCGTGCGCATCACCGCCGTCAAGCCGAAGTACGCCGTCGCCGAAATGCTGCAGCTCACGCTGGGCTCGCGGTTTCGCGCGCAGCCGTTCTGCCCGGTGTTCGGCACGTGCGGCGGCTGCCAAGTACAGCACCTGACGTATCCTGCGCAGCTCGGCTGGAAGCGCGACGTGGTGAAGAACGCGCTGCAGCGCATCGGCGGGTTCGATGACGTTCCGGTGCGCGATCCAATCGGCATGATCAATCCGCGCTCGTATCGCAATAAAATGTCGCTGGTGGTCGATCGCAGCGCCGGCCTGCCGCGCTTGGGTTTTTACCAACAGCGCTCGCACGAACTCGTGCCGATTGCCGGCTGCCCGATCGTGATGCCGCAACTCAACATGCACATCATGCGGCTGAACGAAGCGTTGCTGCAGCCTGCTCTTGCCGGAGCATTTGCAAACACCCGCCACATCGTCGCACGCACCGCAAAAGCCACCGACCAAACGGTCGTCACGTTCACTACCGACGAACCGTCAGGGCAACTTGCCGCGGCGGCCGCCGCGCTGATGCGGCAGTTGCCGGGCGTTGTGGGCATCACGAACTCGTACGATCTTTCCAGTCAGAACGCGATTCTTGGCCGCAAACACGTGCTGCTGCAGGGCGTCGCGCAGATCGAAGAACTGATTGCCGGTGTGCGGTATCGCGTCTCCCCGGGCTCGTTCTTCCAGGTGAACGTCGAGATCGTCGGGCGGATCTTCGAGTTCATGCACCGCGGCCTGGCAGTGCCGCGCAAGATCGTCGATTTATATTGCGGCGCCGGAACGTTCTCGTTGTATTTTGCCAAATTGGGCAGCGAAGTGCTCGGCGTCGAGGAGAATCCGCAAGCAATCGCCGAGGCGCAGGAAAACGCGCAACTCAACGA
>DASSEZ010000133.1:0-31786 GCA_035694945.1 Vulcanimicrobiaceae bacterium
CGGCAAGATCGAACGGCGCACTATTTGACGCGCCGACCATCGCTCCGCATTGCGTACAAAAAACGCCATCTACATTAGAACGGCAGACGGTGCAGATGCTCATGCTCACCCTCCACAAGGCAAAAGTGCTGGCTGGGCTAAATCTCCCATCCAACGAGTCCTGCCGCTATTATAACATGCAGACAATCGCTGGCCTTCGTGGCACATTTTGGAACGGAGAGGCCGGAAACGGCCGGGAATCGCGGGCAGAGATCGGAACGCCTGAGCGGCAAAATCCCTTATTCTATCGAACGAAACGGTAGCGGGCGGGTGTGGCTGGGACCCCAAAGTTAATCTTCGAATCCCGCTGGGGCTACCATTTTACGAACGAAAAGACGCTCGCTATCTTGCGAGCGTTTTGTTTTCCCGGCGCGGCAGGTGTTGCATTCCGCTGAACGCCGCGTCAATAGCGTTCCACGGCCTTTCCGTCACTCAGATGAACAAACGTGGCATCGGCGGCAGCTCGGCGCGATCCCGAGAACGTGAGAATTCCGTTCTTCGTATCCATTCTCGGCTCGACTCCCTGCGCCGTAAACGCGCATTTCGGCGAAGTATTTTCACCAAAGTCGCGCTCCCTGTATTCATCTAGCCGCGCTTCGTCTTCGTCTTCCCGCCCGACGTGTTGAGCGTAACGGCTGCGCGAATCAAATCCTTGAATGCCGCGGCATCGATCGTTTCGCCTTCGTGAATGTCGATAGCGCGGCGCGCGTTGCCCTCGAGACTCGAATTGAAGAGCCGCTTCGGATCCGGCAGCGACGCGCCTTTTAAGAATGTGAGTTTCACGACGTTCTTGTACGTTTCACCCGTGCAGATGATGCCGTCGTGCGACCACGTCGGTACGCCGCGCCACTTCCACTCTTCGGCAACCTGCGGATCGGCTTGTTTGATGAGCTCGCGCATCGTCGCGAGCGTCTCGCCGCGCCAGTCATGCAGTTCCTTGATTCGCGCGTCTATGAGTTTCGACGGCGACTCAGCGCTCGTGGCGTTTTTCATGCCGCTCCCTTCTTTGGCCGTGCTATACTCGTCCTGTGGATGCAACCGCAGACTTTCGCGACGGCAAACTGCTGCGCATCTTCGTCGACGAAAAGGACCGCGCGGGCGCGCAGCCGCTCTATACGGCCATCGTTGAATTCTTGCGCAAGAACGGCGTAGCCGGCGCGACGGTGTTCCGCGGTATCGAAGGCTTTGGCAGCGCTCACGAAATCCACGTTGCCAAAGTATTTTCGTGGCTGCCGAATCTGCCGGTGCTCATCGAAGTTGTCGACGACTGGAGCGTCATCGAGCCGCTGCTTCCCAAGCTGCGAACGCTGATCGGGCAAGGCCTCGTGACGGTTGAAGCGGCGCAGTATCTACGCTTACCGGCTCACTGACTGCGGCCAAGCACCAGCGAAGCGGTATCGAGCGCGGCGCGGTTTTCCGTAGACTCCTGCGTCGAGACCGCCGTTCCGCCGACGCCTTTGATGAACGACGGGTCGTCGGCGGCAACCCATTCCTGCGGATAGAGTTCGAGAATCTGCGCGTTGTTGTCCAGCGCGTACTGCAAGAGTTTGGTGATGTCGAGATCGTACGGTTTGCCCGAGCCGTTGAGCGCGGTCGAATCCGGCGTCGTCGCAGCAATCGGTTGAAACTCGAACGGCACCTGACCGATATGGCGTGTGTACGCTTGACACCAGTACAGGTTGACGTTTGCGGCTTGCGGATTACACGCAGCGGGCGTCGAGCCGGCTTCGGCAACTCCGCCGATGCCGAGATTCTCCGCACCGAACGCGACGTGCAGCGGTGCGGCCTCGCGCGCGAGCGCATTCGAGTAATCGTAGAAGTTTGTGAGCGAGGTGTCCGGATTGTACGGAATGTGGTTCATTGCGATCATCAATTGTTTGTCCGACGATTGCTGGCCGAGAAAGTCGATAATGTTCAAGCTGTGCTGCTGCCATTTCTGATACGTCCATTCCGCGACGCTGACCCACTCGTTGTAGCAACCGGTCTTGTCGATATGTCCCGGCAGTGCTTCGGTACCCATACCGATGCCGAAGCGCATATAGCCGACATTGGGCGCAATTGGCGAATGGCCGGTACCGCTGCCGCTGAAATACGTGACGGCCTGCGCAATGAACGACTCCCAATCGGTTTCAAAGACCGGGTTGATGAAATTTGGATACACCGGCTGGTTTTGGCACTGGATCTTCTCGACGCCGTCGCTATACACCCAATCAGGTGTGGCATCGCCGTTTTGCGTTTCGGCGGCATCGACGAACAGCAAGTTCACGCGCAGGCCGGCGGTAACGAACGGTTTTGCCTGAAACTCCACGAGATTCCAATCGAACGTGCCTTTTTGCGGCTCGACCTGCTTCCAGTTCACGAGCAAACTCACGCCGCAAAGCGTGTGATCGCTGCCGATCACCTTGTTGATGATCTCGTCTTTATACAGCCCGCCCATGACTTGATACGGATTCCACACGTAGAGTCCGTGCGGCGCATTTGGAACGGCGACGTTCGGATCGGTTCCGCTGCACGACGGTGCGGTTGGCGCCGCGACGCCGGAGGCGATCTGCGGATTGACGCTCACCGCGAGCGTCTGCGCCGGAGAACCGCCGTCGCCGATGACGATCTTCGTACACGAGAGCGACGACGAGGGCAGCAAACCGCCGAATGTGACCGTTGATTGCGGACCGCTCGCGGACAACGCGGGGTTGCCGCTGCCGGTGCTCATCGTGAGCGGACCTTCGAACGCATTTGCGCACGATGCTTTCAAGCCCGGGCGCGTAATGATCTTGAACTGCGTGGCGCCGCTCTCGCTGAGCGTTACGCTTTGCGTCGTGCGGCACTCCTGCGGCGGCGTACCACTGCAGGCGAACTGCACGGTGCCCGGGGTAACGGTAAACTTTTTCAGCGCTTTCGTCCCGAGCGTTGCCTGCAACGACGCGCTCGCGCCGCCCGAATCCGTGAGCGTGACGGTGCACACACCGCTCAGTGCGCCTTGTCCGTACGGCATCACGACCAGCGTCGCCGATCCGCTGAACGTTGCCGGACTCACACTCACGCCGCCCGTGCCGGTGCATGCGGTCTTTTCCGTAACAGCTCCGCTAAAGCCCGATGCATCGACGTTCTGCATTTGATCGGCTTGCGTGAAGGTGAACGATGCGGGAGTGACGCCCGGTGAAACTTGAACGCGCAGCCGCGGCGCACGGGCCTCCAGCGCGTCTTCTTCGATCACGGTTACCACTTCGTACGTCACCGGCACGCTCGCCGACGATCCGTCGGAACCGGTGACGGTCAGCGTGCACGATGCGGGCGGCGTTCCGGCCGCCGCGGTAAGAAACAGCAGCGGTGAACCCGACACGTCGAGCTGCGCGACGCCGTCGCCGGAAACCACCATGCTGCCCGTGGGTCCGCTGCAGTCCGATGACATGTGCGGCGTATACGAAACGCCCGGGACGTCGTTCTGTCCGTCGACGAGCGCGCTCCTCAATTCGCTGGTGAGTTCGACCGGCGCGGGGACCAGCGTAAATTGCGCTTGCGCAGCGACGCCGGGCGGCAGCGCCGGCGTAAAGCCTTTCATGCACCCGGTACAAAGCAGCAGGCAAACCGTGGCCGTGGCGGCGAGCAGGCGCATGAGCGGACTCCTTACTGGCAGGCGAACTTACCGTGGTTACCGGTGCCGACCTGCCGCGTTACGCACGCAAAGAGTCTTTTAATCGGGGCCTAAGCAAGGCAAGGCGGCGCGCAGCGAGAATCGCCCACTCACAACAGGGATGGAGCTCCCTGCAACCGCCGCACCGGCTGATGGCTCCTGTTCGACAACACGGAGGCTCGTATGGACAGGGGTAAACTGCTGCGCATTTTCGTGGATGAAGGCGATCGCTGGAACGGTCAGCCGCTCTACGCGGCGATAGTCGAAGCGCTCAAAGCCGACGGCTTCGCGGGCGCTACGGTACTCAAAGGCGTAGAGGGATTCGGCGCGCGCAAGGCCGTGCATTCCGCACGCACCGTCGACTTCTCGACGAACTTGCCGGTCCTGATTGAAGTCCTTGAAAGCGCAGAAAAAATCATCGCGTTCATTCCGAAACTGCGCGAGATGATGCGCGAAGGGCTCATCACGCTCGAAAACGTGCAGATGCTGCGCATCACGCGGGACGCATAGCCATGGACGCAAGAGCCATTGTTGCAGTAGGTGCCGGCGGTGCGATCGGTGCGGTGCTGCGCTATCTGGTCGGGTCGGCATTCTTGCAACGCTTCGGTCCCGGCTTTCCGTGGGGCACGTTCTTCATCAACGTCACCGGAAGTTTTCTCATCGGCGTCGTTGCGCAGCTCGCGTTCACGCGTTCGTTCGGCATGACGCCGACGGTGCGCGCGTTCGCCGCAACCGGCGTGCTTGGCGGCTACACGACGTTCTCGACGTTTTCGCTGGACAGCGTCGTGCTCGTCGGCGACGGCGCGGCTCCGCTCGCGCTTGCGTACGCAGCGGGAAGCGTCGCGAGCGGCATCATCGCCGCATACTTCGGACAAGTCGTCGCGCGGCTGGCGACGGGATAATACGCTAAGCGCTGCGGCGCACGAGCCGCAGCAGTTCCACGCGGTTGCGCACGCCGAGCGTGCGATGAATGTGCTTGAGATGCACGCGTACGGTTCCCGGGCTCGTCTTGAGCGCTGCCGCAACGGCGTCCACGGTATCGCCTTCGGCGAGCAGCCGCACGACGTCGCGCTGACGCGGGGTGAGTTTGGCGAGCGGTTCGCAATTCGATTCCAAGTCGATGCGCTGCAACTGCGCGCCGATGAAGCTGCGCGGATAGTGCTGCGCGCATTGCTTGGCTGCGGCAAGCCACGTGTCGCCGCATCCCGACTCGTACAAAAACAGCGCGCACCGCGCGGCGCGCCAGTCGTAGCGCATGCCGGCGAATTCACGATAGGCTTGTTTCGCGAGTTTTCGCGCCGGGCCGACGTCGGAGATCGACAACACGCGCGCGCGCGTATACGCCTCGACCGGATCGAAACTGCGATCGTGGCGCACGCCGATTTGAATGGGCACGCTTGGCTTGAGCGCTTCGTACGTGTCGAGCAAACGTCGCGCCAGCGCGGGATCGAACGACGAGGCGACTTCCGCCGCGAGCAGCAGCGTGTTGCTTTCGCTGCCGATCTGATGCTGCCAGTCGATGCCCTCGATGAGTTCGAGCGCATCCTGCAGAAGCGCTTGAGCCGTATTACGTTCTCCGGACGCCAGTGCAACCCACGCCGAGTCCAGCGACGATAGCGCGCGGCGTGACGGCGTACGCGCGAGTGCCGCAACGCGCTGCAATTCACGCAAGCCGACGACGTACTGGCCCTGCATTGCCCACGTCAGCGCAACGTTACGCCGCGTGTGGTACTCCTGTTCGTGCAGATCGGGCGTCCATTGGATCGACTGCATCGCCGAGCACACCGCTTCGAACTGTTCCGGCAAATACAACTCGCGGCAGCGGCCGCTGAGCGTCAGAATAGTGTCGGCAATGCGCCCGATATCGCGCGGTTCGCCGGCTGAGGCCACTTGCAGAACGGTGCCCAGGATGGCCGCTTGTGCGGCGAAATCGCGACGGCTGGCATGCGTCCACGATCGCAAACTGAGCGCCTGTGCGCGCACGCTCGGATCCTCGGACGCCTCGCCCGCTCGCAGGCGGCGCAACGCTTCGTTGAAATCATCGCGCATCCACGCGCGCAAGGCGAGCATGTTGCCGCCGCGCCCGGAGGGATATTTAGGCATGGCTTTTGCCGCGCGCTCGTAAAACACGTCCGACTCGCGTGCGTTGCCTTTGATTTGATGAAGTACCGCGCTGAGCGCGTCTGACTCCACCTCTTGCTCGCCGGCGAAAAGTGCGTGGCCGCTCGCGAGCTGCGCCAGCGCGTCATCATATCGCCGCAGCCCATAACAGGCCCACGCCGCGAGCAAAAAACGATCGGCGCTCGGCTCCGCTTCCTCATCGAGTACGCGCAGACAGTCCGAATAGGCGGCAGCATACCAAAGGAGGCGCGCTCGCTCGAGCGCCGTTACGTGATCGTCGTGCAATGCATGTACGGAATCGGCGTTTTTCATAACCCGGCGCAATTGCACGTTAGCGCCGGGCACGGTTGGCCCCTCCGGTTAGATAGTCCCACCTCCTTGCGGCGTCGTCGTGGGCGAGGGTGTACTCGGAGCCGTCGGACCGCCCGAATGCGTGTCCATCGGCTGCAACGTCCCGGCGGCGTGATGAAACGCGTGCGCGCGCGTGTCATGACCAAAAGCAAAAGCGCCGAGCGTCAATAGCGCCCAGAGGATAGTTATGAAGTAATTCATGCCGTTCTCCCTTCCGATATGGCGACGGGCATACCCTAAATAGGGTACACCCGGCATCAGACTACGCCGGGAGGCGGCTTTTGCCTAGAGTAGCTGTGCCGAATAGGGGTGTACCACACGGCGTCTAGCCAGCGTGGTCGAGGAGGTCGGCGGGGCGGTTAGGCAGGTGCGGCGATTAGCCGCGCGAGTGCTGTTCGTGCAGGTAGACGCGCGGCGCCGAACCCTCGCACAATTCACGTGCGCGAGCGAGCACGGCCTCGGCAGCTTCCGGCATATGGCCTCGCATCCACAGAATGATCTGCTCGGCCTTCGGCATCGGCGGAAGCGGCTGCATCGGCAATGCGCGGATCTGCGAGCGAACCTGTGCAGCTTGCGGGCCGAGAACCTCGTCCATCGCAAGGTCGAGCACTCGCCCTAAATCGGCACGACTGGCGGCTTGAACGACATGCGTGTGCGTGGCAAAAACGCCGCGCAGCGCATCGGCTGAGTACGTTTGTGCGAAGACGTCGATCGGATACGTGCAAAACAACGCGAAGCCGAGCTCCTGCTGGAGGGTCGCCCAAAACGTTTCCAGCGCCACCGCCTGCTCGCGGTCGCCGCGTTGCCAGAGGACGCCGACCATGTCGCCGAACGCACGCACCGGCCTGCTTCCGGCGCGTTCGCAGGCTTGCCGCATTTCGACTCCCACGCAACGGTCGAACAGTTGCGCGTCGACGGCGCCCACGTCGGTAAAGCGCGCCAGCATCTGCGTGCTCTCATGGAGCACGAGGCGACCGCTTTTCATTGCCTCCGCGGGATCGTGGCCCATACGCTCGATCTGCGAAAGAATGCCCGACGCCGTACGGGACGTCGCGATCGCCACGGCTATGCCGCCGGTTCGCAGAACGCCAAAAAGAAAGCGACCGGCGTTCACACCCGCACGCCGCTCGGCGGCCCGATCGAACTCCAAAAAATGTGCGCAGGAGTTCGGTGCCTGCGCAATGCGCTCCCAAGATGCAGTCAAATCGAGTGCCTTTTACCGCGACGGCGGGCAGTCTATTCACGAACCCGGCAAGAACCTCGCCGCATGCCCGCACGACGTATCGGCATTGACTTGGGCGGCACGAAAACCGAGGTTGTCGTGCTGGGCGAGAATGGCGCCGAACTCCTGCGCCGGCGGGTACCGACACCGGCCGGCGATTACGAGGCTATCGTGGCAACGATCGCCATGCTGGCACGAGAGGCCGAAGGGGTCGCCGGACGCGGGGCGACGATAGGCGTCGGAACACCGGGCTCGATTTCGCGCGAGCGCGGCACGATGATCAACGCGAACAGCACCGTGCTCATCGGCAAGCCCTTCAAAGCGGACGTGGAGCGCCGGATCGGCAGACCGGTTCGCATGGCGAACGACGCAAATTGCCTGGCGATCTCCGAAGCGTCCGACGGCGCCGGGGCACATGCGCGTGTCGTCTTCGCGGTTATTCTGGGAACCGGCGTCGGCGGCGCGCTCGCAATAGAGAAACGCGTGATCGACGGCGCGAACGGCATCGCCGGTGAGTGGGGACACAATCCGCTGCCGTGGCCCCAAACCGGCGAACTTCCCGGGCCCGCGTGCTATTGCGGCAAACGCGGCTGCATCGAAACATTCGTGAGCGGCCCGGCGCTTGCACGCGACCGCGAGGCACATGGCGACGACGCCGCAATGGCACGCTACGAAGATCGCCTCGCACGTTCGCTCGCAACGGTTATCAACGTCGTCGATCCAGACGTCATCGTGCTCGGCGGGGGCGTCTCAAATATCCAACGGCTCTACAGTAACGTACCGCGCCTGCTGGACCACTACGTGTTTTCCGACGCGGTGCGGACCACGCTTGCGCGTGCGATCCACGGCGACTCCAGCGGCGTGCGAGGCGCAGCCATGCTCTGGGCAGAAGGCGAGTAGGATGGCGGATGAAACCAAGACGTTTACCAATATAGAGCGCGCGCAGGTAGATAGGTTACGTACGCAGCTCGCGGCGTACGTGCAACTTCCGGAGGGCGACAGCGGCGAGATTACCAGCCAAGGCATGAAAGGCCGCTACGCGTACGACGAACCGGCGAAAACGCTGACGCTCACGCTGGAAGAAGTTCCCTTCTTCGTTCCGCGCGGCATGATCTGGTCGACGATCGAGCGGGCCTTACAAGGCTGACGCGATACGCGCGGCGAGCTGCGCGTTGTTCTTCACCAAGGCCACGTTGGCCGTCAAACTTCTGCCCGACGTGAGTTGCAGGATGCGGTCGAGCAGCCACGGCGTCACCGCTTTTCCGGTGACGTTCGCGTGCGCGGCTTCTTCTACCGCACGTTCGATGTAGCCGCGCATCTCCGGCGCCGCGATTTCGTCTTGCGGCGCGATCGGATTTGCGATGAGCGTTCCGCTTTCGATCCCCAAGCCGCGCTTGACGCGCATGAACTTCGCAATCTCCTGTGGCGTATCGAAACGCAGCGGCACCGAAAGACCGCTGCTGCGGCTCCAAAACGCGGGAAACTCCGCCGTGCCGTAGCCGATGACCGGAACGCCGCGCGTTTCGAGTACTTCGAGCGTCTTGGGAAGATCGAGCAGCGCCTTGGCGCCGGCGCATACGACCGCTACCGGTGTGCGCGCCAATTCTTCGAGATCGGCGGAGACGTCCATCGTGCGCTCCGCGCCGCGGTGCACGCCACCCACGCCGCCGGTTGCGAATACGGAGATGCCGGCAAGGTGCGCGCACAGCATCGTCGCGGCAACGGTCGTCGCGCCGTCTCTTCCGGCTGAAACCGCGTATGCGAGATCCGCACGGCTGAGTTTGAGCACCTCCTTCGCGGTCCCGAAATACTCCAGATGTTCGTGCGTGAGACCGACGTGAATGCGCCCTTTGACGATCGCAATGGTGGCGGGCACGGCACCTTCTTCGCGCACGATTGCTTCCACCGCGACTGCGGTTTGCACGTTTTGCGGATAGGGCATGCCGTGCGAAAGAATCGTCGTTTCGAGCGCAACGACCGGCTTGTGCGAGGCGATCGCGTCGGCAACTTCGCCGGAAAGAACTACGAAGTCGCGCATGGTTCCAGCCGGTGCTCCTGCCCGCGCAGCAGCGCGGGAGAAAGATCGGCACGCACGCTCGCGGGCGATTCCACGGTAAGGCCGGCACAGAGCGAACCCAGGCGCGCCGCTTGCAGCAGGTCGTCACCTTCGAGCAGCCGGTATATCGTTGCCCCGATCAGCGCATCGCCCGCGCCGGTAACGTCGATGCAGCGTGCGTGCAGCGCCGGCAGTTCCACGGCGGGATCGCCTCCGGCCACCAATCCTTGCGCACCGCGCGTGAGAATGACGGCCGCCGCGCTGTGTGCGCGGACGCTTCGCACGCGCTCCGCAGGCGTGCGCGCGCGGAACGTCTCGATATCTTCATAGAGATACACGGCGGCTTCTTTTTCGTTGAGCACGAGCAGATCGACGCCCGCGAGATCGTCCGGCAGGCGGCAGACTTTCGGCTCGCTGACCGCATCGATCGCCAGTTTCACGCCGGCCTCGCCGGCCCGGCGGATGCACCACGCGAGCACTTCGCCGCTCACGTTGCAGTCGACGAACAACCAATCGGCTTGTGAAAGCACATCCCAGTGTTTTTCCAAATCGGCAACGCCGATGGCGTCGATCGCGTCCATATCGGCTACGCCGATGAGCAGGTCGCCGCGCGGATCGACCACCGCGCCATATTCCGGCGTGACGTGATTGGAGTCGCGAACCACCATGGATACGTCCACGCCCGCGCGCTGCGCGTGATCGAGCAGCGCCAATCCGTTTTCGTCATTGCCGACGACCGAGAGCAGCGCCGTGCTTACGCCAAGACGCGCCAAATTCTCCGCGACGTTGCGGGCGACGCCGCCAAAGCTGCGCCGCGCGCGAGCCGGATTGGACGTCCCGGGCTGCGCTTCGGAAAGCACGTAATACTTGCGGTCTATACAAGCGCCGCCGATGCACACGACTTGTGCCACGGCGCGAGCAGTTCGCGGGCGCGCCGGGAGAATCCCGGAGCGCCCGGCGAGCCTACTTCAGTTTGCCGAGTTCTTCGAGGATTTGTTCCTCGTCCGGCTCTTCACCGATATCGTGCACGTCGATATAGCGCACGGTACCGTCTTTGTCGATGATGAAAACGGCGCGCTCCGAACGTCCGGCTTTCTCGTCGAAAACGCCGTACGCACGCGCGACGTTGCCGTGCGGCCAAAAGTCGCACAGCAGCGGATAGGTGATACCGCCCATGGACGACGCGAACGCTTTGTTCGTATGCGTCGAATCGATTGAGATGCCCACAACTTGAGCATCGAGCCCTTTAAAGCGCTCGAGATTCCTCTCGAGGCCGGGCAATTGGCTGGTTCAAACCGGTGTGAATGCGAACGGATAGAACGCGATGACGACGTGGTTCTTTCCTTTTTGATCGGAAAGACGCCATTTCTCGCCGCGATGGCTTTCGAGTTCGAAATCCGGCGCCTTCGCACCGACCTCCAGCGTAGCTGTTTTGCCGGCCGTGGAGGTACGGCCCTTGGTTACTGCCATGATGGCGCGAGTATGCCGCGAAGCGCCGGAGTTCCTCGCGACGCGCGTGGGAGCAGATCCAGCGCGACGACGTCGTTCGCACCGGGATGCAGCCAGACGCCCGGCACGTACAGCGCGCGTTGCGGCCCGACGTTCCAAAAACGGCCGGCGTTGCGGCCGTTGATCCAGAGCGCACCTTTGCCGAGCGCCGATACGTCGATAAACGTGTCGGCGGGCTGTTCCACGTGCATTGTGCCGCGCAACAGTGCGGGCGACGCTGCCGATGCACTGCCGTAGCGAAACGCGCGAAGATCGTCGAACGGCAGGCCGAACATCTGCCAGCCGCGCAGTTCGCGGCCGTTCAAATGCACCGCGCGCGTAATACCTTTACGTTCAAACGGCATGTCGGGGCCGTAGTTGATGCGCCCGCCATTTTCCACCAAGATATCGAGCCGCATGCGCTCGCGCCCGCAGTCAATGCGCACACGCGATTCGCCCAAACGCCGGTCGAGCGTTGCGACGATCTCACCGTCCAACGCGACGACGGCGAAATCGCGCACCGCGTCGATCTCCAGTGCGCCGTCGACCGGCCCGCGTAAATCCGTACGGTACAGCACGCAGCCGAAGTTCTGCCCGAGCGCTTCCATCGTCAGCGGCGCATCGGCAAGAACGGGATTGCCGAGATCCGCGTCGAGCAGTGCACACGACTGCGTCAAGAAAAATTCGGGAACCTCGATCGTTTGCGGCGGGTCCGGAACGGGCGGCGGCTCGACGCCCGTGACCCGCGCAATGATTTCGCGAAAACACGCGTATTTTTCCGTCGGCCGTCCCGCTTCGTCCAGAGCGGCATCGTAGTCGTAGCTGGTGGTGTCCGGCTGATACGGCTGCGTGTCCGAAGAATTCGCTCCGTTCCAAAATCCAACGTTCGTGCCGCCGTGAAACATGTAGACGTTGACGGACCATCCGCCCTCCAGCATCCATTCCAAATCGCGCGCTTGCTGCTCGTCGTCGAGCCGGTGATGCGGCTCGCCCCAATGATCGAACCATCCGGCCCAGTACTCACCGCACTGCAGCGGCGCTTGCGGCCGCAAAGCGCGCATCTGTTCAAAGGCTTTTTCGGCGTCACCGGGTGCAAACGTCGCTGCGATCGGCACGCCGTCCAAAGAGCCGCGCGCCACATCCTTGGGCTGATCGATGGTAAAAAGCGGCGACGGCGCGAATCCCGCGTCGTGCAACGCATCTTTCAACGCATGTAAATACGCACCGTCGCTGCCGAACGCGCCATACTCGTTTTCGAGTTGCACGGCGATGACGGGGCCGCCGTACGCCCGCTGCAACGGAGCGAGCTCCTCACCCAAACGGTGCAGCCACGCGCGCACCGGACGCATGTACGACTCGTCATTGCTGCGCACGCGTGCGTCCTCGCGCAGCAGCCACGCCGGCAATCCGCCGAAGTCCCACTCCGCGCACACGTACGGACCCGGACGCAGAATGACGTCGAGACCTTCTTCCTGCGCAGTGCGCACGTACGCCGCGACGTCGTTGCCGCCGTTGAAATCGAACGCGCCCGGCGCAGGCTCGTGCCGGTTCCAAAACACGTACGTCGAGGTGGTATCCAACCCCATCGCGCGCGCCATGCGCAGGCGCTGGCGCCAATACTCGCGCGGTATGCGCGCATAGTGCATTTCCCCGGAAATGATCCGGCGGCCCGGAATCACGACTCGCGCAAGCGCCGCGCCGCTTCTTCGGCGGTGATGTCGCGCTGCGGCTGCGCGAGCATCTCGTATCCGACCATGAATTTGCGTACGTTCGCGGAGCGCAGCAACGGCGGATAGTAATGCGCGTGCGCATGCCACTGCTCGTACTGCGATCCGTCGGTGGGCTGCTGATGTATGCCCATCGTGTACGGAAACGGCGCGTTGAACAGACGCTCGTATCGCGAGGCAATCTCGCGCAGCGCATCGGCCAGCGCATCGCGCTGCGCGGGGTCCATCGCATCGAGCGACGCGGCGTGCGCGCGCGGCAATACGAGCGTCTCGAACGGCCACGTCGCCCAAAACGGCACGACGACCGCAGCGCCCTCGTTCTGATAGACGACGCGCTCCTGCGCCGAGCGCTCGTAATCGCCGTACGTGCAGAGCAGGCACGTACCGTGCCGCTCGCCGTAGGCCGCTTGCGCTTGCGTTTCTTTACGCAGTTCGTTCGGCACGGCGCTTTCAGCCCAAATCTGACAGTGCGGGTGCGGATTGCTCGCACCCATCATCGCACCGCGGTTCTCGAAAATCGTCACGGCGTTCACCAGCGGATGCGGACCGAGCGCGGCATACTGCGCGGCCCATGCATCGATCACCGCGCGAATCTGCGCGGTATTCATTGCGGCCACGTCGAGATCGTGCCGCGGCGAAAAACACAGCACGCGGCAACGCCCCGCTTCAGCCTGCGCGAGCAGCGGTCCATCGGAAAACTCATCGAGCGGTGTGTCTGCCAGCAGCGCGGGGTAGTCGTTGTCGAACACGTATGTCGTTTCGTACGCGGGATTGCGCTCGCCGGAGGCGCGCTCGTTGCCGGGACACAAATAGCACGCCGGATCGTAGACGGGGCGCTGCTGCACCGCGGCCGTTTCCACCTCGCCAAGCCACGGGCGATCCAAGCGGTGGGGTGAAACGAGTACCCATTCGCCGCTGAGCGGATTGAAGCGCCGGTGCGGCAGCGTACGCCAATCGCTACTCATCGATCGCACTCGCTCCCGCCGACGGCGTACCGTCGTAAATCTCCGGAACGATCCCGGTTTCACGTTGGTATATGCTGGCCATGTGCGTCTTGAACTCTCCCGCGCGATCCGCGTGAACGACGTTCACCGTGCATCCGCCGAAGCCCCCGCCCGTCATGCGCGCGCCGATGGTGCCGTCGAACGCGCGCGCCAGCGCGACCATCGTGTCGAGTTCCGCGCAACTGACTTCGTAGTCGCTGCGCAGGCTCTCATGTGATTCGTACATGAGCGATCCCAGTTCTTCGAGCGCATGTTCGCGCAGCGCCGCGGCGGCTCGCGGCACCCGTGCGTTTTCCGTCACGACGTGGCGCGCGCGCGATGCAAGCGGCGCAGGCAGCATTGTTTGCGCCCGCGCGAATTGCTCGGGCGTCACGTCACGCAGCGCCCGTATCGCGGGATAGCGCTCGCGCAAGATGCGAACGCTCTGCTCGCATTCGGCCCGCCGCTGGTTGTAGGCGCTCGCGGCCAAATCGTGCTTGACCATCGTGTTGCAGATGACGACGCGGCATTCGGGAGGCATCGGCACCTGTTCGAAATGCAGCGATCGCGTATCCAAAAAGAGCGCGTGCCCGGCTTGCGCGTGCAAGACGGTGAATTGGTCCATGATCCCGCAGCGCGTGCCGACATGCTCGATCTCCGCACGCTGCGCGAGACGCGCGAGATCCGCGGTATCCACGCGCGCGTCCGCGATAGCAAGCATTGCCAGTGCGACGGCGATTTCGAACGAGGCGGATGAACTCAAACCGGCGCCGATGGGCACCGTTCCGGCAACCTGCAGATCCGCGCCGCGCAAACGCACGCCCGCCGAGCGCAGTTCGATGAGCACGCCTCGCGCGTAGTCGGTCCAGGCACCGCGCCGCTGCGGCGGCAAACGCTCCAGATCGAACACCGCCGGCTCGTCGAAACGCGAGCGCACCGTGACCATCGAATCGTCGCGCGCCCCGGCAAAAACGCGCGTGTCATATGCAATCGCGCACGGGAGCACGAAACCGTCGTTGTAATCCGTGTGCTCGCCGATCATGTTCACGCGTCCCGGCGCGCGCGCTTGCACCCGTCGCATCATTCCAACCGGAATACGTCCTCGCCGCCCGGGTCCGGAAACACCTTGCCGGGATTCATGATGCCGTGCGGATCGACGGCGTCCTTGATGCGCCGCATCAGCGCGAGCGCATCGGCGCCAAGATCGCGTTCCATGAATTGCTTCTTGAGCACCCCGATGCCGTGTTCCCCGGAAAGCGTCCCGCCAAGCGCGAGCGCGGCCTCGAAAATCTCGCGCGCAGCCTCGCGAACGCGCGCGATTTCGTTTGGATCGCTCCGGTCGCACAGGATGTTCGGGTGCAGATTTCCGTCGCCCGCGTGTCCGAATACGGGAATCAGCAAATCGTGACGCCGCGCAATATCGCGCACGCGCTCGACGAGCGCCGGTATGGCGGAGACCGGCACGCACACGTCTTCACCGAGTTTGTTCGGGCGGCGCCGGGCAAGGGCCGGAGAAACCGACCTGCGCGCTTGCCAGAGCGAATCGCTTTCTTGCGCCGATCGCGCGCGTTCGAAACGTACGGCGCCGTGCGCGCGGGCGGCCGCCTCGATTGCGTCGAGATCGCCGTCGACCGCCTGCTCGTAGTTGCCGTCGACCGCAAACAGCAGTACCGCATCGCACGCGGAAGGAAACGCGCCCGGCGCGATATCGTTCACGCACCCAATCGTAAGCGCATCGAGCAATTCCACAGCCGTGGGCACGATGCCCGAATCCATGATCGACGGCACGCACGCCGCGGCGGATTCGATCGAAGCGAACGCCGCGAGCGCGCTTCGGGTGTATTTCGGCTTGGGCAATAGGCGCAGCGTCGCCTCGGTCACGGTGCCCAGCGTGCCTTCGGAGCCCGTGAACAGCGCGCGCAGATCGTAGCCGGTGACGTTTTTCACCGTTTTACCGCCCGTGCGAATCACCGTGCCGTCCGGCAGCACGACTTCGAGCGCACAAACATAGTCCGCCGTTACGCCGTACTTCAGGCATCGTGCACCGCCCGCGTTTTCCGCGATGTTTCCGCCGACCGCGCACTGCCGCAAACTGGAGGGATCCGGCGGATAAAACAGTCCACGCGCTTCCACCGCGTGCTGCAAATCGGCGGTGATGACGCCGGGCTGCACGACGGCGCAGCGATTCACCGCATCGATCTCCACGATGCTGTTCATGCGCGAGACGCTCAGGACGATGGCTTCCAACGAAGGCATCGCCCCGCCGGACAAACCGCTCCCCATCGCGCGCGGCGTAATGGCAACGCGCTCTCGATGCGCGAGCCGGTGGATCGCACTGACTTGCTGCGTGCTCTGCGGACGCACGACGAGCAGCGCACGCGAGTCGAACCACGTCGCATCGTAACCGTAGGCGACCAAATCCTCGGCGCTGGTGAGCACCGTGCGTTCGCCCGGAACGATCTCGCGCAATTGCGCGGCGAGATCGTCGCGTTTAGACGCGGAGATCGGCAACGTTCGCGCGCAGAAATGCGAGCGCGTCCTGCGCGCTCAGCGGCGGAGTGTAATAATGTCCTTGGCCGAAATCGACGCCCAATTCGGCGAGCGAGGAAGCCTGCGCGGGCGTCTCGACGCCTTCGGCGGTAACGTTCAGCCGAAGCGTTTTCGCCAGGCTGATGATCGCGCGAATGATCTCGGCAGCTTCCGCATTTTTCAACATGCCCGCAATAAAACTGCCGTCGATCTTGAGTTCGTCGATGGGCAACGCCTGCAAGTATGAGAGCGACGAATAGCCGGTGCCGAAGTCGTCTATCTGAATGCGCACGCCCGCGGGCAGCGTTTTGAGCAATTTGCGTCCCGCATCGGCGTTTTCCATGACGGCCGTCTCGGTGATCTCCAGTTTGAGCGACTCGCCCGGAAAGCCCGACGAGCGCAGCGCCTTGCTGACGATGCGTGCGAGCATGCCGCGCGAGAGGTCGGCCGCCGACGCGTTTACGGCAAGGTACAAGCCGGGAAATTCGCCGATCCACGGTTTTGCCGTCTCGCACGCCAGTTCCATGACGTACGCGTCGACGTCCGTCACGAAGCCGGTCTGCTCGGCAAGCGGAATGAAATCGCCGGGGAGAATCAACCCGCGCTTGGGATGCTGCCAGCGCACGAGCGCTTCTAGTCCCGCAACGCGGCCGTCCGCCAGCGCGATGATCGGCTGATAGACGACGAAAAGCTCGCGACGCGCGACCGCTCGCCGCAGATCGCTTTCCAGTTCGAGTTGTGCGATGGCGCGCTCGTGCATGACGGGCTCGAAGAGTTGAAACTGCGCGCGGCCGCGCCGCTTGGCATGATACATCGCGAGGTCGGCGTCGCGCAGGATCTCTTCGGGCCGTTCGTAGCGGCGATCGCCCGACGCGATGCCGATGGAAGCGGAGACGAATATCTCTTGCCCGCCGATCGAGAACGGCTCGCCGAGCGTTTTTTGAATGCGCGAGACGGCCTCGAGGGCATCCGAAAGATTCGCGGCGTTCTTGAGCAGGAAGATGAATTCGTCGCCGCCCAGCCGCGCCAGGAACTCCTCGCGCTGCAGCATGGCTTCCAGGCGCCGCGCGATGAGCGCGAGGAGCATGTCGCCGGCGTCGTGGCCGAGCGAATCGTTGACGACGTTGAACCGGTCCAAATCGATGAACAGCACAGCGAAGTAATAGTCCGGCCACACTTGCAGCCTGCGGATGGCGCCGTCGATCTGTTCGAGCATCGCGGTGCGATTCGGCAGGCCGGTCAGCGTGTCGCGATACGCGCTCTCGCGCAACTGCTCTTCCATCTTGATGCGATCGGCGATCTCGCTCTGGAGCTCGGCCTGGCGGATCTCCAAATCGCGCGAACGCTCCATCGCCCGGTTCGCACGTCCGGTCGCCAGCAGCAGCAGCCCCGCGAGCAGCCAAATCGCCAGCACCGCGCCGACGCCTTCACTGCGGAGCCGCTGCGCTTCGGATTGGATGCTGGCGCGGCTCGCCGAGTCGTGAATCACCCAGCCGGTTTGCGGAAGCGTGACCGCAACGTCGCTGCGCTGCGCGCCGAGCGTCGCCAGGTACTTGTGTAAAAGCGCCGGGGGAACATCGAGTACCGCGCGCGGGTGCACGCCGTTTTTCGCGGCGAACGCAAGCAGACTGGAGCGGTCGGCGAACAGGAACGGCTGTCCGTCGGAACGCGTAACGTACACCACGTTGCGCGGCGGATTGCTGTTCTTCTGCACGACGCTCTGAAGCATCGGCATGATGCTGTCCACCGTGACGACGCCGGCAAAGCGCCCGTTCGAATCGGTGAACGCGCGCACCGCGCTCACGTACGTGTAGTCGGTGTCGTAATACGGCGGCGTAAAAACGGTCGTGCCGGGAGCGGCGTTCTTACCGCGCTTGTACCACGTGTGCGCAGGAAAGTCGTACGCCTGCGCCATCCATTCGTACGTGAGTTGCGGTGCGCCGTGAAAAATACCCGCCGGACGATGCGCGTACGGGCCGTAGTATCTCGTGCGTCCGTCGAAGCGGTACGGTTCGTACCACACGCCGACGCCGTAGATCGCGCCGTCTTGCGCCGAGTCGAGCATGCGTTTGAGCGTGGTTTCCACGAGCGGTCGATCGTCGCGCACTGGTCCCAACAGATCCGCGGCGATGGAAGCGAGCTGCCCCGAGTCTTCGATGTAATCGGAGATGAGGCGCGCCGTGTCGGTGGTACGCGCTTTCTGTAATGCGACCGCCAGGCTCACGACGCTCTGCGCGCGCACGGACGCGTATCCCAGGATCGCCAAACTGAGCAGTCCGGCGAGCAGCGCGATCGCAACGTACGGAAACATCGGCGCGCGCCGTGGAACTCCGGCGAGCGCGGCGGCACGCTGATTGCGAATTGCGATGGCGAAGTAGCGGGCGATGGCTTCGAGCAGACGCACGTCGTCCTCGTCGTACGAGCGCGGCTCGGGATGCTCGACGCCGATGATGCCGTATACGTCGTCGCGGTACGCAATTGGTACGTACATTTGCGTGCCGTCTTTGCGAAGCAGCGACGGTTGCCCGGACGCGAACGCGTGATAAGCCGGGCTGTCCCGCTCGATTGCCGTACCGTCCTTGCGGCGCAGCTGCGCGTCTTCGGAAACGAGCGCAACGAAAGCTGCCGCCGCTTCGAAAGCGACGGTCAACGTATCGCACAAACGTTCAACCAGTAGATCGAGCGGATAATCGGCGGATAGAAGATCCGCCGTCTGTTCGATCAAGCGGCGACCGCGCTCTCCCCTCATGCTCCTAATTTCGGCCGGTGAGTGTGCTACCCGCAGGGGGAGCCTTCGCTCACGGCACGCCAACGTCTTTTTCGGGTGCCGGCCTCTTGTTACTGGGAACCGGCGCGCGAGGCGATTTGCGCGCTGCGATTGACCGGAATGTAGTAGTGATCGACGATTCGCGTCGCGGGGCCGTCGCGCTCCACCCAAAAGACCGCGAAATACTCGCGTTTTCCTGTCAAGATGTTCGCCTGCACCTTCTCCTTGCCATCGGGCTGCACGTTCGATCCCAGAATGGCGACCATCGTCGAACGCGTGATGATCGGTAACTCGGCGAGCGCGTTCGTGTCGCCGGTCGGCGGCATCCCCAAATGAACGAGCGCGGCCTGCAGATTACCGGCGACGAGCGCGTGCAAATACGATTGCACGCTCAGCCGCGCGCGCGCACCGAAAAGCGATGCGTCGCTCTTGTACGGATGATGCCAGCGCTGCGGGTTCATGTACGGATTGTTGCGCGGATCGAACTTCCAGGCCACGCTTCGCACGAGTGCAGGACGCCGATGATGCACCGCCACGCTGCGATGAACCGGCGCAGGTGCCGCCGCGCGCGCGACCGGATGGTGCACGGCACGGTGCACCACGGGTTTGGGACGCGGCTTGGGCGCCGCAGCCGAAGCCGGGTGATGCACGATGCGCTCGACGAACGGAACGACGACCGGCGCAACGAACGGATCGCTCAGCCCTTGCAGCAGTCCGCGTTGATGCGCGTACTGCGCCGCGAGCGGCAGCAGCGCAACCGCGAGCACCAGTGCAACGAGCGCGAGCGCGGACGACGAAAGCCTGCGCACCGGATGCTGCACCGCCGGAAGCTCGCCGAGTTCGCGGAGAATCGCGTTCACCGCATCCGGATCGAGCGCGGCGATTGCGCGAGGGTTCTGCCGCAGAAACGCGCTCAGCCGATGCGCCATCAAATCGTCGGGCTGGTCGAGATTGAGGTACAGCTCGAGTTGGGCGCGATCGCCGGCGTCCATGCGCGCGATGCTGCGCTCCACCAGCGCGCGTACGTCCTCGGGCGCACGGCTGCAAATGTTCGCATCCATCGCTTCGGCAAGTGCGAGCGGACTGGCCGTCGCGAGCGCGTCGTCGATACGGCGCCGCAGTTTCCGCCGGGCAAGCATTGTACTACAACTCTCTCCCGACTGAGAGCAAATCGGGCAGGGACTTGGGCACAAAAAAGGTGGGGCTTTCGCCCCACCTTCGCTTCTCGCGCTACGGCCGGCGCGTCGTGTCGTACGTCTCGACGTTCGTGGTGCGGCGGCTGCCGCCCATTCCGAACAATCCGAGCAATCCGACCAGACCGATGAGGCCCCACCATCCGGAGCCGCCACCACCGCCCGTCGTTCCGGTCGTGGTGGTGCCGCCGGTGGTCGTCGTCGTGCCCGCGGCTGGAGAAGCCGCCGGCGATGCGACCGTCGTGGTCGTCGTCGTGGTGCTCGAGCCGGAAGCCGGACTTGCAACGGGGCTGGCGGCCGGGCTGGCTTGAGCGAACGCCGCCGCCGGCGCCATGGCGAGGGCCGCTGCCAGCATCACACCGGCCGCGCCTTTGCCAAAGACATGTTTCATACGCGGTATCTCCCTATCAAGCAATGCCTGCACGACGCTTCTTACCCGCTCAGCGTGCGAGAGCGACGGAACTGCCGCTTGCTTTGCAGAAACGTGCCCGATGCTTCAAACGCCAATCGTCCTCGACGACGTCCGCAAAGATCCGGCGCGCGTGCTCGCTACCACCGCCGGCGCATCGCTGCTCGATTTGGACGACGGCGTGCTTTGCCTGGAGTTTCATTCAAAAGGCAACACGCTCGACGGCGATACGCTCACCGTTGCCGAGCACGCGTTCGAAACCATACCCGGGCGGTATCGCGGCCTCGTGGTCGGCAATCAAGGCAAACATTTTTCGTTCGGCGCGAATTTGCGCTGGCTGCTGCAGCTGCTCGACGAGATCGGCGGCGATCGCGCACGTTTTCACGCTGCGGCCAAACGTTTTCAGCGCATCACCACCGGAATGCGCACCGTGCCGTTTCCCACGGTATCCGCACCGTTCGAACTGACGATCGGCGGCGCACTGGAACTGACGATGTACGCGGATTGCGTGCAGGCACATGCGAGTATGCGCGCGAGTCTGCCGGAAATCGCCGTCGGCATTCTGCCCGATTTGGGCGGCACGAGTGAACTGTATATCCGCTGCGTGGACGCGGCGGGTGATGGCGGCCAGGCGGCCGGATTGCGCAAAGCATTCGAAACGATCGTGTTCATGCGTGGTTCCAAGGATGCCGAAGACGCGCGCACACTGCAGTTTCTCAAACCGCACGATCGCATCAGTAGCGATGCGGCGGCGCTCATCGGCGAGGCAAAGGCGCGGGTACTGGAATTAGCGGACGGATACGCACCGCAGCACCACCGCCGCGACGTCGCGGTACTTGGCGATGCCGGATACGATGCGCTCGATGCTGCGATTGCGATGGCGATGGCGTCGGGGATGGCCACGGAGTACGACGCGCAGGTCGCGCGCGCCATCGCGCGGGTCATGACCGGCGGCCCCGGACCGGCTCGCCTGGTTTCGCACGAGGAACTGCTGGATCTCGAAACGGCCTATTTCGAAACGCTCGTCTTCAATGAACAAACGCGTGCACGCATGCAGCATATGCTCGATCACGGCGTACCGCTGCGAAACTAGAACGCAACTCACAAATCCACGTGCAGAGATTTGGGATTGATTTTTCGTTGGGTCGGACGAAGGATGAGGGAGCAACGCCGTAGCGTTGTGACCGAAGAGTGAGTTCGATCCAGCGGAAAAGCGGCCCAAAGATCTGTGCGCGGGTTTGTGAGATGGGTTCTTGCGATGCGCGGGTAGAAACGGCGTATGGAACAGTCGTTCGACGCGGTCGTCATCGGCAGCGGCAGCGCCGGCACGCAAGCCGCGTTCACGCTGCGCGAAGCCGGCCGCCGCGTTGCAGTCATCGAAGAGGGGCCGTTCGGCGGGACGTGTGCGCTGCGCGGGTGCGATCCCAAAAAAGTGCTCGTTCATGCGGCGCGCGTGGTCGATGCGGCAGAGCGTTTGGCAGACCTCAAGGTCGTGGAAAACGTCCCGCGCATATCGTGGCGCGACCTTATCGCGTTCAAACGCACTTTCACGCGGCCCGTTCCAGACGAACGGCTTGCGAGTTATTCGAAGGCGGGTATTACCGCGCTGCACGGGCGCGCGTCCTTCGAAGACGAACAGACAGTTACGGTGAACGGCGAACGCATTCGCGCGCAACATGTTGTAATCGCGTCCGGCGCGCACGAGCTGCACGTCGCGGACGGCGATTCGCAGCTGCTTACGAGCGAAACGTTCATGGAGCTCGAGGAATTGCCGCGCTCGCTGGTGTTCGTGGGCGGAGGATACATCGCGTTTGAGTTCGCGCACGTCGCTGCGCGCGCGGGTGCGCAGGTGACGATCCTCAACAGTGACGACCACCCGCTGAGCGGCTTCGATCCGGATGCCGTGCAGCAGCTATTGGAAGTAAGCCGCTCCATCGGCATCACGATCCACCTCAACACGCCCGTGACGTCGGTGGAACGCGACGCGGACGGCATTGTCGCACACGCAACGCAGAACGGAAAGCCGTGCACGTTCCGCGCGCAAAGCGGCGTGCTCGCGGCGGGCCGCGTGCCGGCACTCGAGCATCTGGCGCTCGAACGTGCGGGTGTCGAACGAACGAACAAAGGCGTGAAGGTGAACGAGTTCATGCAAAGCGCGGGAAACCCACGCGTGTACGCCGCCGGCGATGCGGCAGATGCCGGCGCGGTGCCGCTCACGCCGGTAGCGTCGTACACCGGCAAGCTCGCGGCACAAAACGTGCTGGACGGCAACACCCACAAAGCCGACTTCTCCGGTCTTGCGACGATGGTGTACACGATTCCGCCGCTCGGTTCGGTGGGATTGAGCGAAGCCAAAGCGCGCGAAGGCGCAATGGACGTCGAGGTGCATGCCGGTGACATGACCGATTGGTACTCGACGCGCCACGTGGGCGGTCGCGCCGCATACTATAAAACGATCGCCGAAAGAACATCCGGCAAACTGCTCGGCGCGACCGTTCTGGGACCGCATGCGGAAGAGCAAATCAACATGTTCGCGCTCGCACTGCGCTATTCGCTTGATTCACACGCGCTTGCGGACGCGCTCTTTGCGTACCCGACCGGCGCATCCGACGCGGAATACCTAGTCGGCTAATTACTCGCTGCTCGACGGCGCTGCGGCACGTAGGGGTGTGCACTTACCCGAATGACGCCAGTGCTTCGTCGCACGTACTGAAGATCGGCCACTGCCGTTCGAAGCCAATCGCGCTGAGCGCATTGCGCACGTTCGGCGAATCGATCACGAGCCGCCCCAGCAGCAAACCGTTACGTTCACGCTGCCGCCACAACTGCGAGAGCTCGGCCAAAAAATCCGGATGCAGCATGTCGATTCCGCTGAAATCGATGACGATACATTCGCTCGTATACAACGCGAGAAACTGCCCGTGCAAGCCCGTGTGCGGCATAGCAAGACGCTCGCGTACTCTAAGTACCATAGGGGATCGGTGCAGCATGCCGTTCATCGTAGATACAGATTTTGAAGAAGCAAAGAAGGCCGGTCATGTCGCCGGCCTTCTTTGCAGTTGTGGATAATGCGAAAAACGTGAATAGTGTGGATAACCTGGCAGGTTATGGATCGCTTTTGTAACCCGCGCGACCGTACACGTTGTCGTACAGGTAGTCCATCGCGGACAACGGCTGAATCCCCGTATTGACGTCAGGGCTTGTAGCGTTGTCTCGCAGATTCACGTATGCCGGCGAAGGCGCACTATCCCAAGTGTCCGGCCCATTCGGCGGATCGCCATAACGCGGCGTGAACGAAAGCGAATGAGCGATCAGCGACGGATCGGTACCGTCACCGCCGAGAAAATACACGGTGATGCCGCTCGCTTTGGCAGCGCTGCCGAACGAATTCAAAATCATGTATTTGATTCCGACGTCGACGAGCAACGCACCCGGCACGCAAGCCGCCTTGTCGAACGACACGCACCCCGTGGGCGTGTTCCAATCACCGGGCCGGCCGGAAAAGCGCGCCAATTGCTGAAAGTTCGACGACGCAAAATCGGCCGTATTGCTGGATGAAAGCCCCACTTGCAGCGTGCTGCTCGTGAAACGGTACCCCGCCGCCAAAGTGGTGCCCGTAACAATCGCTTCTTGCTGGAGAAACGTATTCGTCAGCGGCGATTTTTCCGTCTCGCCGTACTGCTTGTCGGGAGCTGTTGCCGGCCGGCCGAACCCGACGCCCATGAGAATCGCGTGCCCGCATTTCGAACAGTCCGTGCGGTCCTCAACGAGCACGCGCATCGGAACCGTACGCCCGACGAGTCTGGTGGTATTCGGATCGTACAATTTCACGCGCGCGAGGTAATAATGGCCCGCGTAGAAGTTGCCGTCGCTCGAAAGCGATTCGAACCCTTGGTCGCCGGGCCCCAGCAATTCATCGGTGCCCGCGCCCGCGATTGCGTCGGGAGGAATGATGAACAGCTCGGAACCGGTATCGACTTGCGCGCTCACCGGCGACGAGGACCCGATGGAAAAATCAACGTGGTAACTGTCGGTGGACGCACTGCCGAACACCGCTTTTTCGTCGAACGTCAGCGGCGTGCCGGCGGGGTATGTTGCCGGCAGATTCGACGTCGCGTTCCACGGAAAAATTTGCGCCGTCTGACTGAACGTGCCGGCGATGCCGACCACGGTAACGGGATTCACCAGCGGTGCGCCGGTGTAGTGAAAGCGTGCCGTGCCATCGCTCGTGTCGGCAACGACACCGTCCGCGATGATCGGGGGCGGAGAAGTTTTCGGCGCGGCCGCGGCAATCACACTGCCGGACGGCGCATAGATCGCCACCTCCCCCGGCATGGCGATGATGTCGCCGGCAGAGTCGAGCGGCTGGAGCGAGACGTAAAAATCCGACGCACCGGAAAAATATTCGCGCGACACGGTCATCTCGAGTTTGGCGATCGTCCCGTCGGTCACGATGGAATAGGCGTCGTTGCCGCTCAGCGTTTGACGGCTGTGCGTGCTCGCCACTTTCTTGCCGGACGGCTGCCCGTTTGACGGCGGCTGATCGTAGAAATCGACGTGCACGTCCATCGAGCCCGTGGACGAGGGCGTGGCAACCGTGTGACAGACGCGGCCCGTGCTGCTCGTCGCGCAGTCCTTCGACGCGGCCGAAAGATCGATGACGCCCGCAAGCGCGGATGCCGGCGGTGCCTCGCCGCCGGAGGGGCTGTATACGTAGATGAAGGCGCTTTTCGCCTTATCGCCGACCGCCATGCGCCGGTGAGCGACGGCGCTAGAGTTATTCGCCGGGATCGTGACGGTGACGCCGAGTTGCGAAGGAGTGTGAATGGGCAGTGTTCCGCTGCCGCTGTTTCCGGAGCACGCCGCAAGCAGCACGCCGAACGCAAAAGCAGCGCCTGCCATAAAGTGTAGACGCATGCGCGCTGCTTCGGTCGAGCTGCTTGCAAGCCTTTGCGCCCAACCGAAGCTTTACGCTCTATTGCCGCTATGCGACTTCGAACAAGCCGGCGGCGCCCATGCCGCCGCCCACGCACATCGTCACGACCACGTGTTTTGCGCCGCGTTTCTTGCCTTCGATCAGCGCGTGCATCACCATGCGCGTCCCCGACAGCCCGTACGGATGCCCGACGGAGATGGCGCCGCCGCTCACGTTGAAGCGATCGTTCGGGATACCGAGCGTGTCGCGAATATACACGGTCTGCACCGCGAACGCTTCGTTCAGTTCCCACAAGCCGATGTCGTCAACGGCGAGGTTGTGCTGCTTGAGCAATTTCGGAATCGCATACACCGGCGCAACACCCATTTCGCCTGGTTCATTGCCGACGACGACCAAGCCGCGGTAGAAGCCGAGCGGCTGCAATCCGCGCTGCTCCGCGAGTTTCGCATCCATGACGACGACCGCACCGGCACCGTCGGACAGTTGCGAAGAATTGCCTGCGGTGATCGGCGACTTCGGATCGAGCACGCCTTTGAGTTTCGCGAGCCCGTCGAGCGTGGTATCGGGACGGTTGCCTTCGTCCTTGGTCAGCGTCACTTGTTCCTCGCGAACCTCGCCGGTTTCTTTCTCCTCGACGTATTTCCACGTCGTGAGCGGAACGATTTCGTCGTCGAACGCACCGGCGGCTTGCGCCGCAGCCGTGCGCTGCTGGCTTTGCAGCGCGTACTCGTCTTGACGCTCGCGCGACACGTTGTACTTTTTCGCGACGAAATCCGCAGTCTGCAGCATCGGCATGTAGATGTCGGGTTCGTGGCGCAGCATCCAGTCCTCGGTAAAAAACTCGATATTCATGTTGTTCTGCACCATGCTGATCGATTCGGCGCCGCCCGCGACCACGACGTTCGCGCCGTCGACGATGACGCGCTGTGCCGCAACCGAAATCGACTGCAGGCCCGAGGAACAATAGCGATTGATCGTCGTTCCGGGAACGGTGACGGGTAATCCCGCGCGCAGCGCAGCCACGCGCCCCAGATTGTTTCCGGTCGCGCCTTCGGGCAATCCGACGCCGAGTACGACGTCGTCGATCTCACCCGGATCGACCTTCGCGCGTTCGACCGCCGCTTTGATGACGTGGCCCGCAAGCGTTGCACCGTGGGTCTGATTGAACGCGCCGCGGAACGCTTTTCCGATCGGCGTGCGCGCAGCCGATACGATCGCCGCCTCACGCATGAACTAACTCCTTCTCTTGTGCTTGCGGGGCATACACGTCTTTATAGCCGATCTCGTGGCCGTACCACATCGGTCCGCCGTGGTGCGGTGCAAAGCCGTAGCCGTAGATGTACACAATGTCGATGTCGCCCGGACGCAGCGCAACTTTGTCGCGAAGTAATTCAACGCCCACGTCGATGAGCGCGTGCGTTAAACGCTCGACGATCTGCGCGTCGGTGACGTTCGGATTTTGCGCGATCCCCGCTTCCGCGGCGACCTCGGCGAAGAGATTCTCAACCTCCTCGTCGCGGATGGGCTCGCGGCCCTTGCCGACGCTCGGATCGTATTTGTAGAAACCTTTCCCTGTTTTCTGGCCGAGGCGTTTTTGCTCGTAGAGCCGGTCGACGATCTTCGTGCGGCCCGCGCCCATGTCCGGACGTGCCTGTTGAATGTGCCAGAACACGTCGATGCCGGAAAGATCGAACATCGCGAACGGCCCCATTGCCATGCCGAAGTTCTTCATCGCCGCGTCGATGCGGTACGGCGGCACGCCTTCTTCCGCGAGGCCCACCGCTTCGCGCGCGTAATCGAACAGCATACGATTGCCGATGAACCCGAATGCGTTGGCGGAGAGCACCGCAACCTTGCGCAACTTCTTGCCGAGCGCAAACGCCGTTGCCAGCGTTTCCGGCGAGGTGCCTTTGCCGCGCACGATTTCGAGCAGTTTCATGATGTTCGCCGGCGCGAAGAAGTGCAGTCCGACGAATTTGTCGGGGCGGCTCGTCACCGCGGCCATCTCGTCGATGTCGAGCGTCGACGTATTGGATGCGAGAATACCTTCCGGTTTTACGATTGCATCGAGTTTCTTGAAAACGTCCTTCTTGACGTCCATGTTCTCGAATACCGCTTCAATGACGACGTCGGCGTCGGCCAGGTCAGCGTAGTCGTCGGTGAACTGGATCGACTGCCCGCGCTTCCACGCTTCTTCTTGCGTCAGACGGCCTTTCTGCACCTGATACATGAACATACCGAAGACCATCTGTCGCGCTTTTTCGATCTGCTCGGCGTTCGGCTCCACGACCGTGACGGGTATGCCGGCGTTTGCAAAGGTAATCGCGATGCCGGTGCCCATGGTGCCGCCGCCCACCACTCCCCCCTTCGATATCCTCAGGACTCCGGCGTCGCTGGACGCCTTCGGCACAAAAGGTATCTTCGAGAGTTCGCGTTCCGCGAAAAAAATGTGGCGCAGTGCGAAAGACGGCGCAGACCGCGCGAGTTCTTCGAACAACCGCGCTTCTCGCGCAAGGCCGCGCTTGAACGGCAGTTCGAACGCCGCTTCCACAGCGTCCACGAGCTTGTGCGCGGCGTAACCGCCGTTTTCTTCGGGCGGACACATCTTGTGTGCTTGCGCAATGACGAAGGGAACGGCATTGGCGGGCAACCCTTGCAGCGACACCTTCATGGCGGAGACGCGACGTCGCGGCTTGTCGGCAAAGTTTTTTGCCGCTTCGACGACATCGCCATCGACGACCTCATCGATCAAACCCTTTTTCTTCGCGTCTTCGGCTTTGACGGTTTCGCCCTTGAGCATCATTTGCAGAGCATCTTGCGCGCCGATCAGCCGCGGGAGCCGCTGCGTGCCGCCGGCTCCGGGCAAAAGCCCGAGCTTGATCTCAGGCAAACCGACTTTGGATTTCGCCGTAGCAACGCGGTAATCGCACGCGAGCGACAGTTCCAAACCGCCGCCCATCGCGTTGCCGTCGATCGCGGCGATATACGTCTTCTTGCCGTCCTCGATCGCCGCGATGACGTGCCGAACGTTCTTGTCGTTCGCATCCGGCTCTTTGGCGAAGTCGTTGATGTCCGCGCCGCCGCTAAAGATGCCGTTGGCGCCGGTGAAGATTACCGCCTGAATAGACGGATCGGCTTCGGCCTGCTGCACGTGCTCGAGCAATTTCGCCGAATACGCGAACGAAAGCGCGTTGACCGGCGGATTATCGAGGGTAATAATTTTAATCATGTATTCTCGTCATCCTGAGCTTGTCGAAGGATGTTATGCTACCACTGCGGATTTGCGATCGAGGTCGAACTGGGCTTCGGTGAGCGTCATCACGTCGCCGGAGCCGTCGACGATTTGGCGCTTCAGGTATGCACTCTGCGTGAGTACGTGCGAACCGTAGAAACGCGCCGTCGTGATCTTCGCTTTGTAGAATTCGGCGTCGGCATCGCCGGCTGCAAGTTTTTGTGCCGCAATCAGGGCCGCGCGCGCCATCTGCCATCCGCCCGCGGTAATGCCCCAGAGTTTGAGATACGGAACGCTGCACGCGACGGCTTTGCGCAGATCGCCCATCGCCGACATGCCGATGAACTGCGAGGCTTCGGCAAGCGCGCCGATCGCTTTCGAAAGCGGCGCCGCCAGGGCTTTCACATCGTCGTTGTCCGATGCTTCAAGTTCCTTGGCAACCTTCTGCATGATGCCGATGACACGCGTGGCCGTCGCACCCATGTCTTGCGCGAGTTTGCGGCCGACGAGATCCAGCGCTTGAATGCCGGTGGTGCCTTCATAGATCGTCGTGATGCGCACGTCGCGATACTGCTGCGCGATGCCGGTTTCCTCGACGTACCCGACGCCGCCGAACACCTGCACCGCCGTCGAGCACACGTCGATGGCTGTTTCCGTGCACCAGCCTTTGACCACCGGAATCATCAGGTCGACGAACGCTTTGTTTTCCTTGCGTACTTTCTCGTCAGGATGCTTGGTCGCAAGGTCGAGCGACGCGGCAGTGACGTACGAGAGCGCGCGCATCGCTTCGATCTGCGACTTCATCCACATCAGCATGCGGCGCACGTCGGGATGCTCGATGATACGCTTGGGCTCGGGCGAACGCGATGCGACGTCGCGGAACTGCACGCGCTCCTTGGCGTATTGCAGCGCGCTCTGATACGCGCGGTCGGCAATCGCCATGCCTTGTACGCCCACGGAAAACCGCGCCGCGTTCATCATGATGAACATGTATTTGAGGCCTTCGTTCGGCTGGCCGACCAGATAGCCGACGGCGCCGCCGCTCTCGCCCAGATTCATCGTACACGTGGGGTTGCCGTTGATGCCCATCTTGTGCTCGATGCCCGCGCAGACCATGTCGTTGCGCTTGCCGAGCGAACCGTCGGCGTTCACCAGGAACTTCGGCACGATGAACATGGAAATGCCTTTGGTGCCTTCGGGCGCGTCGGGCAGACGCGCGAGCACCAAGTGCACGATGTTTTCCGCCATGTCGTGCTCGCCGAAGGTAATAAAAATCTTCTGACCGGTGAGCAGATAGTGATCGCCGCTGGGCACCGCTTTCGTGCGTACTTGCGCAAGATCGGAACCGGCTTGCGGTTCGGTCAGGCACATCGTGCCCGTCCACGTGCCGTCGACGAGTTTGGGAATGTAAAGCTTCTTTTGCTCATCGGAGCCGACCAGTTCGATCGCTTCGATCGCGCCTTGATTGAGCAGCGGACCGTTCGCGAAACCGACGTTCGCCGCGTTCCACATTTCGAGCGTCGGGCCGAGCATGAGCGAGGGCAAGCCTTGGCCGCCGTATTCGTCCGGAACCGGTAGTCCGATCCAGCCCGCCTTCGCGAACTGCGCGTAGGCTTCTTTAAAGCCTTTGGGCGTGGTGACGTTGCCGTCTTTCCACGTGCAGCCTTCTTTGTCGCCCGTCTGATTGATCGGGTCGAGCACTTCGCTCGCGAACGTGGCGGCTTCTTCCAGAATCGGATCCGCGACGTCGAGAACGTCTTCGCATCCGGGAAGTTTTGCAATTTCTTCGAGTCCCGCGAGTTCGCGCAGGACGAACTGCATGTCGCGCAACGGCGCTTGATAGCTACTCATCGATCGAACTCTTTCCGCTAGCTAGCGATTGAAGTGTGCTCTTCCGCGTACAGCTCGTTGCGCAAGCGTTGAACCGAATCGGAGAGCATCTGCAGGTAAGGGAGCATGTTGGCCTTGATGCGGGCGAGCCGCTCGCGGCCGGCGGGCGTAATGCGATACAGGCGCCGAGCCCGTTTGGTGGGGTGGTCCCACTCGCCGGTCACGAAGCCGCGCTCTTCCAAGCGGCGCAGGAGCGGATACACGGTATTCGTGTTGACCGCCAGCAGGCCGCCGCAGGCGTTTTCGATGCGCTGCATGATCGCCAGCCCGTGGTCGGGCTGTTTGTCCAGCAGGTGCAAAATGAGCACCGGCAGGACGGTCTTGGACTTGACCGGCCCCCGCAAAACCTCTTCGGCCGCACGGGTCGCCATGACGTTAGTCGAACCACGCATTAGTAAATTTAATATAGCACGCTTTGAGCAAACCGCAAGTGGCCGGTGTCACGCTGAGCTATCGAAGCGCGGCTGAGCCCTGTCACGCTGAGGTATCGAAGCGCGGCTGAGCACTGTCACGCTGAGGTATCGAAGCGCGGCTGAGCACTGTCACGCTGAGGTATCGAAGCGCGGCTGAGCCCTGTCACGCTGAGGTATCGAAGCGCGGCTGAGGTATCGAAGCCGGACAAACGAGTGGCTAGTGCGTGGGGCCTCGGGGGGGGCCTCGGTGCCTCGGCCATCCTTCGATACCTCAGGATGACAAGGAACGCCGCTGCGCGGCTACCGGCCTCGGTGCCTCGGCCATCCTTCGATACCTCAGGATGACAGAGAACGCCGCTGTGCGGCTACCTGCCTCGGTGCCTCGGCCATCCTTCGATACCTCAGGATGACAGGCGCTGCCTCAGGATGACAACGAGCGCAGCGCGATCCCGAACACTTCGTCCGGCGTGAGATCGTCCGTCGCGATCGCCACGTCCGGCGGGTCGTGGAACTCGATGCGCTGCGAGTCGTGAAAAGCGGAAGCGGAGAGCATACCGCCGGGGCGATCGGTGCGTTGCCGTTCGCGCTCCTCGAAGCATTGCTGACTGCCTAACGTCAGGTGGACGTGCACGACGTTCTCGCGGTGAGCGCGCAGCAGTGCGCGAAAGCGCGGGCTCATTCCCGTCGAGTCGAGCACGACGCTTCGCCCTTGCTCGATCGCGCGTTCGAGCCGGCGATGCAGTTCGCTAAACACGCGGTCGCCGCTGCGCCGCTGGTTGTGCGAGAGCGACTCGCGCAC
>DASSEZ010000134.1:0-15767 GCA_035694945.1 Vulcanimicrobiaceae bacterium
ATCGAAGCGCACGATCGCAGCCAGCGCGACGGAATCTGCGAGAAACGCGACGGCATCGGCCGGCAATGCCCCTTGCGTCCAGCGCCACGTAGGCGCATGCGCGCACCAGAATGCATAGCCGCCCCGCACCGTGGCGACGTAATAACGAAAATCGGGTTCTTTGCGCGCGGGGTGATCTTCGTAGCGCGCGGCGAACAAGCGCGCCACGTCGGCCACGTCCGTGCACAGTTCCATCGTGACGCCCGCGATCTCGCACGAAGCAGTATAGGTGCAGTGCCGCTCGAGGCCGGCATTCGCATTCATCCCGGCACGCGTGAGTTGTTCGGCGCGAATCACTCGCATGCGCGCACCTGATGCAAAAGTGCGGCGCTCGTTGCATCCGGCGCGCCGAGCGTGACTTCGAAAAACGCCGCGCGCCGCGTTGCCGCCCGAAGCGCCGCGATTTGCGCCAAACTCGTGGGACGCACGTACGCACGCTGCGCCAGTACTTTGAGCGCGCGGTCGCGATCCACGCGATCCACCGCCGCGCAATCGCCGCGTTCGCGCAGCAGGCACACCGCGCGCAGCACGAGCGGGCGTTCCGACGGTTCGATTCCCAGAGCCTGCGCATCGAGCCCATACCAGAAACGTCCGCGATCGGTTTCGAAATATGCCGCGCTGGCCTCCACCGCTTCACGCATGCTTGGCTGCGGCAGCAGCGCGAGTGCACTCTCGCGAAGCGACGGACGCCGCGGCATCGCGTGCGCCTCAGCCGTTTTCGGTGAGAGCAGCACGGTTTCGTCGCCCAGAAATTGCGCACCGGCAGCGGCAACATGCAACGCGAGCAGCGTTTTGCCGATGGTCGTAGGGCCCAGCAGCAACACCGCCGCGTTATCTACCGCGCACAGCGTTCCGTACAGCGCGATCGCGTCGTGCCGTTCGCACGCGAAACGCGCGAAAATCTCGCGCGCCGCGTGGTAAGCCGCACGCAGCGGAACGGGATCCGCGGCGTTCGCAAAACGCAGCGTCTGCCGCCCATACCGCACGTGAAGACGGCCGTCGGCCAAGCGCTGCAGGCTTGCGTGCACGCGTGCGCCCGCCGCCGGGCATTGCAGCGGAGCGTACGCGGTCTGCAAGAGTTCCAACGCCGCCGTGTCTCGTACGTCCAAGTCCAGCACCGAGCCCGCAAGCCGGAAGCCCAAACGAGCGCACGCCGGCGCCGGCAGCGTGCGCTGCCCCGGAGCCCGCGAGAACACGGCCGTTGCCATGTGCTCATGGTAGCGAGGCGCGCTTCGGCCGCGCGACGGCATACCAGCCCCAACGGCGGGACGGTCGGGGCACCCGATGGCGGGCATTCCGACCCCGGTCCGGGAAAATCCGTGGTCGCATGGGAGTACCGCGTAAGCCCGTAGAGCCGCCCACGCCCGAACAGGCCGCTTTTCTGGAGTCAGCAATCGAGCAATACGGCAAGGCAACCTACAACTTCGCGTACCGCCTCACGCACAACGAAGCCGACGCACGGGACCTCACCCAGGAAGCGTTCATCCGGGTGTACCGCGCGTGGCGCAGTTTTCAGCCCGGAACCTCGTTCCTGTCCTGGATCTACCGGATCGTAACGAATTTACACAGGGACGAACTTCGGCGCAAAAAGGGACGTTATCAAGAAGAGATCCCCGAGGACAACGCCCCGCAGGCGTTCGGGGGAGAACGGCCTTTGGCCGTAAGCCCCATCGAGGATTACGTCGAGGGCCAGCTGAGCGAACCGCTCGCGCGTTCGCTGGAGCAGCTCTCGCCGGACCAGCGCCAGGTGATCGTCCTGGCGGACATCGAGGAGTACAGTTACCAGGAAATTGCGGAAATCATGGGCTGCTCGATCGGAACGGTCCGTTCCAGACTCCACCGCGCGCGAGCGTTGCTACGCCGTTTAGTACAGAGACAACAACAAAAACAATCATGATGCAGCATCTAACCAACGACATTCTGCTCGACTACGTCCACGGAGAACTCTCGCCGGCGGACGACGCATCAGTTTACGCGCATATCGAACATTGCCAGCCTTGCCGCATGGAGTACGAAGCGGAGGTTGCAGTGGGCGAGATGCTGCGCGCGCATGCAGCGCAAGAGGAGCGCGAACTGCCTTCGGCCGTCAAAGCGCAGATTTGGGAACGCGTCCGTGCCGGCCAGCCGTCCGTGTGGAGCCGCACGATGACGTGGCTGCGCCCGAGCATCGCGCTTCCTGCAGCGGCAGTGTTGGCGCTTGCCGCGTATTTCGGCACGACGTACATATCGCCGCAAGGCGCGCCGAGCATCGAAGCGTCGTACTATCTGCAAGATCATGCTGCCATGAACAGCACGGTTCCGTTCAGCGATCGCGGCTCGTCGGTCAATCCCGTCGATCTCGAAACGGCCGCCGCGGTCGACACGCAGCAAACCGCCGTAAACGTTCAGCCCGCATCTTATACCGCTGATGCAAATCCGTAAGCCGGCGGCGTTGTTCGCCGCCGCGCTGAGCATGCTACTTGGATTGCCAGCGGGCGTTGGCGCGCAGTCGGGCGGTGACGGAACGGCGCTGCTTCGTGAAGCGGTGCTCGCGTACACCAAGTACTCGTACGTCGGCCAAGTGCAGAATACCGATTTTGGGAAGAGCCGCGCGGATGCGGTGCTCTTCCGCATCGAGCACCGCGCTCCGGATATGACGCGCCGCTGGTACCTCGCGCCCGAGTCGCTCTACGGCGATTCGATCATCAGCCGCGGCGACGCCAGTTACGACATCGACCCGCACACCAAACGCATCATCGTCATGCACGACGACGCCATCGACGACCAGATCGCGATGGACGACAATTTCGGGCTGCTGCTGCACAACTATCGCGCGGTGATCGGCCCGGACGACAACGTCGCCGGACGGCGCGCTATCGACGTTCTGCTCATCAACAAATATACCGGCGAAACCGTGATGCGCATCGCAATCGACGCGCAAACGAAACTCGTGCTGCAAAAAGATCGCTATTCACCGTCCGGTTCCATCGCACACCAAATGCGGTTCGAGCAAATCCGGTTTACGAACGCGATTCCCACCGCGTTATTCACCGTTCCCACCACCGGCTATACGCGCAAGGAAGGCCCCAGCCACGGCAATCCGTCGAACGATCTGCAAGCCGTGGTTCGCACGGCCGGCTTTCAAGCGATAGGACCGAAGTATCTGCCCGACGGATTCCTGCCCGTCGCGGGCGACGTGGCCGACATCAAAGGCGTACGAACGCTGCACATTTTGTATTCCGACGGTCTGCGCACGATCTCGCTGTTCGAGAACGCGCGCGGCGCTGCGGTCGACCTGAGCAAATACACCGTCCACACCACGAAAGTCAAATCCGGAACGGCGCAGTACGTCGAAGACGGATCGACCACGCTGCTTACGTGGTCGTCCGGTTCACATCACTTTGCGCTCGTCGGCGAGATCTCGCGCGCGGAACTGGTTCGCATCGCCTCATCCGTCTAACCACCTCGTCACCCCCTCGTCACCCTGAACAACACCTCGTGACCCTGAGCCTGTCGAAGGGCGCGGTTTGAACGGCGCTTCCCCAACCAGCAACTTACCGAGCACCACGCGGAGACATTCGTCTCTACCGTCTGTTCGGTCAGATCGCATACGCTCGGTGCATGGCCATTGTTACGCTTGGGCAAACTACGAACTTCGTCATCAAGTATCTCGCTTCACCGACGCTGCCGAACGCCAAACGCCGCGCGCAAGCACTGCTCGACAACGTCGAGTCGGACTTTTCGACGATCATGGACTGGTTCGGCGTCGAGAGCAGCGCCTTCGGAAACGCCAACCGCGTCACCGTGCAAGTGCAAACGGATTCGCTTGCACACAACCAGGGCTACAAGACCGGCGGCAACACCTTTATTACCGTCGATTCTCAAGAAAGCGCCGGAACCGACGTGGGCGACGATGCGGTCCTGGCGCTCTTCATCGCCGAGTTCAGCGAAGTGCTCATGTCGTACCGTGCGGCCAACAAGAGCGGCAAGTGGAACTCGGGCGACAGCAACGGCGAAGGACTCTCCGTATTCTGCGCGGGGCTGATGCATCCCAAAGGCTACTACGGAGCAAACCTCGGACCGCGCGTGAACACCTGGCTCACGTCGAGCACCCGCAACGATAGCGCGCATGATTGGATCGGTAATGTCGAATCGACGGATCAAGACGCCGACAGTTACAGTTGTGCGCTGCTCTTCATCTATTATCTGTACGACCAACTCGGCTATAGCATACGCGACATCGTCGTAAAAGGTAGCGACAAACTTTCCGACACGTATCAGAACCTGACCGGCGACAGCGGGGGCGACACCACGTTCAAGGCGTTGCTCGACAACTATTTCCCGGTGGGCAAGGTCACCAGTTTGGCGACGGACGATCCGTTTCCGCTGCTTCCCGCCAGTCAGCGGCGCGTCGAGTTGACGTTCGCGCAGTCGATCAAAGGGTCGGTCAGCGAGTCGAGCCACGGCGAAGTCGTCATCACGCCGTTCATCGGCTGCCCGGCCAAAGATTACCACTACACCATTTCCAACACGCCGCAGCTGGTGAACACCACGGCAACGGTGTACGGCTTCGCGGAGCCAAAATACAGCTGGAAAGTCAACGGTCAGAGCATCGACTACGCGCGCGTCATTACGACGACGACTACGGTTTTGCTCGACAATCCGGGCGATCCGTCAAAGCCCACGTCGACCACGCAAACCGTCGACATCCTCTGCACGCCGCGCACGCTCGCGCAGACGTATCAAGCGCCGACGGGCGGCCTTGATCTCTACGTGTACGGTACGCCCGGGCACGTGATGGTCAGCGTCGAGTGCGCCGTCACCGAACAGTACGCGACGGGGACCGGAGCGACCACCGTCAGCAAGTTCGATGCGATCGATCAGCGCACGCTCACGTACGAGCCGCAATACTACACCGACCGCGACCAATGCCGCAGCGCGTTTTGGGGGCGCGTGCGCGACATTTCCAATCGGTACGCCAAATCCAAGCATCTCTTCATTTGGCAGACGCTGCCCGATCCGCCCGAGGAACTCGTGCAGGCCGTCGCCATCATCGAAGAAACGCGCGCCGCACTCGCGGAGATTGAGAGCCAGCATCCTCGCGAAGGACGGCTGCTGCGCTCGATGGTCGCCGGAATGCTGCACGCCTCGCCGGCATTGCTCGCGACCGACGGCAGGCGCGCAACGTCGGAATCGCCCGCACTGGAAGAACGCCTCGCCGAGAGCGTGACCGGCGACATGCCGATTTAGCGTGCTAGCCGCGCAGCACGTCGTCGATTCGTTCGATGATGGCTTGCTGCCGAGCCGGTATAGCATTCGCAGCCGCACCAGACTGCGCGGCTCGCTGGGAATCGTGCGAGTCGAGCACGTGCCCAACGGACTGTGCCAGCGCGCGCGTATCGTAGCCGCCTTCCAGCACGTATGCGATCCGCCCGTTGCAATAGGTGCGCGCAACGCGTTCGACGAGCGCCGCTAAATGCGACGCAGCCGAAACGTCCACGCCCAGGTCGCCGACCGGATCGCCTGCGACGTAATCGAATCCGGCACTCACGATCAGCATGTCGGGGCGTACGCGCTCCGCTACTTTCGGAAGCAGCGTTTCCCACGTTGCGACGAACGCTTCAGTGCCGAATGCATGCGGTGGCAGGGGCACATTGACGATTGCATCGCCATTCGGAAGTGCGTAGTTCTCATCCGCACTCCCCGTTCCCGGATATGCCGGATAGCCGTGCGTGGACACGTACGAAAGCCCCTTGCCGCTTACCGCTTGCGTTCCGTTGCCATGGTGGTAGTCAAAGTCCACGACCAGCGTACGCGCACCGCTGCGCGATTGCAACGCACGCGCCGCGATTGCGGCGTTGTTGAACACGCAAAATCCCATGCCGCGCGCCGATTCGGCGTGATGCCCCGGTGGGCGCACAACGGCGAACACTGCGGTGTCCTTCTCGAACGCGGCCTCCGCCGCGACGATCGCACCGCCCGCGGCGCGGCGCGCAACGTGCAGCGAGTGTTCGTCGACGACCGTATCGCCGGTCGACAAGTACCCCGCATGACCGTGCAGCGCCGCGACTTCACGGCGCACCGTTTCCACGTAACCCGGCGCGTGAACGCGCTCGATCTCCGCGTCGCTGGCATCGCGCGCGGCGAGACGTTCGTTCAGTGCTCCGCGTTCGGATAAGAATGCGGCGACCACCTCGACGCGATCGGGAGACTCCGGATGGGGAATCCCGCGCAGGTGGTCGCCGTAGAGTTCGTCATAGACGACCAGCATCGGCCTCGATACCTCGGCCACCCTTCGATACCTCAGGGTGACATAGGCTTATGCGCATGACGTTAGGCGTGCTTGCCTTTTTTCGCCCGTGTGGCTTTGGAGAGTTGCGCGATCTGCGATTGAATGCGCTTGTACTCTTTGCTGCCCGGCTTCATGATTTTCAGCAAACGCTTGTACGAATCGAGCGCTTTGGGCTTCTGATTGGTCTGCGTATACGCAACGCCGGCCATGTACAGCAACTGCGGATTGCGGTCCATATACTCCTTGATGCTGCCGTTGAGCACGTCGAAGATTTGCGCCGCTTCCTTGTAGTTCTTCAGGCTGTAGTCGGAGCCCGCGATACATCCCAAGGTGTCGGGCGTGCGCGTAATCTGGAACGATTTCATGCACGCGTCCTTGGCTTTTTTGTAGTCGTGCGTCGAGACGTACAACTGGCCGAGCAGTGCGAACGACTGCGCGCTCGGTGCGACGTCGGTAAGGCGCTTCATGTAGCCGATCGCGTCGAGCGTACGGTTTTGCGCTTCCTTCAACTGCACGAGGTCCATCAGCGCGTTGACGTCGGTCTTGTCGGCCTTGAGCGCCGCAAGCAGCTCTTGCTCGCCGCGGCCGCGATTGTTCTGCTGCAGCCAGTACTCGCCGTACGCCGTATGCAGCGCGCCGATGGACGGATACTGCTTGATCGCCGCGTCGAACGTCGCTTGCGCCTCTTTCTGCTTCTTCGCTGTCGAGTACATCAGCGCTTTACGCACCATCACCGAGGCTTTTTCGGCATCGGTCGTAGCTGCCGCAACGGCATCGTCGTAGGCCGAGGACGACTTGGCAAGATCGTTTTGTTTAGCGTACAGGTCCGCGCGATACACGAGTACCTGAACGTTCTTCGGATCGGCGGCAATAGCGCGATCCACCACCGCGAGCGCGTTCGGAATCGTGTTTTGCATGACCCACGTCTGCGCTTCTTGCATCAGCGGGGTAACGTCTTTCGGATCCAGAGCGTACGCGGCTTCGAACTGCTTGCGAGCGTCGTCCCATTTTTGCTCGGCGGCATAGACCACGCCGAGCGTCACGTACGCACGGGGCTGATCCTTGTTGAACGTGACCGCGCGCATCGCGACGCGCTCGGCATCGGACGCGCGATTCGCTTTCATATACTGGTCCGCCAGCGCGCCGAGAACGGCGAGATTGGTCGGTTCAAGATTCGACGCTTGTTCGAAATCCGCCAGAGCGGCGTCGGAGTTTCCGACGGCCTGTTGTGCCGAACCGTCCAGGTACAGCACTTGCGCGGTTTTGGTTCCGAGCTGAATGAGCCGCTGCGTGAGCGCGAGCGTCGCCTGCGGTTGGTTAATGCCCAAGAACTCCGAGGCGAGATCGATCATCGATTGCCGGTCGTTCGGGTTGTCCTTGAGCTTCTGCTCGAGGCGCGGAATGGCGATATTCGGCGGCTCCGGCGTTGCCGTCGGCATGGGCAGAGGCGTAGGCGACGGAGTAGCCGTTGCACTGGCCTTGCTTCCGAAGAGTCCGGCCTGCGCCGGCGCGCCAGAAAGTGCGAGTGCACCGCAGAATGCCGCGACGAAAGACGCGGCCACGAGGATACGTTTCAAAATCGTTTCGTCCTTACCTTAAACTTGCTACGGTGATAACGCCCGAGACGGGTGTATCGTCACGCGTGCGCTTTGGCCCCTTGGACCATGTTGGTCAATTCCGGGATGATTTGGAAGAGATCGCCGACCACCAGCAGGTCCGCGAACTCGCCGATCGGCACGGTGCCGTCGCGGTTGATGGCGACGATCGTCCCGGAAGTCTGCATGCCGACTTTGTGCTGAATCGCACCGGAGATGCCGACGGCAATGTACAGCTGCGGGCTGACCACCTTTCCGGTTTGTCCGATCTGCAGACTGTACGGCACCCAACCGGCGTCGGCAGCCGCGCGTGAAGCGCCCACTGCGCCGCCGAGTGCGTCGGCGAGCGGCTTGAGGAGCGTCGTGAAGGGGTCGGGGCCACCCAAGCCGCGACCGCCGCTCACCACGACGGACGCTTCTTCCAAACCGAGTTCACCCGAAGCTTCTTCCACTTCGTTCTCGATGACCATGGCGTACGACTTGCCGCTTGGCTTTTCGAGGTTCACGATTTGCGCCGAGCCGCCGCCCGCTTGCGCGTCGAACGCCTTCGGACGCACCGTCGCAACGCCGTACTCCGTATTTTTGAAACCGCTCGCGACAACGGTGGAACCTTGCAGTTTCGGTCCGGCGCTCACGGCCTTGCCGCCGTCGACGCGAATATCGGTGACGTCGGAGTTGAGGCCGGCATCCAAGCGCGCGGCAATACGCCCGGCGACGTCGCGCCCGAGCATGGTATTCGGCAGCAAGATCAGCGCGGGGCCGGTGCCGCGTGCAACGGCTTCCAAATAATCGACGATCGGGTCGAGCAAAAATTTGTCGACGTCCGCGTCTTCGGTGACGTGAATCGCATCGAGCGGGTAGTTCTTCAACTGCTCTGCAAGCGTTGCCGCTCCGGCGCCGGCGACGAGCGCGTGTGCTTTGCCGCCGAGCGCATCGGCGATCTTTCGCGCTTGCGTTGCCAGTTCGTATGTGACTTTACGCGTCTGGCCGGATTTGTGTTCGACGAAAACGATGACGTGCTGCATTAGATGAGCTTTCTCTCCCGCAGAAAATCGAAGATCGCTTTCGCGCCGGTCACACCGTCGGGCGCTTCGACGACGCGCGCCTTTTCGCGCGCCTTGGGTGCCGAGATGTCGAGCACTTCCGTTTTCGCACCATCGGTGCCGACGGCGCGATCCAAACCGAGATCGGCGAGCGACATCGTCGTAATCGTCTTTTTCTTCGCGCCCATGATGCCCTTAAGCGACGCGTAGCGCGGTTCGCCGACGGCCATCGTTACAGTGATGAGCGCCGGAAGCGGACCGCTGACGACTTGATAGCCGCTGTCCGTTTCACGCTGCGCTTTGATTTTGCCGTCGCCGGCTTCTTCGATTTTGCGCACGTTCGTGAGACCGGGAACGCCCAGGTACTCGGTGAGCGCGCCGGGCACGCCGCCGCTGTTGCCGTCGTCCGCAAGTCCCCCGCAGATGAGCAGATCGAAGCCGGTCTTCTTGAGCGCCTGCGCCATCGCGTACGACGTGGCCCACACGTCGCTGCCTTCCAGACCCGCGTCGCTGAGCATCACGGCGTCGTCGGCGCCCATCGCGAGGGCTTTACGCACCGTTTCTCTGCCGCTCTCCGGCGCCATCGTGAAGATGGTGACGGTGGTATCACCGCCCAACTTCTCTTTGAGTTGCAGCGCCGCTTCGATCGCGTATTCGTCGAAGGGATTGATCACCGTTTCAAGTCCGGTGCGTACGAGCCGTTTGGTCGCCGGATCGATGCGCTTGGCCGCGTTCGTATCCGGGACCAGTTTCACGGTCACCACGATTTTCACGTAGGGAAAAACCTCGCTATACATGACACGCCCCACAAATGCGAGCATTTGTGGGCGCGGGATAACCCGGCTTGATTGGGGGAGCCGCAGGGACGCCCCTGCCGGAAAGCGTAATTTCGGGCCGTGCTGAATTTAGGAATGATTCTCATTTTCGCCGCTTCCCTAACGGTGTCGCCCTCGCCGTCGCCGTCACCCGCGCCGACGCACGACCCATGCGGAGGAGCGCGGAGCAATCTGCTCGCGGTACTGGACCGGCCCAGCATCGGCTTCAGCCCATGCGCCGTTAAACAGCACGAAACCGTCATCGAGGCCGGTTACTCCAATGCCGCGTCCGCGACGGCGGCGACTCCCACCTATCCTCAGGGTTTTCTTCGCTTCGGCGCGGCGCCGCAGCTCGAAGTGGATCTCATCGCGGGCGGGCGGTTCGATAGCGGCTTCGGCGCAAAATACGAGTTCTGGCACGACGCAAGCCGCGCGTTCGGCGCGGACTTCCTCTATACGGCACCCACGGGCAGCGCGTCGCTCACCGCGGGCGCGCCGACGCAAACGATCAACCTCGACTACAGTACGCCGCTCGCGGGGAATTTCAGTATCGCGCCCACGCTTGGCATGCAGAGCAGCTATGCCGCCGATCTCAGCGGACGCGGCGGGCGCTTCTTCTCACTGCTGCCGTCGGTCGTCGTCAGCGATCAGTGGAATCCGCGGGCACAGGCGTACATCGAAGCGTACGGGCAAACGCGCACGCGGCCCGACGGCGGCGCGCAGTTCGGCCTCGACGTTGCGCTGCAATATCTGCTAGCGCCGCAACTCGAATTCGACGTCGAAGCCGGTCAAACCGCGAACGACGTTACGCGCTCGCACTACGCCGGCTTCGGATTCGGCGTGCGCTTCTGAACTACAAGTGCTCGTCTTCGCCCGCGTGATGCGCCGAGGGTTGGTCTTCGCGCCGTGGATCGATATCGGTATCGCCGTAAATCACTTCGGCACGCTCGCGCGCACGGCCGGGCTCCACGTCACGAATCACGTCGGGACCCGAACGCCGTTCAACTTCCGTTTCCTCGTCGGGTTCCGGTGACGTCGTTTCGTTCTCGATCTCGCGTTCGACTAAGTCTTCGTCGCTGTAGCGTTCCCGTTCCATGTTCCCTCCGTAACCACGCCGATTTCGTGCAAGTGCGCCAGCATTTGCGCCGGATCCGGATAGACGCGGTATGCACCCGCCGCGGTCAATTCGCTCTCACCATACCCGCCCGTCAACAAACCGATGCCAAGAAAATGCGCGCGCCGAGCCGCCAGCATGTCCCACACGCTGTCTCCGACGACCATCGTTTCTTGCGATGCGTCCGGCAGTTTTGCCGCGGCAGCAAGCAGTAAGCCCGGATCGGGCTTGGGCAGCGGCGCGTCGGACTTAAATGTCACCGGAACGTCGCGATCGGCGCCGACCAAGCGCAGCAGCGGTTCCACGTCGCTGCGATCGCCGCTGGTCGCAATTGCGAACGGTACTTTCGCGCGCCGCAGCGTTTCAAGCAACTCGCGCGCTCCGGGAAACGGCGCAATCGTATCACGCATGCGCGCGAACTCGCGCGAATGCCCCTCTTCCAGGCGTTTGCGCATCGCGTCGTCGATTGGTGCGCCCAGTGCGTTCGAGAGAGAACGAATCAGCAAACCGCCGCTCATGCCGATCTTGCGATGAATTTGCCACATCGGCAGATCGAAGCCGCACGATTGCAGCGAGAGATGCCACGCCACAACGTGCTGATAGACGCTGTCGACCAGCGTGCCGTCCAGATCGAGGATAAAGCGCGCCACTATCCCGGTTGATCGTCGCGTTTGCGTTCGTTGCGCCCGAAACGGTCTTGTGACATTGCCTCGTCCGCTTCTTGTGAATCGACGTCGCTGTCGTACTGCTTGTCGTGCTCGGCATCGTCGAGCTTCGGCGGCCGCGGCTTGCTTTGGTTCTCGGTCAATTCGTCCTGATAGATCTCGCCGTGCCGGTCGCGCTGCAGCTTATCCATAGCGCCTTTGTACCCGTGTACGTACGCGAAAGGCTGCCGACCGCACGGTCTGTAACACACCCGGTATGAAGCACGCTTTTCTATCCGCATTGCTGGCGGTGGCATTTATCGGCAGCGGTGCCATAACCGTGGCGCAGACGAGCGATACGAACGCGTTCACGCCCGAGGTGCCGACGGCCACCGCATACGCAACGCAAAGCGATCCGATGACCCTGGTACTCGATGCGCGCGATGCTTCGCGCGGATTCATGTACTCGCACATGACGATTCCCGTCAAGCCGGGTGCGTTCACGTTCGTGTATCCGAAGTGGATTCCGGGCGAACACGGCCCCACCGGCCCCCTCGCCAACATCTCGCAGATTCACATAAGCGCGAACGGCCACGCGCTGCGCTGGCAACGCGACGTCGTCGACATGTACGCCTTTCACGTCGACGTGCCGTCCGGCGTTTCGGCGATCAACATCGATTTCACGGTGATCACGAACGCACCCGACACGATGTCCAGCAAGAACGTCGCGGTCATCAACTGGAACCGCGACCTGTTCTATCAGAGCGGCGTGAACTCGCACGACTATTACGTCAAGCCGAGCATCATTCTACCGCACGCGTGGGGTTATGCGACCGCCCTGTACGGCGCGCACCAGAGCGGCGATCGTATCGACTTCGACGTGACGCCGCTCAACATGCTCATCGACTCGCCGCTCGACATGGCGCGTTATTACAAGCACATCTTGTTGTGGAAGAACGGCAGCGCCACGCAGTGGCTCGACATTTTTGCCGACAAACCGCAAGACCTGGATATCGACGCCAAGACGCTCGCCGCATATAAACGGATGCCGGCGCAAGCGTTCGCGCTGTACGGATCGCGCCACTGGACGTGGTATCACTCGCTGCTCGCGCTCAGCGACCCGATCGGCTTCCAAGGCATCGAGCATCACCAAAGCAGCGACGACCGCGCGCCCGACGACTTCATGACCGATCCCGAAGAACAACTCGAAGGCGGCGATCTCATAACGCACGAGCTCTCGCACTCATGGAACGGCAAATATCGCCGCCCGTGGGATCTCACGACGCTCAACTTCCAGATTCCGGAGCGTACGGATCTGCTTTGGGTGTACGAGGGCATGAACCAGTACTTAGGCGACATGCTTTCGTTTCGCACCGGCATCCGCAATCCCAAAGACTATCCGGAGTATCTGGCAAGTATTTGGGCGAGCATGGATACGGAGCCGGGACGCCAGTCGGAGCCGCTCATCGACACAACTACCGCCGCTCCGTATTTGTATGAAGCCGACGGACAGTATTCCCGCATCCGGCGCACAGCGGGCGACTTCTATACTGAAGGCGAGTTGATTTGGCTGGACGCGGACACGATCATTCGCGAGAAAAGCGGCGGCGCAAAATCGCTCGACACGTTCCTGCATGCATTCACCGATCCCGCAGTGACCGGGCCAATTACCAAAACCTACACGCGCGAGGACGTCGAAAAGACGCTCGAGTCGGTCGTTCCGTACGATTGGCACGGGTTCTTCGAGCGGTACGTGTACCAAATCTCGCCGCATCCGCCCAGCGACGATCTCGCTCGCGCGGGTTGGAAGCTCGTCTATAACGATAAGCCGAACAAGTTCATCGAGGCGTCGAGCGCAACGCGCCACAACCAGAACTACTGGTATTCGCTAGGAATGAACATCAGCGGCAAAGGCACGGTAACAAACGTGCGCGAGAACTCGCCCGCGTGGAAAGCCGGTCTCTCACCAGGCGTCAAACTGGTTGCGATCGACGGGCAAGACTACGATCCGGACGTGCTCGAGTACGCCGTCAAAAACGCGCAGCATTCTTCCGCGAAGATCGTGCTGCTCGGCGACAACAACGGCTTCGTCGGTTCGTATACGATCGACTATCACGGCGGGCTGCGCTATCCGCACCTTGTACGGATTCCGGGCAAGCCCGATATGCTGGCAAAAATCATGGCGGCGCATTAGCGCCGCCACGATCGCTCTTTAGCTGGAGACGCGGGCGGTGAACTTGTACGTTTCGTGCGTGCGTTCGTCAAAGGCGCCGCCCGTGATTGCGCCATTCTGCAGCGTGCCGCTCACGTGCAGATGGCCCCTACGTCCGATGTCGAGCCACACCTGATCGCCGTTGCGGCCGCCCGTTACGGGAACGAAGGCAATCATGTCGTCGTCAGAATCGAACAGAGTTTCGCAAGCGGGCGTCAGCCAGTACTACGTTGCAGCCCTACGCCGATTCGTCGAGCATCTGCTGCGCTTGCGCGGGTGTTAGCACAGTCACCGCGGATGCGTGCGATACAGTTGACGTGCCGGCAACCAGAAACTTTGCGCGCCGCTCGCGGATGAGTTGAGCGAGCGCGGCTTCGTCCTCTGCCACGGTGGCGTCCAGATCGTGCGAACGCGCAAAGGCCACTGCATCGAGATCGCTGTCGACAAGCAGCGGCAAGTGACCCATCTGTTTGTATCTGCGCGCGGTTTCCAGCGTCGCCGGGGTAATGCCGGCAATGATTACGGACGGCAGCTGCAAGCGCAGGCGCATCGTCAGGAAAATCGAGAGCGGCGTCGAGATCGCAATGGTGAACACCACCACCAAAAACAAGATGCCGGCGAGTTGTGTGCCGCCATGCAAGCCCCACGCGGGAATTTGTGTTGCATAATAGGTTGCCAGCGAAACTGCGACGATCCCGCGCGGAAATACCGAACCCATGAGCGCGCGTTCCGCAATGGAAAACGCGGTCGGAAGCGTTGCAAGCGCAACGGATATAATTCGGATGGCGATGAGCACGCCAACGATTGCCGCCGCCGGCGCAACGAGCGGCCCAAGTCGCTGCACGTCGACTTGCGATGCAAGCAGCACGAAGACGGTCGAGAGCCCAAGCATCGAAAGATCTTCTTTGAACGCGCGCAGCAGTCGCTCGTGCGGGAGCGTACGAAAATCCAGAAGCAACCCGCATGCAACGACGGCAACCAGCCCGCTTTCGTGCGCGAGCGCCTCCGCAGACGCGTATGCGGCAAAGCCCAAAAACAGCACGCTCATCTTGCTGATGTCGCTCGAGGAACGCGCTGTGAGTGTAAGCACCGCTCGTCCGATGACTCCCCACAGCAAGCCGATCACCAGCCCCGCGCCGACGCGTTCGGTGATGTGCCACGCGGTGTCGAGACCGCTTCCCGGCCGGGACGTGTAGCTTGCAAACACCGCGGCGGCGACGATAACACCAAGCGCGTCGAGCGCCAAACCCTCGGATTCGAGCAAGTGCGAAACTTGAGCGCGCGGACGCAGGCGCGCCATCAGCGGACCGATTACGGTCGGTCCGGTGACGATGCAAATCGCGGCGATCATCGAACTAATGAGTTCGCTCAAATGATACGCGCGCGCCACGGACGGCACGATGAGCAGCACCAAACCGCCGCCGACGATCGCCATGATCGCGATGCTGGCTTTCGGAATGCCGCGCAAATCCATGCGCAGCGTTGCCTCGAACAGCACGATGACGACCGCAAGTTGGAGCAGTGCGCGTGTACCGGAATTGGTGAGGTCGATATGCAACAGGTCGAAGCCGCTCGGTCCAGCGGCTAGTCCGAACGCGAGGAGCGTCACAATCGACGGGATGCCGAAGCGGCTCAGCAAGACTCGCGAGATGACGGCCGCAACCAGGACGAAAGCCGCACCGATTTCGACCAGCAACGCGGGATAATGCTGTAGGAGAGCCACGACGTAGTGCTTATCAGCCAAACCGTCGAATGCCTTCGCAGCCGGAATCCGCCCCGGGTCGTGGTCCGTTGCATCGGCAAGGGAGACAACATGGCGAAGCAGACATTCGCAATCATCGGCGCAGGCGTAGCGGCGGCGAGCGCCGCGACGACCTTGCGTGAAAGCGGCTTCGACGGCCGGCTGGTGATGATCGGCGCCGAGAGCGATGCGCCGTACAACCGCCCCACGCTATCTAAGGAACGGCTACGCGGCGAACTGAGCGACGAGCAAACGCTGCTGCATCCGCTCGCGGATTATCAAGCGCACGAGAT
>DASSEZ010000135.1:0-2223 GCA_035694945.1 Vulcanimicrobiaceae bacterium
CAGGGCGCTGCGTCCGCCCACCTCGACGAGCAGAATGACGAACTGATCTTCGCCGACGCGTGAAACGGTAGCGCCCTTGTCGGCGATGCGTACCAAACGCGCACCGACCGCTCGCAAAATCTCGTCGCCGTTGGCCGTGCCGTACGAATCGTTCACGTCTTTGAAGCGGTCGATGTCGACCGAGATCACCGCGATCTGCCCTTCGCGCCGGTTCGTCAGTTCGATCGCTTGCGACAGACGGTCTTCGAGGACCGCGCGGTTCGGCAGGTCGGTCAGCGGATCGTACTGCGCGAAATACGCGAGACGCTGTTCGGCGACTTTACGTTCGGTAATGTCGAACGACACCGCAATCGTCCCGACGATCCGCCCATCCAGGTCGCGCAGCGGCTCGACGTGGCAATGCAGCGTCTTGCCGCCCCAAATGTATTCGTATTCGGACGGCACGCCCTGCAGTGCACGCAGGTGCGCGCGCCGTGCGGGGAACCGCGACTCATCCGCGATGAGCGGCGAACTGGCAATGCGCGTGCTGATCATTGCATCGGGGTTCATGCCGAGTTGCCCGAGCTGCGCACCTTCGACCGACGTAATCGTCAGGGTGGTATCGCACGTGATGACCAGTGCGGGCAACTGTTCGAACAGCAGGCGCAAGCGCATCTCGCGCTCGCGCAGCTGCACCTCCATCGCCTGACGCGCGCGCCGGATCTCGGAGTCGCGCAGCGCGCGATCGGCGGCGGGGCCGAGACGCTTGAGATTGTTTTTGAAGATGTAGTCGTAGGCGCCGCGACGGATCGTTTCCACTGCCGCTTCTTCGCCGATTGCGCCCGAAACGATGAGGCACGGCGCGTCGACTCGCAACTGCGCGAGCAGATCGAGCATTGCCGACGCGCTGAACTGCGGCATCGAATAATCGCACAGAATGAGATCCCATTGCCGCTCGACCAGCAGTTTTTGCGCCTCTTCTGGCGTATCGGCGCGTTCGTGTTCGATCACGTACCCATGACGCTGCAGCGCCATGACGTTCAGGTCCGCGTCGTCCGGCGAATCGTCGATACAGAGAACCCGCAGGCGATCGCCCACGTTACACCGCCTGAGCCGGACTCGGCGGCGGCTCGTTGAGCACGAGCCAGTACAAACCCACTTGGCGCACCGCTTCCACGAATTCGTTGAAGTCGACGGGCTTGCGCACGTAACTATTCACGCCCAGCCGATAACCGGCGAGGCGATCTTCTTCTTGTTTGCTGGAGGTCAAAATTACCGTGGGAATAACGGCGGTCGTCGGATTGCCCTTGATGCGTTCGAGCACTTCCAACCCCGAAAGCTTCGGCAGTTTGAGATCGAGCAGAATGAACTGCGGCAGCCCGCGGCCTTCGCAATCGTCCTCGAACAGATACTTGCACGCCTGCGCGCCGTCGCTGAGCACGACCACTTCGTTGACGATGCGGTTTTTGCTGAACGCGCGTTTGGTGAGCTCGATGTCGTCGGCGCTGTCTTCGACCAGTAAGATGTACGGCTTCATGTTTCGTCCTCAACCTGCGGCAGAGTAAACCAAAACGTTGCTCCGGCGCCGACGCTGCCAAGCGCGCGTATCTCACCGCCGTGGCGGTGAATGATGCGCGCGACCGTCGCGAGGCCAATACCCGTACCCTCATACTCGTCAGCGCTGTGCAGCCGCTGAAAAGCTCCGAACAACTTGTTCGCGTAGGCCATATCGAATCCCGCGCCGTTGTCGCGCACGTAGTACTCTTGGCCTTCCAGCCCGAACTCGATGACCGCTTCAGGCGTCTTGCGCGTGAACTTCCAGGCGTTGCCCATCAGGTTCTCGAGCACGGCGCGCAGCAGCAGCGGCTCACCCAGCGCACGCAACCCCGGAGCGATCCGCAGCTCCACCGTCCGTTCGGGCTCCACGCTTTGCAAATCGGCCGCGATCGATTCGGCAACGCGTGAGAGATCCACCGGAACCGGCGTAATGGCGTGCCTGGCGACGCGTGCCAGTTTGAGCAGCGCGTCGATCAGATCGCCCATGCGACGTGCCGCCGCACGTACGCGCCCCAAGTAACTGGTGCCCGCTCCGTCCAAAAGCGTGCCATAGTCTTCCTCGAGCGCCTGGCTGAAGCCGTCAATGGCGCGCAGCGGAGCGCGCAAATCGTGCGACACGGAGTACGCGAACGACTCCAGTTCCTTGTTTGCAAGTTCGAGCTGCATCGTGCGCTCGGTGACGCGGCG
>DASSEZ010000136.1:0-33607 GCA_035694945.1 Vulcanimicrobiaceae bacterium
CTCGCTCTCGTGTTCGCGCAGTGAAACGACGAGGCGCTCCGCGCGGCGGCACACCGTGCGCGCGACGTGAAGGTGCGCGCCGGGCGCGCTTCCGCCCGGATGAATGAAATTGCGCAGCGGTTCGAGCTGCGCTTGCGCTTCGTCGATGGCGCGTTCGAGCGCCGCAATCTCGTCGTGCGAGACGAGCGGCATGCCTTCCCAGCGTTTTTCCGCAGGCGTCGCCAGTTCCGAACCCAGGTTGAACAGCGCGTCCTGCGTCCACGAAAGCCACTCGTCCAAACGCGCGAGCGCGTCGGGAAGGCGGCCGCCGCGGCGCATCGCGGCGCGCGCCACACCCACGTGACTGGAGAGTTCGTCCAGGGTGCCGTACGATTCGATGCGCGGCGAATGTTTCGCGACGCGAGCGCCGCCGACCAGGCCGGTGGTACCGTCATCGCCGGTGCGGGTGTAAATGCGCGGGGCTTTGGGCATGCGCTCGCCTTCGCGCCCACATGCCGGAGGACCGCCTTTAAAGCGCCCAGAATCGGGGCCGGTCTATGTCCGAACCCTCACGCAATCCCGACGACGGATTCGTCAAAGAAATTCCGCCCAAAGCCCCCGACCTCTCCGCATGGTACACCGCCGTCTGTCTGAAGGCGGAATTGGTTTCGTACGCGCCGGTGCGGGGCTGCGTGGTGCTGCGGCCGTACGGTTTCGGACTGTGGGAGAACCTGCAAAAGCATCTCGATGAGCGTTTCAAAGCGACGGGGCATGAAAACGCCTACTTCCCGCTGCTCATACCCGAGAGTCTGCTTACAAAGGAAGCGGAACACGTCGAAGGTTTTGCGCCCGAGGTTGCGTGGGTCACCGAAGGCGGCCAGGAGAAACTCGAAGAGCGTTTGGCAATCCGTCCGACGTCGGAAGTGATCATCGGCGTCATGTACGCGAAATGGATTCAGTCGTACCGCGATCTGCCCGTGCTCATCAACCAGTGGGCGAACGTGCTGCGCTGGGAAAAGGCGACGCGCCCCTTTTTGCGCACCATGGAGTTCCTGTGGCAGGAAGGCCACACGGCGCACGCATCGGCCAAAGAAGCGCGAGAAGAGACCGAACAGATGCTCGCAGTCTACAAGGATTTTGCGGAAAACGTCGCCGCGGTTCCGGTGTACGCCGGCGTGAAAAGCGCGAGCGAGCGTTTTCCCGGCGCAGTCGAAACGTACTCCATCGAAGCACTCATGCCCGACGGCAAAGCGCTGCAGTCCGCGACCTCGCACGATTTGGGACAGAATTTCAGCAAGGCGTACGATATCACGTTCGTCGATGCGGATCAGCAGATCAAACACGTGTACACGACCTCGTGGGGCATGTCGTGGCGCATGCTCGGTGCAATGATCATGGCGCATGGCGACGATCGCGGCCTGCGTATTCCTCCGAAGATGGCGCCGATCGAAGCGGTGTTCGTGCCGATCGTCCGCGGCGAAAACCGCGGAGCCGCCGACAAGGCGCACGAGCTGGCAAAGTCGCTGCGCGCGCAAGGCTATCGCGTGCGCGTGGACGATCGCGATCAAACGCCGGGCTGGAAATACGCCGAGTGGGAAATGCGCGGCGTGCCGCTGCGCATCGAAATCGGCCCCCGCGATTTGGAGAGCGGCAGCGCGATGGTCGTGCGCCGCGATAAGCAAAAAGGTGAAGACGGTGCGAAAGTCAGCGTTCCGTTCGATGAATTGGGCGCCCGGCTGCGAGAATTGCTCGATCAGGTACACATTTCACTGTTCGAACAAGCCAAGGCGTTTCTCGAGTCGCACACATTTGCGGTGAGCGATCGTGACGAGTTTTTCGAGAAGTGCCGCAGCCGCGCCGGCATGATCGACATTCCGTGGTGCGGACGCGCCGAATGCGAAGCCAGCGTCAAGGCGCAAACCGGTGCAACGACCCGAAATACGCGGCCGCTGCAAAAAGCGGGCGCAGCGTGCGTTGCGTGCGGCGAACCGGCCAAGGTGAACGCGTACTTTGCTCAAAGCTATTAGTGCGCTCGTTCTGGTTGCGCAGGTGCTGTTTCCGACGGCGCGCCCCGGCGTCGATCGCAGCGACGCCTACGCGCGCGCGGCCGGCAATCGCAAACCCATTGCGGTAAAGATCGGCCGAGCGCTGTTCGCCACGCAGTGGCCCGCGCAGGTTCTCAACGTCTATGCGGACGGCATCGCCGGGCACGACGTGGCCGGTTTACACGTCTCCGGAATGCATTTCCACCATGCGCTCACGCGCACGGAATTTTTCGACGAAATCTCGGGCCTGGTGCAGCGCACGTTTGCGGTGGCGCCGGTCGAAGAGGTCGACGTGTGGACGAGCGTCCCGCTCAGCGTCGGCAAGGGCGTGGTGGTCGCGGGTGATCTGGCCAAACCCACGTATCGCCTCGTGTTCACGGTTACCGTACGCCGCGGCGAGAGCGCGCAATCGCTGCTGCGGCGCTTGCGGCAAGGGAATGGCGTCTTTTGGGACCAGGACTGGGAACGTGAAGCTTTTAACACAACTGCGGCGCCCAAGGGGAGCAATCATGTTAGCAATCACATCTAGGCGCGAAACCAGGCGGAGCGCCTTTTAAATGTATCGTAAGAGCGTCCTCACCAACGGCGTGCGCATCGTCACCGAATCTATGCCCGCCTTCCGGTCGGCTTCGCTGGGAATCTGGGCCGATGTGGGCTCCGCCGCCGAGGAAGCGGAGCGCCGCGGCGTCTCGCATCTGGTGGAGCACATGCTCTTCAAAGGAACGCAGCGGCGCACCGCGCGTCAGATTGCCGAAGAGATGGACGGCGTCGGCGGCAATTTGAATGCCTTCACCGACAAAGAAACGACCTGCTACTACGCCAAGGTGATGGACCAGCACGTTCCGCTAGCGGTGGACGTGCTGACGGACATGTTCCTGAACTCGACGTTCGACCCGCAGGAACTCGCCAAAGAGCAAAAAGTCGTCCTCGAAGAGATCAAGATGTACGAAGACTCTCCGGACGAGCTCATCCACGATCTTTTCATCCAAACGATGTGGCACGGCAGCGATCTCGGCTCACCGACGATCGGTTTTGCCGATACGGTGAGTAAACTCACGCCCGACGATCTGCGCGCGCACATGCGCAAACACTATGCGCCCAACTCGGTGGTCGTCGCCGCCGCCGGCAACGTGGATCACGATCACATCGTCGAACTCTTCGACAAAGCTTTTGCCGGCTTCAAGGGCAGTTGCGATCTGCCCGTACCCGAAACGCCGCAGACCACGCCGAATACGCTGTTCCGGCACAAAGACAGCGAACAAGCCTACGTCGTACTCGGCACGCGCGGCCTTTCGGTTTGCGACGATCGCCGCTACGTGCTCTCGGTGATGGACACCATTTTGGGCGGCGGCATGTCCAGCCGCCTGTTTCAGGAGATTCGCGAGAAGCGCGGCCTGGTGTACACGGTCTATTCGTTCCAAGCGGCGTATCGCGGCGCCGGACTGTTCGCCGTGTACGGCGGCACCTCGCCGGAAAACGTTCCGGAATGCGTGTCCGTGATTTGCGATCAGTTTGCGCAGCTGCGCGAGCAACGCGTGACCGAAACGGAACTGCGGCTGGCGAAGGAACACATCAAAGGCAGCCTCACGCTCTCGTTGGAAAGCACGTCGAGCCGCATGATCCGTCTGGGCCGCAGTGAGTTCTCGCTGGGGCGCCAGCTTACGACCGAAGAGATCGAGCAGCGCGTGGAAGCGGTAACCGCCGCGGAGATCCAAACGCTCGCGCAGGAAGTGCTCGCGGAAGACCACTTGGGCCTGTGCGTGCTCGGGCCGGTCGACGAAGCGTCGGTCGAGTGGAATAGAAGCGCTGCATAACGCAGCTGTACCGATGACCGTCCCTTTTTGGACGTGGCAACTCTTTGTTGCCCTTGCAATCAACGTGCTGGTGCAGGCCATTCAGATTGGCGCGTACGCTGCGCGTCTGGCCGGCGTTCGGACGGGGCGAATCGCGACGTCTATCTCCCTGTTCAATCTTTTCGTAACGGCAAGCCGCCTTGCCACGCTGGTTTACACACTGATGCTTGGGCCGCTTTCGGACAAGGCCGGAAACGCGGTCAAAACCTTGGTCAGCCGCCATCCCGAGCTACCCCACACCGCTTCCCTCATCGGGCAGATACAGCACACGTTCGAGTGGCAATTGCGCCTCATCATCGTGGCCGGCACCGTAGGCACCATCATCGGCAGCCTCATGCTGCCCATGTTCACGTACTTATACGTGCGCGGAGTACGCTCGTTCGAGCAAACGAAGTCGCTGCCGCACTCGCTGATTCGTTTGGCCGATCCTCGGGTTTTGTGGGAAGTATGTACGCATCTGCGCGTGCCGCACTACAGTGAAATATTCAGTTTCTCGACGCGCAATATTCCGCGGCGTTTGCTCATATTCAACGTCATTGTTACCGGCATCTACGCCATCGGCGTCGTGGCGGCGTATTATGCGAGCGTGCTCGATGTAAATGTCGCCCGCACAGCCATCGGCATCTCGGGAATCATCAACGGCATTGGCACCATCGCCTTCACGTTCTTCGTCGACCCGACGTCATCCATTATCGTCGACGAAGCGGTGAAGGGAGAGCGCCCTCACGAGGAGGTGAAGGCGATGGTGTTTTATCTTTCGTTGACCGCGATCATCGGGTGGGTGGTATCGCAGGTGCTTTTGTGGCCCGCGGCATGGATTATCTCTGCGGTCGCGCATATCGTCAACCATGGGCACTAGGAGTTTTTCGATGAGATCGCTTGGCTTATTGCTCTTCCTGTTAGCCGCAGCGACCACTCTCCAAGGCTGTGCCGGCACAGTGGAGAATTGGATCGTCAACACCCGCGTCAACCAAGGCGACGTCGCGCTCAAGCGCGGCAGCCTGCACGAAGCGGAAACGGCGTACCGTCTCGCGCTTCGGGTCAATCCGCACGATGCCCGCGCACGCGCCGGTTTTGCGCGAGTATCGGCTGGTATCGCCGAGGTCGATTTCCGCAAAGGCGACTTCGAGGACGCCATGGCCACGATTACGGCCGCACAGAAATACGAGCCGCAAAACGTGCGGCTGCAGGCGCTTCGCTCACAAGTGGAAGACGCGCGCCTCAAACGCGAGATCGTCATCGCAAATTATCCGACGTACGAGGCAGCCGGCCTGGAACTTCAAACGGCATACGGTACGCTGAACGCGCAGACGAAGGCGATTCTCAAGAATCTCAAGCGCTTCAACTACACGTACGACACGCAAGCGCTCACACGCGCGATTCAGGGTTCGTACGAATTACAGCTCGACGTGGTAAAGAACACGAACCGTCTCATTGCCTACCGGCAACTCGTGGAGTCGGGCGTTCCCGGCACCGAACAAGCCTCACAGGCGACCGCGACGAGCGGATCGCTGTTACCGCTGCCGTAGCGGCGCAATCACACGCGGCAGACGCCGTGCGCGTCGAGGAACTCGCGCGCTTTGTGCGCTCGTTCGGCTTTTCTGAAGGCCAGCCACCATTCCGCAGTGCCCGGTTTGACGAGCGCGAGATCCGTCAAGTACACCGGCCACTGCGCGTTCGGGTTGATAACCGGGAAGCGCTGCATCCACGCGCAGAGTTCGATGTTGCGATGGAAGCGTTGTTTTTCAATGGCGATGAAATAGCGCGCGCCTTTGCGGATCGCGCTCTTTTGGTCGAACGGCGTCCAGAGATACGGGTCCTCTTCCCAGCCGTAGCGCCCAATGTAGTACAACACCGATGGATCATAGTGGCCCATGACGATGATCGCGTTCGGCGCGAGTAAGTGGTTAAGCGCGATCGCGTAGCGGTAGACCGCTTTGTTGTAGCGATAGTACGGCTGAATGATGCGGCGGTTTTGGTACACCACGCCGCCCAGCACGAGAACCGCCGCGGCCGCTGCGCCGATCTTTATCGAGCGTTCAAGCGTGCTTTGCCGAACCGCGGTAGTAAGGCGGTCGAAGAAGCCGGCGGCAGTGAGCGCCGCGAGCGGCAGCAGCAAGAACATATAGTAATCGACACGCTCGACCGTAACCACGACGTACGTATAGAGTAAACCACCGATGAGCCAGCCCCAGAGGAGCGTGCGCGTTCGCACCGTTGCCGGCATAAGGACGAAACCGAGGATCGCGATCGCGCTGATGGCGGGGCCGATCATAACGTGCGCCAGCAAACCGAGCACGGTCTTGAAACGCAAGAGTTTGATGCCGAGCGCCAAAGCGTTCGTGAGCGAGGTGTACAGTGCCGGAAGCACGTGCAGCCGCGTGATGCCCGAAGCCCAATGCCACTCCGCGTGCGCCGCGACGGCGCGGTCGTACCCGTACAGAAGTGCGAGCGGCACGACGAGCAATACAGCGATGGCGGGCCATCGGAATGTACGCCCGCTCACCCCGCGCTCGACGATGAGCGCGCCGATTGGAATGAGCGCGCAGAGCGAAACCGGTTTTGCAAGAAAAGCGAGAGCCAGGAGCGCGGCAGCTACTGCGGTCGTGCGCGCGGACCAGCGTTCCTGCTCGACCAGCATGCGCGCGGTAACGTACAGAGCGGCCGTGAGGAAGAACACCATGGTCGCGTCGGGTGTGAAGGTGCGGCCATAGTAAATGCTGCCCGGCATGATCGCGTAAAACAGCGCCGCAAACAATCCGGCGAGTTCGCTCGCGAATAGCCAACGGCCGAAAAATGCAAGCATGGCGACCGTTCCCAAACTGAACGCGATCGTCGTGAGCCGGCCGATGACTTCATGCACGCCGACGATCTTGTAGAACGTCGCCGCTATAATCGGAACGATCTGCAGTTCGAGTTCGACGTAATTCGGCGGCGGGCCGTTATAGTCGGTCTGCGGATAGAGAACGTTGTATTGCAGCGTCGCAAAGTTGCGCGCAATGGATGCGGTGTCGCCCTGCCGCCAGCCTGGATGATCCAGCAGCGGATTGTGAATGCCTTCCAGACGCAGCGCAAGGCCGAGCAGCAGAATTGCCGCCAGCGCGACGTTCCAGACTAGTCGGCGTTTCTGAACGTCCAATACTTGTTGAGGAAGAAGTTGACGAAGATGCCCGCGGCGGTGGCGGCTGCCCACGTGAACGAGAAGTGGTTGCCGAACGGGCGCCACCAGTAGAACACTTCACCCACCAGCAGCGAGATGCCGGAAACGAATAGAAATTGCACGCTTTCAATCGCGGCGTTCGCGCTCGAGCGGAAGGTCCACACGCGGTTCAAGTACCAGTTCGAAATACCGCCGGCCAAATAGCCGATGGCGAAATCCCCGGCCCACGGAAAACCGGGCGCGCCGCGCTGTATGCCGTGCGAGATGGCGAAGTTCACGACCAGCCCCGTACTGCCGACGATGCCGAACTTGACGAACTGCCGGATTCCTCGGCGCTGTGTGATGTTGTTCACTCTATCCAACCCAATACCAATCGGCGAAGAGCACGGTAAACAGTCCAAGAAGCGGAAGGAAAAAAGCGACGATCGCGTTGTTGACCGACGGTCGCCGGCCCCACAGCGCGAGAATCGCGAACATCGGGAAGAGCACGAGCGCGAATCGCTGCATGCTCATGAGGCTCGACGTGGACATCGGCACCAGAATCGAGAGGCCCATGTACGCAATGTACGAGGGTTTGAGTTTGCGCCAGCCGCCGATCAGCACCCCGATCATGAGTGCCGTAAAGCTAAGTTCAATGGCTTGGTTGGCAACTGTTTGGCCGTTCGCCGCGGTCGCAATCTTATGCAGACTCGTCAGCACCGACGTCCACGGCGCGGCCAGCTGGCGGTTCCAGTGCGACTGCACGTGCGAGAAGTACAGCGGGTCACCATTGAGCACCCACAGGTACGCCATGTATACCACTATGCCGAGTGCGATGAAGAGCAGCGGAATGAGGTCGATGAGCGCACGTTTGGTCGGCTTCCAATTCGCGGTGGCCCATTCGATGACGAACGGTACGATGAGCAGCACGCCTTCGACGCGCGTCATCGCCGCGAAGAATCCGACGATGCCCGCCACCCAGAAGCGCCGTTCGCGCATGTAGTAAAACGACGCGACGGTGAGCATGAGAAACAGCGATTCGGTGTAGACGGCCGAGAAAAAGACGGCGGTCGGGAAAATCGAGATGTAGAAGATGGCGCGTCTGGCTACGCCCCGGTCGAATTCGTGCTCGACGAGTTTGTAGAGGAAGAGCAGTGCGAAAAACAGCGCGGCGTTCGAAATAATCAGCCCCGCCACCAAATGGTTGCCCAGCGCGGAGCCGAGCCCCGCGATGAGCAGAGGATACAACGGGAAGAACGCCATGTCGGTGCCGTGATAACCGATCGTCGCGATCTCGATATAGTGCACGGCGTCCCAGCGGCCCCACACCGCGAGCAGCAGATTTCCGGATTCCTGGGAATGCTCGCCCGGGCGCTGCCCGATAATGACAGCCGCCAGTTCCGCGACGACGATGATGGCAAATCGGCTGACGACGAGATCGACGGTGACTTCGCGCACCGTTTGATTGAAGCGCACGGCGACCGCCCACTTCGCGATGCAAAACAACGCGAAGCAGTACACGAACAGCCGCGCGCCGCCATGCGTGAACGAAACGGGCAACACGAACGCGAGCCACAGCAGCACGAACGGCAGCCACGAGATCGCGTCGTACTGCAGCGAGCGCTGATACAGCACGCCCGCGCGTGATGAAAAGTAGCGGCTGTATGCAATCCACGCCCAGGTGATCAGCGCGGCGCCCACGATGAGGGCAATCGGCAGACCGGCCTGAATGAGCGTCGGCCGGTGCATCGGAACGATGAAACTGAACCAGCCGAAGAAGCCGAGCGTCAGCCCGGCAAAGAGCACCGCCGCAATCGGTCCCCATCCGGCGACCAGTAGCGCATCCGCCTGCGCGAGTTGCAGGCGCGGCGCGGAACGGGTTTCCTCGACTTGGGTGGATGGCGCGGACACGAGAAACCACTGTTTGAGGAACCTCCGGCAAAGTCCCGCGTGCCGCATCGCCGGTCGCTTTTTGCCGATTTCGTCGGCGCTGCGGTGGCCACAATGCGCTGCATTGCGTCCATCCTCGCTTCTCGAACTCGACAAAAACCGCCGCGGCGCTACGGCACGGAGACTTCGCCGAAGGTCCCTAAAGGAATCGTGCACGATACCTTGTAGGTGCTAGCACCATGGCGACGATGATTTCACGCACGCAAACGACCCCTGTCGACACCCTCGATTTCGTAAAGGTGACTGAGAGCGCCGCGCTGGCCGCCTCGCGTTGGATGGGCCGCGGCGAGCGCGACATTGCCGACGGCGCCGCCGTCGAGCGGATGCGCGAAGCGCTGGGCGCCATGGACATCTCCGGGCGCATCGTCATCGGCGAGGGCGAGCGCGACGAGGCGCCGATGCTGTTCATCGGCGAGGAGCTCGGCCGCGGCGGATTCGAGGTGGACATCGCCGTCGACCCGGTCGAAGGAACGAATCTGGTCGCGAACGGTCTGCCCAACTCCATTGCCGTCATGGCGATTGCCGAGCGCGGCGGACTGCTCAACGCGCCCGACACGTATATGAAGAAACTCGCCGTCGGCCCGAAAGCCGCTCCCTACGTGCACATAGATGCGCCCACACAAGAGAATTTGGAAGCGGTCGCCAACGCGCTCGAGAAACCGATCAACGAGGTTACCGTCGTCATCTTGGATCGTCCGCGCCACGCCGAACTGATCAAAGACGTACGCGAATCCGGTGCGCGCATCAAACTCATTTCCGACGGCGACGTTGACGCGTGCATCGCGACGGCAGTGCAAGGAACGGGGATTCATGTTGCAATGGGAACCGGCGGCGCACCCGAAGGCGTTCTTGCCGCCGCCGCACTCAAATGTTTGGGCGGACAGTTCATGGGCAAGCTGCAGCCGCGCAACAGCGAAGAAGTGGAACGCGCGAAGGCCATGGGTTTTGGCGACATCAATCGCGTGCTTTTGATCAACGATCTTGTGAAGGGCGAAAATCTCGTCTTTTGCGCCACCGGCATTACCGACGGCGACCTCACGCGCGGCGTTCGCTTCTTCGGAAACAACGCGCGCACGCATTCCATCGTCATGCATGGGAACGGAACGGTGCGTTTTATCGAGTCGGTGCATCGTTTGGGCGCCCGCCCGGTGTCATTAGGGTCGTGAAACGCATAAAGCATGACCTCGTGGTCGTTGGAGCGGGCTCCGGCGGCTTCGCGGCAGCGCGCACTGCGCGCGATCTTCAAGCCGACGTTGCGCTGGTGGACCACGGGCCGCTCGGCGGGCTGTGCATTCTACGCGGCTGCATGCCCAGCAAAACGCTGCTCGCATCGAGCGACGCCATTCACGACATGCGCGACGCCGCGGAACTCGGCATTCACGCCAAAGACATCACCATCGATTTTCCGCATATCATGCGGCGCAAGCACCGGCTCATCAAAGAGTTCGCTGACTACCGCATCGAGGGCATCGAAAAATTTCCGCTGTACGAAGGGCGGGCGCGCTTTCTTTCCGAGCGGGAACTGGAGGTCGTGGTTCGACGGGCTCACCATGACGAGACGATCGTTTTGGAGGCGGATCGCTTCATTATCGGGACCGGGAGCGTGGTCGCGCCGGCGGCTCCCGTGCATGGGCTGCTCGACGTCGGCTATATCGACAGCGATGGCGCGCTTGAATTACAGGAATTGCCGAAATCGCTCATCGTTCTCGGCGGCGGCTACATTGGCTGCGAACTCGGACAATTCTTCGCGCGCATGGGCGTGGCGACCAGCATCGTGCTGCGCTCGCCGCATCTGCTCTCCGGTGAAGATCATGACATCGGCGAGGCGCTCACGCAGTATTACATCGACGAAGGCATCGACGTACACACACGCACGCAGATTTGCGGGGTAAGCAAACGCGACGGTAAGAAAGTCGTGCACATCATCCGCGAAGGCGTCGAAGGCGAGCTCGTCGCCGACGAGTTGCTCTATTGCCTGGGGCGCTTGCCCAACATCGCGGGGCTCGGCTTGGAGAACGCCGGCGTCGAAGCGCATCCGATTATCGGCATCAAGACCGACGATACGATGCGCACGACCAACGCGAACATCTACGCCATCGGCGACGTGGCGGCCAAACACATGCTCGTGCACGTCGCGATCTACGAAGGCGAAGTTGCCGCGCGCAATGCGCTTACCGATGCAAACGAGCGTGCCGTCTACGATCTCGTGAAAACGCACACGGTGTTCAGTGATCCGCAAGTCGCCGTGGTCGGTGAAACGGAGCGCACGTTGCAAGCCCTGGGCGTCGCCTACGTGAAAGGCACGTACGACTTCGCCGAGCACGGCAAGGCGATGTGCCTGAACAAAACCAAAGGCTTCGTGAAAATGCTTGCGTCCGCCGATGACGGCAAGATTTTGGGCGCGGCGATTCTCGGCCCGCACGGCTCCGACTTGATTCACGAAGTCATCGTCGCAATGTACTACGAAGCTACCGTCAAGCAGTTCATGACGATCCCGCATCTGCATCCGACCCTTGCGGAGATATGGACCTACCCGGCTGAAGAGTGCGCCGAGAAACTCGCGATGGCGGGGCCCGGCGAGATTCATCCGGAAGTCGCGATGTAGATGAACTCAGCCATACCGCTCGCGATCGTTCAAAGTAAACCTCGCAAGGGCCGGTACCGCGAGAACTTGGACGAACTGCGGGAGATCTTTGCGCAGCTCGCGGCGGAACCGGCACCTGCCGAACTGATCGTTTTGCCGGAAGCGGCACTGACGGGCTATTTTCTGGAAGGCGCGGTGTACGAACTCGCGCGTCCTGCCGACGAGTTTGCGGCGGACCTCGCCAAGGCATGGCACGCGGCGGCGGGCGGAAAAGCGGTCGACCTGGTCTGCGGATTTTTCGAAAACGCGTCAGGTACGTATTACAACAGCAGTGTCTATCTCGAATGCCGTGGGCAGTCGCACCGTATCGTGCACGTGCACCGCAAGATGTTCTTACCGACCTACGGCGTCTTCGATGAGGAGCGTTTTCTCTCGCGCGGGCGTCGCCTGCAGGTCTTCGATACGCGTCTCGGGCGCGTCGCGATGCTTATTTGCGAGGACGTTTGGCATGCGCTCATGCCGACGATTGCGGCGATCAAAGGCGCGCAGATACTCATCGTTCCAAGCGCCGCACCCGGGCGCGGCATCGAAGAGGACGAGGAGCTCGGCAGCATTGCGCGCTGGCGCGAGATTCTGCATGCAACCGCGGCAGAGCATGGCGTCTACATTTTATACGCGGGGCTCGCGGGCTTCGAGGGCGGCAAAGGCATGACCGGATCTTCACGCGTGGTCGATCCGCATGGGCGAACGCTGGTGCAAGCGCCCGCGCTCGGCGCGCACATCATTCGTGCGACGCTCGACATGCGCGAAATCGATCTCGCGCGTGCGCGTTTGCCGCTGCTCGGCGATTTGAGTGCGGTACTGCCCGACTTGCTGCTCGACGACGAACTCCCGCTTCCGAAGGGAACGCATGCTGCCGGTTATTGAAGCCAAGCCGGTGGCGTTCACCAAACCACCGCACATCAACCCGCACGTAACCGAGCAGTGGCTCATCGCTTTTCTGCAAGACGAATTGACCGCACGCCGCAACATTCGGCGGGCAGTGATCGGGTTATCCGGCGGCGTGGATTCGGCGGTCACCGCGTTTTTGTGCGCTCGCGCGCTCGGCCCCGAAAACGTCTACGCTATCCGCATGCCGTACAAGACCTCGAGCGCCTCGAGTTTGAGTGATGCGAAACTCGTTATCGACGCGCTGAGCATCCACGAGCACACCGTCGATATCTCCGCTGCCGTCGACGGGTATCTGCAAAACGAACCCGACGCCGATGCACGCCGGCGCGGCAACGTGATGGCGCGCGTGCGAATGGTGGTCTTGTTCGACCAATCCGCCAAGTACAACGCGCTGCCGATCGGCACGGGCAATAAAACCGAACGGCTCTTGGGCTATTTCACCTGGCACGCCGACGACACGCCGCCGGTCAACCCGATTGGCGATTTGTACAAGACGCAGGTCTGGGAACTCGCGCGCCATCTCGGCGTGCCGCAATCGCTCGTCGACAAAGCGCCTAGTGCGGATTTGGAAGCGAATCAAACCGATGAAGCCGATCTGGGCATTACCTATGCAAAAGCCGATGCAATACTCGCGCGCATGCTCGAAGGGTATTCCAACGATCAACTTATCGAACGCGGCTTCTCGCAAACCGAGGTGGATTTGGTTCGGCGGCGGCTCGACGGAACGCATTGGAAGCGTCATCTGCCCACGACGGCAATGCTCACCAACACCGCGATCAACGAATTCTATCTGCGGCCGGTAGATTACTGATGCCTTCGGTCGAAATTCTCGCCGTCGGCACGGAGTTGCTGCTGGGGCAACTCGTCGACACCAACAGCGCGCACGTGGCGCAAACGCTCGCGGAATGCGGCATCGACGTGTATGCCATGCACGCGGTCGGCGACAACCGCGAACGCATTGCCGGCGCCATGCGCGCGGCACTCGATCGAGCCGACGGGCTGGTAACGACTGGCGGACTTGGCCCGACCATCGACGATTTGACCAAGGAAGCCGCGTGCGATGCGTTAGGTTGTGATACTGAAGTGCACGAACCGTCACTGCACGCCATGCAAGCGCTGTTCGATCGGCTCGGCCGCGTGATGCAGGAGAACAACCGCAAACAAGCCGACTTGCCGCGCGGATCGATCGTCATGGCCAACGCGAATGGGACCGCGCCCGGGTTTATCGCGTTGCGCGCCGATGGAAAATTCATTGCCAGCATGCCCGGCGTGCCGCACGAGATGAAGCCCATGCTGCACGATCAATTGTTGCCGTGGCTGCGTGAACGTTTCGGCGTGCGCGAAGCCATCTACACCCGCGTGCTGCACACAATCAACATCGCGGAGTCGGAAATCGACCACCGCATCGACGACCTGTTTCGCAACCTGGAGAATCCGAAGATCGCGATCTTGGCAAGCGACTACCGCTGCAACGTAAAAATCATGGCAAAGGCGCAATCGGAAGCACGTGCCGGCGAATTGATCGCACCGGTCGAAGCGCAGTTGCAGGAGCGCCTTCGCGGGCACGTGTACGCGATCGATGATCAAACGCTGCCCGGCGCCATTCACGATGTGTTGCAGCGCGACGGCGCGACCGTGGCCGTTGCGGAATCATGCACCGGCGGTTCCATTGCAGCGGAACTCGCCAGCGTACCCGGGGCGTCGAACAGTTTCATCGGCGGCGTAGTCGCGTACGATAACAGCGTGAAGACCGACGTACTGGGCGTACAAGAAGCGACGCTCAAACGTGTTGGCGCCGTGAGCGAAGAGGTCGCGCTCGAGATGGCCGAGGGTGTGCGCGCGCGACTCGGCAGCGACGTTGCTCTTGCAACGACCGGTATTGCGGGCCCGGGCGGCGGCACCGCAGACAAACCCGTGGGTCTTGTCTGGCTCGCGCTTGCGAATGCGCACGGTGCGCGAGCGCTTCGATTGAATCTGGTTGGTGACCGTCCCACGATACAGCGCCGAGCAACCGTCGCAGCGCTCGGTTACCTCTGGCGATCGCTGACAAAATGATGTAGCGCAAGCACCGCGCGGGAAAAAGCCGTGTGGTGAATCGCATGATTGTTCGTCCCATCGCCGTCGCGACAGTGACCGCTTTCTCGCTTGCGTTGAGCGGGTGCGGAGGAGGCGGCAGCAGTTCTTCGACTCCCCCGACGCTCCGGCCGACGCCATTGCCCTCTTCCAATCCGCCGGCACCACCTCCGGGCGGCAGTACGCAATCTTCCGCGGCGTGTCCGACCAGCGCGAGCGCGTCGTCGGTCGCGACGAGTTCGGTGCGCACTGCAACGCGATTTGTCTCGCGCTCGCCGGCGGCGCAGCGGTTTGTGCCCGGCATGATCGTGTATACGGACGCGTCTGGTGCGATGCATGTCGAGCGCACCGATCCGGCGCGCGTGCAAAGCGAAATGTCGCGCCTGCGGTTGTCCGGCAACGTGCGTCACGTGCAGCAGGCGCAATACCGCCGTTTGATGGCCGTCACGCCAAACGATCCGTATTATCGCGGATTCGGTCCAGGCGCGCCCTATAACCAGTCGAGCACGGAGCCCGGACAATGGGACATGCACGTGATCAATCTCGGCACTGCTTGGGCGTCGATTCAAAAAGGCGCGCCGATTGCGGTGATTGACACGGGCGTAGATGTGAATCACCCCGAACTGCGCGGAAGAATCGCGTACGCGCGCTGCTACGTGACGTATCCGACCAGTTCGCCGCAAACGTCAGGGCCGTACGTGACCGATCTGGATGGACACGGAACCAATGTCGCTGGTATCGCGGATGCTGCGACGAATAATGCGTTCGGTTTTGCCGGCACCGCGTTTGCCGCGCCGCTGCTCGCGTTCCGCGTGTTTCCGAGTCCGCCGAGTGCCGGCTGTCCACCGTCGAGTACGAATGCGCAGTGCGATACGACGGATGTGGACGAGGTGAGCGCAATCAACGATGCTGTGGCCCATGGCGCGCGCGTTATCAACCTGAGCGTCGGCGCGGCCGGTCCGCTTTCAAACTGCAAAGATACGATTGAAGAAAACGCCGTCGAGAATGCAATCGCGCACGGCGTTGTCGTCGTTGCCGCCGCCGGAAACGAATCGGCGAATCATTTGGATTGTCCGGCTGCATATCCGGGCGTTATCGCCGTCGGTGCGTCGGCGCTGGAAGGCAGCGCAAATTCCGTCACGGAAGGCGTTGCCGCCTATTCGAATTACGCCGGCTCCGCCGGACCGGGCGGCGGCGGCGCGTATTTGGTTGCGCCGGGCGGTGATCCGTCGGGTAATACCGACGACAACAATCTACATTGGATCGAAAACATCTACTCGAGCACGGCCGTCAGTCCGGGATCGTGCGGCACGGACGCCGCAGGGCAAGCGGGCGATTGCCGGATTCTAATCGCGGGAACCTCACAAGCCACGCCGCACGTTGCCGGTGTAGTATCGCTCATGCTCGGTTTGAGGCCGGGACTCACACCCGCGCAAGTAGCGGCAGATTTGTGCGGTTCTGCGACGAATATCGGCAATAGAAAACAAGGTTGTGGCCGTCTGAACGCAGCAGGGGCGGTGGCTCGCGCAGCGCAGTAACGGCGCCCACACCGCGACTTGTCATCCTGAGCCTGTCGAAGGAGAACGGCGTGCCCCACAATCTGCCCACTACTACTTCGCGTCTTCTCGGCGCGCTGGCGATCGCCGGCGTGCTCATTCTCGATGCTTGCGGCGGCGGAGGCAGCGGCAACAACAATCTCGTTCCGGTAACACCGACGCCTACGCCGACCCCGCCCATATCGACCGCGGCGTGTCCAACGAGCGGCTCGGCTCCGGCGTCCGTGGCGTTTCATACATCCGCCGCGACAACAAGGCGATACGCACCGGTTCACGGTGCGCAACAGTTCGTTCCGAATCAGCTCGTGGTGACGTACGAGGGTGCAGCGCCGGATATTCATGCCTCGCGTATCGCGGACTTGGCGTTCCCAGGATCCGCAGTACGCGCTCGGGTCATTGGAACGGGCGGAGCGGACGTCGATGCGCTCGCGCAGCGCATCCGATCCATGCCCGGAGTAAAAAGCGTATCGCGCGTAAGTTACCGCTCTCGTATGACAGCGGCCGCGAACGATCCATACTACGTCGGATTTACCGGGACGTCGGCTCCGTATTTTGAAACGGCAACGATTCCCGGTCAATGGGACATGCATGCAATCGACATGGACGGCGCGTGGGCGCAATTCACGTCCGCGCCGGTCGTCGGCGCACCTATTGCCATTGTCGACACGGGCGTCGACGTGACTCATCCTGAACTGATTACGCCCGCGGGCGTTGCGAAGCCCAAGGTCGCCAGAACACAATGCTACGTTACCTTTCCCGCATCGTCGGGGCAAACGACTGGACCATACGTCACCGATACGGATGGGCACGGGACGAACGTTGCGGGCATTGCAGACGGCGACACGAACAATAGTTTCGCCTTCGCGGGCGTGGCATTTGACGCGCCGCTGCTCGCGTATCGAATTTTCCCCACGACGCCGGCGGGTGGATGCGAGGTCTCCAATCCACCGGCTCAATGCGACGCGACGAGTACCGATGAAGCATCGGCAATCAACGACGCCGTCGCTCACGGCGCAAAAGTCATCAATTTGAGCCTCGGCGCTGCTCCGCCGTGCTCGAGCGGCGACCCCGAATATCAAGCCGTGGAGAATGCCATCGCTCATGGCGTCGTCGTTGTTGCGGCATCCGGTAACGGTGCGGGCAATCCGGCTGTCGGCCAGCCATACTTGGATTGCCCCGCGGCCGATCCCGGCGTGATTGCAGTCGGCGCGAGCGCGCTCAATGATACGAACCCTCTTAGTATTTTCGAATATGTTGCGAGCTATTCGAATTATGTGTCCAACCACGGAACTGCCAGCGGTGGTGCGTTTCTTGTCGCGCCCGGCGGAGATCCGTGTCCAACTTCAACCGGAAGCTGTGACGACTCGGACAATTTGCATTGGATCGAGCACATTTATTCGAGCACCGCGGTTCAGACGGGACAATGCGCCAGTACGGCGCCTGCAAACGAGGCTGGTGACTGCCGCATCGAAATCGCGGGGACCTCGCAGGCGACACCTCACGTCGTTGGCGTCGTTTCACTCATGCTGGCAAAGAACCCGAGCCTGACGCCTTCGCAGATTGCAGCCGGTTTATGTGCAACAGCGGATAATATCGGCGACACGAAGCAGGGGTGCGGACGGGTGAATGCGGCAGCCGCAGTATCATGGGCGGCAACTCATTAGATCGGTCACTTTCGCGCATTGCGCGCCTCTTCGTTGCGGGCGTAATTTGTTCGCTTAGCGCGTGTAATAGCGGCGGCGGGGGCGCGCCGCCCGTTGTATTGACGCCATCGCCGCAGCCTAGTCCGATAACAGGCCCGTCGCTAGCGAACATGCAGCGCATCAGCAGCGATCCGTTCACCAACGCCGGGAGCGAGCACGCAACCGAAGTCGAGCCAAGCGCCGCATCGTCCGGCAGTACCGTCGTAGCGGCATTTCAAACCGGACGTTTCTATAACTTCGGTTCATCGGATATCGGCATTGCGACATCGCTCGACGCCGGCATCACTTGGCAGAGTACCACCCTACCCGGAACCACGCATTACAGCATTCCCGCCGGGCCGTACGACAGTATCAGCGACCCGAGCGTCGCGTACGATGCGCGGCATGCATCGTGGCTGGTCGTCGCTTTGCCTGTTCTGTTTGCGTATACCGGGACGCCGGGTGTCGTCGTTTCGCATTCTCCCGACGGCCTGACGTGGAGCGCGCCGGTCGCGGTCACAGCCCCGACGCAAACGGACAACGACAAGAGTTGGATCGCGTGCGACAATCATTCGTCCAGTCCGTACTACGGGCATTGCTACGTCGAATGGGACAATGCGAACTTTGAACCCGACGGGCTCATCGACATGGCGGTTTCCACTGATGGCGGCCTGACGTGGAGCGCGACCACGCATCCGCAGGGAAGCATCGGCGGCTTGGGTGGTCAACCATTGGTGCTGCCCGATGGAACAGTCGTCGTGCTGTTCGACACGCTCGATACCACGCAGATCTATGCGTTTACCTCGCATGACGGAGGCGCCACGTGGAGCACCCCGGCACTGGTGCAGCCGATCACCGATCACGCGGTTGAGGGCAATTTACGCTACGTTCCGTTCGTATCGGCGGGAGAAGATGCGTCCGGCAAAGTCTACGCGGTGTGGCAGGATTGCCGCTTCCGCCAGAACTGCACTTCGAATGATCTCGTGTTGATTACGTCGACGGACGGCGTGCAATGGAGCAGTCCTGCGCGCGTTCCGATAGACGCGACGACGAGCACGGTCGATCATTTCCTTCCCGGTCTGGCAGTTGATGCGAACACCAGCGGATCGGGCGCGCATGTCGGCATTACGTATTACTCGTACACTGACGCGAATTGCGCTCCGTCGGCGTGCGCACTTTCGGCGAATTTCATTGCGTCCGGGGACGGCGGTTCAACGTGGGGCCCACCGCAACTCCTTGCGGGACCCATGACTCTGTCGTGGCTGCCCAGTACACGCCTGGGCCAGATGATTGGCGATTATACCGCCGCCACGTTTTCGAACGGAACGCCAATCGCGATTGCACCAATCGGCATTCCCGCGAGCGTTGCCTTTAATGAAGCGATCTACGCCCCGAAGCCCGGTTATCTCACCGTGCAGTCGCTGCTGCGGCGCAGTTCGATGGGCGAGCATCCGGTGAAGGGCGCGCACTCCGACCACGCGCCGCGCCGCGTCATCCCGTAGCTGCACAGAAGATACAGACGAGGTACCGGGCGCAGCTCGGCCACCTGTGTTACAATGCCCACGTGAGAGAAGCGGGCGAAATGGTGCCGGAGGCCCCGATGATTTTGGGGGATACGGAAATCACGCGCAAGGCGCGCGAGTTTGGTGTCGACCTCACGCTCACCGAGCAAAATCTGAACCTTTCTCCGACACAGCGCCTGCTAAAACTTCAACAGCACATTGCCGGCATCAAGCGCCTGCGCGAGGGAGTGCGTGGGACCTGATTTCGGCACCCTCATAAGCGCTCTTTCGAAGCACGGTGTAGAATGCGTCATTATCGGGGGCGTTGCGATGGCTGTGAGGGGGTCGTCGTATACGACCGAGGACTTTGATATTGCGTATGCGCATGATGAAGCGAATATCGAGAAGCTCGTCGCAGCTTTGAAGCCCTATCATCCGCGCTTACGGGTTCAGGGTGAACCGAGTGGGGTGGCATTCAAGTTCGACGCGCGAGCAATTAAGAACGGCGGCAACTTCACGCTTTTGACTGATGCGGGGAACGTCGATCTTCTCGCGCACGTCGATGGCTTTCGCGACTACGCAGACATCAAATCGTGCGCTGGGTACGTCGATGCGTTTGGGTCTGAAATCGCAGTGCTCTCTATCGATGGTTTGATCCGCGCCAAGCGTGCAGCTGCACGACCGAAGGATCTTCTGGTATTACCCGAACTGGAAGTGCTGAAAGAGGCGCAGGAGCGGCGGTAGCCTACGCGCCGTAGCCGATTGACGCCAACACGCGCTGTGTCGCGACCGCTTCCTCGAACGTTGGAACCGCGCTGCTGCCGGTGCGAATCTGCTTGACGAACTCGTCGAGCAGTTCCATGATGAACGGCACGTGGCGATCCACCGACGCAAACTTGCCGTAGGGCGACGGCTTGACGTCCAGTTCGTTCGTTTCTTCGTCGTCGACGCTGAACAGCCGCATCGTGTCGAAGTCGGTGCCGCTGGCAACGGCCGTGCGGTTCTCGCCGTGGGCGGCAAGCGTGAAGGACTCGAGCGAGGTTGCCGCATCGACGCTTACGCGCGCGACGAGCCCGTTACCGTAATCGATGAGTGCCCAGCAGCCGTCGTCGACTGTGCTCGTGAACGTACCTTGCGCATCGCGGCGTTGCGGATTCGCCGTACGCAGGTAGCCGGTACTGCGGATTGGTGCACGCCCCGCAAGCCAATTCGCGCTATCGATCAGATGTGAAAGCAGCGCTCCGGCCATGCCGCCGCCGCGCTCGCGGTCAAACCACCAGGAACGCGTGCGCTCGACATCCGAACGCAGGCGGTTGGAAAGTTGCGTGATCTCGATCTCGCGAAGCGGTGAGAGGTGATTGTTGTCGATCAGCTCCTTGACGGCCAGACGCTGCGGAACCCACCGAAACTCGTGCATCACGGCCGTCGCGGTTCCGGCACGCTGTGTTGCCGCAAGCATCTCTTCGGCTTGCGCGACATTCTGCGCGAACGGTTTCTCGCAGACGACGTGTTTGCCGGCGGCAAGCGCGGCAATTACGTCGTCGTGATGCGTAAACGGCGGCCCCGCAACGGACATGACGTCGACCTCGCAACCCTTGAGCAGCTCCGCGCATGAGGAGAACGCATTTGGAATGCCGCGCTCGCCCGCGACGCGCTGCGCGCTGTGCGGTGAGGCTAGCGCGACGACTTCGAATTCCGGATGCAAAGAAAACGCCGGAAGATGCGCGCGTACGCCAAAGCCGGATCCGGCAATGCCTACTTTATACACGTCGTGATGATCTCGATTGCGCGCAGCAGTTGCCGCTGGCTGATCACGAGCGGCGGTGTGATCGAAATGACGTTCCCTTGCGGGCCCGCTTGCAGCAGAATCACTCCCGCCTTAAGCGCTTCTCTCACGACGCGCGCTGCCGCGCTCGTTTCCGTGAACTCGATGCCCCACATCAGTCCCCGCCCGCGCACCGCGACGACGTTCTCGTGGGCACGCAGTGCGTCCAAACGCGCCCCGAGCATGAGGCCGAGTTGCCTTGCGCGCTGCGGAAGCTGCATGCGTTCGATTTCGCCGAGATTGGCGAGCGCCGCGGCGCACGCCATCGGATTGCCGAGATACGTTGAGGTGTGCAGCGCCTCACCCGGCGATTCGGGCCACACGTCCATGATCGACGGCCGCGCTACCGTTGCGGAGATCGGGAACCCGTTCGCCATCGCCTTTCCGATGCACAGAATATCGGGCACGAGGCCTTCGTGTTCGCAGGCAAAGAGCGAACCCGTGCGCCCGAATCCGGTGTAAATCTCATCCGCAATGAGCAGTATGCCGAGCGAGTCGCAGATCTCGCGCAGCCCCTTGAGATAGCCTTTCGGCGGCACGATGCATCCGCCGCGCCCTTGCAGCGGCTCGATAATGAGTGCGGCGATGTCGTCTCGCGCCGAAAGCGCGCGTTTTGCCTCGTCGAGCGCCGAATTCGCGCCTTCGTCCGCTGCTAAGTGATTTGCCTGTGGGTACTCCAAAAACAACGTGCGCTGCGGCACGAACTGCGCGAAAGGCGCGCGGAACTTGTCGATACCTGAAACTTCAAGCGTGCCGAGCGAGAGGCCGTGATACGCGCCGCGGTACGCCGCAAAGGCGGATTTGCCGGTCGCGAGCATCGCCGTTTTCAGTGCCGCTTCCACAGCCTCCGCACCGGTCGAGGCGAGGAACGTCTTGCCGAGATCGCCGGGCGTAATGCGCGCGAGCGTTTCGAGCAGTTGCACTTTTACTTCGGTTGGATGCACATCGCCCATGCCGTGCATCAGTCTGACCGCCTGATCGCTGATCGCGGCGGCGACGTACGGATTGCTGTGCCCCGTGTTCGCGACGCCGAAGGCGCCGGTCAAATCGATATATCTATTGCCGTCGACGTCGGTGACGGTCGCGCCCGACGCCGATTCCCAGAAGATCGGAAAATCGCTGTCGACGAACGTGACGTTACGCGATTCGTACGAGCGCAGAAGGGGCGTCAGTTCGCGAGAGCGCGGGCCGGGGACGGGCGTGCGAATCTCTTCTAGTTCGCCGGTGTTCGTCGATTCCAAGTTCAAAGCGATTTATCTATCCACCGTATGAATTCGGCGATTCTCGGCCGGCCTCCGTGATCGCCGCTGACCAGCGGATGCTGCAGTTCGCCGAAACGCGCCAAACGTACTGCACCGGCTTCGACGGCGCCCCGGACGAGGTCGGCTCGATCCCCGGAAAGCGCAAATGCTTCCAGCAGCACGCCGTGCGCGCGCAGATATGCCAGCGCGTCATCGGGCCCATCGACGGCGATTATGCCGATCGTTCGCGGCAAAAAGGGCGGCGGTTCGGAAGGCGGCTGGTCGACGACGACGGCGAAGTCCGCGTTTTCGTTTGCGAAGACAGCTCCGTTTCCACCGGCTGCGCGGAACGCCGCAACGTTTCGCAGATGCGAAATTGCAGCGATAGCGCCCTCGTCACGGCGGCCAATCGGAAATTCGACGTTCGCCTCTTCGAGCGCAGCCGCAAACAGCGCACCGAAGTCCTGCACCGAAAGCGCGGCATTTCGCTCGACGAAGAGCACGTGCAGCGAAAGGCAGCCCTCGGATTCATACAGCACCAGATCGCGTGCGGCTCCGCGGGCGATCGCCGCCGCAGCTGTGCGGTCTGAAAGCACTTCGCGAGCCACGTATCCAGCGCTGGCGCGCGAGCCGTAGCCGATGAAGCGCGCACCCGAGCGCATTCGTGACGCGATCGCGCTGAGCGTATCGTCGGCTCCAAATGCAACGACGGCCTCGAACGCGGTGAGATCGGGTGCGTCGTTGCCGCCTGAAGACCAAACGTTCGCGCGCGCAGCCTTTGCGAACGGTTCCAGTTCTTCGGCAAGCGAATCGAAGAATGCGCGCACCAGTGAATCCTCGCGATCTTTTACCACGACGTCACATTTTGCACACAGCGCAAAAACGGCTGGAACGATGGCGACACCGATCGTCGTGCGGCTGGAGATGACGCAGACGCTGCCAACGGGTGCGGCGTATGCGTCGGGCCGTCCGGCGCGCACAGCAAAATCATCCAGAATCTCGACTGAACCGAGTTCACCGCGTATCGTCGCTTCCAGTTCGTTCGCGGTGATGGAAAGGAACAGCCGATCGAGTGCGTACTCGACGACGGGCACGGAATATCCCGTGCGCTCCGCGATCCGATCCGTCACGCGCACGCGCGGCGGAAAGTCGGCGTCGCTCCAGCGCTCGGCCGCATCGGAAATCGCGCGCACGATTTTTCGTACCGGCGTCTGTGCGAGCGCGGTCATGCGTTTGCGATGGCGCGCAATTGCTCGGCATCGAGAGAACAGCCGCGCAATTCGGCGCCGCGTTCTCGCCCGATCAGGACGATTCCGGAATCCGGTACCGCAACGCCGAGATCTTCGGTTTGAATCGCGAGGCATGAGGAGCGGTTCGCGAGGTCGACGTGCACCAGCGCGCCGACGATACCGTCCGGGAGCGTTCTCCCATTCGGACCGACAACGCGCGGACGCAGCCACGGCGGCCCGCTTTTGATCCTGGCAGAGACGTTGATCTCGTCATGGTGAGGCGGTCGAACCACATTGTCGTAGTACTGGCTCGTGAGTTCGGTCATGCCGTATTCGGCGATGATGCGTTCGTGCGGCAGTGAAAAGCGTGCTGCCAGTTGGGCATACAGATCCGCGCGCCGAACGTTGCGCGTTCGCCCCTTGAAGCCGCCGGTTTCCATGATGCGCGAGCCATGCGGCAACGGTTGGGGCGCGATCGCTCTTGCGCGCAGTTCGTCGAGCAGATGAACGAACGCGAACGCCGTCCCGGCGATGCAAACCGGCACGCCGTCGCGTTGCGCCGCCCGGACGTCGTCGAGGAAACGATCAAAATACAACGTGTCGCCGTCCAAATACCAGCCCTCGTGCCCGTCGCCGTAAACGCCGGCGACGCTGCGCATCATGTATCCGAGCGACGATTGCGGGCGCTGCTCCGGATTCGGCACGAGCAGCAGATAGCGCAGTGTTGGCGGGTGATCGGGCAGCATCCCAAACGAGAAACCTGCCAGCAGCGCCGCATCGTACAGCGCTGCGGTCTCCATGTAATGCTTGCCGCCGACGCCTTTCGTCGTGCCGCTCGTTTCAAACGCGAGTGCCGCGTTATGCGGATCGAACGTGCACAGAGCTGCCTCTTTGTAAGCGGCGGCCGGCACGGGCGGGATGGCTTCCCAATTTGCCGGCATGGCATCGAGCGTTACGCCGAGCGATGCACAATAGCGTGCGTACGGCTCGTTGTAGCGCAACTGATGCGCGAATATGCGCAGTGCGAGGTCGTTGAAGTCGAACTGGAACGAGCTATCGCGCGACCACGCTCCGATGATGCGCAGAATCTCCGCGTCCAGTGCGTCCGCTTCTTCGCGGTACATTGTGTGGTTCAGCGTGACACCTTACGGCGGCTCGTGATGAGGCCGCTGTTCAAACCGCTGGTCGACAGGCCGCCGGAAAGACGCGCCCATTCCACTTTTATACAACGATCGACAACGACGGCCAGACCCGATTCGTCGGCCATGCGAATCGCTTCCTCGTTGATGATACCGTATTGGAACCAAACCGCCTTTGCCCCGACGGTGATCGCTTCGCGCACGACGTCGACGACTTCGCTCGGCTTGCGGAACACGTCCACGATGTCGGGTGCGCCATGCTCCGCAGCGTACGCGGACAATGACGGATACGCTTTCACGCCGTCGATCGCGCTCAGCGTCGGATTGATCGGCGTTACTTCGAACGGCGTCATCGTGCGCAAATAACTGAAGACCGTGTAGCTCGGCCGCAGCGGGTTTGCCGACGCACCGATCATCGCAACGGTTTTACTGCGCTCGAGCAAATCGCGGCGCGCGCTGACGGTATTGACGATCATACCGTGGCCTCGACTCTCATAGCGGCGCGCAGCGCGTTGTCGAGATCCCAAATGAGATCGTCCACGTCTTCCAATCCCACCGACAGGCGCACCATTCCCGCGCCCACGCCCGCCTTTTCCATCTCTTCGTCGGTGAGCTGCGAGTGCGTGGTTGATGCCGGATGAATCACCAGACTTTTCGCATCGCCCACGTTTGCCAGATGCGACCACAGTTCCAGCGCGTCGATGAAGCGGCGCCCGGCTTCGCGCCCGCCGCGCAAGCCGAAGGTGAAGATCGATCCCATTGCCGGCGCATTCACCCATTCGACTTCTTCGCGCGTTTCGAGGAATTCCGCGATCTTGCGCGCGTTGGCAACGTGCGCATTCATGCGAATCGGCAGCGTTTCCAAACCGATGAGCAGCAGCCAGGCATCCATCGGCGACATTTGCGATCCCACGTCGCGCAGCACTTCGGCGCGCGCCCGCATGAGAAACGCGTATTCGCCGAACGTTTCGGTGAAGACCTTATTGTGGTAACCGGGACTGGCTTGCGAGAGGAGCGGAAACTTGCCGTTATCCCAGGAAAACGTTCCGGACTCGACGAGTACGCCGCCAATCACCGTCCCGTGCCCCGAGATGAACTTGGTCGCTGAATGAACCACGACGTCGGCGCCGTGTTCGATTGGGCGGTACAGCGCGGGAGACGCAAACGTGTTGTCGACGATCAGCGGAATGCCGGCTTCATGCGCGATGCCGGCAAGGCGGTGCACGTCGGCCAGTGCGCCTGACGGGTTGCCGATCGTTTCGGCAAACAGCATTTTGGTGTTCGGCCGGACTGCCGCGCGAATGGCATCGTAGTCGTCGACCGGCACGAACGTCGTTTCGATGCCCATGCGTTTGACCGTGATGCTGAATTGCGTAACCGTTCCGCCGTAGACGTTTTGTGAACTGACGATGTGATCGCCGGATTGGGCGAGCGTGAGGACGACGCCGAGCTGCGCGGCAAGTCCGCTGGAGAACGCGACGGCGCCCAAACCACCTTCGAGGCTTGCCATGCGCTCTTCGAACGAAGCGACGGTCGGATTGCTGATGCGGCTGTAGATGTGGCCGTAGCTGCGCAATTGAAAGAGCTCGGCCGCCTGCTCGGTAGAACCGAAGACGAAAGCTGCCGTTTGATAAATCGGAGCGACGCGCGAACCCGTTATGGGATCGGGCGGCGTGCCCGCGTGGATCGCACGCGTGGAAAAGCCGAACTGCCGGTCTTGCATGGTCGCGCAATATTCGACTAGAAACGATTTGTCACCCTGAGGCTTCTTGTCACCCTGAGGTATCGAAGGGCGCCGAGCACCGTCGAGGCGATGAAGGAGGAAACCAGACTATGGGCATGACCCTGACCGAGAAAATCCTCGCGCGGCACGCGGGAGTAGATTCGGTCGAGCCCGGCCAGATTATCAACGCCAAGGTGGATTTGGTGCTCGCCAACGAGCTGTCCGCCGCCGTTGCCATCGGCGTGATGCGCAACATCAAAGGCGCGGATCGCGTCTTTGATGCCGAAAAAATCGCACTGGTCGAGGACCATTTCGTTCCGGCCAAGGACGCGCAGTCGGCAAAAGTCGCAAAGTTGATGAAAGACTTCGCGCGCGAGCAGAACATCAAACATTTCTTCGACGTCGGCCGCGGCGGCATCGAGCACGTCGTGCTCCCCGAAGAGGGCTTGGTGGCGCCGGGTGAGCTCATCGTCGGCGGCGACTCGCACACGTGCACGTACGGCGCGTTCGGCGCATTTGCGACCGGTATGGGGTCGACGGACATTGCGGCGGCATTCGTGCTCGGCGAAGTGTGGCTGAAGGTGCCTCCCACCATCAAACTGATTTACAACGGCAGCCTGGGCGAGATGGTCTTCGCAAAAGACCTGATGCTCAAAACCGTCGGCGTACTGGGCATCGACGGCGCGACGTATCGGGCAATGGAATACCACGGTACCACCATCGACAACTTGTCGATTACCGGCCGCATCACGATGGCGAACATGGCGATCGAAGCCGGCGCGAAGAACGGCATCTTCCATGCCGACGCGAAGACCATCGCTTTCGTGAAGGAACGGACGGATCGCGACTTCACCGTGGAACGCGCGGATGCCGATGCGCGCTACGAGCGCGTCGTCGAAATCAACGTCGACGAACTCGAGCCGCAGGTTGCGTGTCCGCACACGCCGGACAACGTGCATCCGATCTCCGAGGTCACGAACGAAACGATCCCCGTGGATCAAGTCTTCATCGGGTCATGCACGAACGGCTATATCGAAGACTTGCGTATCGTCGCGAAAATTTTGGACGGCAAGAAAATTTCGCCGAACGTGCGCGTGATCGTCAACCCCGGTTCGCAGAAAGTCTGGATGCAGGCTGCGCAAGAGGGCATCTTAACGACGCTCGCTTCCGCGGGATGCGTGGTCAACACGCCGGGATGCGGCGCGTGCTTCGGCGGGCACATGGGCACGCTGGGCGACGGCGAGCGCTGCATTTCGACGACGAATCGCAACTATGTCGGACGCATGGGGTCGCCGAAAGCCGAAGTGTTCCTCGGATCGCCCGCAACGTGCGCCGCTTCCGCGCTCACCGGCGTCATCACCGATCCGCGAGTGGTGAGCTCGTCGAACCATGCGGCGGTGGGAGTATAAAATGGAGAAGACCATGCGCGGTCACGCGCACAAGTACGGTAAGAACGTCGACACCGACGTCATCATCCCCGGCAAATACTGCAACATCATCGATCCCGCCGAACTCGGTAAACACGCGCTCGAGGGATTGGACGCGGAGTATACCTCGCGCATGAAAGCGGGCGATATTATCGTCGCCGACACCAATTTCGGCTGCGGATCCAGCCGTGAAGTCGCGCCGATCGCCATCAAAGGCTCGGGCACGGCAGCGGTCATTGCAAAGAGTTTCGCGCGAATTTTTTACCGCAACGCGCTCAACATCGGCTTGCCGATCTTCGAATCGCCCGAAGCGGTCGAGGGCATCGAGAGCGGCGATGAGATCGAAGTGGAACCGGCGAGCGGCGCGATTCGTAATCTCACGAAAGGCACGTCGTACAAAGCCGCCGCGTTTCCGCCGTTCATGCAATCACTCATTGAAGCTGGTGGACTGCAACCCTATGTTGAGCGGCGCTTAGCGGAACGCGCAAACGCGTAGTAATAGAAAGAGCGCCGCTTTTGCGGCGCTCTTTTCATATCACTACGGCGTGCCCGGTAGGCCCGGGTTCGGACTCAAATTATCGATCCACTTGTACTTGGGACGATACGCGGCGGTGAAGCCGACGACGTCTTTGGTCGAATCGATCGTGCCTTCCATATCCATGCCGCTGTCAACGGTGCCGCTGAACACCAAGGCGCTTCCGTCCGCCATCGTGACGATCAGATGCACGTCTTTGCCGGTCACAGTTCCCGCCAGCGGATATTTCTTGCCGTTCGTGTCCAGATATTGACCTGTCAGCGCATTGCCTTTTTGGTCGAGTTTGAAATGCGTGTACACCGTGCCGGTCGTGTTCTGGATCTGCACTTCCCAAACGCCCGAAATGCCGACGCGTTTTTCGTCGGTGTCCTTCGGCGGCGCAGGTGTGGCGCTCGTTTTCGGCGTGGGCAGCGTAATCGTGGCTGAGTTCGGCTGCGCAGTCGGTAATGCGCCCGGCGGCAACAGCGGCGTGGGCGTTGGTTGCGGCGCGCTTTGCGCGAATGCAAATCCATGCGCGGCCTGCGTCAGCCCAATGGCGAGCGCAGCCGCCGCAACGGTAAGGAAGAGGCGCTTCACGGTAAGTCGGGTACTCCTTTCGGCCGGGTGTACTACGATGTCGAGGTTGCGGGTTCCGGCGTGGCGCTCGGTTGCCCGGATGGCGAATCGCTTGGAACGCGGCGCGGCTCGTTGGGGAGCCTTGGTATACGCCGCGGCTGCACGCCCTCGATCTTCAGCAAGGCCGCAATCTTGTGCGTTTCCTGACCCAATGTCTCGATGAAGCCGCCGCCCGGGCACTCGAGATCGGGAGAGGTCCATCCGTGATACGACACGACTGTGCTCGTCCCGAACGACGCGCTTTTCATACACGGCTGCGAAACGTCGCCATTCTTGCGCGCTTGTTTGGCGTCGTCCAAAAAGCGGCGCGCCAGATCTTCTGGGATATGCCCGGTGACCGGCCTGTCGATGGGCGTGCCCGCGCGATTCGAGTGCACGGCCCACGTGGAACCATCCGACCAGACTTTGATCGTATAACCGGAAAAATTAGTCGATCCGCTGTTGCGGATGACGCCGCCGTCACGGATATTCGACGCGCTCGCCGCGCCCGAACACCCCAAAGCGGCTGCCATTCCCAAAGCGGCGATCTGTCTCTTCATGCCCTGTGAACGAACCCCCACGGTCAAATGTTGCGGGGCTTGCTTACCCGGACCGGCAAGCAAACCCACTAAAAGAGTTCGTTCGTACTGCTCAGAATGGAGCGCTCCACTGCTACGCTCACGAGGATCTATGGTGAAAACCCGTCTTTTAGCGATCGGGGTGGTCGCTATTTCCGCCGCTCTGGCCGCTTGCGGCGGGGGAGGAGGCAATAACGGCGGTCCGCTGCCGACTACCCGTCCCTCCGTCGCACCAACCGCGACGCCAACTGTTGCGCCCACTGCAACGCCCACACCCGCAAATTTCGGATGTCCCGGCATTTCGCCGTTTGCGACCGGATCGCGCCATGCGATGGCTGCACCGCGCCCGATCGCTTCCGGCGATTCGTTGAACTATACCGGCACGCTGCAGCAAACGTACGTGCAAACTGCGCCATGCCCGCAACCGACCGCCACGACGGCCGCAACGGTCGCGATTGGCGTGAGCGACAGCGCGACCACTGCGCCGAGCGGCAACGCCGGATCGACGTCGACCGTGACGGAGACCGACGTGTTTCCGACGCGCACGAATACGACGACCACAACGCAGACGCTGGAACTGAGCGGGTCAAAACTGCTGCTGTACTCGACGGCATCGAACGACGGCACCGGCAACACGATCACGACGTCGTACGCGAATGCGCAGGAACTCGACGATCTGGGTGCGGGCGGTTCGTGGACGAACAATCCGGCGGCGACCATCACCGAAGCGCTTTCGGATGGCACTGCAATTTCCCGCACCGTGGCAACCGACGGTTCATACACCGATACGGAAACGTACGTCGACGGCAGTACTGCCACCATCAACGTCAATGGAGCGGCGAACGGCAAGCCGCTCGATGGTTCGGGTGTGTACACGTTCGCGGGTGCATCGTTCGCGTACGGCGCTCCGACGGGCGGGAACGTCACGCTGACGATTTCATCGCCAGGCAGTCCAACCAAGGCGCGAAGCTTCCCGGCGTGGTTTACGGTTCCGGCATCGGCGTATATCACGGACAGTTTCTCAGACAACGGCACAAAAACGTTCGACGCGAGTTGTACGGTGCCGGCGAGCATCGCGTCAAGCGGTAATCAAATCGTGGAAACGTACAGCGTACTCGATCCGATCCTGGGTTACACCGAAACCCGTACGACGACGACGTACGACGTCGACGGTTATGGCGCGGCGTGCGTCGTCATCGCCGATACGCTCAATTCGTTTTACGACTACTCGAACGACACGACGCGCATCGATTATCAATCGGAGAACGGGCACCCGAATTCCGTGAACACGATCTCCGAAACGCTGAGCGCGCAGAGCGCTACGTGCGGCAGCGGCTCGCCGCCGTGCACGCAGCTGCGCCGCGCGGACACGCGTCCGGTTTCTCCGGCGGTCGTAGCGGGCCGTATCGCCGCTATCGAACACTATCGCGCCGTCGAACGCGCGCAGCGCATCCGCGCATTGCACGCATTCGCGGTGCGCACGATTCATCAGGGGGCCGTACGATGAAGAAACGACTATTGGCACTTGCCGCCGGCATAGCCGTGCTCGCCACCTCTGCGTGCGGCGGACATGCGGGTACGACTCCGCCGGTGAACGGCAATCCCCCGACCTTCTCGCAGCCGGATACCTTCGACTGGGGCCGCGCGCAGCTGCAAGGCGCGAATCTTGTGGGCGCCGCGAACGCGGGACACATGCAAGCGATGGTGGTTATGAATACCGCCGGTGCGCAGGGCCTCATCAACTACGCAAAGGGAGTGAGCGATCCGCATTCGGCGCTCTACCGGCACTATTTGACGCCGCAAGAGATCGGTGCGCGTTTTGGCGCATCGACCGGTGAATATCAGAAAGTTGCGGACTATTTCGTGTCTCGTGGACTGCACGTTGCCGGGTGGCCGCAGCATCTCGCAATGACGGTGGCCGGTTCGCAATCGGCAATGGAAGAAGCGTTCGGCACCAAGTTCGGCGTGTACGAAAAGGACGGGCGGCAATTCCTCGCGCCGACGGCGACGCCGCGTTTCGCATCGGCGCTGCCGGTAAGCGCGGTCGAAAATCTGGTCTCGCTGCGCCGCATGCATACGTACATCATGCTGCCGCCGCGGGCGAACAACGGATCGGCCCTGGGCTACTCGCCGCAGCAAGTCCGCAATGCGTTCGACTATTCCGGTGCGTACAGCAAAGGCTACGACGGCACAGGTATTACCGTTGGTATCATCGGTACCGGACCGATCAACGTCGATCGCGCGAGTTGGTGCGGAGACAAGGACCTCGCCGCGCTTACCGCGTTGTATAAGAGCGTCAACGCCGCCAATGTCTGCGAAGTGAACGTTACGCCGAGCGCGGTGGCTGCGGGCCTGAGCATCTCCGGCATTCCAACCGCACCACCGGCATCGCCGAACCCGCTTGGCACGCCGGCGCCGAATCCGTCGACATCGCCCACGTCGATGTTCCCGTACTCCGGCGATTTCCAGACGCCGCCACCCGTTACGGATACGTGTTCGGATCCTTTACCGGCTTGCAACCCGGAGGATAGTGAAGCGCAACTCGACACGCAGCAGATAGCCACGCTCGCACCGGGTGCGACGGTGAACTTCTACCTTGCGTACAATGCATCCGATTGTTACGTGTTTTTTCCAAACACGTGCGCATCACCCGCGCCTAGCCCGCTGCCGACCGGGTTCACAAACTACGGGCAGCCGCAAATTGGCATCGTCGAAGCCGATGCAGAAATTCAGCAAGCTATCGCTGACAACAATGCGGACGTCGTTTCGCTCAGTTACGGCGGCGGCGAACCGCAAAACGAAGGTTCGTTGTTCAATGCGAACGGCGTCGGCTTTGGTCCAGAAGAGTTCGCAGCACTTGCATCCGAAGGAATTGCCGTATTCGTTTCGTCAGGCGATTCCGGATCGGCGGAGTGTTTGGATGGCCAAGGCGGGTATCTCCCGGAGCAGTGCGTCAGTTATCCGTCGGGCGATGTGAGCGTTACGTCTGTTGGCGGCGTGAATGCACCGGTCGACGAGTTCGGACAGGCGTTGGGCAACATGACGGCTTGGGGCACGCTTACCTCGCTGGGCCAAGACGGGTCTGGCGGAGGCGTTTCGCAGACGTTCGCGGCTCCGTCCTGGCAGCAGCAGGCAATTGGCGCGGCAATGCGCACGCAACCCGACGTTTCGATGCTGGCTGATCCTCGGACGGGCGTTACGGTCTTCGTGAACGCGGCGTTCTCCGATTCGCAACTCGGCCCGATCGGCGGCACAAGCGTGGCGGCACCGCAGATGGCTGCGATGTGGGCGCTGGTACTCCAGGCTTGCAAAGCGACGCCTGCATGTGCGACCGCAACGGGCACGCACCCGTATCGCCTGGGCAACGCGGCTCCCTATGTGTATGCGATCTATGCGCCGACCAAGGTTTCGTACAACAGCTTCACGCCGCACTTGCCGTACGTGCAGACGTTCTACGACGTGCTGTACGGTTCCAACGCGATGGTGAACCCTGCGCCCAAAGCCACGCCTGTGCCCGGCGAGAAGGCGATGGAAGGCTACGACCAGGTGACCGGAGTCGGCGTGCCCATGGCCGGGCACCTTATCCAGGCCGTCACCGGGGCGGTCACGCCGTAGGAAGGAGGGGCTTCCCTGCATGCAAACGCACGGGGAGCCCCCCCTTAGCGCCATAAAGCTTCCTTACCGTCGTTTTTGTGGTACTGGCCGGCCGCGCGTGAACTGCAAGCTCGTGCTCCTTGCACCAATCGTAGCAGTGGAAGTTGATGAACTCGCCGGCGCATCTCTTCCAACGCCGCAACAACGAAACGCCAGGTCGAAGCGGCACCTTCATGGCGTACTTTCGATGGTAGCCGGACCTCGCATAGCGTTTGCGCATCTCCTCGGCGTACTGCCGGCAAGCCCTTGCATCCATGGGCGGGCTTCGGCCAAGGAGCCCCCTCCCGGTAAGCTCCCTTTTGGCGCGACGATACCCCCGCCGGTAAGATCTAACGTGGCGCGACTCGC
>DASSEZ010000137.1:0-29697 GCA_035694945.1 Vulcanimicrobiaceae bacterium
AAAAGGCCGTCCTCGCCGCACTGCTCACCGACCTAAAAGGATTTCCAATATGACAATCCCTCGACATTCCGCCCCGAAACCGCTCGCGATTTTTCCCTCCATGGCCGACTTGAAGCACATCCTGTGCCGTCGGCATGCTCCGCATCCGTGCGCGCTAGCAAAATCGCTGCTTCCGTGCATTTTTGCGAAAACAAGTTTTGAAACAGCCAGCCAGGCTGGCGCAAAAATATCACAGATTCCTGGGCGGAATGTCGACGGCTCGTCATCGGTGACGCTCCCGTGAAAGAGCGCAGGCAGCGGGCGATACTCACGCTCGTATCTACCAGACCGGTGCGATCGCAGGAAGAACTTGCGGATCTGCTCGATGCGCAAGGGTTCGAAACGACGCAAGCGACGATCTCGCGCGACGTCAAGGAGCTCGGGCTTGTGAAGGTGCCGATCAAAGACGGCGCCGCGCATCAGTTCAAGTACGTGCTTCCCTCCGCGGAAGTATCGTTCAGCAGCCGCCTGCACCGGCTCGTATCCGAACTCGTCGGCGAAATACGAAGCAGCGTCAATTTGATCGTGCTGCGAACGCCGCCCGGAAGCGCGATGATGGTTGCTGCGGCGATCGACGAGGCACAGTGGCCGGAGATTATCGGCACCATCGGGGGCGACGACACCATTCTCGTCATCGTGAGCGATCCGAAGAACACGGCCATGATCGCGCAGCGCTTTACCGATTTGAAAGAAAGCTCGTGAAGAAGAACACCATCGTCCTTGCGTACTCCGGCGGCCTGGACACGTCGGTGCTGCTCAAACGTTTCATCATCGAAGGCTTGGACGTTATCGCGCTGACCGCCGATTTGGGAGAAAGCGATGCGGTTGCGGGCGGGGGTGCGGCGCAAGCGCTGCAAGCGGTAAAGGAAAAGGCGCTCGCGCTCGGCGCGCGCGATGCCGTGCTCGTCGATGCAAAGCAGCGTTTCATCGAGGAGTTCGCGTACAAAGCGCTCGCGGCCAACGCACTGTATCAAGGCGTGTATCCGCTTTCGGCAGCGCTTTCGCGACCGCTGATTGCGCATCTGCTCGTCGAGACGGCACACCAGTACGGTGCGCAAGCGGTTGCCCATGGGTGTACCGGAAAAGGCAACGACCAAGTCCGCATCGAGCTTGGCGTGCGCGCGCTCGACACAGCGCTGATCTGCCGCGCGCCGCTACGCGAGCAGCCGCTCTCGCGTCCCGACGCGATGGCATTTGCAGCCGCGCATGGCGTGCCGGTTTCGCACACGGCGGAAAAGCCGTACTCCATCGACGCGAATCTTTGGGGGCGTTCCATCGAGGCGGGCGTGCTGGAAGATCCGTGGAACGCGCCGCCGGAAGACGCGTACGCGTGGACCGCTTCGCCGCAAGTTCGTCCTTCGCAAGCCGACGAAATCGTCATCGAGTTTCAAAACGGTCTTCCGCGTTGGAACGGCGAGCAAGGATGGCGGCTTGTCGCGCAGCTCAACTCCATTGCCGGGAAACATGGCGTCGGCCGCATCGACATGGTGGAGGATCGCGTCGTTGGGCTCAAATCGCGTGAAGTGTACGAATGCCCGGGATCGGTTCTGCTCATCACCGCACGCAAGGCGCTCGAACGCGTCGTGCTCACGCGCGACGAACTGCGTTTCAAAGCGGGATGCGATCAGAAGTACGCCGAGCTCGTGTACGACGGCTTGTGGATGTCGCCGCTGCGCGATGCGCTGGACGCCTTTAACGCCAGCAGCACGCATCGCGTTACCGGGAGTGTCCGCGTGAAGCTGCACCAGGGCGCTGCAGTCGTGACCGGCGTGCGTTCGGAGTATGGCCTCTATTCGGAGGCGCTCGCGACGTACGGCAAAGGCGACGCATTCGATCACCAGGCGGCGGCCGGTTTCATCAAACTGCATGGCTTGCCGCTCGAAATGGTTGCCCGCACGTGAGCAAGGCGCTGCAATGGGGCGGGCGATTCGGCGAACCCCCCGATCCGTCGCTGCTCGCGTTCGGATCGTCGCTCGAAGACGATCTCGTGCTTGCGCCGTTCGACGTACGCTGCTCGCAAGCGCACGTTGCGGCATTGGCCGCAGGCAAGATCGTATCGCAGGCGCAGGCGCGTGAATTGCACCAGGCACTTGAAACGCTCGCAGCGGAAGTCTCGAGCGGCGCGTTCGTGGAATACGCTCGTGCGAGCGGCGCGGAGGACGTGCACGGAGCGATCGACGCGCGCGTTCGGGAACTTGCGCCGGCTGCCGGTGAGATGCTGCACGCCGGGCGAAGCCGCAACGATCAAGTCGCAACCACATTGCTATTGTACTGCGCGGATCGTGCTGCGCACGGGAAGCAGCTCGCAGCGCAAATCGTTTCGCAACTCGCGGCGTTCGCGGAAGAGGAATTCGCGGCCGGTACGCTGCTCGCCGCGACGACGCATTGGCAACCCGCGCAGCCGGTGCTGCTCGCGTTCTGGCTCTGCGCCGCCGCCGAGCCGTTCCTGCGCGACGCACGGCGATTTGCGCACGTGCGCGAACTCGCGCTTGCGTCGTGCCCGCTCGGTTCGGCGGCCGTTGCCGGTTCTTCGCTGCCGCTGGATCGCACGGCGAGCGCCGCGGCGCTCGGCTTCGCGGCGCCTTCGCGTAACGCGATGGATGCCGTGGGGAATCGTGACGTCGCATTGGATCTCGCGCACGCGAGTGTGCGAGCGGCGATGAGCGCTTCGCGCGTGTGCGAGGAACTCGTGATCTGGTGTACACCCAACTTCGGCTATGCATGTTTGGATGACGCGGCGTCGACGGGCTCGAGTTTGATGCCGCAAAAACGCAATCCCGACCCGTTCGAACTCGTGCGCGGCATCGCTGCCTCGCTCATCGGCCGCTTCGCGGGTGCGCTCGCAAGTTCTAGCGGCATCGCGCTTTCGTACCATCGCGATCTGCAGATCGCCAAAGGCGCTGCGATCGGCACGATCGAGGAGGCGCTCGCGGCACTTGACGCATTTGCGCGGGCGCTCGCGCGCGTGCAGTTCAATCGCTGCCGTATGACCGCGCTCGCAGGCGAGGGATATACCGTTGCAACCGATGCCGCCGACGCGCTGATCGCGCAAGGCAAAACGTCGCGCGAAGCGCATGCCACCGTGGGTGAGGCCATCGTCGCGCACGAGCAGCTCGGCACGCCGCTCGACTGGCCGGACGCGCGCGCGTCCGTGCAAGGCAAAGTAACCAGCGGTTCGACGCAGCCGCAAGCGGTGCGTGCGATGCTGGACAGCATCAAGCGCGAACTGTCGGAGCTGTAGGCGTCGTGCGGGTTCACGTCTACGGAGCCTCGGGCTACGCCGCGGCGGAGTTGATTGCGCTGCTCGCGCGCCACCCGCGCGCGCAACTAGGCGCGCTCGAGAGCGTCAGCCATGCCGGCGAACCACTAGCAAAACATTTTCCGGAGCTGCGCTGGATCGACCGAACGTTCGACGGTCCCGGCTGTGTGTCGGAGCGGCTTGAAGCGGGCGATGCAGTTGTACTTGCGGGATCGCACGGCATAGCCAAGACGATCGCGCCGCAGTTGCTCGAACGCGGAGCGCGCGTCGTTGACCTTTCGGGAGATTTTCGTCTCAATCCATCGCCGGCCGTGTATGGTTTCGCGGAACGGTATCGCGACCGCATCGCCGCCGCGCAATTCGTGGCGAATCCCGGATGCTATCCGACGGCGACGCTGCTGGCAACGTTGCCGCTCGCGCGCTTTGCGCCGCAGCGAATCATCGTCGACGCGAAAAGCGGCATCACCGGCGCCGGCCGCACGCCTGCAACCGCGTCGCTGTTTGCGGAAGTCGCCGGCGACGTTCGTTCGTATTCCTTGGACGGACACCGCCATGAGCCCGAGATTCTCCAAGAATGGCGCGCCGCCGGGATCAACGGCGATCTGGTGTTCACGCCGCAAGTCGTTCCCGTTTCCCGGGGCATGCTCGTGAACGCCTACGCCATGTTTGCGCAGCCGGTTGCGGACGAAGCCGTGCATGCGGAATTTGTGCACGCATATGCGGGCAACGCGTTCGTGCGCGTTCTCGACGACGGTATGGTCCCCAGTATGCGCTCCGTGCGCGGCACCAACAACGCCGAACTGCACGTTTCGGTCCATGGTGCAGTGGTGCGCGTGATTTGCACGATCGATAACTTGGGCCGCGGCGCTGCCGGGCAGGCAGCGATGAATCTCAACATCATGCACGGCTATCCCGCACAAACGGGTTTGGAGCACTACTCATGAGCGTCGCCGTATCCAATCACGCACGCATCATCGCACTTCGCGGCGGTCTGGGCGTCGTGCCGGGTGTGCGCCTTGCAGGCGTGCACGCCGGCATCAAAAAGCGCAAGCGCGATCTTGCGGTCGTCGCGTTTGACGCACCGCAAGTCTGCGCGTCCGTTATTACGACGAATGAAATCAAAGCAGCTCCGCTCCTGGTGAGCCGCGAACACATCGGCCAGAGCGGTTTCGCGATGCGCGCGCTCGTCTGCAATTCAGGATGTGCCAACGCCTGTACCGGCGAGCGGGGCGAACGAGATGCGCGCGCGACGGCGCGGCAGGCCGCCGCGTTGCTCGGTGTGCCGCCGCAGTCCGTCATCGTCGCGTCCACGGGCGTCATCGGCGTTCCGCTGCCGATGGATCGCATCTCCAAGGGCCTGGAACGAGCGACTGCGGAGTTGGAGAGTGGCGGCGAGGCGGCGTTCGACGCCGCTGAAGCAATCATGACGACCGATCGCGTTCCGAAGCTTGCCGCATACGCGTTTTACGAGGACGACAAGCGTTACGTCGTCGCCGGAATCGCCAAAGGCTCGGGCATGATCGCGCCCAACATGGCAACGATGCTGGCGTTCATCGCCACGGATGCGCCGATGACGCGGGATGCGCTGCAATATCAGCTTTCCGAATGTACCGACGCCACGTTCAACATGATTTCCGTGGACGGCGACATGTCGACGAACGACGCTGTGTATGCGTTCGCACCCGCCGGTGACGGCGAGTCGCCGGCAACCTTCGGCGCAGCGCTGCGCAAAGTCTGCGACGATCTCGCGCAGGCGATGGTCGCGGACGGCGAAGGCGCGACCAAGACGCTGACCGTGAGCGTTACGGGGGCCACCGAACAAGCGCAGGCCCGCGCGATTGCGCGCGGGATCATCAACAGCAATCTGGTCAAGACCGCGCTGTTCGGCGAGGACCCGAACTGGGGACGCATCGTTGCCGCAGCGGGCGCGGCGAAAGCCGGCCTCGATGCCGAGCGCTGGTCGCTCCATTTGAACGGTGAATTGTGGGTGGACGTTGGCGCCGTCGAGGTGCTCTCGGAAGCGGAAGCGCACCGAGAACTCGAGCATACGGCGGTGAGCGTGCGACTCGACCTCGGCATCGGCGATGCGTGTGCGACCGGGTGGGGCTGCGATCTTTCGCGCGACTACGTAAAAATCAACGCGAGTTACCGCACGTAATGCCCTTCGGCAAGCTCAGGACGAAAGCGGAATGTTGTTAAACAACTACAAGCGCGCGCCGGTTACGTTCGTAGCCGGCGAAGGCTGCGAACTCATCGACGATCGCGGAATACGCTATCTGGACTGCATCGGCGGCATCGCCGTCTGCGCGCTCGGACACGCGCATCCGCAAATTACCACCGCAATTTGCGAGCAGGCCGCGAAGCTGGTGCACGCCAGCAATCTGTTCGGCCACGAGCCCGCGGCGACGCTGGCGCGTGAACTCGCGAAACGCTCGGGATTCGAGCGCGTGTTTTTCTGCAACTCGGGCACGGAAGCAAACGAAGCGGCGATCAAACTCGCGCGCAAATTCGCACACCGCAGCGGCGAGCCGCAGCGCAAGACCATCGTGTCATGCGGAGGCGGCTTCCACGGGCGTACGATGGGGGCGCTCGCCGCCACCGCCAACAAGGCGTATCACGACGGTTTCGATCCGCTGCCGCTCGGATTTTCGACGGTGCCGTTCAACGACGCTGCGGCACTGGATGCGGCGATCGGCGAGGACGTCGCGGCATTCATCGTCGAGCCCGTGCAGGGCGAAAGCGGCGTGGTGCCTGCGCAGCAAACATTCCTCGAAGCGGCGCGCGAGCTGTGCACGCGGCGCGGCGCGCTGCTGATCTTCGATGAAGTGCAATGCGGCATGGGACGCACCGGCCCGCTTTTCGCGTTCGAACGTTTCGGCGTGCGGCCCGACGTCGTGACGCTCGCAAAAGCCCTCGCGAACGGACTGCCGATCGGCGCTATGCTGGTGCGCGAATCATTCGCGAGCGGTTTACAGCCCGGCGATCATGGGTCGACGTTCGGCGGATCGCCGCTGCCGTGCGCGGCGGCGCTCGCCCACTTGCGCCTGCGTGACGATCTCGATCTGGAAGCGCACACCACGGCTTTGTCGAGCGTGCTGTTCAACGGCTTGCGTGAACTTGCGAGCCGCTTTCCTCAGGTCTACGGAGAGCCGCGCGGGCTCGGACTGTTGGCGGGCATTCCGGTACGCCGGCCGTACGACGCGGCGGACATTACCGAACGGGCGCGCGAAGACTCTCGCGTGCTGATCAACGCGGCCGGCGCAAACACCGTTCGTCTCGCGCCGCCGCTCATCATGACGCAGGCGCAGGCGGAGCGCGCCGTCCGGGCGCTTGACGCGGCAGCGGCCGCGCTGGTAGAGTCTTCGCATGTCGATCACGTCGCTTTGGGTTCTTGACCCGCGACCGCGCTGCACACTTGCAACGCGGCGCGGCGCTATTGGTGATGTGATCGTTTAACGACGCTCTTACGTCAAGGGAGTAGCCCCCGCCGGTATCGGCGCGGGGTTTTTTGTTTTGTATGAACGACATCGGGATTATTGGCCTGGGCACATTGGGAAGCGCGATCGCTCGCGGACTGCACCGCGAGCTGCCGCGTCTGCGCATTTTCGCGACGACGCGTACGTCGGCGGTGCCGCATGACGTAACGCGGTGCGCGAGTAATGCCGATTTGGCGGCGCGCACGCGCACTCTAGTGCTGTGCGTGAAGCCCGTGCACGCGCTCGCCGTTCTGCGCGAACTTGCGCCGGTGCTCACGCGCGGTCACCGCGTAATATCGACATGCGCTGCCGTGCCGCTCGAGCAGCGGCACTTCGACGCGGTGACGGCGCTGAGCGGCTGCGGTCCCGCATACATCTGCACGATCGCTGAAGCGCTGGGCGACGCCGGCATCAAAGCCGGGTTGCCACGCGAGGTCGCGCGCCGCATGGCCGTGCAAACGCTGCTCGGATCGAGCGTACTGTTGCGGAGCGCGCAGGAACATCCGGCGGTGATTCGCGATCGCGTAACGACGCCAGGCGGCTGCACAACTGAAGCACTCGCGCAACTGGAAGAAGGTGCTCTTCGCGCAACGCTGGTTGCAGCGATTAGTGCGGCTGCGGAAAAGAGCGCCCGCCTGTCGTCAGCGCGCGAGATGCCACGCGCCGACGTTCCACCATGTGCCGTCTAGTGAAACGCTCTGTCCGCGCAGCCGGTCCGTGAAAACGTCGACTTCGTTGCGGCTGTAGAGCAGCACGATGGGCAGTTCTTGCTGCAGCACTCGCTCCAGCCGCGCGTAGATCGCTTTACGTTTGCCGATGTCGAAGGTCTGCTGACCTTGGCGGAGCAGCGCGTCGATGCGGGGATCGCAGATGCGCGACTTGTTGTAGCCGTGCGGCGGAACGTTGGAGCAGGCGAATTGATCCGTCGTGTCCGGATCGTCGCCGTTGACGAACGGATACAGCGCCAGATTGAACTTTCCGCCGTACACCGGGCCGCCTTCACCCGCCGGTGCGACGAATTGCGTGACGTTGAACTGCTTGAGCGTAACGTGCGCGCCGACCGCGCGTTCGTATTGCGTGACGGAATTACCGACGACCGCCTCGGCCGGCGTGCCGGCCTGAATGATCATCTCCAGATCGAGCGGAATGCCGTCTTTGTCGCGAGTACCGTCCGCTCCCATCTTCCAGCCGGCTTCATCGAGCAGCCGGTTCGCTTGTGCCGGGTCGTACGGAATATCCGGATACGCTTTGGGATCGTACGCCCAAAAGAACAAGCCGCGGGCCGCCTGCGAGCCACTCACCGCTCCCCTGTACGCTTTGGTGACGATGCTTTTGATATCGATCGCTTGCGCAAGCGCATGGCGTACGCGGGGATCGGCCGTTGCGGGATCCTGCGTGTTGAAAATGATCGCTCCGACGCCCGCCACAGGCCGCGCCGCCGTTCGATACCCTTTGAGTGTGACCAACTGGGGATACTGCGAGTAGTCCTGCTCGTTGTAATAGCCTTGAATTTCGTGCGCCTGCAGCATGTTCAGCGCGGCTTGTGAATCCGGGACGAAGCGGATGGTGATGTGCTCGATGCTCGGCCTGCCGCGAAAATAGAGCGGGTTGGCGTGCATGACGACGCGATCGCCGTGTATCCACCGATCTACGACGTACGGACCCGAGCCGACAGGTTTCTGGTCGAACGGAATATGGTTGAAGTCGGGATACTTCGCGAGCAGATGCCGTGGAAGGACGGGGAAGCCTTGCGGCGCCAGCACCAGTGTAAGCAGCGGCGCAAATGGGTGTTTGAGGTGCAGCACCAGGGTGTAATCGTTCGGCGCTTCCGCTTTTGCGATACGGTCGTAACCGTAACGCGATTGCACGTTGTTCGCCGGGTTGTTGATCGCGTCAATCGTCCATACACAGTCGTGCGCCGTGAGCGGCACGCCGTCCGCGAAGCGCACGCCCTTGCGTAGATGGTACGTCACCGTCAAACCGTCGCGGCTGATGCCGCCGTTTTGCAAGGTGGGAACCTGCGTCGCGACATCGCCGATCAGGTTGCCGTTCTCGTCATACTTCACCAGATATGAAAAGAGCAGAAATCCCCACTCCGTCGACGACGCGCCGTTTTCCAACGCGGGGTTGAGCGAGAGCGGTTCGCGCTGCTGCGCGATCTGAAAGCGCGCGGGCGCATTGTCAGCATGACGGCTCGAAGTACAGCCCGCAACGGCGACGACCACCGCGAGCGCAGCGATTGCTATCGTTTTGTTCAGCACGGCAACACGTCGAACGGCAAGTTGGGATCGGCGGACAGCGTCATCGGATCTACGCGCACGGCTTCGCCTTGGTAATCGGCGGCGGCGGCGACCATCGCGGCGTTGTCCGTGCAATACTTCGGCGGCGGAACGAAGGCCGGCACGCCGTTTCGCAATCCCCAGTCGCGCAGCGCGCCCTGGAGTGCCGAATTTGCCGCAACGCCGCCGGAAAGCACGACCGACGTGTAGGCCTTTCGTTCAAAGGCGGCATCGAGCCGCTGCATCAGCACGTCGACGACCGCCGCTTGAAACGATGCGGCGACGTCGGACTTGTCCGCGTGCGCGCCTTCGTCCGACTCCACGTAGTACCGGACGGCGGTCTTCAAGCCGGAAAACGACATGTCGAGCGATCCGGGCTCGGCGCGATGCCGCGGAAACGCGATCGCTTCGGCATTTCCGCTCTTTGCCAGTTTGTCGAGCGCCGGACCGCCGGGGAATCCCAACCCCAACAAGCGCGCGGTTTTGTCGTACGCTTCGCCGGCGGCGTCGTCTTTCGTACGGCCGATGATGCGCATGCGCGTCGGGCTTTCAACCTCAACCAGTTGCGAGTGTCCGCCCGAAACCAGCAAGGCGAGAAACGGATACTGCGGCACGTCGTCGCGATCCAGAAATGCGGCGAAGATGTGACCGTGCAGATGGTTGACGCCGTACAGCGGTTTGGCGGTTGCAAATGCCAAGGCTTTGGCAGCGGCAACGCCCACGACGAGGCTGCCGATCAAGCCGGGACCGCGCGTAACGGCAATGCCGTCGATGTCCGCGAGTGTCGTTCCGGCGCGGTCGAGCGCGTCTTCGACGGCGGCCGAGAGCAGCGCAACGTGCTGGCGGCTGGCGATTTCCGGAACGATGCCGCCGTATTTGGCGTGAAACGCGTCTTGATTCGTGGAGACGCTGGCGCGCACGCGCCGTCCGTTTTCCACCACCGCCGTCGCGGTATCGTCGCACGACGTTTCGATGCCGAGTAAAAGCATGTGTTCGGGCTACGTGACGTCTTGCGGACCATCCTCCGTCCACTCGCGCTCGTGCCCGACGCGAGAACTCTCGGCGCCGAGGCGCCACAAGCATAGCAATATCGCTGCCAACCCGGTGAAGATCATGAAATCGGACCAGAGCAGCCCAATGAAAAACCACAGGATGCTGAACGCCAAGACGACCGGCCACGGGGTTTGCTTGGTAATGATGCCGACGTCTTCGCCCGCGCGCTCTTTGTGTTCCAGTTCACCGTCGTCACCGGCCAGGCGCGCCCGGCGTTCGAACAGCATCGCATAGCCCGCCGCAAATCCGAGCGCGCAGCACATGAAACCCAAGAACAGGGTGCCCGCGTATTCGTGCGAGGAAAACCAATAGACGATTGAAATCGCCGCCGCGAAAACCGCCGAGGAGCCGAACAGAGCGACAAAAGTTTTCATTCTAAACGACGCTCCGGCCGAGCCGAGCCTGTCCTGAGGTATCGAAGGGCGCCCCCCACTGTGTGAAGCCCCCAATGCGTTCGGTAGGCGGAATAGAATCGCTGCGTTACGAGAGCGAACAGGATGTGAGCCTGCCGTTCCGCACAGGATGTGCAGCAGGAATGGCCGCAGCAATTCTTTGCTTGCAAGGTGTTCACGATCGTTGTTTGATGAGTTCGGGGTGGTGCATGTCCCAAACGGGGCGCTCGGAACGAATGGGCGGAAGTGCGTGAAAGTTGAACTCCGGCGGCGGACAACTGGTTGCCCATTCGAGCGAGAACGATCCGCCCCACGGATCGTCGGGCAGCGGTTCGCGCACTTTTTGCTCGAGTTTGGCGAACACGACGTTCGCGATGAACGCCATGACGCCGAGCATCATGATGCCGGCACCCACGGACGACACGGCGTTGAGCCACGGCAGATCGCCCGTCGCGGGATACGTAAATACGCGGCGCGGCATACCTTCGATGCCCATGAAGAACCACGGAATGAACGTGACGTTGAAGCCGATGAAAAACAGCCAGAAATTGATCTTGCCGAGCAGTTCGTTGAACTTCATACCGAAGATCTTGGGCGCCCAGAAATAGATCGCCGCGAACACCGCGAACAGCGCCCCGCCGCCGAGCGTGTAATGGAAATGCGAGATCAGGAAGTAGCTGTCTTCGACCTGATAATCGATGGGCGGCGCGGCAACCATTACGCCCGTAATCCCGCCGATGAGAAAATTCGATAAAAAACCGATGGAAAACAGCATCGGCGTGGTGAGCCGTAAGCGTCCTTTCCACATCGTGCCTATCCAGTTCCAGTACTTCACCCCCGTCGGGATTGCAATGAGGAACGACATACCGGAGAAAAAGCCGTTTGCCACGACGCCCGTCGTGAACATGTGGTGCGCCCATACGCCCATCGAAAGACCGGCGATGGCGAACGCCGACAGCACCATGCCTACGTAGCCGTACAGCGGCTTTTGCGAAAAGACGGCGATAACTTCGGAAATGACGCCGAAGTACGGCAAGATCATCACGTACACTTCCGGATGGCCGAAGAACCAGAACAAATGTTGGTAGAGGACGACGTTGCCGCCGAATTGCGGATCGAAAAAATGCGCACCGTAGTGGCGGCTGAGCAGTAACTCCAGCATCGCCACTTCCAGTGCCGGAAACGCCATGATGATCAGCAGCGCAGTTGCCAGCATTTCCCACGTAAAGATGGGCATACGCCACATCGTCATACCCGGCGCGCGATAGAGCAGAATGGTGGCGATAAAGTTGATGGCCACCATCGTCGTCGAGATCGCGTTGAGCAAAATGCCGATACACCAGAGATCTTGCCCCGCGCCGGTGCCGCTGATAATCGTCGAGAGGGGTGCATAGGCCGTCCAACCTGCCGCTGCGCCGCCGCCTTGCGCGAACACTCCAGCGAAAATTGTGAAGCCGCTGATCATGAACAGATAGACGCCGAGCAGATTCAGACGTGGATACGCCATATCGGGCGCGCCGATCTGCAGCGGCACCAAATAGTTGCCAAGTCCGAATGCGAACGGTGCGACGACCAAAAAAATCATCGCGGTCCCGTGCAGTGTGAATATCTCGTTGTACGCATGCGGGCTCACGATATTCTGGTCGGGCTGCGCGAGTTGCAGGCGGATAACCAGTGACAGAATGCCGGCAACCGCGAAGAACAGAAACGTCGTCAGGATGTACAGGATGCCGACCGTCTTATGATTGGTCGACGTAAGCCAGTGCATCATACGGAGATGTGGCCTCCCGATGCCATCCAGCGGTCGAAGTCGGCAACGGGGACGACTTCGACGGTAAACGTCATCAGTGCGTGATCCAGGCCGCAATACTCGGCGCAGACACCGTGAAAATATCCCGTCTTGGTGGGCGTGATATCGAAGTGGTTGGTGATGCCCGGGTTGGCATCGCGCTTGAATAGGAAACTCGGAATCCAGAACGAGTGCACCACGTCGTCGGAAAACAAGTTGATCTGCGTCATCTTGCCCACCGGCAGAACGAGCGTAGGCGGGTTATGTACCGTACCGTTCACCGTAATGGGATGGCCCGCATACCGGAACTGCCAGGACCAGCGGTACGCCGTGACGTTGACCGTCACGTACGGATTCGGCTTCAAAAAATCGACGACGCCTTCGCGAACGTAAGAAACGTAAAAGAGCCCGATGACGATAATGAACGGAATGACGACGCCGGTGATCTCGATGGGCGGGTTCTTCAAAAACTGCGGCGGTAAACCGGAATCGGTTGCGCGCTCGCGCCAGCGCACGATGGAATACAGGATCAGCGCATAGACAAACACGGCGACAAAGAGCGCCGCGCCGCCAAAAATGTACCAAACGCCGGCGAGGTCCTGGCCCTGCAGCGACGCAGGATGCATGATGGGCATGTATGTGGGCTACTTACCCACGCTGTGTCCGATAAAAAACCAAGCCATCGGGTACAAAACTGCCGTGGCTCGACATCACCCGCCGATGCCGATACGGGTTCGGCCAGTTGCGCTCGGGACAATCATATATATTGCTTCCGAAACGATGTTCTTCTCGGCGCTCTTTGCAACGTACTACGATTTGAAAAGCACCGCGCCGGTCGGTGCGTGGCCGCCGCCGTATGTGCATCTGGACGAACTCAGCCCTGCATTCGGCACGTTTTTCCTGATCGCCAGCAGCCTGATGATGTTTCCGATGTCGCGCGCACTCAAACGGCGGAACATGAAGGCGGCATTCGGCTGGTTGTATGGCGGCATCATCGGCGGCCTGGGCTACATCGGAACGGCGATGCACGGATACGCCGCTCAAGGCTTCAACCTGCACACCAGTGCGTACGCTTCCATTTATATCGCGCTCACCGGTTTTCATCTGCTCCACGTCGTTGCGGGCGTCATCATGCTCCTGGGGCTTTACTTCGGGCTGCGTTCACCGGCATTTCGAGTGGACAAACACGACGCTGCTGAGGCGATTACGTACTATTGGCATTTCGTCACGTTCATGTGGTTCGGCATCTACAGCACGGTGTATTGGATTCGATGAAGCAGCACGAGCCGAACGTTCGGGATCGCGCAATCGCCGCTTCGCTGCTGCTCTCCATCCTAGGCAGCGTCGGCTTCATGATCGCGTATGCGAAACAGGAAAGCACGCAGTGGGAGGGATTCGCGCTGGCGTGCGTTTTCGTCGGATTCATGCTCGCCGCGCTGGGATGGTCGCGCTGGATCATTCCGCACGAGCAGGTCGTCGATTTGCGAGATACCTATCCGCAGCCGGTCGAGGAACGAGCCGGCATGGTCGACTGGTGGGAGCACGGCGTTGCGAAGGTTACGCGGCGCACGTGGCTCACGCGCATGCTGTACGGAGCGATCGGCATATTCGGCATTGCAGCGCTCTTTCCGGTCGGTTCGCTCGGGCCTGAACCTGACGACGCGTTGTTTCACACGCGCTGGAAGCGCGGCGACCGCCTGCAGCGCGCCGACGGAGCGCTGGTGCGCGCCGGCGATTTGAATGAAGAAGTGGCGGTCACGGTTTTCCCGGAAGGGAGCATCGGCGATTCCCAGTCGATGACGATTTTGGTGAAACTGCCCGATGGTCTGGTGAGCGACGCGCCGCAAGGATACATTGCGTATTCGAAAATGTGTACGCACGCCGGCTGTCCCGTTGCCCTCTACCGCTCGGCGGATCACCGGCTGATTTGCCCGTGTCACCAATCGGCGTTCGACGTCACCGAGAACGCCGCAGTCGTTTCGGGTCCCGCCGATCATCCGCTGCCGCGCTTGCCGATCGAGATTTCGCAAGACGGATATCTGCGCGCGAAAGGCGATTTTCCAGAGCCGGTCGGCCCGGGATTCTGGGAGCACTCGTAACATGTTGCGATCAAAGAATTACTTCGTCGTAACGAAGCAATTCGATACCGCCTGCCGAACCGCATGGGCGCCCCGCGAAGCGGGGGGCGCGCAGGCTAGGCCGGAGCGCCGTTTCAAATGATCTCGCGGCTGCTCTTGTGGGCGGACGATCGGTTCGGCACCGGCACGTTCGTGCATCATGCGCTCAAAAAAGCGTTTCCGGATCATTGGTCGTTCATGCTGGGCGAGATCAACATGTACGCATTCATCGTACTGCTCGCCACCGGCACGTTTTTGGCGCTCTGGTTCGTGCCCGGACACGCGACCGTCGTGTACGACGGGCCGTACGCGCTGCTTCGCGGCGAGAAGATGAGCGAAGCCTACGATTCCGTGCTGCACATCTGCTTCATGGTCAACGCCGGCCTGCTGATCCGGCAGATCCACCATTGGGCGGCCGACATTTTCGTCGCGGGCATCCTGGTGCACATGGGCCGCATCTTCTTTACCGGCGCATTCCGCAATCCGCGAGAACTCAACTGGGTGATCGGCGTGCTGCTGCTGTTCGCCGCGATGTTCGAAGGTTTTACCGGGTACTCCATGCCCGACGATCTGCTTAGCGGCATGGGCTTGCGTATCGCGGTTTCCATCCTGCAATCCGTTCCCTTCATCGGCACGTGGGCGATGTTCTTCCTGATCGGCGGCGTGTGGCCGACCGAGATTCTCATCGAACGTTTGTTCATCACGCACGTGTTCATCATGCCGGCGCTCATCACGCTCGGCATCACGGTGCATCTGATGATCCTCTGGCGCCAGAAACACACGCAGTTTCCGGGACCGCGGCGCACCGAGGAAAACGTCGTCGGCGCGCCGCTCTTTCCGCTCTATACGTTCAAGTCGCTCGCGCTGCTATTCGGCGTGGTCGCGATGTGCGTCGGGCTCGGCGCGTTCGTGCAGATCAACCCCGTGTGGTTATGGGGACCGTATCAAACGTGGAAAGCCATTTCACCGGCGCAGCCGGACTGGTATATCGGCTGGCTGGAAGGCGCGCTGCGCATCGGTCCGCGCTGGGCCGTGCATTTCCCCGGGCACATGATTCCCTCGCAGTTTTGGCCGGGGTTCTTGCTGCCGATCGTCATCATGATCGGATTGTTCGCGTATCCGTGGGCCGAACAATTCATTACGAAAGACTACAAGCAGCATCATCTGCTCAACCGGCCGCGCGAAATGCCGGTGCGCACGGGCGCGGGCGTCGCATTCTTCATTTTCATGCTCGGCTTGTTTCTCGCGGGCGGCGACGACGTGCAAGCGGCGTACACGCACCTGCCCCTCAACGATCTCGTCTGGTTTTACCGTTTTTTCTGCATACTCGGCCCGTTCTTGGGATTCTGGATCACCTACATGCTGGCGTCGGATCTCAAGAAGAAGGGCGGGACGCACCGCGCCGAGCGCGTGCGCCTGAAACGTAAACCCGAGGGCGGCTACGAAGAGGAGCCGGTCGCATGATCGCGGCGCTGCTGGGTGCGGCTGCAATCGCGGTGTACGTGTATGCCGCAGGATTGTACAACGCGCGCTTTCCGGATCGGGAATATTCGGGCTGGCGCATCGCTGCGTTCATAAGCGGCGTGGTGCTGATGACGGCCGTTCTTTTGCCGCCCATCGAACCGCTTGCGGATCAACTGTTCGCTTGGCATATGACGCAGCACGTCGTGCTGATGCTCGTCGGACCGCCCCTCGTGCTCTTGGGTGCACCGCTGCTGCTCGTGGTCGCCGTTCCGCCGCAGCGAGTCGCGCGCCGTATCACCGCTTTTGCGCAAAGCGCGGTGGGAAACGTCCTGTTCGCGCCGCTCACCGGCTGGATCGCATTCGTTGGTGTGTTGTGGATGTCGCATTTTTCGCCATTGTATGAAGCGGCGCTCGACCATCCGCCGGTACACGTGCTGGAACACGCGCTGTACGCCGGCGCCGCGTTCTTGTTCTGGGCGTCGGTCGTGCAGGTCGGCTACACGCCGCGTCCGCTGCCGTATCCGGCGCGGATGCTGTATCTGTTTCTCGCTATTCCCCAAGGCGCATTTTTGGGTTTGGCGCTGTACGCCGCGCGAAAGATTCTGTATCCGCACTATCTTGCCGGGCATACGCAGGCGCTCGCGCTGGCCGACCAGCACAACGGCGGCGCCGTCATGTGGATTGCCGGCGGGCTGCTGCTGTTTATCGCGTTCATGTGCACCGCCGCGGCGTGGGCGGCGGCGGAGCGTACGGAACCGGCAACGTGATCGCGCTCATTGCGGCGATTGTGCTGCTCCAGATGTCGAGCGTGCCGTCCAGCGGAAACGCGCTTGCGACGCCGCAGCCGTCGGCAACGTTCGATCCGCTCTACGTGCTGCGTGCGAACGCGGCCGATCTGCGCGAAGGCAAACGCCTGTTCAACACGCATTGCACGTCGTGCCACGGCGCGAATCTGCAAGGCACCGCGCAGGGTCCGCCGCTCATCGGCATCGACGTACAGGACATAGATTTCGAACTGCGCACCGGACGAATGCCGGCAGCCGTTCCCTTTCAACAGGAAATGCACAAATTGCCGTATTTCCCGCCGCAGCAAATGCGCAACATCGTTTCGTACGTGATGTCGAAGTCCGACGGCAACAAGGTACTGCCCACCGTCACCATTCGCCATGACGATGAAACGCTGCGCAGCGGCCGCGAGGTGTACGAAGAGAACTGCCAGCAATGCCACGCCGCGACGGGACGCGGCAACGCGGTGGATTATGCGAACGTGGCGCCGTCGCTGATGGATGCGACGCCGCAAGACCTCGCGGACGCGGTTCGCTATGGTCCCGACGTGATGCCCAGATTCGGCCCGAACGTCATCGATCAAAAACATTTAGACGCCGTGGCGTCATACGTGTGGTATCTGCAGCATGCCAAGTACAACCCCGGCGGACTGCAATTGGCAAACTGGGGCCCGGTTTCTGAAGGTTTCGTTGCGTGGACGTTCGGCATCGGGCTGCTGGTGCTGCTGGTGCGCCGGATCGGCAGCGTGGATTAACTCTGGTCAATCGTTTGCCCGCAAGTGCCTCGGGTAGATCATCTGTGTCACTTCCTACACAGAGGCACACATGAGCATGACGGCAAGCAGCTTCCTGCTGCAACGGTTGGTGGACTGGGGTGTATCGCGTATCTACGGATATCCGGGCGATGGAATCAACGGCTTGCTCGCTGCGCTGGAAAAATTCTCGGAGAAGATCGAGTTCATCCAGGTGCGGCACGAGGAGATGGCGGCCTTCATGGCGTGCGCGCACGCAAAATTCACCGGCGAAGTCGGCGTGTGTATGGCAACGTCCGGTCCGGGAGCGATTCATCTGCTGAACGGTTTGTACGACGCGAAAATGGATCACGTGCCCGTCGTCGCTATCGTCGGACAGGCGGCGACGATGGCGCTGGGCGGCTCGTACCAGCAAGAAGTCGATTTGCAGACGCTGTTCAAGGACGTCAGCGAATACAACTACACGATCTCCAGTACGACCGCGACGCGTCACATCGTCGACCGCGCAATGCGCATCGCGATGGGGCTGAACGGCGTTGCAACGGTGATCTTCCCGAAGGACTTGCAGGAAGAAGACTACTCCGAACCGCCGCGCAAACACAACACGGTGCACAGCGGGGTCGGCTACTCCGCGCCGATGATCATCCCACGCCTCAAGGATTTGCAGCGTGCCGCGGAGGTGCTGAACAGCGCTTCAAAGGTGGCGATGCTCATCGGTGCCGGCGCGAAAAAGGCGAGCGACGAGGTCATTGCCGTAGCGGATAAATTGCAGGCGTGCTGCGCGAAGGCGCTGCTCGGCAAGGACGTGCTGCCCGACGATTTGCCATGGGTCACCGGCACGATTGGACTGCTCGGAACGCGCCCGAGCAGCGACATCATGAATGAATGCGACGCGCTGCTCATGGTCGGTACCAACTTTCCGTACGCCGAATATCTGCCCAAAGACGGGTCCGTAGCGGCGGTGCAAATCGACATCGATCCACGCTATATCGGGCTGCGGTATCCGACGAACGTGAACCTGATAGGCGATGCCGCCGACACGCTCCAAGCGCTGCTGCCCCACCTGCATCAAAAAGAAGATTCTTCTTGGCGCGAGAGCATCCGCAAGAATAAGGAAGAGTGGTACCAGATCGAAAACGACCGCGCGCAGCAGGCGGCCGATCCGATCAACCCGCAGATGCTGTTCACCGCGCTTAATAAGGTGGTTCCGAAGAACGCCATCATCACGGGCGATGCGGGAACGCCGACGAACTGGATGGCGCGCCACATCATGGTGCGCCGCGGCATGAAAATATCACTATCGGGCAACCTCGCGACGATGGGCTCCGCCGTGCCGTATGCGATAGCGGCAAAATTTGCGTTCCCGGATCGCTGCGTCATCGCGGTACCGGGCGACGGCGCCATGCAGATGAACGGCATCAACGAGCTGATAACCGTTCACAAATATTGGAAGAAGTGGAGCGATCCGCGTCTGATCTTCCTCGTGCTCAACAATCAAGATCTCAACCAGGTCACATGGGAGGAACGTATTCTTGCCGGTTCGCCGCGCAACATGCAGACGCAGCCGCTCCCGGACTTTCCGTACGCACGTTTTGCCGAGTCGCTGGGCTTCAAAGGCATTCGCGTAAAATCGCCGGACGAAGTTGAGAGCGCGTGGGAGCAGGCGCTCAGCGCCGACCGTCCGGTCCTGTTCGAAGCCGTCGTCGACGGTAACGTTGCGACGCTGCCGCCGCACATTTCGCGCGAGCAGGCGATACACTTCATGAAGGCGGCACGCAAAGGGGATCCGGATGAGCGCGGCATGATCGGGCAGTCGATCAAGCAGATGATCGCGGGCGTCATTCCGCGCAAGACGGAAGAGCACGTCAAGAAAGGCGAGTAGTGCCAACCGCCGGATGCGTTCGCGTCGAGTACGCGATTGAGTCGGTGCACGCGCGCGCGTACAAGATTCCAACCGAAGAGCCGGAGGAATCCGACGGCACTTTGAAATGGACCTCGACGACGATGGTGCTCGTCGAGGTCCATGCCGGCAATCAGACCGGTATCGGCTACACGTACGGCAGCGCCGGCATCACGAGTCTCATTTCCGGAACGCTGCGCGACGTGCTGCGCGGAAAGGACGCGATGCAGACCGCCGCGCGGTATGCGGACATGATCGCAAAAATCCGCAACAACGGCCGCGAAGGGCTGACCGCAATGGCGATCTCTGCCGTCGACGTCGCGCTGTGGGATCTCAAAGGCAAAGTGCTGCAGGCGCCCGTCAGCGCGATCCTCGGCGCCGCGCGCGAGGCGAGCCCGGTGTACGGCAGCGGCGGATTCACCTCGTATTCCGAGCGCCGGTTGACGGAACAACTCGGCTGCTGGGTGCACGAGATGAACATTCCGCGAGTAAAAATGAAAGTCGGACGCGATGCGCAAACCGATCCGCGCCGTGTTGCGGCAGCGCGCAAAGCGATCGGTGCAGACGCGCAGCTCTTCGTGGACGCGAACGGCGCGTATACCAAAAAGCAGGCGCTGGAATTGGCGGCCCGCTTCGCCGATTCGAACGTGTCATGGTTCGAGGAACCGGTTTACCACAATGATTTGGAGGGCAACCGCTTCGTGCGCGATCACGCGCCCCCGGTCATGGAGATCAGTAACGGCGAATACGGCTACGCGCCGTACAATTTTACGCAGATCATCGCCGCCGGCGCGGCTGACGTGCTCCAGGCCGACGTGACGCGCTGCGGCGGATACAGCGGTTTTCTTGCCGTCGACGCGCTCTGCGAGGCGCACGATCTGCCGCTTTCCAGCCACTGCGCGCCGTACGTCACGCTTCCGGCGGCAAGCGCCGCCAAGATGCTTCGCCATATCGAATACTTCCACGACCACGTGCGCATCGAACGCATGCTGTTCGACGGCACGAGCACTCCCCAAAACGGCAGTCTGACGCCGGATCTCGACCGCCCCGGCATCGGACTGGAATTCAAGAGAGCGGACGCGGAGCAGTATGCAATTTAAAAGCTGGCCTCGGCACCTTGGCGATGCTTCGATGAACGGTCATACGGCGAACGGTAACGGAGCGGTCCGGCGCGACGACGACGTGCAGCGGCTCGTTCCCACGCAGCGTCCCGACGCGACCAACGCATCGGACCTGCATATCGATGTGCGCGGGTTGGAACGCGATTTGCGCAAACTCGTGCGCGGCGACGTCCGCTTCGACGACGGATACCGAGCGATGTACTCGACCGACGCCGCGAATTACCGGCAAGTGCCCATCGCCGTCGTGCTGCCCAAAGATGCGGATGATGCGCAGAAAGCCATGATGGTCTGCCATCGCTACGGCGCGCCGGTGACGCCGCGCGGCGGCGGAACCAGCCTTACCGGTGCCAGTTGCAACGCGGCGGTGATCTTCGACTACAGCAAATACATGAACCGCATCATCGAGATCGATCCGCAAAACAAGGTGGCGATCTGCGAGCCCGGCGTCGTCCTCGACGACATCCGCAACGCGGTGGACAAGTATCAACTCACCGTCGGCCCGGCGCCGTCGACGCACAACCGCTGCAACATCGGCGGCATGTTCGGCAACAATTCGTGCGGCATGCCCGCGCAATTTTCCGGACGGCTGGAAGAGAACGTCTTCGACGCGGAGGTGCTGCTTTACGACGGAACCCGTATGCGCGTCGGCGCGACCAGCCCGGCCGAATTGGAAGACATCATCCGCAAAGGCGGACGCAAGGGCGAGATTTACGCCAAACTCAAGGCGATTCACGAGAAATACGATCGCCTGGTGCAGGAGCGCTTTCCGGATATTCCGCGCCGCGTGTCGGGTTACAACCTGCACCAACTCTCGCCGGAGAACGGCTTCAACGTCGCGCGCGCGTTGATCGGCAGCGAAGGCACCATCGTGCACTTGCTCGAGATCACCGTGCGTCTGGTGCCAAAGCCCAAGCACGCGGCGATGGCGCTCATCGGTTTCGAAGACATCGCCACGTCCGGCGATCACGTCGCGTTTTGCAATACGCACATGCCGCATGCGCTGGAAGGCATGGACGAGACGCTGTTCCAGCACATGCACGAAAAGGGAAAGAACCCGCACGAGCAAGAGGAGCTCTTCCCCGATGGGCGCGCGTGGCTCATCTGCAGTTTCGGCGGCGACACGCCGGAAGAGGCGAAGAGCAAGGCGCAGTCGCTGATAGACGACATCCGCAGGCACAGCACGCAGGTCAAAGGCGCGAATGCCACCGCCGACGAGCACATCATCGAAGAGATCGTCAAAATCCGCGAAGCGGGTTTGGGCGTGAACGCAAAAATTCCCAATCAGCCCGAGTTTTATCCGGGTTGGGAAGACTCGGCCGTCGCACCGGAATATCTGGGCAAGTACCTGCGCGAGTTTCATCAGAAGATGCAGGACTACGGCTATTTCGCATCCATCTACGGCCACTTCGGCCAGGGATGCGTGCACTGCCGCATCAACTTCGATCTCTTCACCAAAGAGGGCATCGAGAAGTATCGCAAGTTCGTGCACGAGATGGCGCGCATTTGCGTGAAGTACAAAGGGTCGGTGTCGGGCGAACACGGCGACGGACAAATCCGCGCGGAACTGCTGCCCATTATGTACGGCGACGAACTGGTGCAGGCGTTCTGGGAGTTCAAGACCGCGTTCGATCCGGGCAACAAGATGAACCCGGGCAAGGTGGTCAAGCCATATCGCATCGACGAGAATTTGCGCTGGGGCGTAAACTACCAGCCGTGGGATCCCGAGATCAAATTCACGCTCAAAGAAGACCATCATAGTTTTGCGTACGCTGCGAACCGCTGCGTGGGCGCCGGCGTCTGCCGCAAACACGACAAACAGACGATGTGCCCGAGTTACATGGTCACAAAAGAAGAGCAATACTCCACACGCGGCCGAGCGCGTCTGCTCTTCGAGATGCTGCAAGGCAAACCGATGCAACACGGCTGGAAGAGCGAAGCGGTGAAAGAGTCGCTCGACTACTGCCTGGCGTGCAAAGGCTGCAAACACGAGTGCCCGGTCAACGTTGACATGGCCACGTACAAGGCGGAGTTTCTCTATCATTACTTCAAGGGGAAGGTCCGGCCGATTCAGATGTATCTGTTCGGCTACATGTTCAAGTGGGCCAAACTCGCCTCACTGATGCCTGGCGTCGCGAACTTTTTTACGCAGGCGCCTCCGTTCAGTACGCTGATGAAGCGCATCGCAAACATCGCGCCGCAGCGCGAGATTCCCATGTTCGCCGATCGCACGTTCCGCCAATGGTTCGAACAACGCACGCCGCGCAACGTGGGCAACCAGCGCGTTATCCTGTGGGCGGACACGTGGAACAACCATTTTCATCCACACACGGCGCAGGCGGCGGTCGAGGTGCTCGAGGATGCGGGCTATCACGTGATTCTTCCGCCGCATCAAATCTGCTGCGGGCGCCCGCTCTACGACTACGGCTTGCTGGATGCGGCCGAGAAGCAGTTGCATGCGATTCTTGCCGATCTGCGGCCGCTCATTCGCGAGGGCGTTCCGGTAATTGGTCTGGAGCCTTCATGTCTATCGGTTTTCAAGGACGAAATGCAGAACATGCTTGGCAACGACATGGACGCGCATCGTTTGGCGGCGCAGGCGTTTACGTTGGAAGCGTTTTTGAACAAGAAAGCCGAGAAAACCGAGCACTACAAGCCGCCCAAACTCGAACGGCACGCCATCGTGCACGAGCACTGCCACAAAAAATCTCTGCTGGACCCGACCTCGGAATCGCATGTGTTCAGCCAGATGCGCATGGACTTTGAACAGCTCGACAGCGGCTGCTGCGGGATGGCGGGCGCGTTCGGTTTCGAAAAGAGCCATTACGACATGTCGATCAAGTGCGGCGAGCGGCGCCTGCTGCCCAAGGTGCGCGAGGCCAAACCGCAGACGATCGTGGTGGCCGACGGATTCAGTTGCCGCGAACAGATCATGCAAACCACAAAGCGGCAGGCGCTGCATCCGGCCGAAGTCATGAAGATGGCGCTTGACGATCGCGGTTACGATCGCGACGATGCGTATCCGGAATTACGCTACCTGAGCGATAAAGAACGCAAGCGTAAGCGCATTATCACGCGCGGCTACGCGGTGATGGGTGCGGCTGCGCTCGTGCTGCTTGGTGCCGGCGCGGCGCTTGTGCTGGGAAAACGCAAGTGAAGAACCTGCTCGCCGCGCTGGGCGTTCGGAGCGAACGCGCGGAAGTCTCGCGCGAGACGGGCCTGCGGCTGCAGGACAAGGTGGCCATCGTAACGGGTGGCGACACCGGCATCGGCAAGGCCATCTCGATCGCAATGGCGCGCGAAGGCGCGAAAGTCGTCGTCGACTATCATGGCGAACGGGCGCCGGCCAGCGCACTCGTGCGCGAGATCGCGGCGTTTGGCGGTACGGCGTGCGATATCGCCGCGGACGTTTCGAAAGCCGATGATATGCATGCGCTGGTGGGTGCGGCCGTCGAGCGCTACGGCAAACTGGACGTCATGGTGAACAACGCAGGCATCGAGCAGCAGCATCCGTTCATCGAACTGCCGCTCGACGTCTACGAGAAAACGCTCGCGGTCAATCTGACGGGTGCGTGGCTGGGCTGCCAACTTGCGGCGCAACAGATGGTCAAGCAGCAGCGCGGCGGGCGCATCATCAACATCTCGTCGATTCACGAAGAGGTGGCAATGCCCACGAATGCGGCATATTGCGCGAGTAAGGGTGCTATTCGCATGCTGACCCGTACGATTGCGATCGAACTGGCGAAATACGGCATTACGGTAAACGACGTGTGTCCGGGCGCCGTCGACACACCGATCGACGCTTCCATCAAACGCGATCCCCAGAAGATGAACGCGCTGCTATCCGAGATTCCCGCGCGCCGCATGGGCCGGCCGGAGGAAATCGCGCAGCTTTGCGTCTATTTGGCATCTGAGGACGCCGCGTACGTGACCGGTGCGTCAATTTTTATTGACGGAGGTATGAGCAAGAAATCCGGTTCGTTATAGGTGAGACTGCAGATTGATCGCTAGAGTATCCGGGCCTGGACATCAAATCTCGACGTACGAGATCTCGGACCATCAAATGTCCGCGGGCAGCACGCTGGGCGGCCCAAAGGCAACGATGTTGATCAAGCCCACCGGCGCCGTCGAGAAATTTTGGTCGATTGAAGCGGGCGCGCTCATGTTCGAGACGCTGGTGCTGCATCATTGGGACGAGCGCACCGGCATCCCGCTCACGCCGTTGCCGGGGCAGTTCGTCATACACCCCGATCATCAAGAGCACCTATTCGAACTGGCGAACGGCCTGACGATCCACGAAGATCTGTTCGTTCTCAACGGCATGCCGCGCGGTGAGGACAAGCACGTCGTCGATCCGCCCGCGGGGTTCTTTACCGTTGAGATGGTGAACGACGGCGAACACGAGCTCACCATCGGAACGTACGCGTCCGTGCAATTGCGCGGCAGCTTCGCAGGAAACGCGAACGTCGAATACAGCGGCCGGCACAATGCGTTCGTCGTGCGCACCGAGCAGGCGCCGGACGTGATCCGGTTCGCCGCGTGTTCGGTGAAACCGGCGAGTTACGAGGTGACGCTCGACACTGCCAAGGCGAACGCGCAAACCTTTCCCGGCAAACTCTCGAACCAGTGCATGGAAACTTCCGCGGCCGACGTCACGGGCATTTTTCACCTTTCGCACCGTCTGCGGCCCGGAGAGCGCGCGAGTTTCTACTTCGTTCTGACGTTTTGCGTGGATGGCGAGGATGCGGGCTGGGAGGTTATGCAAAACTTGCCTTCCGCGCAAGAAGCGCTGGACCGCACGCGCGCGCACTTCGACGACGTGCTCAGCCGCGCCATCGTGATGACGCCCGATACGGAGGTCAACCGCGGCGTACTGTGGGCCAAAGCCAACATGCTGCGCGTGGAACTCCTCTCACCGCAAGGCTGGGCGTTCACCAACGACCCCACCCGATCGAATAACAGCGTGGGGCGCGACACGGCGTGGTTCGCCTTCGGTTCCGATTACATCACGCCGCATTTCTCGCGGGAGTCGCTGCTGTGGTATGCCGATCACATCGAACCCGATGGGATGGCGGTGGAGTACTTCGACATCCGCACGGGCCAGAGCTGCGACGACGGCCTGAACATCAACGACGATACGCCGCTCCTCGTGCTGGCGTTTTGGCACTACTACAACACGACGGGCGATCGTGCGTTTCTCGAGTACGTCTATCCGCGCGCCGTGCGCATGGGCAACTACATCTTGAGTCAGCGCAACGAGGACGGGCTGGTCTGGTGTACCTCGCACGGCACGAACGTCTGCGGCATCGTCGGCTGGCGCAACGTCATCGACAACTACCGGCTTTCCGGTGCGACGACCGAAGTGAACTCCGAGTGTTATGCCGCGCTCAAAACCATCTGCATGATGGCGGAGGAACTGGGCAGGCTGGACGAAGCGAAATCGTTCGACGCGTCTGCCGATGCGCTGCGTGAGGCAATCAACGAACATCTGCTGGACCGCTCGCGCGGTCTGTACTATCTCAATATCGACGTGGACGGGACCAAGCGCACCGACGTGACGTCCGACCTTGTTTTCCCTGTCATGTTCGGCGTTGCCGATCACGAAACGTCGGCGCGCATCATTTCGCGGCTCTCCGTTCCGGAGTTTTGGAGCGAGGCCGGCATCCATACCGTGCCGCGAACGTCCATCATGTACGGGCCGACGCACGGATTCGGGCTGCTCGGCGGTATCTGGGTCGGCGTGACGTTTTGGTTCGCATTTGCGGCGGCACCGTTCAACCCGGAGTTCATGGCCGACGCGTTGTCAACCAGTTTCAGGCATTACTCGCGCGATCCGCGGCGCAACAACACGGTGCCGGGTCAGTTTTCCGAATGGCTGCACGGTGAAACGCTCGTGAATCAAGGAATGATGCTCTCGCCGTGGTTTCCGCCGCGCTACTTGTGGGCTGCGGTCGAAGGGGCGGCGGGGCTCGACATGTCCTCGCGCAAGCCGAACCTCGCGCCGCGGCCGGCACGCGAATGGAAATGGCTTGGCGTTCGCAATCTGCCGCTGCGCGGCGAGCATATTTCGTGGTTTGCGGTGCGGCTCGAGAACCTCACCGTGTATGCAAGTTACGCGTTCGATTCGGTCGACGAGCGCTGCCGCTACGAGTGCGATATTTCATCGGCGATGCAGGTGACGGGCGAAGAAGCCGTCGTCATCGGTTTGCAGCGCGACGGGCACATCGCCATTCTCATCGGCAATACGCTCGACCGTACCGTGACGACCGCTCTCTCGTTCGACCATCCGCAACTCGATCGCTTGCGTAAATTGCGCGTCTACAATAGTTTGCGCGCCGAATGGGTCGATCTCCCGGACTACCGGCCAGAGCACCTGCGAGTTGGGTATCCTATCCAGGTAGACCGGCACGGCTTTTGCCTGCTGGAGCTTTCGATGGAGGAGTAACGCAGTTATGACGCGCCCGTACCGTTTCGGCTACAGCGAATTCACCACGTGGCCGTGGTCGTTCAAGCAAGACGTCGAGCGCTACAAGCACCACGGCGCGGACTGCATGGAAGTGTGCGAGTTCAAACTCGCGCATAACGACTACGAAGAAGCGCTGCGCTACATCGACAAGCACGGCATGACCGTCGCGTCAATCCAGGCAAAGGTTCACTCGATCTTCGTCGACTCGATGGCGCCCACGCCCAAAGATCCGGGCGATCGCGTGAACGCGATCAAAGAAGCTATCGAGATGAGCGCGCCGTACGTACCGAAGGATACGCCGTTCATCGTCATTACCGGTGTACCGCCCGAAGGCAACATGCGTAAGGCGGTGGACACGGCGGTGGAAGCGCTCAAAGATCTCGGCGACTTTGCCGCCAAGCACAACGTGAAGATCGCGTTCGAACCGCTCAATCCCATCAACGTCAACACCGACACGGCGGTATGGGGTTTGGATCACGGTTTGGAACTGGTCGAAAAGGTGAACCACCCGGCGGTCGGCATCTGCGTGGACACGTGGAATGTGTGGGAAACGCCAAACCTGCGGGAAGTGATCCGCCAATGCGGAAGCCGGATTCTCGTGATCCAACTCAGTGACTGGAAGATGCCGCGTTCGACGGCAGATCGCTACACGCTCGGCCAAGGCGAGATTCCGCTGGCGCCGATCGTTCGCGCGATTCGCGAAACGGGCTTTGACGGGCCATGGGTGATTGAAATTCTTTCGTCGCTCCATTTGGACGGCTCGCTGTGGAAGTCCGACATGGACGAGGTGCTGCGAAAAAACCACGAAGCGTTCGACCGTCTCTGGCAGCAAACCTGAACCGGGAATTCGCGGCGTACTTCATTGCCCGGCAGAGCGGTCTGCTGGGCTTTACGATTGAGGACGTCGCGGTCAGTTGGCAAATCTTCCAACTGCGGCACAATCCGCTCGATCTCGGATTGGTCGGGCTGGTGCTGTTTCTGCCGCAACTGCTCCTCGCGCTGCCCGCGGGCGTGCTTGCGGATCGTGCGGACCGGCGCGCGGTCATCGTTATTTCATCGCTGCTCGAGGCGCTCGGCCTGGCGGGCTTCGTTGCGCTCGTACTCTTGCGCGTGCACTCCGTGGCAATCTATTTGGGTGCGGTCGCGTTTATCGGCATCGCGCATTCCATCGGCATCCCGGCGTTGCGATCGCTGCTCGTCAACATCGTACCGCAGGAGCAGTTCGTCCGCGCTCAGGCACTCACGTCGTCGATCGGACAACTGCTGACCATCGCCGGACCGGCGCTGGGGGGCGCACTTATCGCCATCGGTACGCCGGTCGCGTTCGGCTTTGCCGCGCTGTGCTGCATCGCCGCAACGGTGACGTACACGTTCCTTCGCCGTCATGCGGTGGAGTACGCCGACGAACCGGTTCTGCACGCCGCATTCGAAGGCGTGCGATTTATTTTCCGCCGGCGCGTCATACTCGGCGCGATTTCCTTGGACTTGTTCGCAGTGCTGTTCGGCGGCGCGGTTGCGCTGCTGCCCGTCTATGCGACGCAGATCCTCCACGTCGGACCAACGGGTTTCGGAATCTTGCGGGCCGCTCCGGCCGTTGGTGCCGCGCTGGTGGCCGGATACGTCGCGCGCCATTCCCTCGGACGCGGGGCAGGCCGTCTGTTGTTGATTTGCGTCGCCGGTTTCGGCGCGGCGACGATCGTGTTCGGCGTCTCGCACTCGTTCGTCGTATCGGTCGTGGCATTGGCGCTTACCGGCGGGTTCGACATGGTGAGCGTCGTCATCCGCAACGCGCTTGTGCAATTACGTACGCCCAACGAGATGCGCGGACGCGTCGGCGCGGTGGAAAACGTCTTCATCGGCGCGTCCAACGAACTGGGTGCATTCGAGTCGGGCGGCCTTGCGGCGCTTATCGGGACGCAGAACTCCGTGGTGCTGGGCGGAGTGGCAACGCTTGCCGTGATTGCGCTATGGACGCTGCTGTTTCCCGAGCTTCGCGAGTTCGAGGTGCTGGAAGCCGATACGCCGTCTAGCGGGCAGGCGTAAACGCGCTCGCTTGGAGAATCCGCCGGCGGCGCCGTAGTGTTTGCACTACTATGAAGACTTTGCTTGCCGGGATGCTCGCGGCCGCGTTTGCCGCGCTGCCGCTAGCGGCATCCGCGGATACCAGCCCGTTGGTAAACCGCGTCATCGTCGATCAGGCACTGCAACAGCAGATGCAGAACCAACTGAACACTCAGCAGACGCAATTACAAACGCAACGCGACCTCACGCGCGCGAACCTGCAATCGCAGATGCAGCAGCAGCAACTGCAGATGCAGTATTTACTGTTGCAGCAGCAGATCGAACTGTTGAAGATTCAGCAGCGCGCGACCGCGCATCCGGCGGCTGCGCACCGCGGGCACTGCAGCGCGCGAAGAACCGCGATCTCGACAGCGCTGCCGTGCGCTCGGCCTAAGGCCCACAAATAAATACACCTCGATACGCGACGAAGTCGGTGTCGTGGTCGGCGTGACCGAAGATCACTGCCAACGCAAGATCGATCCGAAAAGCGCAAGGTTTTGTTCGAGGAAGAGGCGCCTCAAACATAAACGGCTGCGCGCGTCACGAAGCGCGCAGCACCGTGTCTTGTGAGGTGTCGAAGGGCAAGCACCCCGCGCTGTCCGAAAGACGGCGTGGTGTGGGCACTTCCCTCACGGAGGAGAATCTTGGTGAAGCAGTTCGTTGCGGTGCTTTGTGCAAGCAGCGCTCTCGTATTGGCCGCGTGCGGCGGCGGAGGATCGAGTCCGCTGCCGAGCGGCGGCGGCGGAA
>DASSEZ010000138.1:0-21902 GCA_035694945.1 Vulcanimicrobiaceae bacterium
GCGCGGCGTGGACCGTAACGACATCGAGCGCGGTCAGGTGCTCGCGAAGCCGGGCTCCATCAAACCGCACAAGAAGTTCGAAGCCGAAGTGTACGTCCTCTCGAAAGAAGAGGGCGGCCGCCACACGCCGTTCTTCGCGAACTATCGTCCGCAGTTCTATTTCCGTACGACGGACGTGACGGGCACCATCCAACTGCCGGAAGGCGTCGAGATGGTGATGCCGGGCGACAACATCAAAATGAAAGTCGAACTGATCACACCGGTCGCGTGTGAAGCCGGTCTGCGTTTCGCAATCCGTGAAGGCGGCCGCACCGTCGGCGCGGGCGTCGTCACGACGGTTCAAGACTAAGAGGAATCATGGCCAAGCAGAAGATTCGCATCCGCCTCAAGGCGTACGATCACAAGGTGCTCGATCAGTCGGCGGAGCGTATCGTCGAGACCGCAAAGCGCACCGGCGCGTTCGTCAGCGGGCCCGTTCCGTTGCCGACCGAGATCAACCGGTTCTGTGTGAACCGCTCGCCGCACGTCGACAAGAAGTCGCGCGAGCATTTCGAAATGCGCACGCACAAGCGGCTCATCGACATTCTGCAAGCCTCGCCCAAGACGATGGATGCGCTCATGCACCTCGATCTGCCGGCAGGCGTGGACATCGAACTCAAGGCCTAAGTCGAAGGGCGGCTGAGGTATCGAAACGCAAAGGCGCGGACACATTGTCCGCGCCTTTTGCTATGCCTGTGCTCGTAACAGTTTTTGTGACACGGGCCGCAGTTCTTCGGGATGTTCACGCAGATAGGCAAGCACGCGTTGCTTCTTGCCTTTGCCTCGCGCGTACGCGCGATCGTCGTCCAACTCGACCGCCTGTCCGATTAGATCCGGTGCACGCTCCACGATGCGTTCGTATATCGAAAGCCAGCAGCGGCGCACGGCGGAAAGAGAAATCTCCAGCCGCTGCGACAATTCCTCGTCGGTGCCGCCTTGCAGCGCCGCGGTCAACAACCGCCGCTGGCTCGACGTAAAGCACATGCGCGGAGGCTCATATGCGAACAGCGCACTTCCGGAAAGCCACGTGCCCGCGAGGGCCATTTCTCGCGTGGAGCCGATGAGATGCGGCTTTGTCACACCGTCTTCGGCAGTGCCGCTGACCCATGGGACGAACGCGCGTAGATCCGGATCGTAGAACGACGAGCCGATGTTGCGCATCGCTTGAAAATGTGGCGCAGAATCCGCCTGGCCGAGCAATTCCTTGACGAGAAAACCGCGGTGCAAATCGACAAACGCGTAAAATGAAAAATTGAGTATGTCTGCGCGCTCTGCATCGTCGAGGCTTGTCGCGCCGTCCCAACCGACGAGGTTCAGGCCGCCCCGTGTGTTCGCTTCGATGACGCTCTTGTCGGAAAGCAGTGGTGATTCGCCGCGAGTGATGCGGCGCAGTAACTCGGGGCCGATCCACAAAAGCGGCGGCGTCTTGAGGTCGCGCACGAACTGATCGGTAACGAAGGCGCTGACGCCGACGCCGAACAGCCGCAGACCGTCGCCCTGTACTTCTTCGAAAACGACGGCGGTAAAGGCTAACCGGCCCAGCAATGACCGCCAAGCGCGTTCGAGATCCGCAAGCGCATCGCCGTAACGCGGAGCGACCAGTGGATTATGGGCGATGATCTCAACGCATCGCGGCACATCCTCTGCCAGCATCGTCCGGTAGCGCAGCGCCATAGTATGCCTCGCGGGAAGCGGCTTTTTACATCACTTTTTTTCTAGCACGCGCGCCCGTACAATGTCACTGGCTCTCGCAATAACGGCCGCGGGACTATTCGAATATTCCCAGGAAAGAGACTTTAGCTATCATCGTGGCCGGCGGGAACGAAAGAAGGGTGCCGCCGTGTCAATTCGCCTCTTAGCACACCTTGCTGCGGCCATACTCCTCATGGCGGTGGCCTCCGATAAAGCCGCGATCGGGGGCACAGGCACCGGCGTCGCACTGCATCCGTCCGGCGCCTGCGGCAGGCCAATCGCGTCCGGCGCCTTTATCGAACCACCCGCTGTTGCGCTCGATCACATGCCGCTCGACGATTTGGGGCGGCACGAATTCATCATGCGTGTCGTACGCGCCGGTGCGCGCTTTTGCTTTCATTACACTCTGGGTGGCGTCGAGCAAAACGTTGCCCCAACGCTCGTCGTGCACCGCGGTGAGCGTTTTGCGGTGCGTCTCGTCAACGAAATTTCCGGACCGGCCTCCGGAGCGACGATGAAAGCCAGCGACCTGCCGAGATGCGCGCCCGCACCGATGAACGCCATGCAGCCGCACGCATTCAGCGGTTATCTCGATCATACGATCTACTCGCGCTACATGGAGATGCAGCCGCTCGACGTAAACCTGCACTTGCACGGTTTTGAAGGTCCGCCGCAGCAAGAAAACGTGTTTCTATCCACGCTGAGCACTCCCGCGCACGCGTGCGAGTACGACATCACCGTACCGCTTACGCAGCCGCCGGGTACGTATTTTTATCATCCGCACGCGCACGGAATGACCGGCGTGGAGGTTGGAGGCGGGCTTTCCGGCATGTGGATCGTCGAACCGGATGCCTCGCAACTCTCCGCGGTCGACGAGCATGAGGTCATCATGCGCCCTCGCAGACCAGGAGGTCCATACGATCCGGTCCTTGCGAAGGCTATGCAGGCGAAAGTTGATGCGCTGGCGGCGCTTGGTGCGGTGCACGAGCATGATGTGAAGCCGGCTGCGCCGCTCACAAAGTACGATCCATTCAATCCGCCGCCGTGGCCCAGCAACGTTCCCGTGCGCGCGGGAAGCGCGAGTCTGGACCTCCATGGCTGCGGACCTTTTGCGGAAGTCATGTTCACCGTAAACGGCGTCGACAATCCCGCACGCTTAACGGTGCGCGCAGGCAAGCCGCAACTGTTACGCCTGCTCAACGCGCTGCCCAACGGTACAAAGCTCATCCGTTTACGCGATGCATCCGGCGCCGTGCAAACGATGCACGTAGTCGCGCGCGACGGCGTGCCGATTTCCAGTGACGACGCGCACCCATTCGCGCGGTATGTTGCAACCGACGGTATCATGCTTGGACCGACGATGCGCGCGGACGTTCTGTTAACGCTTCGCGCCGGCGAAACGGCGACGCTCTATAGCGACAGGCGGTGTTTAGGACCGTTCGACGGAGAAACGACCGCGCACGATCTGCTGACCATTTCGGCGGTGCCTTCAGCGCAATCCAATCCACCGGAGGCGGTCGACTCGGCGCCGGCCACGCAAACCGACTCGCGCGCTGCGCTGTTGCTTCAATACGCCCGCGCGCATCCCGCGTTCGTGCGGCGCCGCGCGTTGACGTACACGGAATATTCGATGCGCAACGCAAACGGGAAAGGCATCCACGGCGAATTCTTCATCACCGAAACGAGCAACCGCAATTTTCACGAGCAGCCCTACTGGCCGAAATTTGACTCCGGCCAGGATGCGCCGGCGCATGCGGATATCGTCGTAAAGCAAGGCAGCATCGAGGAATGGTATCTCTTCAATGCGACGCTCACGACGCACACGTTTCACATTCATCAAATGGCGTTTGCGGCCGAAGACGAGCAGCCCATGCCCGTTATGCTTGACACGGTCATCGTGCCGGCTGGCCGCGCTTTGCCGAATCCTCGCGATCCCGACTATCCGCTAATCAAACCGAGCGTCACGCGCGTTCTACTGGACTTCCGCCATGTACCGCGCGGTGAGTTTGTCTATCACTGTCACATGCTCTTCCACGAGGACGACGGCATGATGGGTGTCATCCGCGTGATGTAATCTAGGATAGCCGCACGCCCCAGCCGCCGAAGAGATCGCTTTGTGCTTGTCGCGGCAGAGATATGCGCGTTGGAATCTTTGGGACGGCCCGTTCTGCGCTCGGATGCTCAACGATGATCGTCATAATGACCTCTGCGCACAAGTACCGTGCGCAGTGCGCTTTGTTTCGCACCGCTACACTGCTGCGGTGCCGATAAGTCCATTGCGCGTGACCAGCGCCGCTAGCTCGCTCTCGCTCAAGCCGTCGGAACCGGCCGGACGTTGCGGCAGCACCATGTAGCGCGCCTCAGCCGTGCTGTCCCACACGACGATGCGTGTGTCGTCTGGCAAGTCGAAACCGAACTCGTGCAGCACGGCGCGCGGTTCGCTCACCGCACGGGCACGATACTGCTCGCTCTTATACCAAGACGGCGACGGGCCGAGCAACGCGATTGGATAGCACGAACACAGCGTGCAGACGATGAGGTTATGTACGGAATCGCTGTTCTCGACCACGCGCAAACGTACCGGCGCCCAGTGTGAAAGATCGACGCCGAGTTCTTCCACGGCCGCATTCGCATCGCCGAGCAAACGGTGTTTGTATTCCGGATCGATCCACGCGCGGGCGACGATCCGGTATCCGTTCTCGGGACGCGCGTTGGCAAGAAACTCTTGCACGAGATCGTCCAGATGCTGCTCGGTCGTCAGGCCGCTATGCTCGAGTCGCGCTATCAGCGTTTTGACGCGCTGCGAAACCTGCGCGCTGTGTTCGTGATCGTGGACGTGCGTGTTCATGCGTCACGCTCCAAATAGGACTCGAAGAGATCGGCGCGTACGGCATGGCCGTCGTAATCGAACTCGACGGTGTACAGCGTTTGCGTCTTCGCGAGAGCGCCACGCTCGGCGGCCTCGTCGGCGAACCGGTATGCGCCCAGCACGTGAACGACGCGGCCGCGCCGGTGCTGCAAGTACCGCGGCAATCGTGTATGGCCGTCCGTGCGCTGTTCGCGCGCGCGAACGAGCGCACCGATTTCAAACATCGATCACCCCATGCTTTGCGAGCAGCACTTCGATAGCGTGCAGCCAGCGTTCGTAATACGACGTACTATGGTAGGCATCGGGCGTCATTCGCTCGATGGCGTCGCGAAATTCGTCCAACGTGTAGACGCCCTGACCGAGCAGTACGCGGTTGAGCGCGAAAACGCGCGCTTCCCACTCGTGGTGAAACGGCTCCGGATGCTCGGTGGTGTCCACCTTGCCGTACGGGGCCATTCCGCCGATGTCATGAGGCCGTTGCATAGTGTATGCTTAGACACACGATTGGAGGGCCCCCATGGAAGTCAAACCGAGCTATCTTGGAACCATGATCGCGCTTGCCACGGCTGCCTTCGGACTCATCGCGGCGCTCGCGTGGAACACGTTCATCACCGATCTCATCAAGACGTTTCTCAAAACCGGTTCGGGTCTTTGGGCCGAATTGGGCTACGCCGTCATCATCACGATTCTCGCGACGATCGTCATTCAGGCGCTCGGGAAGCTCGCCGAAAGAGACATCGGCCCAAAGACCTAAAACCAGCTGCAATTTACTGCACGACGACCGTGCCTTCCATGCCGAATTCGTCGTGGAAGAGGCAGAAGTACCGGTACGTGCCCGCCTTGGTGAATTTGAGGCTGTACGAATTTCCGGGGAATCCCACGGCAGTTCCAAACGGTCCCGAATTCGTCACCTGCGTGCCGTCGTAGATGTTCACGCCGTTTTGCACGATGCCCATCGGCGGTGTAAACGGATCGCCCGGCAGCGGCGGAAGCGGTTGTCCTGCAATCGGGAACGTGACAGTATGCGGCTCGTTGTTCGACTCGTTGACCCACGTGATCGTCGCATTTACCGGAATGGTGACCGTGTTCGTAAGATTCGTCGTATCGAGAAAACGCCAAACGGACGAGTTGCTCGGCGGCGGGTTCGAAAGTCCGGGCGAGATACCCGCTGCCAGCATCGTACCGCCGCGCTCGAACGGGAACAACGAAATCGCTGATTGCGCCGCGCTGAGATCGGCGTTGGCTTGTTGATTTCCCTGACCGGTGTAATAGCCTTGCGGATGCGGATACGGCGTGCCAGCCGGCTGAACGATGATCTGCCCCACCATCTCCGGCGGATGCAATAAGCAGTAGTACGTGTACGTACCGGCTTTAGGAAACGTCAGCGTATACGTCTGTCCGGGTCCCAAAACGCCGGAACTGGTGAACGCCGAGCCGTCCTCGGTGCTTCCGCCCGCCGGTACCGGCGGAGCGGTGAACGGACTCATGCCGGCCGTCAAAAATGAAACGGTGTGGATGGAAGCGGACGTCCATGTAACGCTGTCGCCTTCGTCGATGACGATCGTACTGCTGTAAAAGTCCAGGCCTTGCAGCGCGCCGTCCCGGTGCGATGCTCCGGCGTCGACCGTCCACGCCTGACGCGCGGATGCCGAGGGTGCCGAGGGTGCGCTGCCGGACGTATTCGCGGCAGGGGCGCCCGAAATTTCCGGAAGATGCGTAGTGCCGCCGCCTCCTCCGCCGCACGCGGAAAGAACGGCGAGCGATACAAGAGTCAACATGCTCGCAAATCGTCGCATTGTGCACGCTCCTTTGAAGATCTCTAGCCTAAGCCAACGAACGAGCGTGCTGTACCAGGCGAAAGTCCTATGTTAGAGGCGTAAGACCGCTGCCACGTGATTGCCGTATCCAGCGATGCGTTCGATATGCAAACCGTCGGTGAGTTGCTCGATGATGTAGAGGCCGCGCCCGCCTTCAGAGAGCGGGTCGTGCGGCAGACCTGGGTCGCGTACGATGCCGCGCCCCCGGTCGATAACGTGCAGCACGCACTGAGAATTGCCGCATTCTATCTGCACTTCGATGGGGCCGGGCGCATGACGAACCACGTTGCCGACCAGTTCGCCGAAAACCAGTTCAGCGCCGGAAAAATCTGCGTCCGCGCGAGAACGCTCGCGAAGATATTTGACGAATTCCGTGCGTGCTTCGTGCGCCGCCTTTGCGTTTTCCGCATCGAACGCCCATGATGCGCGTGCCCCGAAAGAAATCGTCAATACCGCGGTATCGTCTTGTGCGTCCGGTGGTAAGCACGCGTCGCACAAAAATTCGGCGGGATTGCGAACGCATTGAATCGCTTGGCTCGTTGCCAGAAACGCGAGGCGCTGTTCACCGAACGCTATGTCTCGCGTGGCTTCGGTCAATCCATCCGTGTAGAGCACGAGTAACTCGGCCTCGTGCAATGAAACGTTCTGCGCTTGTTCGACGTGCTGATCGCGCAGCCCGAGCGGCAATCCATCGGACCGCAGTTCGATGAGTTCGCCGTTGCAGCGCAGGAGCGGTGGAGGATGTCCCGCGCACGCATACCGCATGTGCGCGCGATCCGGATCGATGATGCCCACGAATGCCGTTGCGAGCGAAGCCGATCGCCGCGAACGCAGGTGAAAATCGACGGCATCCAGCATGCGGGCCGGGTCGCGCTCGTAAAGCGCGGCCATGCCTAACGCTTGGCGCAGTTTTCCCATCAACCCCGCGGCTCGCAGGCCTCGTCCCGTAACGTCACCGACGCTAACGAAAATCGAACCGTCGGGCAGCGTGACGGCATCGTACCAGTCTCCGCCGACCTGAGACTCGTGCGTACTCGGCCGATAATGTGCCGCAAACGCGAGACCGTCGACTTTGGGCAGCCTACCCGGCTGCGGCAAGAGCGCTTGCTGCAGCGCCTCGGCGATGCGGCGCTCGCGTTCGATGGTGCGCTGATGTTCTATCGCAATCGACAAACGCCGGCCCAAATCGGTAAAGAGCTCGGCGTCGTCTTCGGAATACACTTTGCCCGGCGTGCACCAGTACACCACCATCGCGCCGAACGTCTCGCCGCGGGAAAACAGCGGCACCGTAATTGCCGAGCGCACGTCGAGCGCGCGTACGTCCGGTGCGAGATACTCCCACATACTGGCAAGCACGGCTTCCATCGGGATCGTCTTGTGCAGCAGCGTGCGGTGCTGCGAGAGCATCCAGATCGCGTTCTCCTCGGCTTCGGGGCGCATCGTTCGCTGACCGCGCAGCCGCTCTGCGATATGCTGCTTGTGCGGATCGGCATGCGCGCACGCCACCGTACGCAGCGCCTCGCGATCCTCGGCCAATATCACGTAAGCGAGATCGGCCATGTGATCGACCAAAAACGCCGCGAACCGATCGAGCATCGTCTGCAAATCGAGCGACTGCACGAGCAGTTCGCTGGCTTCGGCAATAAAACGGGAGCGCTGTGCGCCTTGCCGCTCTTGCGCGAACGCATATGCGGTTTGCATCGCCACCGCGGCGCGGCGCGCGACCAGTTCTGCTACTTCAAGATCCGCAAGATTGTACGCGTGCGCCGATTCGGACGACACCAGCGTAATGCCGCCGTACACGGTTCCTTCGGGCGTGGAGAGGGGAACGAGCATCGCGGAATGCATGCCGAGGCTTTGCAGCACGTGCAGATGCTCGGCATTTTGCGCGGAGATTTCCAGTTCCCGCTCGCTGACCGAAGGCACGAGAATCGGCGTGTTGCGCCGAATGGCGCGATCGAGCGGCGAGCCGCGATGTACCGGATAGAGATCGCGATAGCGCTCGATGAGTTGTACGCGCCGTGGATCGCGATGCGCGATTGCCTGGGTCGCATACCCGCCGTTTGCGTCTTTGAGCACGATGAAGCACCAATCGGCAACGCGTTGGATAGCCAGTTGCGCGAGCGTATTGCAAACACTCTCGATGTCCAGGTTCGAACCGAGCGCGTTGGATGCGTCGAGCACGAATCGCAAATTATCGTTGGCGCGTTTTTGCGCGTCGATGTCGGTGGCCGTGCCGATCCACCGAACGATGGACCCGTCGGGGCCGCGATACGGAACGGCGCGGCCGATGAACCAGCGAAATGCCCCGGTGCGTGCATTGCGAAGACGGTATTCTATTTCATACGGTTCGCCGGTGACCAGCGCCTGATTCCAATGCTCCCACGTCATGCCGAGTTCGTCGGGATGCACGACATTCTTGACGCCGCGTTCGCGCATGGCTTCCACGCTAACGCCGGTGTAGTCGAGCCACGGGCGGTTGTAGTATTCGATCGTGCCGTCGGGTGCGGCGATCCACATGAGTTGCGGCATCACCTCACCCGCGATGCGCAAGTGCTCCAGCGTCTGAGCCGACGTGCAGTCGCGCTCCCACACATGCGTGAGGTCGGTCGTGACGCCGGCGAATGCGGTGAGCAGTCCGCTTTCGTCTGTCACCGGCGCCATCGACGTGTGGACGGTTTTCGTTTGCTCGCCGCTGAAAAGGCGATACGTCGTGTCAAGGCCGCGCCCGTGCGCCACCGCATCGCCCCATGCCGCGTGGACGGCAGCGCGATCCTCGGGCACGATTGCTTCCAGCCAGTGCGAGCCCAGCGCGGCGCCCGGATCCAGGCCGGTAATTTCGCACCATTGCTCGGAGACGAAGCGCAATGCGCCATGCTCGTCCGCTTCGAAAAGCCCAACCGGCGCGTGCTGTGCAACACGTGCAAGTAGCGAGTCGTCTATCCACGAGCTCATCCCGGCCGCTCCCCTTTTGGCCATTCTTTTGCTCTCTACCCAACCCGCGGCATGGATACGCCTGGTCGCCCGGCGAAAGTGGCACGATATGCCGATACCGCTGCACGAGGTTCGCGAACGCACTTTCGCCGGTACACGCCGCAGAATCTTTCAACTGCTCGTCGATATGGGAACGTCAAACGACGTGATTTGGCCGTTCGCGGCGCAGCCGTTCATGCGCTCGCCGGGGCCGCTAGTTCCCGGAAAGACGGAAGAATGGCATAACGGCTTTCACGCCGTGCTCGAAGAGGTCGTGCCCGAAGAGCGCATCGTCTGGCGGATTCAAAACGAAGGCTTCGAAGGAACGCACGGATTTTATTTGAGCGGGGATGCAAAAAAAACGACCGTCGAGCACCGCATAGATGCTACGCTGAACGATACGGAAGGGCGGCTGCTCTGGCGTCGCTTGGAAGACGCCAACGAACGCTCGATGGAAGCGCTCTTCGACAAAATCGCCCGCGTACTCAAACGTTAGGAACCATGACTGCCACCCATCAACAGCGCGTGACGCTGCCCAACCCGCAAGACTTTCTGAACGTCGATGCCCTGCTCAGCGACGAAGAGCGCATGGTGCGCGACACTGTGCGCGCATTCGTTCGCGATCGCATTACGCCGAATATCGCGCAGTGGTTCGAAGAAGGCACGCTTCCGCGCGAACTGGGCAAACAACTGGGCGATCTCGGGTTGCTCGGCATGCATTTACACGGTTACGGATGTCCGGGCGCGAGTGCGGTCGGTTACGGCATCGCGTGCATGGAATTGGAAGCGGGCGACTCGGGCGTGCGCAGTTTCGCGTCGGTGCAAGGCTCGCTCGCGATGTTCGCGATTCACCGCTGGGCCAGCGAAGAGCAGAAGCAGCAGTGGCTGCCGCGTATGGCCGCGGGCGAAGTGCTCGGCTGTTTCGGTCTGACCGAGCCCGACTTCGGCAGCAACCCCGCAGATATGCGCACGTTCGCGCGCCGCGACGGCAGTGACTGGATCATCAGCGGCACGAAAATGTGGATTACCAACGGCGGCATTGCCGACGTTGCCGTTATTTGGGCGCAAACGGACGACGGCATTCGCGGGTTCGCGGTGCCAACCGACACAAAGGGCTTTACCGCACATTCCATCGAGCGCAAGCTTTCGTTGCGAGCGTCGGTAACATCGGAACTGGTGCTCGAGGGTTGCCGCGTGCCGGAAGAAGCCGCGTTTCCCGAGGTGCGCGGCCTGCGCGGGCCGCTCGCCTGCCTGAACGAAGCGCGCTATGGTATCGTTTGGGGCGTCATGGGCGCGGCGCGTACGTGTTTCGAAACGGCGCTCGACTACGCGAAGACGCGGGTTCAGTTTGGGCGGCCGATCGGCGGTTTCCAACTCACGCAGGAAAAGCTCGTCAACATGCTGCTCGAGCTCAACAAAGGTACGTTGCTGGCGCTGCACGTCGGCCGTATGAAAGACGAAGGCCGCGCGCACGCGACACACGTGAGTTTCGGCAAACTCAACAACGTACGGGAGGCGCTGCGCATTGCTCGCGAAGCACGATCGATTCTTGGCGCGAACGGCGTGACGCTCGAATACCCCGTGATCCGGCACATGAACAACCTCGAGTCAGTGCTCACCTACGAAGGCACGAGCGAGGTGCACACGCTGATTCTCGGTCAAGCGATCACGGGCTTGAACGCTTTCACGTAATCTCTGCAGCGCGTGTGTCATCGTGTAGCGCGCAGCGCGTGTGTCATCGTGTAGCGCGCAGCGCGTGTGTCATCGTGTAGCGCGCAGCGCGTGTGTCATCCTGAGGCATCGAAGGACGGCCGAGGCATCGAGGCCCCACCGGCGACGCCCGCAGCGTACCGCCCGCCTGCGAACCGGCTCAGGCCGTATCCACGTTTCTCGAGAGGAACAATTGCGGGGAACAAGCGAGGATACGATGCAACACTCTACAAGCAGGCTCCTCAAGGGAATTCTGGCAAGCGGACTGAGCGCCGCGCTCGCACTCTGCGGCACGCTGCCCGCCGCAGCACACGGAAATGGAAAGACCACTCGTTCGGCTTCCGCGCCGTCTCGGACGACGCCACCGGCTCGCACAGCGCATGCGGCACCCGTACGCCATTACGCCGCACCCGTACGCCATTACGCCGCACCCGCGCGCGTGATGCACGCCGCACCCGTACGCCATTACGCCGCACCCGCGCGCGCGATGCACGCAGCACCCGTACGGCATTACGCCGCACCCGCTCGCGTGATGCACGCCGCACCCGCGCGCGTGATGCACACCGCACCCGTACGCCATTACGGCGCACCCGCGCGTCAAACGCGAACGCGAAGCGCGCCGTTCGTACAGTACGTGCGTTCCGCACCGCGTGTACAGCGCCGCATAACGCGTACGATCGCCACCTCGCCGCTCGTTCGATCTGCGTACGTCGCGCGTGCGCGCAGCATTCCGGTGGTGTACCATCCGCGTTACATCGCCGGACGTGTCGCGGCGGTTCGGAGTAATACCGTCGTCATCGATCCGCCCGCGGGTTCGCCGGTAATCGTGCGGGACGTCGTGCTCGGTACGAGCGTTCCGGCCATTCCTGTCGGCACGTACGTAACGATGCCGGTGACGTATACGAACGGATATTACACGTACGCGCAGCCCGCATACAGCAGCTACGCGTACGGTCCGCAATATGGCTACGCGCCGCAATACCAATACGCGTATGCGCCGGCGATGTATTGCAACGGTGATTCGTCGACGGCTCTGTATGCGGCTCTGCTGCCTGCGGTCGTAGGAATGCTCACCGGCAGCGGCAACAGCTACAACTCGAACGATCTCACACAGGTCGCCCTTGCAGCCGCGCTCGGCGGCAACGGCTGCCAAACGTACGCACCTACGGCGTACTACGCACCGACGTCATACGAGCCTGTGAACTACGGCTATGTCGCGCCGGTGTCGTACGCGGTTCCCGTAACGTACGCTGTAACGCAGACTGCGCCGGTGTACGCGACGCCCGTGAATTACGCAACGCCGTACGACAACTGCTTGGCCGGCGACGAGGACGGCGACGAACCGTGCGAGCCCGCGAACAGCTACGCCTACGGCAACTACTCGATGTACGGCGGCTACACGCCGCAGCAGGTACAGGGCGTCGTCGTCGGGCGCAGCGGTGACACGCTCATGCTCCTCACGGCCAACGGCACGCCGACGTTCGTGTACGCTGCTCCGGCGCTGCAGTCCGGATACACCGTCAACGGCCCGATACAACCCGGTCAGATCGTGGACGCCTACGGCTACTACAGCGGGAACACGTTCGTGGCAACCGCACTCGTGTAGAAGTTAACCGTAGTTACTCCGCTGCTCGAGAGTCGGCACGCCGCCATAAACCGTAGCGCGGCGTGTCGACTTTCGTTATGATCCAGCGGACGATGATCAAATCCGAACGGGGTAAACTGGCCGACTTCACCACAGATCCGCGCCGCTTGCTCATCATGAGCGCGTTCGCCGTACTTATCGGCATCGCGTCCGCGGTAGTCGCGAAGATCTTGCTCGTTCTGATCGGTTTCATCACGCGCTTGCTGTATTTTCACCAAATCGGCTCGACGCTCACGCAGCCCAATCCGCACGTGCTTGGGCCCGCTGCAATCGCTATTCCCATCGTCGGCGGCTTGATCGTCGGCCTTATTGCGCGTTACGGCACCGACAAGATTCGCGGACACGGCATCCCCGAAGCGATCCAAGCGATCCTCGATCGCGACAGCATCATTCAAGCGCGAGTCGCATATTTGAAACCGATCGCTTCGGCGATTACCATCGGCACCGGCGGACCGTTCGGCGCGGAGGGCCCGATCATCATGACGGGCGGTGCATTCGGTTCGCTGTTCGCGCAGTTTCTGCGCCTCTCGTCGGTGGAGCGGCGCACTCTGCTCGTTTGCGGTGCGTCAGGCGGTATGGCTGCCACGTTCGGGGCGCCGATCGCATCGGTGCTCATCGCCGTCGAACTGCTGCTGTTCGAATGGAAGCCGCGCAGTTTTATTCCGGTTGCCGTCGCCGCGTTTATCGCGGACGTGATGCGCTCCATGCTCATCGGCCCCAATCCGCCGTTCCTGATCGCGCACCCGCACGCGATCGCCCCCGAAGCGTTCGGTTGGGCTGCCGTCGTCGGCATTGCGGGCGGCGTCGTGTCGGCGCTGATGACCAAACTCGTCTACTGGACGGAAGACGCGTACGAACGGCTGCCGGTGCATTGGATGTGGTGGCCCGCCATCGGCGGCGCGGTCGTCGGTATCGGCGGATGGTTCGTACCCCAAGCCCTCGGCGTTGGATACGGCACGATCAACGGGATGCTCAACGGGCAACTCGCGATGGGCGTCGTTACCGGCATCATCGTGGTGAAGATCATTATTTGGATCGCGGCGCTCAGTTCGGGAACGTCCGGCGGCGTGCTTGCTCCGCTCCTGATGATCGGCGGCGCGATGGGAACGCTGCTTTCGCTTGCGATTCCGGGACACGACGCGATGGTGTGGTCCGCAGTCGGCATGGCGGCGATTATGGGCGGCACGATGCGCGCGCCGTTCATGGCAACGATGTTTGCGCTCGAAACAACGCACGCATGGGGCTTGCTGCCGCCGATCTTCATTGGGTGCGTCGCCGCGACCGCATTTACCGTGATCTTCGTGCCGCGTTCGATTCTCACGGAAAAACTTGCGCGCCGCGGCATGCACGTTGCGCGCGAATACTCGGTGCATCCGCTCGAACTCATCGCCGTGCACGCCGTAATGGTGCCGCGCGAGCAGTTGGTCGTTTTGGAATCCCACTCGACCGTCGCTCAGGTTGCCCGCCGTCTTGCGCAACTCGACTCCGAATTGCATTACCTGGAGTATCCCGTGGTAACGCCAAGCGGAGTGCTGTGCGGATTCGTCGGGCATGCGGCCATCGTGCAGCGGGCGCACATGCCGGATGCTGAAACGGCAGTAATAGAAACGCTTGCACGAAAGCCGGTGTCCGTCCATCCCGAAGATCGTGTGCGCGCGGCCGCCAGCATGATGGCAACGAGCGGCAGACGCAGCGTCGCGGTTATCGACGACGCGGGCACGTGGGTCGGTATTCTCACCGTGTACGATTTGCTCGAAGCCTGGAAGCGCGGACTTGCGTCGGAGACGCGACGAGTGCGCGTGCGATCGCTCCGACGTTTGTCCTCGTTTTTGGTGCGACAAAAGGAGGCGGAAGCGCGTCACTGAACTCGCTCATCACTTGAAAGGAGTGAGCATGTTCAAACGCGTTTCATTGTTTGCGTTCACGCTGGCGCTGAGCACGACATTCGCAATCGCCGCGCCGCCGCAATTGCCGCCGCAACCCAAAGTGCATCCGGCAGGCATCCCGAAGAGCGCCGTCATGGTGTCGCCGTGCATTCAAACCATGGGCGAGCACTGGGCCGCACTCAAGTCGCTGCCGCTCGGCCCGATTTACGGAACGTGGAAAGGCAAGCCGGTGTTCTCCGAAATCATGGTTTCGGTGGATCAGTTGAAGAAGGGTTTCAGCTACGCAAATCTGCGCGCGCTGCCCGGCTATCACATCGACCACGTCGACGTCGCGTTCGAGCCGAAGGGGCACGAAGGGTTTCCCGTACCGCATTATGACGTGCACGCCTATTACGTCAGCCCCGCGGAACAAGCAAAAATTTGTCCGAACGGCATTCCCGACCCCGCAATGAAACCGATGAACCAGTAGGTCCAGGGAAGGCGGCCCGCTCGGTCGCCTTCCTGACTTTTGCCCGCGCGCGAACTGGTACGCCCGGCGCCCCATTCACCGCTAAGTTCGCTTGACGCCCACGGGGCGTTCTGCTAAACTGCCCAGGTTGTGGTCCACGCCGGCCGCGGTATTTTTGCGCGCGCCGGTAAAAAGAATAGAGCAGTACGCCTGGACCCGTGTGCTGCTAATCACTCAGCAATAGGACGAGGATTTAGATGAAAAACATCCTTGGCCGCAAGGTTGGGATGACGAGCGTCTTCACCGACGACGGACGATATGTCCCCGTGACGGTGATCGAAGCCGGTCCCTGCACGGTGGTCGAGCGCAGAACGAAAGAGAAGCACGGCTATGAAGCCGTCGCGCTCGCTTTCGGCGACATCAAGAAGTCGCGCGTCTCGCGTGCCCTTGCCGGACATTATAAGAAGAACGACGCCGAGCCCAAGCGTTGGATCCGCGAATTCCGCGACGACATCGACGGCGTCGAAGCCGGACAGACCGTCACGGTTTCCGAGTTCGCTCCGGGCGATCGCGTCGACGTGATCGGCATCTCGAAGGGTCACGGCTTTTCGGGCGGCATCAAGCGCCACAACTTCAGCGGCGGCGGCGCGAGCCACGGCTCGATGATTCATCGCCAGCCCGCTTCGAACGGCGACACCAACGCCGGACGCACCGTCAAGGGCAGCCGCCGGCCGGGTCACTTCGGCGTCGACCGGACCACACATCAGAATTTGGAAATTGTACGCGCCGATGCCGAGCGCAATCTGCTGCTCGTGCGCGGCCCGATTCCCGGACCGAAAAACGCCCTCGTCGTCGTACGCAAGAGCGTGAAGGCGGTGGCCAATGCCTAACGTCATCGACGTCACCGGTAAGGTCGTGCGCGAAGAAGCCACGCCGGAAATCTTCAATCAAGAGTACACGGATAAACAGCACGCAATCTATCGTGCGGTGCATCGCGAACTCGCAAACCCGCGCGCGGGTACCGCGTCGACCAAGAAACGCGACGAAGTCAGCGGCGGCGGACGCAAGCCGTGGAAGCAAAAAGGCACCGGCCGCGCTCGCCAGGGTTCCATTCGCTCACCGCAATGGATGCACGGCGGCGTCGTGTTCGGCCCGCAACCGCGCAGTTACGTCACAGATCTCAACAAGAAAGAACGCCGCGCCGCATTCGTTGCAGCGCTTGCGGATCGTTTCCGCAACGGCGCCGTGACGGTGCTCGACGCAGCGAACTTCGACATCGAAAAGACCGCGCAATTCGCCACGCTGCTGTTCGGCAGCGCAAAAGACGCGAAGAACGGTCCGACCACGCTGGTGGTGTTCGGCCGCGACGAGCAGGCCGGCGATAAGATTCACCGCGTCGGTCGCAACCTGCGCAAGGTCGGCATTACGCACACGGGCGCGCTCGATGTGAAGGACGTGCTGCGCTTCAACCGCCTGGTGTTCACCGCGCAGGCGTACACGCAGCTCGTCGGCACGCTTGCCGGCGGCAACGGGGAGAGCAAGTAATGGACGCACGCGACGTCATCGTCTCGCCGCGCATCACCGAAAAATCGATGGCGAATGCGCTCGGCCAGCAATACAGCTTCGTCGTTCATCCCGAAGCGACCAAGACGCAAATCCGTCACGCGATCGAGGAAATCTTCAAAGTCAACGTCGTGAAGGTCAACACCGTGAACATCGGCGGCAAGCGCAAGAGCTTTGCGCGCCGCGGCGTTCGCACCGAAGGCCATACGAAAGACTATAAGAAGGCCATCGTCACTCTGAAGCCGGGCCAGAAAATCGAGCTAGGCGGCATCAACTATTTCGAGCAGTGATTCAGATGCATCACACGCACAATCGCTTCGTTGCTCCTCGCTCGTGTGCAAAAGCACACGTCGCTCCTCGCGCCTCGCGCTTGCACGCGCGCTGCACGCGAATCCAGGTTGGAATGTAATGCCAGTAAAAAAATATAAGCCGACCAGCGCCGGCAAGCGCTTCATGACGACGATCGACTTCTCCGACCTCTCCAAGGTCGATCCGGAGAAGTCGCTTACCGAAGTACGCAAGAAGCACTCCGGCCGCAACAACAACGGTCACATCACCGTGCGCCACAAAGGCGGCGGCACGCGCAAACTCTATCGCATCATCGACTTCAAGCGCAGCAAAGACGCGATTCCCGCGAAAGTTGCGACGGTCGAGTACGATCCGAACCGTTCCGCGCGCATCGCGCTGCTGAACTACAAGGACGGCGAGAAGCGCTACATCCTCGCGCCGCTCGGCCTGAAAGTCGGCGACGTCGTGGTGTCGGGTCCCGGAGCGGATATCAAGACCGGCAACTGCCTGCCGATCAAGAACATCCCGGTCGGTACGGTCATTCACAACATCGAGCTGCGTCCGGGACAGGGCGGCAAGCTCGTGCGCAGTGCCGGCGGCTCCGCGCAGCTGATGGCCAAGGAAGACGACTACGCGCAGGTGCGCATGCCCTCGGGTGAAGTGCGCAAGATCCTCGTGGTCTGCCGCGCCACCATCGGCCAACTCGGCAACGTCGAGCACGAAAACGAAGTCATCGGCAAAGCCGGCCGTCAGCGCCATCGCGGAAAACGCCCGAGCGTTCGCGGTATCGCGATGAACCCGGTCGATCACCCGCACGGTGGTGGTGAAGCGCGTTCGACCTCCGGTCGTCCGCCGACTACGCCTTGGGGTCAGATGACGATGGGCAAGAAGACGCGCCGCAACAAGCGCACGCAAAACATGATCGTTCGTAAGCGTGGTAGCAAATAATGGGACGTAGTTTAAAGAAAGGTCCGTTCGTAGCGGATCATCTGATTGCGAAGATCGAAGCGATGAACGAGCGGCGCGAAAAACGCGTCGTCAAGACGTGGAGCCGCGCCTCGACGATCATTCCGGCAATGGTCGGACACACGATCGGCGTGCACAACGGCAAAGCGCACGTTCCCGTATTCGTCACCGAGAACATGGTCGGCCACAAACTCGGCGAGTTCGCGCCCACACGCAACTTCCGCGGTCACGGCGGCGACAAGGCGGCGGTGAAGTAATGGAAGCCGTTGCACATCTGAAGTTCGCGCGCATGGGTCCGCGCAAACTGCGCCGCGTTGCCGACGCGATTCGCGGTAAGAGCGTGAAAGAAGCGCTCGTGCTGCTGCAATTTGCCGGCGTGTTCGCGGCCGAGCCGATCGAGAAGCTGCTGCGCAGCGCGGTCGCGAACGCCGAGAACAATCACGACATGAACACCGACGAGCTGTACGTCACGCGGATCACCGTGGACGGCGGCCCGGGCGGCCGGTTCACCAAACGCCTGGATCCGCGTGCGCAAGGCCGCGCGAATTTCAAGCGCAAGCGCATGTCGCACGTCACGGTTGCCGTCGGCGAAAAGCCGCCGGTGAAGAAGCGCCGCGTGCGAGGGGGTGCGTCGATCGGTCTGAAACGCGCGACGCGCAAGACCACGGCCACGGCCGCCGCCGGCGCGACCAAGGCGCCGTCGAAGCGCAAAACCTCGACACGCAAAACCACCACGCGTAAGAAGAGCGCAGGAGCTGCGGAGTCCCTTCGACAGGCTCAGGATTAAAGAGGAATTTATATGGGACAGAAAATTCATCCGGTCGGCCTGCGCCTGGGCATCACGCGTACGTGGGACAGCCGCTGGTTCGAGAAAAAACACTATAAGGATTGGCTGCACGAGGATCACAAGATCCGCAAGTATTTCACGCGGTGGATGCGTCCGGCAGCGATCAGCAAAATCGAGATCGAGCGCCGCGCCAATCAAGCGCGCGTGATCGTCAACACCGGCAAACCCGGCATCATCATCGGCAAGCGCGGCGTCGGCATCGAAGAGATTCGCAAGAACCTCGAAAAACTGACCGGCAAATCCGTGCAAGTCAACGTGATGGAGATCAAGCATCCGGAATTGGATGCGCGTTTGGTCGGCCAGAACATCGTCGATCAGCTCGAAAAGCGCATCGCGTTCCGCCGTGCGATGAAGCAAGCCATCATGCGCACCATGAAGGCCGGCGCGCGCGGCGTGAAGGTGCAGGTTTCGGGCCGCTTGGGCGGCGCGGAAATCGCACGCACGGAGCGCAACCACGACGGTAAAGTGCCGCTGCACACGCTGCGCGCCGACATCGACTACGCGCACGTAGAAGCGTTCACGACGTTCGGACGTATCGGCGTCAAAGTGTGGATCTATCGCGGCGAAGTGCTGCCGGATCACGCCCGCGGAGATCGCGACGGCCGTGCCGAGCGTCCGCAGTTCCGCGATCGCCGCGAACGCGGCGGGCGTGGCCGCCGCGGCGGCGCACCGCGCACCGAATCTGCTCCGGCACCCGCTGCGGAAGCGCTGCCGGTTGCGGACAGTGCCGAAGCGCAAGTCATCGTTCCTGAGAACCCAACGCCCGAGGTGGCCGAGTAATGTTAACCCCCAAGCGAGTCAAATGGCGCAAGGTCCATCGCGGCCGCATGACCGGCAAGTCGCTGCGCGGCAGCACGCTGACGTTCGGCGAGTTCGGTCTGCAGGCGCTGGAGCCGTGCTGGATGACCAACCGTCAGATCGAAGCGGCGCGTATTGCGATGACGCGTCACATCAAACGCGGCGGCAAGGTCTGGATCAAAGTGTTTCCCGACAAGTCGGTCACCAAGAAACCGGCCGAAGTCCGCATGGGCGCCGGTAAAGGTAATCCCGAGTTCTGGGTCGCCGTCGTGCGCCCCGGACGCGTGCTGTTCGAACTCTCCGGCGTCGAGCCGTCGGTCGGCAAGCGCGCGCTGGAACTCGCGGCTTCGAAACTGCCGATCGCGACCAAGATCATTTCGCGTGAGGAGGCAGCGCAGCAAGCATGAAGACTCACGATTTCAAAGAGCTTCGCAATCTGACGATCGCCGAGCTGCAGCAGAAAGCCAAAGAAACGAAGGAAGAACTCTTCAACCTTCGCTTTGCGCTGCGCACCGGCCATCTGTCGGACTTCAGCAAAGTGCGCGCTATGCGCCGCAGTTACGCGCAAATTCAAACCGTCATCTCTGAGAAACGGATCGCCGAGGCTAAGAATGGAGCAGCTTAACACCACCGAGCGCCGTCACGCACGGCGCATGAAGCAAGGGCGCGTCGTTTCCGACAAGATGGACAAGACGATCGTCGTCGTTTCCGAAACGCGCGTGCCGCACCCGGTCTACGGCAAGATCGTTCGCAAGTCGGTCAAGTTCAAAGCGCACGACGAGCAGAACGACGCCAAGATCGGCGATACCGTGCGCATCATGGAATGCCGGCCGGTGTCCAAAGACAAGCGCTGGCGCCTGGTCGAGATCGTGGAGCGCGCGAAATGATCGGACGTTGTTTTGGGGCGCCCTCGGGGAGCGCTCAAATTAGCAGTGACATTTCTGCGCCCCACGGCCTGGGGGCCCCATCGCTTGCGATGGGGGGCGCGCAGTCTGGGACGGAGCGCCTTTTAAAATGATTCAACAAGAAACTCGGCTCAAAGTGGCCGACAATTCGGGCGCGCGCGAACTGCTCGTCATTCACGTGAGCGGCGGCAGCCGTCATCCGTACGCGCACGTCGGCGACATCGTCGTCGGCACGGTGAAGAGCGCGATCCCGGGCGCGGCCGTAAAGAAGGGCCAAGTCGTCAAAGCGGTGATCGTGCGCACGTCCGCGCCAATTCGCCGTGCGGACGGCTCGGTCGTCAAGTCCGACGACAATGCCTGCGTCATCATCAAGGGCGACAAGGACAATTTGGATCCGCGCGGCACGCGCGTCTTCGGTCCGGTCATGCGCGAACTGCGCGACCGCGGTTTCTTGAAGATCGCCTCGCTCGCGCCTGAGGTGCTCTAACTCACATGGCAATGAATATCATCAAAGGCGATACCGTCATGATCCGCCGCGGCAAAGAAAAGGGCAAACGCGGTACGGTCAAGGCCGTGTTCCCAAAATCGGGCATGGCGACGGTCGAAGGCCTGAACATCGTCAAACGTCACACCAAGCAGGGTACGCAGCAAGGCAGTATGGGCTCTGCGCAAACCGGCGGCATTCTCGAGAAGGAAGCTCCGCTTCCGCTCTCCGCGCTCCAGTACGTGTGCGAGAAGTGCAAAGCACCGACGCGCATTCGTCACAAGGACACGCCCGAAGGCACGCATCGCGTTTGCGCCAAGTGCGGCGAACCTGCACGTCTTTCGGCAAAGGGAGCCTAGCATGGCAGCGCGTCTCAAAGAGAAGTACGACAAAGAAGTCCGCAAGCAGTTGCAGGATCGCTTCGGCTACAAGAACGTCAACCAGATCCCGAAACTGGAGAAGGTTGTCATCAACATGAGCGTCGGCGATGCCATCAGCAACTCGAAGGTGCTGGACACGGCCGTTTCCGAGATGCAGGCGATCAGCGGTCAGAAGCCGGTCGTCACCAAAGCCAAGAAGTCGATCGCGGCGTTCAAACTGCGTGAAGGCATGAACATCGGTGCGAAGGTGACGCTGCGCGGCGAGCGCATGTACGTCTTCCTCGACAAGCTGTTCAACGTGGTGCTGCCGCGTATTCGCGACTTTCGCGGGCTGCCGCGCAAATCGTTCGACGGCCGCGGCAACTACAACATGGGATTGCGCGAGCAGATCGTGTTCCCGGAAATCAATTTCGACAAGGTCGACAAGATGCGCGGTATGGACATCGTCATTGTGACGAGCGCCAAAAACGACGAAGAGGCGACCGAGTTCCTGACGGCAATGGGCTTGCCGCTCCAAAAAGCAGGTGCACGTTAATGGCCAAGACGGCTCTCATCGAAAAATCGAAACGCACGCCGAAGTTCAAGGTGCGCG
>DASSEZ010000139.1:0-17450 GCA_035694945.1 Vulcanimicrobiaceae bacterium
GGGCAACCATCAAAACCGCTGCCATGATGGGCATGAGCGCGCGCGAAAATGTACGCATACCGTCCTCCGAGATGCAGTTGTGTTCAGTATAGAAATGGGGCGGGTGGCCGCCTATCCCGGATTTCCGCTATTTGCGGCTGCGGAGGCCGAGTGTGTGCGCGACTTGCGCGCGAGAGCGCAGTCCAAGGCGCTCGAAGATGGCACTCACGTGGTGCTCCACGGTATGCTCGCTAATGCTCAGCCGTTCGGCGATTTCCCGATTGGTTTGCCCTTGCGCAACCAGTTCGGCGATCTCGGATTGGCGCGGCGTAAGTGTGTCCACCGCATGCGCCGGCGGGTGCGCCTGCGGAGCGGCGTGTACCGTGTGACCGTTGGCCACTTCGATTGCAATCTCGGCGTACAGACGATTTCCCATGCGCTGGAAGTTGCGCGCCGCGATCCGCGCAAGGCGCGAACGCCGTTGCCCATCACGGGTAGCGATGGCATCGAACAGCAGGCGATATGCGCGTTTCATGATCGGCCGGCCCGCCGCGCTCTGCAAAAGCGCGTGCGCGAAAGCCACGTCCGATTCGTCCCCCCAGCGGGCGACTGCAATGAAGAGGTCCCATGCGCGGTGTGCGTGCGCTATCGAGCGGACTGCGTGGTGCAGAATCGCGCGGGCTTCCGGCGCGCTGCCCTGTGCCACACGCAGCTGCGCGAACGCGGCTGACACGGAAGCGATGCGCTGAATTTCTCCGGAGGTTCTGGCGAGGTCGAGCGTTTGTTCGATGGCGCAAGCGTCGAGCAGGGCACGGTCGTTAAGCAAGAGAGCGAGCGGAATACCGACGCTTGAGATCTTCGTTTTGAACGTTGCGGTCGTCACGCCGGTCTGCAGCGCCTGCCAGGTCATTTCCCGTGCACGCTCGAGCTCGAGTTTGTACATCAACGTGCGCGCATAGTTGAGCGAACTGTAGCCGATTCGCCACATCATGCCCGTGCGGTGTGCTTCGTCGACGGCGATCTGGTGACGCGCCAGCGCCAGGTCGAGATCGCCCAGGTCAAACGCTGCGAGCGCGGAGTTATTTTCGATCTGCGCGATCAGTTCGCTCACGCCGCTCTGCGCCGCAAGCTGGGCGGCGGAGCGAAACTCCGCTACCGCGGAGCGGCGGTCGCCCGCGACTGCGCTCACTTCGGCACGAATTTCGTGCCACGATGCGCGCGAGCCGCCGTCGAACGCCTGTTGCAACGGAAACGCCTCTTGCAAATAGGCACGCGCGAGATCGAGATCGCCAAGCGTAATTGCATAGCGCGCGACGGATAGCAGCGCCTCCGCGTACAGTTGATCGTGACCGAGAACCTTCAGCGCCTCTGCCGCGGCACCGGCCATTTTGACGCCTTCGCGCGTGCGTGCGTCGATCCAATATTGATCGGCCAGAAGCAGCATCGCATGTGCGGCGCCCACGCCGCTGCCGCACGCCTCGTATTCGGCCCGTGCGAGCGCAAACCAGCGTGCCGGCTCTTCGCCGAATCCCTCGATATACAGCAAATTTCCCAAGCGCTCGTAGAGCAACGCACGATGCGTACTGCGGGAGTTATGCCAGCGCAGCGCCTCGGTGTAGAAGCGGATCGCGTCACGATACGCATACACGTCGCGCGCGACTTCAGCGGCGCGTTCGTTCCATATGCGCGCCTTTTCAGCAACACGCGCGGCCGACCAGTGATATGCCAGTTGCGCCGCACGAGCGTGCGCATCGGGCGCCGCTTCGAGTTGTTGCGCGATGCGCATATGCAGCGGGCCCGCAAACGCAAGCACGAGTTGATCGGCCAGAACTTCGCGTATCAGGGCATGACGGAAGCGAAAGCGGGCCTCCGCATCCTCTTGGACCAATCCACGCCGAACGGCACGATCCAGTACGTCGACGACTTCGTCCGCGGAACGCTCCGCAATCGCCGCGAGCATGGCGGCATTGAAACGCTCGCCGATGGCGGCTGCGCGGTAGAGCAATTCTCGTTCCTGCGCAGTAAAGCCCGAAAGGCGTTCGGTCAAGATCGCTTGTGCCGTCAGGGGAACTTGCGTTTGAAATGAGAGCGCACCCGTTTCGAACGCGATGCTCGCGAGCTCTTCGGCGAAAAGCGGATTGCCTTCCGCGAGGTCCTCGATGCGCGCCAGCGTCGCGGGATCGATGTGTGCGTTGCGTCCGGTCAACGCTTCCTGAACCAGACGCTTGATCTCGTGCCGGCGCAGGGCCCGCAGTTGCACGGTCGCGCCGCGCATACGCATTGCCGCGTTTCGAAGCGCCGCCTCAGCGGGACCCGGCGCCGGGGCGTCCCGCCGCAGCGTGACGACGATAATGCACCGCGCCGAGCCCAGCCGCCCCATGAGAAAGCGCAGCAAGTCGATGCTGGCTTCGTCTGCCCAATGCGCATCCTCGATTGCGATGACCACGGGCCGGCGCGCGGCCTGCATGCGCACGACCTCAACCGCGGCGTAAAAGTACGCCCATTTCTCGTCACTGGCGCGCAGCTCGTGATTGCGGGGACGGAGCGCCGCCAGGCGTGCCCGCGGGTCCAGCGTTTCCACAATCTCGGAAAACGGCAGATACGGCGTACGGATGAATTCGCTGCAATGACCTACGGCAACGGTTGCCGCACCTTCGAGCGAGCGCAAAAACTCATCGAGCAAGCGCGTCTTGCCGATGCCCGCTTCGCCATCGATGACGAGAAAACGCAGTCGCGACTCGCAGGCAGCACGGAACTCCTCGGCAAGGAATCCGAGCTCATCGCGTCGCCCGACGAATTCATCGCTATACAGCGGCCGCGAAATCATAGCCGCCGAAGGCTTTCGCGCTTAGCCGGCCGGTTTCTTTGGCAGCGGCCGCGCGGGGTTGCCGACCACGCGCGCGCCGGACGGCACGTCTTTCGTCACCACGGCCGAAGCGCCGGTGAGCGCGTCGTCGCCTACGCTGACCGGAGCGACAAGCGACGTATTGGATCCGATGAACGCGTTGCGGCCGATCGTCGTTTTGTTTTTACGCACGCCGTCGTAATTGCAGGTAATCGTACCGGCGCCGATATTGGCGTTCGCGCCGATATCCGCATCGCCAAGATAGGTGAGATGGCCGGCCTTCACGTGCTCGGCGAGTTTGGAATTCTTGACCTCGACGAAATTGCCGATGTGCACGTTGTCGTCAAGCACCGTTTGGTTGCGCAGATGCGCGAACGGTCCAATGTGCACGCCGTTACCCACGGTGCTGTCTACAATGACGCTCTCGCGTACGACGACGCCGTTGCCCAGCGTGGCGTTCGAAAGACGCGCGTTCGGGCCGATCACGCAGTTTTCTCCTGCACGTGAGAGCCGTCCCATCGTCGTGTTCGGATAGATTACCGTATCGCGGCCGATTTCGAGTTCCGGCTCGACGTACGTCGTGTCGGGATCGATAATCGTGACGCCTTCGCGCATATACTGCGCGCATAAGCGCTTGTTCATCTCTTTGCGCGCTAGCGCTAGTTCGACGCGGTCGTTGATGCCGAGCACGTGCAGATGATCGCCGGCCATTACCGGTACGACTCGCTTTCCGGCCTGTACGAAATCGGCGATGGTGTCGGTAAGGTAGTATTCGCCTTGCGCGTTGTCGTTGCGCAGCCGGCCGAGCGCATCGCGCAGCGCGTCCTCGTCGTACGCGTAGATACCCGCGTTCATTTCGTCGACGTCGAGTTCCGCGGGCGTGGCATCCCGCACCTCGACGATGCGTTCCACGTCGTGCCCGCGTCGAATGACGCGGCCGAAGTTCGAAGGGAGCGGCATCTTCACCGTGACCATCGCGAGCGACGCGGCGCCGTTTTGCACGCCTTGCAGCGATCCGATGACGCCCCGGAAAATCTCTTCATGAACCAGCGGCATATCGCCGTAGGCGACGACGACGCGGCTGCCCGGCTCGTGCGGCAGCTCCTTCAGCGCAACCTGCACCGCGTGGCCCGTGCCGAGTTGCTCGGATTGAACGATGCCGCGCACGCCGAATTCTTCCACGCGTGCCTGCAACTCGTCGTTGGTGACGACGACCATTTCGTCGACGCCGGCGCTGCGCAACGCGCGCAGTACGTACCAGAGCATCGGGCGTCCGCACAGTTCGTGCAACACCTTCGGGGTCGCACTTTTCATGCGCGTCCCTTTGCCCGCAGCAAGAACGATAGCGCGAACACGCATTTAGTGCAATGCCTCCAATGCCGCGCGCAGCCGGCGCACGGACTCGATTTTACCGAGAATCTCCATGCCGTCGAACAGCGGCAGTGAGGTCGGGCTTCCGGTAATGGCGATGTAGAACAGCCGCGCGACGTCTTTGAATTTGCGCCCGTTCGCCGTCGTCGCAGTTTTCAAGCGCTCGCCGATGGCAGATTGCGTCCACTGCGCCTCGTCGAGCGCGAGCAGTTCTTCGATTGCGCTGTTGAGTACGGGTTTCGCGTCTGCTTCCGTTATCTTGGGCAGCGTGAGGTCGCGCCGCGCGACCTTGGGTGCTTCGACGAAGAAGTCGATGAGCGGGCCGAAATCGGCGAGCGTTTCGATGCGCGGCGCAGCGACAGTTGCGATATGAACGCGTTGTTCATGCGGAATCGTTGCTGGCCAAGCGAAACCAAAATCCGCGAGAATCTGTATGAATTGCTCTGGCGAATAACGGCGTATCCACTGACCGTTGAGCCAGTTGAGTTTTGCCATGTCGAACACCGGTCCGCCGAGCGCGATGCGTTCCAAATCGAAGTCGCGCGCCATCGCGTCCACGAGCGCCTCCGGCGAATCGCACTGCAGCAAATCGGCGTTGTCGTTGCGCGAGTCGATCAGCAGACCCAGAAAATTGAGCAACGCTTCGGCGAGATACCCCTTCTCGCGGTAATACAGAATGCTCGTCGGATTCTTGCGTTTGCTGAGTTTGCTCTTGTCGGGGTTGCGCAGCAGCGGCAAGTGGCAGAGTTGCGGCGGCGTCCATCCAAAGTACTGATACAAAAGAATGTGCTTGGGCGCCGAGCTGATCCATTCTTCGCCGCGAACGACGTGCGTGATGCCCATGAGGTGATCATCGACGACGTTGGCGAGATGGTAGGTCGGAAATCCGTCCGACTTCATGAGCACCTGCATGTCGACGCTTTTCCACTCGATTTCGATGCGTCCGCGCAGCGTGTCTTCGAACACGCACGCCCCTTGCTCCGGCACTTTCATGCGAATCGTGAAGGGAACGCCGGCATCCAACTTTTCGCGAATCTGTTCTGCGGACAAGCGCAGGCAGTGCCCGTCGTAATGCGGCGGCTGCTTCGAAAGGCGCTGCGTTTCGCGCATCTCCTCGAGCCGCTCGGGCGTACAAAAACAGCGGAACGCATGCCCTTCGTCCAGCAAGCGCTGCACATGTTCGCGGTAGATTTCCGAGCGCTCGCTCTGCCGGAACGGCTCGCCGCTCCAGTGCAGGCCCAACCAGTTTAGCGAATCGAGAATCGCCTGCTCCGATTCTCTGGTACTGCGTACGCGATCCGTGTCTTCGATGCGCAGCACGAACTCGCCGCCGTGGTTTTTCGCAAGGCAGAGATTCACCAGCGCAACGTACGCTGTCCCGACATGTGGGTCGCCGGTCGGCGAAGGGGCAACTCTCGTTCGTACGGTCAACTTCGTTCCTTTTAATCCTGGATGCGACGGCTGCCCTGGGGGCCTCGATCCGGAAGACGCTCAAAAATTCACGTCCTGTGAATTTTCTACTTCTCCGCTTTTTGGCGAGAACAAAGTTTTGAAATCGACATCCTGTCGAACGCCAAAAAGTCGGAGACTTCCAAATCGAGGCCCCCAGGGCAGCCGCCTAGATCAGCCTACGAGCTCTCTGCGTTTACCGCACTCACTCTGAACAAACGTAATGATGTCCGACAGCGGCGCGCCCGGCGTGAAGATCGCTTTGACGCCTTTGCGGCGCAGTTCGTCGGCGTCTTCGGGCGGTATCGTACCGCCGCCGAAAAACACGATGTCCTCCGCGCCTTGCTTTTTGAGCTGTTCGACGATGAGAGGAAACAGCGTCATGTGCGCGCCGGAAAGGATGGAGAGGCCGATGCCGTCGGCATCTTCCTGAATCGCCGTCTGCACGATTTGTTCGGGCGTTTGGAACAGACCGGTGTAGATCACTTCCATACCGGCGTCACGCAGCGCGCGCGCGATCACTTTCGCGCCGCGATCGTGCCCGTCCAAACCGGCTTTGGCAATGACGACGCGGAGCGGTCTAGCCATGCAGCCTGTCCTGAGCCTGCCGAAGGGCTCCACAGCGATCCCTACGCCGCTGTTCTTGCTCCTCGAGTTCACGCGAGAGGCGCAGCGCCTCTTCCAGTTTTGCCATGACCTCTTTGAGTGTGGCTGCGGCGGTTTGCCGCTCGTCTTCGGTTTGGGTGCGCATAGTTTTAAAAAGCAGCTCTTTCCGTGTAGCGGCCGTAGACGTCGACCATCGCCTCGACGATCTCGCCTTCGGTCGCGTACGCGTTCACACAGTCGATCAAATGGGGCATCACATTGTCGCCGGGATCGTTGCATGCTTGTTTGAGGCGATCGAGCGTGCGCTGCACCGCAGCGCCGTCGCGTTTGGTGCGAATTTCTTGCACCGCGCGAGCCTGTCCACGCTCGACTTCTTCGGTGATCTTGAGCAGCTCGATGTCGAGTTGCGGTTCGTCTTTCTCGAATGCGTTGACACCGACGACGATCCGGTCCTTCGTTTCCAGCGAGCGCTGGTAGCGGTAACTGGCGTCGGCAATCTCGCGCTGGAAGAATCCGGCTTCGATCGCTTCGACGACACCGCCGAACTCTTCAATCTGGCGGAAATACTCTTCGGCCTGCTTTTCCATCTCGTCCGTCAACGCTTCGACGTAGTACGAGCCGCCGAGCGGATCGACGACGTTCGTCACGTTGGTTTCGTACGCAAGCACCTGCTGCGTGCGCAGCGCGATCTCGACGGATTTTTCGGTCGGCAGCGCGAGCACTTCGTCCATGGAATTCGTGTGCAGCGACTGCGTGCCACCGAGCACGGCGGCCATGGCCTCGTATGCAACGCGAACGATGTTGTTCTCGGGCTGCTGCGCGGTCGCGCTGCACCCGGCGGTCTGCGTATGGAAACGCAGTTGCAGTGAGCGCAGGTCTTTTGCGCCGTACTTCTCGCGCATGTGCCGCGCCCAGATGCGGCGCGCGGCGCGATACTTGCAGATCTCTTCGAAAAAGTCGATGTGCGCGTTGAAAAAGAACGACAGACGCGGCGCGAACGAATCGACGTCCATGCCGGCCTTCATGCCGGCTTCGACGTACGCAAAGCCGTCGGCAAGCGTAAACGCGAGTTCCTGAACGGCCGTCGAACCTGCTTCGCGGATGTGATAGCCGCTAATCGAAATGCTGTTCCACCTCGGCATCTCGTCGCGGCAAAAACGCATCATGTCGACGATCACGCGCATGTGCGGGCGCGGCGGAAAGATCCATTCTTTCTGCGCGATGTATTCCTTGAGAATGTCCGCCTGAATCGTGCCGCCGAGTTTAGCGCGCGGAATGCCTTTCTTTTCCGCTGCGGCGACGTATTGGGCGAGCGCGATGCACGCCGGGCCGTTGATCGTCATGGACGTGGTGATGTCGCCCATGTCGATGCCGTCGAACAGCGTCTCCATGTCGGCGAGCGAGTCGATCGCGACGCCGCACTTGCCGACTTCGCCGCGCGCGTGCGGTGCGTCGGAATCATAGCCCATGAGCGTCGGCATATCGAAGGCCACGGAGAGCCCGTGCTGGCCCTGCGAGAGCAGGAAGTGGTAGCGCTCGTTGGTTTGCTTGGCGTTGCCGAACCCGGCGAACTGGCGCATCGTCCAGAGCCGGTCGCGATACATGTTGGGGTGGATGCCCCGCGTGTACGGATACTGCCCGGGATAACTGAGGTCGTTCGCCAGGTCCAGGTGGGCGACGTCTTCGGGTCCGTACAGCGTGTTGAGAGGAAGGTCGGAGATCGTGCGATCGACCGCGCCCGAGCCGGGGCCCTTGCGCCCCTTGCCCTTGGCCGAGGCCGCTTCCCATTGCTCCTTCTGGTGGATGAACTCGTTGTTCGGTTGCGCGCCCAGGCCAGTGGGCCGCTGGATCATCTTGGCCAAGCTTGCCTTCCTCTGAATAGTGGAAAACCCGACGGGTATCCTCAAGTTCCCCGTGCCCGAGGTATTTTCCCAATAAAGCACCCGCCAGGCAAGCTTTAAGGTCGGAGCCGCGCACTGCGAGCGCGGCGGAGGCGGCGTTCGCCCCTCCTTACGATAAGCGCGACTCGGCCAAGTCCAGGTCGTACTGAATGCGGCGGAACGTGTCGTCGGGAATCTCACCGGCGTCGCGCAGCCGCATGACGGCGTACCGCTCCGCCCGCAGCGCCTCACGTTCTGCATAATCGTGCGTGAGGTCGGCTAAAACCGAGGCGGCCTTCCCGCCCGCGCGCAGATGGACGATGCGCGTCTCGTACTCGTGACGCAGCTGCGCGAGATCCTCGGCCTCATGCTGGTCGGACGGATGCGCCTGCAGCTCGTCGATTCGCGCTAAGCCTGCTTCCAGCGCACGCGTACGGATTTCGATCTCGTGCTGCGCTTCATTGCTCTCCTCTTCCACGCGCAGCGCGCGCAAGAGCGGATTGAGCGTGAGCCCTTGGCCGACCAGCGTAATGAAGATCACGACGAACGTGATGAAAACGATGATCTGGCGCTGGTTGAAACCGGCCGGAAGTGCGAGTGCTGCCGCAAGCGACACGATGCCGCGCATTCCGCTCCAACTGATGACGGTAAGCCAACTCGCGGGCACGCCCGGATCGCACGCGCGCAGCGAACGCACGTAGTGCGTCAACCACGATGCGGGATACACCCACGCAAAACGAATCACGATCACCACCGCGCTGATGAGCAGCGCCGCCGGGAGCACATCGAGCAGCCGCGAGCCTTGGGCGACGAACGTGCGCAATTGCAGACCGATCGCCAAAAAGACGTACGCGTTCAGCACGTAGATCCACAGCGTCCACACGTTGTACGCCACCAAGCGCGTCTGCGGCCCATACACCAATGTTGAGCGGCGCGAAAGCGCTATACCGGCAATGACCACGGCCAGCACGCCCGAAACGTGCAGCGCCTGCGCGCTCAGATACGCCAAGTACGGCGTGCCGATGAGCAACAGATTGTCGATAAGCGTATCGTTCAGTTCATATCGAGCTAGCGCGCGCGACAGCGCTTCCACGACCCACGACACGGCGAGGCCGATGATGATTCCGCCGATCGCGACGAGCACGAACGACCACGCCGCGCCGCGCAGCGAGAACGCGGTGACCCCCACCGCGACCGCATATCCATAGATGACCAGCGCCGTTGCATCGTTGACCAGCGCCTCGCCTTCGATAATGCCACGAATGCGGCGCGGTACGGCAAAGCGCTCAAAACTTGCGGCTGCGGCGACGGCATCGGGCGGTGAAACGATCGCGCCAAGAACAAATGCGCCCGCCACGCCGAGTTCCGGCCGTATCCAGTGCGCGACCGCCGCAACCGCCAGCGTCGTCGCGATGACCAAGCCGATGGCGAGTTGGACGATCGCCGCGATGTTCTCGCGAAAAATCGTCCAGTCGGTGCTCCAGCCCGCCGAAAACAACAGCGGCGGCAGAACCGTCAGAAAGATCCAATCCGGTGCGATGTGTACCGGCGGAATGCCCGGCACGAACGCGAGCGCGGTGCCGGCAACCAAGAACGTGATGGGATACGGTAGTTCGAAGCGTTTGGAAAGAATCGCCAGCGCCAGAGCCACGGCAAGGCCGCCGACCAAGAGCACCGGCTCGTGCATAGCGCGCCGCTACGTCAAGCCTTTTACCGACGCGCGCACGTGCGGCGGACGAATCGGTTCGTCGCCGCGTTCCGGCGTGACGCTGAAAACTTGCAGCACGCGCTCCGCCGCGGCGTACGGATCGACGCCTGCAGCAATCTCCGTTTGCAGTTCCCGTTCGAGTTTTCGCTGCAAATGTCCGAGCGCGAGTTGCCGCACCTGATGCATGAACGCTTCGCGGCGTTTTTCGGCGATTTCTCCGGATTGCCCCAAGTACGCGACGTGATGTTCGACGGCGGCCCACAACTCGTCGATGCCTTCGCCGCTGGTCGCTTGCGTCATCACCAGTTCCGGCACCCATCCCGTGAAATCCAGCATCTCCATCATCGAGCGGATTTCGCGCTTGAGTTGATTGGCCATCGGGTGGTCTTTTTTGTTGACGACGAATACGTCGGCAACTTCCATGATGCCGGCCTTGAGCACTTGAATCGAATCGCCGCTGCCGGGCTGCAGCGCGACGATCGTGGTTTGCGCGAGTTCGGCGATCTCGATCTCCGATTGCCCGACGCCGACCGTTTCGATCAAAATCACGTCCAGGCCGAAGGCGTCCATCAGCAAAACCGCATCGGCGGTTGCACCGGCAAGGCCGCCCAGATGTCCGCGGCTGGCCATCGAGCGGATGAACACGCCGCTGTCGGTGAAATGCTCGGTCAGCCGAATGCGATCGCCCAACAGCGCGCCGTGCGAAAACGGCGAGGTCGGATCGACCGAAACCACGCCCACGGTTTTTCCGAGCGAACGCACCTTGCGTACCAGCGCCGAACTGAGCGTCGATTTGCCCACGCCCGGCGGCCCGGTCAGACCGATGGTCATCGCCTGCCCCGTCTTCGCGTAGAGATGGCGGATGAGTTCCGCACCGTGGCCGGACTCGGCGCGCGAAATGGCACGCGCAAGTGCGCGGGGTGTTCCTGCCTCGAATTGACGGAGCAAATCCATTGCTGGTGGAAGTGCGCTTCATGCACGCGCTGCTCCTGGCTCTGTTCTTACAGGGCCCCGTGGATAACGCCGTTCACATCGTGATGCGCTCGCAGCACATCGCTGGGCTCTCGCTCGGTATCGCGCGCGACGGCAAGGTGCTCTATGCCCGCGGCTACGGCGAACGCGACACGCTTCGTCACCTGCCCGCAAACGCCGGAACCGTGTACCGCATCGGTTCGCTCACGAAAATGTTCACGGCACGCGCGGTGGAGCAACTCGCGGATCGCGGAAAACTCGGCTTCGACCGTCCGGCCGCCCGCTATCTGCCGCGTTTTCCTTGGAACGCACGCGTCACGGTGCGCGATCTGCTCGCGCAGCGCAGCGGCATTCCGTCGTACACGGACGAGGCGGCGCTCAACCCGTACGCATGGTATGCACCCTCGCAGCTCGTCGGCGCGGTTGGCGCGCAGCCGCTGCAATTTCCCGCCGGCTCGCGTTTCGCGTACAGCAATACGAACTACGTTCTGCTCGGCATGATCGTGCAGCACGCTTCGCGCATGCCGTTCGAAGATTATCTGAACGAGCACGTCGCGGCGCCGCTGCGTCTGCGCAATACGCGGTACGGCGATCAGCCGGACGAGGCGCTCGGGTATACTTGGGACGGCCGGGATTATTTGCGTGCGACCGCGTCGTCGCCGGCGTACGCGTTCGCCGCTGCCGCGATGACCTCGAACGTCGGCGATCTGCTGCGATTTCTTCGTACGGTTCGCTCGCCGTATTACGGCTTGATGCAGAGCGAACAATTCGGCAGCCGCGTATGGTATGCGAGCGGCAACGTCAACGGGTACAGCGCGTTTGCGTTCGTCGTTCCGCAAACCGGTGACGAAGCCGTGATCCTGTGCAACGCGGATGCGGTAGATCTCGCACCGCTCGCGCTCGACGTCATCTCGGCGCTGCAAGGCAGCACGCAGCAAAACGGCTTCGGACCGGCACAAAACGAAGATTTAAAAATCACCGTGCAGGTGCGCCGACGCGCAACCGCGTTGTTCGCTCCGCTGCAGATCGCTTTGTTAGAATTTATTCAACGTGAAACCGAAGGGCCGCAAACGACTGTTGTATATCGCGTGACGCTTTCGGATGGATCGCGATTGCTGCTTCGCGCGCCGGTTGCTGCGGACGGCTCGCTCGGCGAGATATCCTTAACGCCATTGTGATTCGTTTACTGCGCGCACTGGTATGCGTGCTGCTCGTTTGCGCGCTCGCACTGCCGGCGCAAGCGCAACCCCTCGTCGTGCCACTCACTGGGCACCGCGTACGCCCTATTCGCGCCGAGACGCTGTTTCATACGCTCTTTTCGGACTTTTTCAGCGAATCCGACAACACGACGTACGTGCAGACCGGCGATATTCCAGCGATGTGGCTGCGCGACTCGTCGGCGCAAACGCTGCCGTACGTGCGCTTTGCCGGCGCGTATCCCATTCTCGCGGTTCGCTTTGCCGGCGTCATCGAACGCAACGCCAAAAACATCGCCGTCGATCCCTATGCCAACGCATATCGCCCCGATTACCGCGTGTGGGAGCGAAAATGGGAAGCGGGTTCGCTTGCATGGCCGATTCTGCTGGCCTGGGTGTACCGTCAGGAGACGGGCCGCCGCATCTTGTACACACGGGCGCTGCATACGGCGCTGCGCAAGGCCGTCGACACCTGGCGCTGCGAGCAATTGCACGCGCAGTGCAGCCGGTACACGTTTCCCGGCGTCGATCTCGCTAAAGCGTATAACACAAATACCGGTATGGTGTGGTCGGCGTTCCGCCCATCCGACGACGCCGCCACGTACCCGTTCAACATCCCACAGGAGATCATCGTCGCGATCGCGCTGCAAGACGCGGCGCGTCTGGCGCTCGACGGCTACGGCGATCGTGATTTGGCAAACGAAGCCGCGTCTATGTCGCAGCAAATTGCGTTAGGCGTGATGCGCTACGGGCGCGTGTGGAACTCTGCGTACGGCGGATGGGTGTACGTGTACGAGACCGACGGACTCGGCCACGACGTCTACATGGACGATGCGAACGTCCCGAACCTCACGTCGCTGCCGTATTTGGGCTGGTGTTCGGCGAACGATCCGGCGTACCTGAATACGCGCGCGTATACGCTCTCCACGCGTAATCCGTACTATTTTCGCGGAGTGTACGCGCAGGGACTCGGGAGCCCGCACACGCCTGATGGTTTCGTGTGGCCGCTCGGCATCATCGCACGCGCGCTGACCGCAACGTCCGCGGTCGAAACGGCGCAGAGCATTACGATGCTCGCCGAAACCGACTCGAACGACGGATTGATTCACGAAAGTTTTTGGCCCGACGGCTACTGGCTGTTCACGCGCACGTACTTCGGCTGGGCGAATGCGCTCTATGCCGAACTGCTCTTTCGCAGCGTCGCGGGATTTGCGGACACAAACTTCACGCCGTACGCATCGCCGATGCTCGGCGGCGAGCCGCTACGCACACCGGTACTCACCTCGCCACTCGTGCAATTGCGCGATAGCGGATTATTGTATCAGGCGCTGGGCGATTTGCTTGCGCGCGCCAACGGCCATACGATTATTCCGAACATCGAACGGCAGATGGAACGCACCGCAAGTCCCGACGGCCCGAACTTCCACGAAATCCAAGACGCCCACTAGAGCGCGAGAAGCTTTTACGAAGACGCTCACAAAAATGACGTCCTGTCATTTTGCTGCTTCTCCGCTTTTCGAAGAAAACAAAGTTTTGAAATCGACATCCTGTCGAGCTCCGAAAAGTCGGAGACTTCGTAAAAGCCCCTCGCGCTCTAGCCGCTAGGCTCCAAATCTGCGTTCGCGTTCGCTCAATGCGTGAACCGCCTGCGTGAAATGTTCAGCGGTAAAATCGGGCCACATGATTGGCAGCGTCAGCAGTTCCGTGTACGCGATTTGGTAGAGCAGGAAGTTTGAAACGCGCATGTCGCCGCCAGTGCGAATCAGCAGATCGGGATCGGGCATCTCCGGCGCATAGAGTTTCGCGCGCAGTGCGGATTCGTCGATCTCATCGGCGCTCAGGCGTCCGCTTTGCACGTCGCGTGCCAGCGATTGCGTCGCACGCACCAGTTCCGCGCGGCCGCTATAGTTGAGCGCCAGATTCAGCGTCAGACGCCGGTTTTTTTCGGTTGCACGCACGAGTTCGCGCAGTCCGGCGCGCGCGGGAAGCAAGAACGGTTCGATGTCGCCGATCACCCGAACGCGCACGCCTTGGCGCACGAGCGAGGATTTTTCCGTCGCGGCGAATGCGGCGCAGAGCTGCATCAGCATGCCGATCTCGTTGCCTTCACGCCGCCAGTTCTCGGTGGAGAAGCCGTAGACGGTCAGCGTCGAGGTGCCGCTGTCGATCGCCGCGCGAACCGCTTCGCGCAACGCCGCGATGCCTCGCCGGTAGCCCTCGACCAGGGGCAAGCCCGCTGCCGCGGCCCAGCGGCGGTTTCCGTCCATGATTATCGCGACGTGCGCCATGTAAGACTTTGTATCACAAAGTAATGAGCGGCGCAAGCGGGACGTGCGGGCTTCGCGGCCAACCTACAGCGCCTCATGGAACAGGGCTATTATCGCTACGCTACGCTGGCCGGCGACCGCGTCGTCTTCGCTTGCGAGGACGATTTGTGGAGCGCTCCGCTCGCGGGCGGCGCGGCGGTGCGGCTGACCGCGACTCCGGGTGCCTGCGTGCTGCCGCGTCTCTCGCCGGACGGCTCGCAGATCGCGTTCATCGCAACCGACGAAGGCAACCCTGAACTCTACGTCATGCCGGCCACGGGCGGCCGTCCGCGACGTCTCACCTATCTCGGTGGCACCTCCGCTGCCACATGCACGTGGAGCGCGGACGGTTCGGAGATCTTCTTCGTCAGCAATCCGAGCGCGTGGTACGAACGCGAAACGCGCGGATTCGCCATAGCGCCGGGCGGCGGTGCGCCGCGCGAGATCGGCCTTGGGCACATGAAGTCATTCTATCCCGGGCCCGGCGGACGCATGGTGATCGGCCGCAACGAAACGGACCCCGCGCGTTGGAAGCGCTATCGCGGCGGTACGGCCGGCGAAATCTGGATCGATGCGCAGCATCAAGGCGAATTCGATCGGCTGCCGCTGCCGAGCGGCAATCCCGTGTGGCCGATGTGGATCGGCGATCGCATGTACTTTCTTGCCGATCACGAGGGCATCGGCAACATCTACTCGTGCGCGCTCGACGGCGGTGACGTGCGTCGGCATACGCATCACAACGACTACTATGTACGTTACCCCTCGACGGACGGCAAACGCATCGCGTATACGTGCGGCGGTGCGATTTACGTTTACGACGTCGAGCAGGATCAGTCGCGCGAAATTGCGGTGACCGCGCCTTCCGCCGCGCCGCAAACCGCACGGCGTTTTCTCGAAGGTTCGGAAGAGTTCGACGAATTCACGCCCTCACCCGACGGAACGCGTCTGGCAATCATCGCGCGCGGGCAGCCGTACACGATGCCGTTTTGGGAAGAAGCGCCGGTGCATCACGGCAAGGCGAGCGCCGTGCGCGAGCGCTGCATCGCGTGGATGCACGACGGCAAACGCTTCGTTACCGTCACCGACGAAAACGGCTACGAGCAGATCGCGCTGCACGCTGCGGATGAAAACGCACCGCCGCAGTTGCTCACCAAGAACGACATCGGCCGCGTCACCGAGATCGCGTGCTCGCCCGTCAGCGATCGCATTGCATTTGCAAATCACCGCTACGAACTGTGCCTGATCGACAACGACGGCACGCTGCGCGTGCTCGACAAGAGTTTGGGCAATCGCATCACGGACCTCGCCTTTTCGCCCGACGGACGCTGGCTTGCGTACGTGTGGTGGCCGGGCGGCGACAATGCGGCCATCGTGCGCATCGTCAAGTGCAAGTCGGGAAAGATTTCGGACGTAACGCCGCGCATGCGCGTGGACGAATCGCCGGCATGGGATCCCGAAGGCAAGTACCTGTATTTCATTTCGACGCGCGACTTCGATCCGGTGTACGACGCGCTGCAGTTCAACTTGAGTTTCCCGCAGGCACAGCGCCCGTTCTTGGTGACGCTGCGCCGCGACGTGCCCAATCCGTTCTCGCCCAAGCCCAAGCCGGTGCACCGCGAACACGATCACGAACACGAAGCGGCCGACGAAGAAAAGAAGAGAGCCGATAAGCCGCCGCGCATCGACATCGATTTCGACGGCATCGGCGGGCGCATTCTCGCGTTCCCGGTCGACGAAGGCGAGTACGGGCGGATCGCCGCAGTGCGTAATCGTGTGCTTTTCACGAAGTTTGAAGTGCGGGGCATTAAACCCGGCGATCGCGATTGGGACAACGAAAACGGCGGCGGCGCGCTCATGGCCTACGACTTCGAACAGCAGCGCAGCGCCACGATCGCGACCGAAGTTTCCGATTTCACCATTGGGAACGATAGGCATACGCTGGTCTACCGTTCGCATGACCGCCTGCGCGTCATCGACGCGCTCGCCGATCTTCCGGAAGATGCCGAAGACAAACCGCCCGCGGAAGCCGGCCGCAAGAGCGGCTGGATCGATCTGAACCGGATTCACGTGGAACTCGATCCGCACGCCGAATGGCGGCAGATGTACCGCGAAGCATGGCGGCTGCAGACCGAGCAGTTCTGGGTCGAAGACATGTCGGACATCGATTGGGATCGCGTCTACGATCGCTACGAGATGCTGCTGCCGCGCGTGCGCACGCGTTCAGAACTTTCCGACGTCATTTGGGAAATGCACGGCGAACTTGGCACGTCGCACGCCTACGAAATGGGCGGCGATCTGCGCCGGCCCCCCGAGTACAACCGCGGATTTCTGGGTGCGGACTACGCGTGGGACGAGGGCGCCGGCGGTTGGCGTATCGTGCGGATCTATCGCGGTGATTCGTGGAACCGCGACGTCGATTCGCCGCTTGCCGAGCCTGGACTAGGCATCGCCGAGGGTGACGTACTGCTTGCAATCGGCGGCAAACCGCTCTCGCGCGAACTCTCGCCGAGCCAAGCGCTGGTCAATACGGCGGGCCGGGAAGTGGCAATCGTCGTCAGGACGCTGACTGGGCAATCGCGCGTCGCGGTGAAAACCCTCGCGAGCGAACAGCAGCTGCGCTATCGCGCATGGGTCGAAAGCAATCGCAAGTACGTGCACGATCGAACCGACGGCAAGATCGGCTACGTACACATCCCGGACATGGGGCCATGGGGATTCTCCGAATTTCATCGCGGCTATCTCTCGGAGTTCGATCGCCAAGGGCTGATCGTCGACGTGCGATATAACCGCGGCGGCCACGTCTCGCCCCTGCTGTTGGAGAAACTAAACCGCAAGCGTGTGGGTTACGACGTGTCGCGCTACAGCAACAAGCCCACACCGTATCCGCCCGAGTCCGTTGCCGGACCGATCGTTGCAATGACGAACCAGTTCGCCGGATCGGACGGCGACATTTTCAGCCATTGCTTCAAACTCTATAAACTCGGACCGCTCGTCGGAAAACGCACGTGGGGCGGCGTCATCGGCATCAACCCCTACCATCATTTGGTCGACGGCACCATTACGACGCAGCCCGAGTATTCGTTCTGGTTCAAAGACGTGGGTTGGAAAGTCGAAAACTACGGCACCGATCCGGATTAC
>DASSEZ010000140.1:0-6762 GCA_035694945.1 Vulcanimicrobiaceae bacterium
CACGTCGAAACGCGGCTGGACGGCATGGCTCACGCCCGCCGTTGACAACCGCGTGGTGGCAATCGTCCCCGTCGTCATCGACACGCTCAACATGGAAGCATCCGCCCTGCACGCGTACCGCGCCTACGGCTTCTGGCCCCAGGCGCTCGAGCCGTACGAGCGGATGGGCATCATGCAGTGGATCGGATCGCGGCAGTTCGACGCACTAATTCGCATCGAAGACCCGTACACGTATCGCGATCGCATCACCATTCCGAAACTCATCGTGAACGCGACGGGCGATCAGTATTTTACGCCGGACTCCTCACAATTTTATTTCAGCGGACTCGTCGGCGAAAAATATCTTCGCTATTTGCCGAATACGGATCACTCGCTCAAGGGCGCGACGCGCAGCGCCGCAGATACGGGCAAGGCCTTCGTCGATTCCATCATCAAAGCGACGCCGCGCCCGCGCTACGGGTGGCAGATGCTGTCCGACGGAACGACGACGGTACACACGAACAGCAAACCGTTTTCCGTGAAATTGTGGCAGGCGTACAATCCGGACGCACGCGATTTTCGCTTGGAAACGATCGGGCACGGCTTTTCCTCAAGCACTGTGGCCGACAGCGGCGGTCTGACCTACACCGCCAAAGTGCACCGCCCGCGCCGCGGTTTCATCGCGTATTTCGTGGAGCTCGCGTACGTAACGGCGAATAAGGACGTCTTCACCGTAACTACCAGCGTTCGGGTTACGCCCGACGTACTGCCGTTCCGCCCGCCCGCTCTTGCGCGGCGCTAGTCGCGATGGCTCACACGGACGCGATCTGCGCTAGTCCTGCGTGCCTTTAAGATATGCGACGTCGGCCAGGTCTTGCGGTCGGCCCGCAGCGGTCTTATTCGCGACGAGATCGTCTTTGCTGATGTAGTGCGTAGGCTCGTCGCCGTAGGCCGCATCCACGCGATTCTGCCACGCTTCCTCAAACGATACGCCGTCGATGGTCGTAATGATGTCGATTTGGTGTGGGGCTCGTCCCATGACAAAGAACGTTTCCGGTTCCGTAAGGTCTTCGGGGCGAAGTTCCGCTAGGGGCGCGCCGAACGATTGGAGCGCTCGCCAGACGAGCTGTGCGTTTGCGGGGTCGGTGCCGATGAAGATGTCCACGTCTTTTGTGGCGCGGATTCTGCCATGAAACGCAAAAGCGTATCCGCCAACAAGCAGATACTTAGCGCCTTCCGCGTTCAAGGCGTGCAACAGATCGATCAAGTCGGCGTTGCGCTCCACCGTGCCCTCCGATCTCCAAAAGATCCCACGTCAGTCCCCAAATGGCCTCAACGCGCTCGACTGGAGACATCGCACGATCCAGCGTCTCGGTATAACGCCGCGCTTCATCTTTCGATCGTGCAACGTACGCCGTCATCGACCGGCGCCGCTCGGCAGCGCGCTGCTCGAAACTGCTCACAATCAGACCTCTTGCGCCCCGCAAACTCGATGTCCTTTTCAGCATTCTCGGCCCGTCCCGCATGCGTCGATTGGCATTGGTTCGTGTTATCATGGCGGCGTAGATGCGCCGTCATCGAAGGAGTGTCACCATGAGCGTGTTGGCTAAGGCCTCGGCTGGTATTACGGCGGTTGCACTCACCCTGATTGGGGCGACCGCGCCGGTACCCGCAGCACAGCAACTCGATACAAACGGCATTCAAAACGCAATTGGACTGGCCGGTAAGTGCACGTTACGGTTGACGGCGTGCCGTTAAAGACGGCATTCGCGCTCGGCGGCTACGCGGTGTATGAAGCGGCACCAAAAGGCACGCTTGTCATGGGCGATCTGCCGTTATTGGAGTCTGAGGTTGCCGCAGTGCAAAAGAGCCTGGTGCGTACATGCATTACATGAAACTCGGCAACGCGATCGCCATATCGGAAGAATTGCGCGAGGCTGCGGCCGCAAGTTTACCGTTTCCGTTCGCGGCACAGATCGACACCGCGCTCAATCTGAAAGGCATGTCCCACGATCAGATCTATTCCGTGAGCATTGCACGGCAGGAGACGACCACCGATCGCGGCGTGGTGCTGCCGCCGGCAATGGGCATGGCGACGTCGATAAACTTTCAGAGGGCTGGGCAGAATCGCATTGCCACAACCGGAGACTTCGTTCTGACCGCGAGCCAAGTGCAACCCGTGGCGCGCGTCGGCGCCACTCCCATGCTGTATTTCATGCACTTCTGGGCTGCCGCGCCGTCCGATAACGTGCTCCCCGGCCTGCGCGCCGCCATCGACGTCCTTCGCGCGACACAATGAAGCCATTCGTGCTCGCCGTTTTACTCGCCACGGCGGCGGCCGGTGTGAGCTGTTTCGCGGCTGCCTCCACAGATGTTAATACGGTACTGAAGCATGTAAAGAGCGTTGCGCTTGCGGGAGATACAAGCCGCTTCGATTACCAAAGCATCGATCCGCGGAGGCGGCTGCTTTTCGTGGCGCACCTGGGCAACGGCAGCATCGACGTCATCGATTTACGAACGCAGCGGCTGCGTGCCGTAATACCCGGCGTAAGCGACGTGCATGGTGTGCTGGCGGTGCCGCAGATTAGTCGCTTGTATGCCAGCGCCACAGGGACCGACGAACTTGCCGTTATCGACGAGGGCACGCTGCGCGTCATTGCGCGAGTGCCCGCCGGTGACTATCCCGACGGTATCGCCTACGCGGCTCCGGAACGAAAGTTGTACGTTTCCGATGAAACGGGCGGCACGGAAACCGTCATCGACGCACGCACGAACCGCCGCCTCGCGACCATTTCGCTGGGCGGCGAAGCCGGAAACAGCCAGTTCGATGACGCGGCGAACCGCATCTACGTGAACGTGCAAACGGCGGAGCAACTCGTCGCCATCGATCCGCGGCGCGATCGCATTATCGCGCGGTATCCGCTGGCCTATTGCAAGAACAATCACGGGCTGCTTTTACATGTGCGCGCGCGCGTTGCGTACATTGCGTGCGATGAAAACGCGACGCTGCTCACGTTCGATCTGCGCACGCACAAAATAACCGGCAAGGACAGCGTGGGCGAGGCTCCCGACGTCCTGGCGTACGATGGACAACGCCGCCGGCTGTACGTTGCGGCCGAGAGCGGCGTCGTCGCGGTTTTTGCCGTCCGCGCAAACGGGGCGCTTTCGAAAATCGGCATGGGATATCTAGCGCCGAATGCGCATAGCGTTACCGTCGATCCGGCGACTGGGTACGCGTATTTCCCTATTGCAAACGCAGGCGGGAAGCCGGTTCTCGAAGTCTATGAATTCCGCCGCGCACATTCCGGCCCATAGGGTTCTGTATTTCACGAAGGCAGTGCGGCTGTTCGCCTTCGGCAGCGCCTCCATCGCATTGCCCGTTCATCTGGTGGCGCTGCATGTAGCGCCGATTTGGATCGGCACGATATTAGCCGCCGCGCTGTGTGCCGGCGCCGCGCAAATGTTTCTGACGAGCAGATTCACCCACGCGTTTGGAAGCACGACCGTTGCCGTGGCCGCGGCGCTCGCGATGGCGGTGGGCGGGTTGCTGACGGTGAGCGGCGTGCTCGCGCTGATCGTACTGGCTGCAGCGTTGGGGCTGCTCAATGCGACCGCGCAAGAAATCGGCCCATTTCTTCCGATAGAGCAAGTCGTGCTGGCCTGGCACGATCGCGGTGTGGATCGCATGGCGCTGTATAACGCCGTGGGAACCGGCGCTTTGGCCGTAGGCGCAATTGCCGGCGGCGCACTACCGTTTCGTACGATTTTTCTGCTGTACGCGTTCTGCGGGCTGAGCGCTGCGATACTGTATGCGTTCGCGCGCATTCCAGTCGCCGACGTGCCGCCGGCGGTGAACCGCGGTCGACGGCGTTTTGGCAGCAGCGAACGCCTCGCGGCGCTCTTTGCGGTCGACGCGTTTGCGGGCGGACTCATCGTGCAGGGCTTCATGGCATACTGGTTTGTGGCCCGCTTTCATGCGCCGGCGCAGACCATCGGCTTTATTTTCGCAGGGGGCAACATTTTGAGCGCGCTCTCGCTCTTTGCGGCTGCATGGCTGAGCAAGCGATTTGGACTGCTGAATACGATGGTCTTCACGCATCTGCCGTCGAACATTTTGCTCGCGCTTATTCCGCTGTCGCCATCGCTTTCCGTTGCGGCGGCACTCTTGCTGGCGCGCTATTCGCTCTCACAGATGGATGTTCCGACGCGTCAAGCGTTCGTGATAGCAGTTGTTCCACCGCACGAGCGCGTGTATGCAGCGGGCATCACCTCGGCCGTGCGACCCATCGCGGCTTCCATTTCACCGCTGCTTTCAGCGCTTGCGATGCAACTGGCGTCCGCGGGCATCCCGTTCTTCGCCGCGGGAGGCATTAAAGCGGGCTACGATCTTGCGGTGTATTTTGCGTTTCGCTACTCGCGCGAACATCGATGACTAATCCGGGTATCCGTGAGCACAACGTTTCCGCAAGCTGAGCGAACGCCGCGTGATCGATGCGGCCGCCGGTATCGAAAGTAATAGTCGTACCTCTGGCCGATGTCGGACCCAGCAGTTTCGGCGGTCCGAGCGGCACGCGCCGGGATCGGGCAGGAGCATGATGCCGCGTCCAGTGTCGTGCAGCTGTGCGCCGGTCGCCGAGTTCCACGCTAATCGTTAAAGATGGCGTATACGTGTACTCGACGACGCTCAGCGCCAGCACTTCGGCGCAAACGTCATTCGGAGAAAGTAATGACGCCTCGCGGCGCAGCCGGTCGGCGTTCGCTGTTTCGGTCAGCGTCAACTCCCGTCGTAGTCTGCTTCAGCGTTGACCTCCACGTCCACTTGACGAGCCGGCATCCACATGTTTGCGCCGCCCGTCCCGTACGCCGCTGAAGCGGTGCACGCGTCTTGCGATGCATTTTGGCTCTCGAATGTGAATGCGTCGGAGTGTCCGTAGATGCTCGGCGCGCAGAAGTGCCAGTCGCCTTGCGACCAAAACGCACCGCCGCCGATAACGAAGCCGGTGTAATACATGTAGCGCGCGGCAAAGGGATTGCTGATCGTGGCGCATTCACCCGCCGCCAGTACCCACCAGCCCGTGGAAACGAAGGGCCCCGTGAGGATATTGTCGTGGTCGTCGGGTCCGCTCGAGAGGTAGCCCGCGGCTACGGCAATTTTGGACTGGGAGTGGTTGCACATGTGCATCGACGTTCCGCTTGCAATTGCGTGGGGCGGTGCGCCAAAAACCGCCGCCGACAGTATGACGAGTGCGGCCAATGCAAGTGCGCTGCTTCGCATAGAGACGATGCCTCCAAAGAAAGCGACTTGCAAGGATCGTTGGCAGCGGCCGGGCGGTCTCCTTCTCGCGCTTCGGGCATACGAAAAAGGCGGCGCATTTCTGCGCCGCCCTTTCTTTTTTACAGGTCTTCCGGGTTGATGCCGCGGTAGCCCGTCTTGTCGTACTGGGTCTTCTTTGGCGGAGCGTGCACGTTGACGCTGTCATCGTACTCGCCCTCGTACTGCACGGTCGCCGGTTCGCGCGTGCGATCGTACGCGCTCACCAGTTTCTGCATGCCGTCGCCGGCGCCGCCCATGACTTCGGCCAGCGCCGCATCGTCGGCCGACATGCCCTCGTAGAGCGATTGCTCGAAGTGATTGCGCGGGCGGCCGTCGTCGTCGAGATCTTGCCCTTCGGGCTCGATCTTCAGGTTGCGGTAGCGCGACATGCCCGTGCCGGCCGGAATGAGTTTGCCGATGATGACATTCTCTTTCAAACCGAGCAGCGGATCGTGCTTGCCCTTGATGGCGGCGTCGGTAAGTACGCGCGTCGTTTCTTGGAACGACGCCGCGGACAGGAACGACTCCGTCGCGAGCGATGCTTTCGTTACGCCAAGCAGCACCGGTTCGGCTTCGGCCTTCTGCTGATCGGCGTTCAGCTTCTCGTTGCACTCGTTGAAGTATGACGCTTCCACGAGTTGTCCGGGGAGCAGAATCGTGTCGCCGCCATCTTTGAGCTTCACCTTGCGCATCATCGAACGAACGATGACTTCGATGTGCTTGTCGTTGATGTCGACGCCCTGCGAACGATAGACCTTCTGCACTTCCTGAACCAGGTAGTTCTGCAGTGCGGTCTCGCCCTTGATGCGCAGAATGTCGTGCGGGTTGAGCGAACCTTCGTTGAGTTGATCGCCCGCCGCGAGTTTGTCGCCCTCGTGCACCGCAAGATGCGTGCCGTGCGGGATGTCGTACTCGTGACGTTCGCCCGTCTCGTCGGTGATGATGACGACGCGGCGGTTCTTCTCTTCGCCGAAGCTGACTTCGCCCGCGACCTCGGTGATCGTGGCTTGGCCTTTGGGTTTGCGCGCTTCGAAGATTTCTTCGACACGCGGCAGACCGGTAATGATGTCTTCGGTCGCGACGCCGCCAGTGTGGAACGTACGAAGCGTGAGCTGCGTACCCGGCTCGCCGATGGACTGCGCCGCGATGATGCCGACCGCTTCGCCGATGTCGACTTTGTTGCCGGTCGCCAGATTGCGGCCGTAGCACATCGAGCAGACACCGTAACGCGCTTGGCACGTGAGCACCGAGCGAATCTTCACGGTCTTGATCTCGGCGGCGAGAATCGCTTTGACTTTCTCTTCGTCGATTTCGTCGTCGCGTTTGACGATGACGTCCTTGCCCGCTTTGATGTCCTCGGACGCGCGGCGCCCGATGATGCGGTCTTGCAGCGGCTCGATGATTTCCTTGCCGACGGCAATGTCGGAAACCGTGATGCCGTTTGCCGTTCCGCAATCTTCTTCGCGGAT
>DASSEZ010000141.1:0-31016 GCA_035694945.1 Vulcanimicrobiaceae bacterium
CAAGATCATCGCGGAAAAAGAAGCGGTCGTCAAAGCGCAGGAGTTCGACAAAGCGGCCGCCATGCGCGATCAAGAAGAGAAGATCCGCCTGGAAAAAGCCAAGCTCGAACAAGACTGGCAAGAGAAGCGCGCGCAGAGCGACAAGATCGTCAAAGTCACCGAAGACGACGTTGCGTACATCGTGTCTTCGTGGACCAAGATTCCGGTCAGCAAACTGGCGCAAGCCGAAACCGAGAAACTGCTCAACATGGCGGATTCGCTGCACAAGCGTGTCGTGGGTCAGGATGAAGCAATCAACGTTATCGTGCGTGCAATCCGCCGTTCGCGCGCTGGCCTGAAGAATCCGAGCCGTCCGATCGGATCGTTCATGTTCCTCGGTCCCACCGGTGTCGGCAAGACCGAAGTGGCGCGCAGCGTCGCGGAGTTCTTGTTCGACGATTCCGAATCCATGATCCGCATCGACATGTCGGAGTACATGGAGAAATACGCGGTAAGCCGTCTGGTCGGCGCACCTCCGGGATACGTCGGCTACGAGGAGGGCGGCCAACTCACCGAAGCGGTGCGCCGCCGTCCGTACTCGGTCGTGCTGCTCGATGAAGTGGAGAAAGCGCATCCCGACGTGTTCAACCTGTTGCTGCAGGTGCTCGACGACGGACGTTTGACCGACTCGCAAGGCCGCCAAGTCGATTTCAAAAACACCGTGATTATCATGACGTCGAACGTCGGCGCCACCGGCTTGCAAACGACGACGGACATCGGCTTCCGCACGAGCAAGACGGACAACGAAGACGAAGCGCGCGCGTACGAACGGATGAAGAACAAAGTGCTGGAAGAAGTCAAGCATACGTTCCGTCCGGAATTCGTGAACCGCCTCGACGAAATCGTGGTGTTCCACCAACTCACGCGTGCGCAGATCGAGCAGATTGTCGGACTGGAACTCGAGAAAGTCATGCGCGAAGTCAAAGCGCAAGACATGCACCTGGAAGTTACCGAAGAAGCCAAGGCGCTTCTGGCCAAGAAAGGCTGGGATCCGCAATACGGTGCGCGTCCGCTGCGTCGCGCTATTCAGCGCGAAGTGGAGGACGAACTGGCCGAAGAGATGCTGCGCGGCACATTCGGTGCGGGCGATCGCATTCTGGGCGAAGTGGACCCGGACAATCCGGACAAACTCAAGTTCAGCAAGATCCCCGGCATCGAACCGCCCCCGCAGCGCGAACCGGAACACGCCGCAACGTAAGATACACGACGGAAAGCCCCGCGAAAAACGCGGGGCTTTTTCTTTTGTGCTACACTGCGCGCAGGAGGGTGTTCGCATGCTGTCTGTGCTGGTACTCGCGGCGAGCGTTTCCGCGCCGCAATCGTCCCCACCGCCGCTGAAAACGATTTCGCACATTCACGCCTCGCCGTATTGCACGGCGATACGTGAGAACATCGGTCCGGCGGTTGGCGCACTCCTGGCGAACAAACCGGTGATAGGCGAAGGCAAGTCGATGCTGCTGCAAATGGCGCAGGATTCTATCCATCGTTCGGGTCCAGTCGTCGATGTGGACATGGTCAAAGTGGATCGCGTCGTCGGCGCAATGGTGAAGAATTTGGCGGCCACCGACGCGGCGCTGAACGATCTCAAACACATTCCGGCTACGCCGAAAACCGATGAGGAGCGGCGCCTGGCCGCGATGCGCGATGAGCTGCGCGCAGTTGCCGACGCGCAGCGCAGTGCGCTCAACGTGTTCAGCGGTATGTTCGAAAGTTATAGTTCCAACGAACTGCGCGGTAAGGGTAATCCGTTGAAGGCGGCCGTCGCGGCCGGCAACGCGAACACCGGCACTTCAGCACAGGACAGCTCCGACACGGGCACGCCGATCGTCGTGCCGCCAATCTCCTCAGCGGCTGCCGGTACGGCGAGTCCAACGCCGTTGCCGGCGCCCCAGAGCGCGCCCGCGCCGATCCCGCAGGTCGATGAAGGGCTTGCCGCATTCACGCCGTTCGCGGTTCTCTTCAATTTCGTGACGACGTTCCAAGTGCAGGAAGAGCACCTGGAGTCGCAGGCGGCGCGCACCATCGTTTCTTATTCAGACGAATGCAAGTGATGCGTTAAGCCTCTTTTTCGATCCGACGCAAATCCGACGGTCGCACGCGTATGCTGCCTCAAACGCCTATTTTGAGGAGGCCAGTATATGCGCGTTCCCCTCTCCAGAATCGCTCTGGTACCGCTCTGCGCGGTCGCGATGAGTTTCGCGGCTTGCGAGAAGCCACTGGCTGGCGCGACGCCGCCGACGCCGCCGCCGGCCGCGAGTTCATTCACGGTATACTCCGCCGATCTGGCCAGCAATGACGTTCGTGAGGTCGATCCGGTAACGGGCGTCACGCAAGCCGTGATTCCGGTTGGAAAAGCTCCCTCGGCGCTCGCGTTCGACGGCGGAGCCTTTCAAGCCGCGACCCATTTGTTTGTCGCGAATACGGGGAGCGGCACGGTCTCGGTGATCAATCCGGCCACGAACAGCGTCGACGCGACGATCTCCGTGTGCGCCGGACCGCGTGCACTGCTCTACCACCACGATTCGGACGGATCGCGATATATCTACGTCGCTTGCGGCGACGGAACGGTTTCGATCCTGGACGCGAATTCGCTGAAAGTGCATGAGACAATCACCGTTGGCGGCAGCCCGATTGCGCTTGCGCAAGCCGAAGGCAATATCATCTACACATTCACCGTGCTCAGGAGCGACGGAACGCTCGCGTTCGTGCAATACGATTCTGGCGCGTTCAAAGTTGCATACACGCTGCCGGTGCAGGCAAACCCGCTTGTGGTATCCGAGTTTTTGGGAGATTATTACGTGGCTTCCTCCGACGGGACCGTCGAGCGGTTTTCGAACAACAATAGCAATGCTGAGGATGTTCGATTCAAGTATGTGAGCAAGAACACGAGCGCGCATGCGTTTCAATCTGGTTCGCAACTATTCGATCAGCAGAGCGCATGCAGCATCATGGTTTTCTCAGATGATGCGGGCAACGACGTGCAACTCTTCAACGAGGATTCACCGTTGAACGATCCGCTTGGCATGTACGGCGTTGGGCAAACCCTTACTACGGGCGCCGCGCCCAAAGGCGCCGCGGTTGCGGTCATTATGAAAGGCGCGAGCGCGGGCAGCTACTGGTTCGTGGCCAATTCGAATGGCGATAGCATTTCGGAGTTCACCTCGCAGTCAATTTTCCTCGATGCCATGCCGGTGTTCGGCCCCGGGCGCACGCTCTCGCTCGCCGCGGGTACGCATCCGGTCGCGCTCGCGGTTTACTACAAGAAGTCCGTACCGACGCCGAGCCCCACGGGCACGCCGTCTCCCACACCGGCGCCGACAGCTACGCCTTCTCCGACGCCCGCGCCGACTTCAACGCCCACTCCGAGCGCCTCGTCCGTGCACCTCTACGTTGCAAACTTCGGCGGTGGGAACGTTGCGCAGTATGCTTCGCCATTCGGCAGCGCGTCCGTGCCGGCGCTGACGTTTAGCGACACGACACCCGTCGGCGGTCCTGTCGGAATCGCGGTGAATACGTCTTACGTTGCAACCTCGCACGTAACCGGCGAGGTCGACCTGTACCAGCAGCCGGTGAGCGCTTCGAGCGCCGCTGTGGCCACGTTCGGCGGATCGGCTTTTGGCCTGATGACGTTCGATGCGCAAGGCGACCTGTGGGCCACGTCTCAAAACTCGTCCGTGGTCGAGTACCTCCCGCCGTTTACGAACAGTACGAGCGAGGCGATCGATATTACGGACGGTTTCACCAGCAGCTACGGCATCGCGTTCGACGCAAGCCGCAATCTGTATGTGACGAACTCGGACAGCAGCGCGACGATCGTCGTCTATGCTTCTCCGTATACTTCACGCACCAATACGTACACCGTCCCGATGCCGGGTGCCAAGCTGCACGGGATGGCGGTGAGCGGATCGAATCTCTACGTCGCCGATACGTACAACAATCTGATCTACGTCTACGCGCTGCCGCTCACCACGAATGCGGTTCCAATGGATCAGTTCACGGCCGTCGCGCCGGTGGGCCTCGCGTTCGACGCGAATGGCACGCTCTACGTGACGAGCCAGGGCACCAATCAGATCCAGATGTTCAATCCACCGTTCAACAGCGGCAGTAGACCGGTCACCACGATAACCAGCGGCGTGAACGAAGCCTTCGGCATCGCGGCCGGGCCGTAGGCGGCGCCATGGAACTCACCAGGCGGGAAATGGAGATCGCGAGGATGGCGGCGGGCGGCGCCCCGCCGCGGTCCATCGCGGCCCGGATGTCATTGAGTCTGCGCACGATCGAGAGCGCGCTGCTCGTGATCTGTACCAAATTGGGGATAGCCACGCTCGACGAGCTCGAGCAAGCCTTGCGCTCGCGTCAGCAAGGCCCGTAAACAGCAAGGAAATGCGGCGGCATGATGGCCAACGATGGTGCATGCCGCCGCTCTTGCGGTTGTTCGGCACACCGGCGCTCGTTTACGACGAGGTGCCGCATCGTCTTGCCGTACCGGCGAAAGCCCTGGCACTACTCGGTCTGCTCGCCGCGCAGCACGGAAAGACACTCAATCGCGCACAACTCGCGAGCGCGCTCTATCCGGACGAAGTCGACGCGCAGGCCCGTTTGGCCACGCGCCGCCAGCTGCACGTACTGGCCAAGGCGCTGCCCGAAGGCGCATTTATACTCACGAAAAACACGGTAAAACTCAGCGAGTTGCTGCAAACCGACGTCGCGTATTTCTTGCACGAACACGAAAACACGCAAGATCTGGTGCGCGCGGCTGCATTGCGATTCGCGGAGTACTGCGCCGGGGTGTACGACGACGCACTGGGCGAAGTTCGTGAAAGCCTGGACCGTCGCTACGTGAAGCTTTTGGAGCGCCTTCTCGAACACGCGAACCGGCAGGGTAACGCGGCGGAGGCCATCCGCCGGCTGGAGCAGCTGCTCGCGCTCGACCCGCTCGACGAAAGCCGCGTGCGCGGACTCATGGAGTTGCGGTTCGCGCAAGGCGATCGCAGCGGTGCTCTGCGCGAGTATCAAGCGCTTTACCAGCGATTGCGCGCGGATTTGGACGTCGAACCGGAGCGCGACACCGCGGCGTTGTTTCAACGCATGGTGTTCTCCGCGGACTCCTCGCAAACCCCGCACAACCTCACCGCCCCGTCCACGTCGTTTGTTGGCCGCGAGCGCGAATTGGAAGAGTTGGCCGGAAAACTGGATATCAACCGGCTCATCACTATCGCGGGTCCGCCGGGTGTCGGAAAAACGCGGCTGGCTCGCCGCGCGGCGTTCGACGCACTCGATCGGTTTGCGGACGGTGTTTGGTTCGTCGACCTGGCGCCATTGAAAACGATGAGTCAGGTCTGCGAGCAGATCTTGAGCGTACTGCAATCGCGGCCCTCCGTGGCGGGAGAAGACGTCCTTGCATTGGTTACGGCTGCGCTTGCCGGTAAACGCATGCTGCTGATTCTCGACAACTGCGAACACATCTCAGCGGAGGCCGCAACACTCGTGCAGGCGCTTTTGGCCGGCACGCAGTGCGGGATCGTTGCCACGAGCCGCAAGCGCATGGCCGTGACCGGCGAGCACGTGCTTGCACTGGAACCGATGGATACACCCGCGCCCGGCAACGTACGCGCGCAGGACATCAAACAGTATTCGGCCGTGCGTCTATTTGCGGAGCGCGCCGTTGCAGTGTCGCCGGCGATCCGTATCACGGATGAAAACGCGTCCGCAGTCGCGGGTATTGTGCGCAGGCTCGACGGAATGCCGCTCGCGATCGAAATCGCGAGCGCCCGTGCAAATCTGTTGACGATTGAGGGCATGCTCAAACGGCTTTCCGAAGGCATGGCCACGGGCGCACACCGTGGTGCGGATTCGCGGTATGCCACGGTAGATGCGGCGATCGCGTGGAGTTACGATCTCTTGTCCGAACCCGAGCGGCGGCTTTTCGAGGCGTTGTCCGTGTTTTCCGGAGGTTGGGATATCGAAGCCGCAGAGGCGGTGTGCGCGAAAGAGACGGCCGACGTATTTTCGACGCTCTCCGAATTGGTCGAAGGTTCGCTCGTGCGCGCCGAGCGCTCGAACGACGATATCCGCTACTCGATGTTCGAGACGACGCTTGCATTCGCGCGTGCGCGCTTGGAACGGGGAGATCGCGGCAACGGACTTGCGCGCGAACATGCGCAGTACTATACGAATCTCGCCGAGGAATATGCGCGCCATTACAAGACCGAGCGGGAAGTCGAGTATTACCGCAAAACGGAAACCGAGTTTGCAAACGTCCGCGCCGCAATGGTATGGGCGCAACACAACGACGTGCCTTTGGGGGCACGGCTCGTAGCCGCGCTCTGGCGGTTTGCGATTTTCACCTGGCGCATGCGCGAGATCGAGCCGCTCGCAGCGGCCGTCTTCAAAAATTCCAGCGGCTGCGAAAAACGAACCCTTGCATCGGTTCATTTGGCTGCGGGGATGTTCGCCAAGGAGCGGATGCAGCAAGAAGAGGCGGGAAAGCATTTGGAACAAGCGCTCCGCTTTTTTCGCGAGTGCGCGGATACGGCGGGTGAAGCGGACACGCTGTATGCGCTCGGCATTGTCAAATTCAATCACGGCGATCTTCAAAGCGCCCGAGCGCATTACGAAGCATGCCTGGCACTACAGGAACAAACCGGCGATGCCAAAGCGATCGCCGCTGTTACCGCAAATATGGGTGCGATCGCGCACAAGATGGGCGACCTTGAAGAAGCTGCGGCATTGTACCGGCGCGCGCTGGCGGGATTTCGCGCGACGAACAACGAGCGCGGAATCGCCTACGCCTATCGCTCCCTGTCGCTTACGTATCAGGATCTCGCACGGTACGACGAGGCGATCGACGCCGCGGAGCGTTGTGTGCAAGCGTACGAAGCGCTGGGAGAGCAGTCGCGTCTGGCCGACGGGCTGCTCACGCTGGGCAACGCGCTATCCGCGGTTGGACGTTTACCGGAGAGTTATCGGGCGTTCGCGCGAGCCTTCGATGCGCTTGCGCTTGCGCCGCATCCGCTCTTTGAAGCGCTCGCGACGCTAGGGTACGCCAATACTGCGCACTTGGCCGGCGACGATGTGGAAGCTGTCCGCGCCGTAGCCAAGGGCCGCACGCTGATGGAAGCGCGCAACATGGGTGTCGGAATCACGTACGCCAAATTTGTCGACGACCTTATCGCGCGCGTGAAGGCCGCATTGGGAGAAGAACAGTTTCAAGCGGCATGGACTGCGGGGCAAGAGACTACTCTGGAGGTTTTCGCCGCACGTGCTCGCGCGCAGCGTGTGGTAGACTAGAGACAGGAGGGTGTCCCATGCTGGCTGCATTGGTCTTGACCGCGAGCGTTTCTGCTTCGCCGCCACCGCTAAAAACGATTACACACGCGAGGTCGACGCCGTTTTGTACCGCGTTCGAAGAAAACGTTCGCCGTACCGTGCAGGGCGTGCTCGTAAACGACAGTCTGTTCCAGCGGACGGAACCGGTGTTCCTAAAGGCCGCGACCGACATGGTCAGCGGCGGTGCCATGGTGTCGTCGTTTGATTCGATGCATGCCGCGCAGCCCGATCCGGACAATGCGAGCGTCCATTTGGATATGGCACGTTTCGAAGAGCTCGGCGGAACGATTGCGAAAAATCTTCAGGTGATCAACGATCTGCTGAACGATCGCACGCGCTTTCCCGCCAACGCAAAAACGGAAGACGAAAAGCGCCTCATGAAATTGCGAGCGCAGCTCCTCGCTCTTGCAAAAAAGCAGAACGCCGAATTGAACGTCTTGCTCGGGACGACCGATCAGTACCTGTTCGACTCGTTTGCAAATGCATATCCGACTGTGAATGATGCAACGGGACACGCGAAGAGTCCAGAAGCGGGCTACTTGTCCGGAGGGCGTTTGAAAAGCCCCGGTGACCTCGCAGACGCCTCGCTCGCGAGCAATGGTATTTTCATGAACAGCGCGATGGGCGCGATGTATCGTACGTTCATGCAACAAGTGGCTCAAGAGCAGGCGGCAGAGCCGGAACTCGCCAGAACGCTCGAGGAGGACGCGAAATCTTGCTGACGGCACTCGCCGAAAAGGCGCAACGGCTGCGCGAGCTGCACCGGCCCGGCAATCCGCTGGTGCTCTTCAACGTGTGGGATGCAGTCAGCGCGCGAATCATCGAAGGTTTGGGTTATCCCGCGCTCGCTACGGGAAGCGCCGCGGTTGCGTGGACGCAAGGCTTCGCCGACGGCGAACATATTTCGCGCGATGGAATGCTCGCCGCGATTTCGCGCATCGCCCGCTGTGTCGACGTGCCGCTGACCGCCGATTTGGAAGCCGCATACGGGCGCACCGTTCAGGACGCCGCCGCGACTGCGCGCGGTGCCATCGAAGCGGGCGCGGTTGGTCTGAACTTCGAGGACGCCGGCGAACCCGGAGCGTTGCTCGATCTCGATTTGCAATGCGAGCGTATTGAAGCGATGGCCGACACCGGTAAACGGCTTGGCGTTCCGCTCGTGATTAACGCGAGAACCGACGTTTTCTTGCATGGCGCGGGCGACGACGCATGGCGCGTGCAGGAGGCGATCCGACGCGGCAACGCTTTTTTGCAAGCCGGTGCGGATTGCGTGTTCGTGCTCGGCGTATCGGACGAAGAGCGAATCGCGCATCTCGCGCGCGAGATCCGCGGACCAATCAACGTGTTTGCGACGGCGAAAACACCGCCGGTGCGGCGCTTGGCCGAATTGGGAGTTGCGCGCGTGAGTGTCGGCCCGTCGGGCCTCGCATTTGCGCTTGCGCACGTGCGGCGCGCGGCGCAGCGCCTGCGCGACGAAGGCACGTTCGACTTCATCGCCGATCGCATTTCCGGCGACGAGCTCAACGCCTTATTCATGTAGGAGAGTGTAATGCTGCCTGCCGTACCGGTCGCGATTTCGTACTGTCACGTGAACTATCAAACCAGCGGCGGATTGTTCATCACATGGACGCAGCCGCAAGCGATTCACATCACGTTTACGAACCAGTCGCCAACCGCGGCGCGCGAAGTGCGCTTTCTCGTTCGCCTTGCCGGTCAGGAAAAAACATTTCGCGACGTCGGAACATTCGCACCGCACGCACAGGTGCAACACGTCTTTACCGGTTTCGGCCGCGTGCGGTATGGACCGGCGCTTCCCCAGCCAACCTGCAGCGTAACCTCCGTGATGTTCGCCGACGGGACGCAGTGGGTCAAAGCAGACCAGCCACCGTCGCAATAGCGATCGTTTGCGGCGGTGCTTGGGTTATTGACCGCATGTGCGGTCGGCACAGGTTGGGCGGCAATCGCCGTGGCCGCCGGCATGCGCATCGGCTAGATGGTGATCGGTGCGGCGTTTGCAATAGCGTTCGTCGTGCGCCATTCAGTCGATCGCGTCGACTCGAGCACCGGCGTGCTATCCGCAGCGCTGGCGCTCGTCGGGTGCGCTCTTGGGAACTTTTTAACGGCGTGTGCGCTCTTCGCGCGCGATACCGGCGCACCGCTGATGGACCTTGTGCTGCGTCTCCTTCCCCATAGCGAAGCTTTGCTCACCCACACGTTTCGCCCAATTGACTTAGTGTATTACGGGATTGCTGTGTACGCCGGATACCGCTACGGCCGCAAGCCGATGAAAAACAGGCTCCGCAGCGGCGCAATAGCGCTAGGAACTTGTAATCATCCTTTTCTATGCCTGGCGGGATGACGCCATTCGCTTGGCGGATGAGGCGCGATGTGCAACTGGAGGCTTCGCTGGCGGACGGCGCCGCTGGACATGCGTTTGCGCTGTTTTGCAGTGCGAATATCTCTGGCGATTCATCCGCACTTCAAGTAGCGGCCGGCTGTGTTGAACGGGCGGTAGAAGCATTCCAGAATTACCGGCATGCACGCGGTTCGTTATTGTACGGCGCCGCGGGCGTTCACTTCGTCGCGGCGCTCGTGCGTTTTGCGTCTGGGAAACAGCCGGCTTCCGAAGAGTCGGTCAGGGAGTTCTTGCTGGCGGCGCAGGATGCCGGCGATTCCCTGGATGCTACGTTTGGTCTTGCGTCCACTTTGATAGGCGGGACGGTTCTGCGCCGAGTCTTGCAATCTGAGGCGGTCACAATTCACGAGCTCGACGATTTTCTCGCCGCAAACACCGAGCGCCTCATAGGCCTACTGAAAAAAGGCGGCCTTAAAAGCCTGAACTTGCCGGTTTCGGGATTGGCCCACGGCGCCGCAGGCGTTGTTTACGCCCTTATAGGGGCCGCGCATGCACTAGGAATGCAAATGCACGGTGCGCTCGAAAGTGCACTTGCGCAACTGGCAGAGGTCCCAATGGATGCAGATGTGCAACCGTGGGCGCGCAAGAGTCTGTGTAACGGCGCCGCCGGCATGGCAAAACTTTGGGTCGCGGCCTGGCGATATTCGCGCAACGAGCAGCATCTGGAGCGTGCGAGGCGTAGCGCATTTGAAGCGGGCCAAGTACATGAGCATACCGGACCAAGCCTTTGCTGCGGCCTTTCGGGCCGATCTTTGTCGCTTCTCAATCTGTACCATACAACCAAAGAACCCGTGTGGCTCAAACGCGCGTCCGAGTTGCGAGACGCCGCAGCGAGGTTGCTCGACCGGCTCGCATCGTCGCGCCTAGATGCGCCTCACGGCTTACTGAAGGGCGAGCTCGGCTTCAAACTTACATCTGAATTGGTAGACGCAGCCACGAGGCAGCACCAATCCCTGTGAAATTGTGCGCGTGTCCGACATAGCAACGCTCTAGCGCACTGGAAAAAGACCGTAGCCAGACCAGACGATATTGAACATGCTGCGGGCATATTGCACTCGTCCAAGCGCGGGGTCCCGCGTATAAACTGTGTTGTCCCGAATCCGGTCCACGATGACATAATGCCCCCATCGAAGCAGTGCGATAAAGGGGTACGTTTGATGAGGCGGATCAAAACCAAACTTCCACTTACGGTGGTCCCTGGTATTGAGCGCATCACGCAACGACGCCATGCTTATGCCTTTTCCTGGGGTCACGACCAGGCGCGACGGCAGTGGTTTGCGCCCTTGGAGCATCAAGAAGACCGCAATCCCGCAATCATACTCGCCTTTTTGCAGTACCACACCGCCACGTCCAGAGAGGCGGCCCAGCTGAAGCACTGCACGCATGGCGGGATCGTGACCAACGCTCTCCAGCGCTGGTACGAGTCCAAATATCGCAAAGAAAGCCAGTAAAATTAGAAATCTAACACCACGACGGCGCTCCGTCGCCACGGCAATCGTAGCGGGGATGGACTCATCTCCTAAGGATGCCTCCAAAACGATCCGTTCCCTATCGATATTAAAATAGCGCTTAGCGCGAGCACGTTTAGCAAAGGTATGAGGTATGGGTTATGCAGCCATCCCCCAGCGGAGTGCAGTTGGCTCGCTGCGACGGTGCCGTCTAGGTAGTACTGGCCGTAGAAGGGAGCGGGATCGTGCGACACGTGGAGATCTATGCGTTCGCCGCGGTGCTTGGCTTATTGACCGCATGTGCGGTCGCTATAGGATGGGCGGCAATCGCCGTGGCGGCGGGTATGCGCATCGGCTACATGGCGATCGGCGCGGCGTTTGCAATTGCATTCGTCGTCCGCCATTCGGTCGATCGCGTCGATTCCAGCACCGGCGTCCTGTCCGCAGCGCTCGCGCTGGTTAAATGCGTCTTAGGTAACTTCCTCACCGCGTGCGCGTTATTCTCACGCGATACCGGCGCACCGCCGATGGACGGTGTGCTGCGTCTGCTTCCGCACAGCGAAGATTTGCGCACCCGCACGTTTCGCCCAATTGACTTGGTGTATTACGGCATTGGTGTGTACGCCGGATACCGGTACGGCCGCAAGCCGATGAAAGCGGGCGCGCCTGTGCGGCAACGAGCGGCCGATGGAATGACATGTGGTTGGGCTAGAGCGAGCGGCCTGCGAACGGTGAAGTAGCGGCGTATGCCGATGCTAGCCGTTGTCCTCATAGCGATTTCGCCCTCGCTGTTCAGCAATTTGGAGTTTCGCAACATCGGTCCGCTCTCGGGCGCCTTGACGATTAGTGAGGCATTGAAGCACTGGATCTACCCGCATGCTTTTGTGCGTGTGTGCTGGGCCCGTCTCCAAGTGACCGGTGATTGGGTGCCTCCTGCCGCAAACCGATTTACCACTATCAGTAGTGATAATCATCACCATCGTTCCATCGACAGGCGCTTGCTACCGGAAGGATAACGGTATTCCCCAGTCTCGGGACAAATTCGGATAACATGAAAGGGAATAACGTTGATTCAATCTTTGACTTACAACGAGCTGCAGCTTCGCGGCGGCGCCTGCGATCAGGCAACCCAGGACTTTACTGGCAAACTGAGCGCAACGCTCGGCGTCGATGCCGCGATCTTTATGGTGATTCCCGGAGTCGATGTCGCGGCGGTCCCAATGGGGCTCGTTGCGACGGCGATCGGAGTCTACTCAGCGTTCTGCAAGTAAGTTCACTAAGAGAGCAACGCTCTCGCTAGAGGGGTCAAGATGAATAGTCGATATGTTGGAATTCTTTTCGCTGCGCTTGCGGTGGTTGCATGGGTGTCCTACGTTCACACATTGCACACGCAGCCATGGTTTATCATACTTCCATTGGCGCTTACCGCGGCGTCCGCATTGGCCTTCCTACGTAGAACACCCATCGGATCACTCTAGAACCCTGTCGGGGCTAGAGCTTTCTACTAGAAATGCTTTAGCCCCGTTCTTACACTATGTGAGGCTCATACAGTGAGTGTTGTTCGCGAACGGCCCATGAAGGTGTCGTATGTTGATATTTTGCTGGCGCCCGATGAGGCTCTACGCTCGTTGAAGGATCGCCCCGTTTGGGGAGTGGCACTTGCACTAGCATGCGCCATGACGATTGTTGGCACGATACTCATCGTGCCCGCAATGCAGGAGGCGCTGACGAGGGACTGGCCAAGCATCGTAGCTCGTACTCCGGCGCTTTCCTCACTCGACCCGGCGCTGCTAAAAAGTCGTTTACAGTTTTCTGTTGCCGCTTTGAAGTGGGCGTGGGTATACGCCGCCATTTCGATGTTTTGTGTCGTCTTGCTTCAGGCTGCGGCCCTTCGGCTTGCCGCGCTGGTTTTCAAAATGGCTGGTACGTTCAAACAGTATTGGGCGGTTGCTTGTAACGTCGCAATCGTTGCCGGTTTTGCGGCTCTTACGCGTGCCGCGATTGTGGTAATTGCGGGAGCCGAAAATTTTCGCACCGCAGATAGCGTTAAGAATGCAATCCCCTCTCTCGCCTTGCTGGTTCCGGGGCACACCGGGCACCTTGCGGCGTCGTTGAGTTTCTACGACCCATTCTCGCTCTGGCAAGCGGCGTTGCTGGCCTTCGGAATGATCAGAGTCGGAAAATCAAGCTTGGGCGTGGGAATTGCCGTTGCACTGACGATTTTGACCGTGCCGGCCCTGCTCGTAGGCGTATTGGGTCACTGACGCAACGTGGCTATCGCGCAGTTCTTGCCGGCAACGTCCCCCGTTCGACGCAATGGAAGGAGGCGGACCGCTCCGTTTTACTTCCAAAACTCGCGCAACGACTGCGCGCCCGCATGTGTACTTGCGCTTTGCGACTACTACGGCATCGATCTCACCTTGGCCGATATTCGGAATCGGCTCAATGCCGACCCGGCTTCGGGCGTCAAAATTGCCGACTTCTCAGCCGCACTAGACGAACAGTTTACGGTTTCCATAGGCAGGGCAGACGCATCTAATCCGGCCGCCGAGATTTTTCCGTGCATTGCCTACTTAGCGAAAGATCGGCATTTCGTCGTTCTTTGGGGCGCCGAACGCAAGGACTGCATACGCATCGGAGATCCGGCGATCGGCTCCTACATCTTGAACCGTGATGAGCTGACGCGTGTCTGGGATGGTATTGTCGTAATTCTCAGGCCACGGGCGACGGCGCTTCCGCACGCCAGGCAACGCCGTAGTGCAGTCAGTCTCATGCGAAGCATGGTCGAGACGAACGAGCTGCGGATCGCTGCGCTGATGATCATGGCCTTGGTTCGTGGCGGCCTCAGCACCGGGTTTTCGATCGCCTTGCCGGCTCTAATTACGAAATCGGAGTTGGTTGCAACCGTAAGTGGTGGCGTTTTTCTTGCGTGCGCCTTGCTCGGTAGTGCGAGCGCACTACTCTCGGCAGATGTGCGACGGCGCATCGTCCTAACGATCAGCCAAAGCATTTTTGCAAAGATGCCCGATTTGGACAGGCGATACTACACCGTGGGTGATCTGACGACGCGCCTGCAGGACGCGCAGATGTTCGGCGATGCAGCAATAGGCATCCTGAGAGACTTGCCCTATGTCTTCGTCCTATTACTCTCCGCCTTCGCGTTTCTTCTGGCTGTCGACGTCCGGCTCGCCGTAATTACGCTATTGTCGACCATCGGAATTCTGCTTGCGATGAATCCGCTGGTGCGTTCCGCGCAGGCGTTGTCATATGTAATTCGGTTGCGCTCTTCGCGAGTCACGGATCTCGTCAAAGCATTTTGGATGCAGGATGGAACGGAAAGCGTGCAAGATGATTGGCAGCATCTCCAGCATGACATCTATCGTCAAACGAAGATGTCGTCTCCGGTGTCGGGAATCGTCGGTCAGCTAGCGCCGTTCACAATCCTGCTTTTTGCGTTATTCCATCATCAGGGGGGCAAGGGGGCCACTGCAGCTCTGCTGCTCATGCTGGTGACGTTGCTGGGTTACTTCGTATCGGGCATAAGCGGCTTGTATGGTGCATACTTGCAGTGGATAGCCGCGCAGCCGTCTGCGAGCCGGATCATTGACTTTCTCGAACATGGCCGCTGACGCGCCTTATCGAAATACCTAAGAACGATCCCAACTGCGCCTGGGCGCGTAGAACCGAGTTGCAAGAAAAATGGACGCACGTCATCGAAATACCGTAGAAAAACGGTAGGTGTCTGCCCTTGCTGGTGCACCGAACGCGGCAAACAGGAAAAACAACGCAACACTTATGAAGATCCCGTGCCGGCCGTGATGCGGCATTGCCACGGAAGTCATGAATTCGGACAATAGCGCGGCGCCCTCAGCGTCCTCTTTGCGCTCGCGAGCACGCCCCTTTAGCAGGGCGTCGTTTGTGTATGTCCGTACGCCGCTGCTCGGCTATGACATGGCGTGGCGCTTCTTCGCGCCCGACTGGCGGCGGCAGCTCGAACTGTTTTTGCGTGAGCAGCATACGCTTCGCCTTGCGGTCCACATCGCGTCGCAGTCACTTTCGCGCGAACTTTCGAACTGGCTCGATTGCGGTCGCGTTTCCGACCGCGCCGCCCGTCGCATTTTGGCGTATGTTCTGCGCGCGGCTACGAGAACCACGCCGTTCGGCCTATTTGCAGCGGTGGCGCGAGTTGATATGGGCACGCCGGCGCCGTTGAAAATTCATTCCGAAATGCGAACGCGCACGCGCCCGGATATGGGGTGGCTAAGCGCATTTGTCGATGAACTGAAACGCGACCCTGATTTTCGCCGAATGCTTCGTGTGTGCGTCAACGATTCGCTGCTGAAACGCGGCAGCCGGTACACCGCCTACCATCCCTCGCTCGTTCACCGCTCCGATCGCCCGGGGACTCCGCTCACGTATACGTCCGTCTCGTTCAATGAAACGCAAGCCGTCGCGTTTCTCAAAGAAACGGTGACTGCGCCGGAGCGCATTATTGACATCGCGTCGCGCCTCGAGGAACGGTTCGGCGAAAAATATGATGACTGTATCAACTTGCTCGATCAGCTTTGGGAGGGCGGATTCTTCATCGACGAACTTCAGCTCGATCCGAGCGGCGATCCCGTCACTTTCATGCTCGACGTGCTAGCTCGTACTTACGAAAAACGAGCTGAAGAAATGAGGAAGTTCCTGGGGGAAGTCAAGTCGTTGGACGCTACTCCCGTATCTGAAAGGACGCCTGCGCAATACGCGGTTGTCGAAGCGCGGCAGCGGGTAGTCGGCGCCGGCGACGGGCCGAGATTGCAAACCGATAGTGTGCGCTCGACCCTTGGAACGTTGCCTGATCACGTCCTTGACGACGTGATGTTATTGGCCGACGTCATGCTGCGCTGGTATCCCATTGATATGAAAAAATACGGGCAGCGCTTTGTCGAGCGTTACGAGGGCACGACGCGTGAGGTGCCGCTTCTCGAACTGATCCATCCGGCGCTAGGGCTCGGCGTGCCGGATGATCCCGCCCTGGCAACCGTGCTGTCGCCGGAATTAACGGAAAAGCGGATCACAATTGCGTCGCAGGCATTGCTTGACGGCGTTACGGAGGTCGCGCTCAGTGAAAGCGAACTGGAATCGCTGCTGCCGCCGCGAAACGATAGACAGATTGCGGGCTCATTCGACCTTGGTTTCGAGGTCTTGGCCTCATCCGCGGATGACCTTCAACGCGGAAACTATCGCGTGGCGGCCTCGCCGCTCGTGTATGCCCCCGCAGCGGGCGCTTCCATCGGGCGATTTGCCGATGCCCTCGGCGCCCAAGCGCTAAATGACCTGCGTTTTCTGAGCTCTCGAATCGAGGCTGTGTATGACGATGCTGTTGTGGCGGAACTGGTTTTGGCATCCAGCTACGCACGTGGACTAAATGTTTCGGTTCGGCCGGTGCAGCTAACGCACCAGCTGCGAGTGGGACTGATGCCTTGTGCGGACGATGCTGCCGCTCTGACGGCCGGCGACCTGGTGGTTGGGCTGGATGACGATGGCTTTTACGTGCGCTCGGTGGCACTGAACAAGCGCGTTCAGATCGTGCAGACCCATATGTACAACACCGGACAACTCGCTCCATCGCTCGGCAGGTTTCTGTCATTGTTGTCCTACGAAGGAACAATCTTTCCCCATCGGTTCGATTGGGGCATTGCAGAAAAGCTCAGGTTCCTGCCGCGTCTGCGCTGCGGCCGCCTAATAGTCGCCAAGGCGCGTTGGCGTTTCGAAAAGAGCGAGGTCCTGGCAGCATGCGCAAACGGAGCCCAAGATTTTATGCGGCGTTGGCGCTTACCGCAGTACGTACAACTGGTTGACCAAGACAACACGTTGCCGCTGGATTTGTCCAGCGAGATCGGTTGGCACCTCTTGCGCGACCACGCTGCCTCGCTGCAATCGAATTCCGTGCGTCTTGAAGAATTGCTGCCTGGGCAGGGCGACGTATGGATGGAGGATGAAAATGCCGTACGGTACCGCGCCGAGTTTGTCGCAAGCTTCGTTCGTACGGCAGCAATTCCGCGAAACGTTCCTAAGGGTGCTCCCGTTCCGCGAACTGCGCGCGTCTACCCTCCGGGTTCTGAATGGACATATGCCAAACTGTTCACGGATGCCGATGATGTTGACCGTTTCCTAGTCCGCGAAATAGCGCCGCTAATGAAGTTACTGTTGACAAGCGGTGTATCGCAGATGTGGTTCTTCGTTCGCTATGCTGACAACGGTGAACATATCCGTTTGCGCGTAAAGCACGCACCCGAGCGGCAGCGCCAGGCGATGCATGTTCTGAATGAACGGTTCGCGGAGTGGGTGCGTAGCGGCGTCGTTGCGAAAGTCGAAATTGGTACGTACGAGCGTGAGATCGAACGTTACGGCGGTACCAGCGGCATGGACGTCTGCGAGCGCTGGTTTGACGCGGATAGCGCCCACGTTGTGGAAAAGTTCCTTGCCGAAGGCGCAGCGCACGACGAGGATCGCGTGGCATTTGCATCAAGGACAATTGCGCGCATTGCCGCTATTTGCGCGCAGGTCCAAGGGGTAGATGCGACCGATTTTGTTAGATTCACGCGAAAGGGGAGCCTGACGGCCGCAGACCGTGCGATTCTTCGCGCCGTGAGAACCGACTTTGCAAACCACGTGCAAGCGGTGCTCGAACCATCTGAGCGGCACATCGCAGATCTAGCCGATGTTGATCGCAGCGGTATGCTTCGCAGGCCGCTGGCCGAGGTCGTCGATTCGCTCATGCACATGCACTGCAACCGTTGCGGCCTTTCGCCTGCGCTTGAACGGCGAGCACGTGCTATTGCTCGCCAAGCGCTGCACGGCGCCAGCAGAATACGCACGACGGCATGAGCGCATTACCCGAGCTGCGGTCGGGTCAAATTCAGCGCGATCGCGTTCGTGCGAGCATTGAACGCGCGTGCCGATTCGATGTAGCTTTGATCGTCGCGCCGGCTGGTTACGGGAAATCGACGGCGCTGGAACAATATCTGTCCAGTCTCGACGAACGGTGGATGTGTTACCGTGTGCAGCGCGGTGATCGAAGCCTCACGCGCTTTATCTTGGGCCTCTCGCAGGAAGCCGGCGAAATGTTTTCGTCGCACGTCGCGCAAGCAATCCTGGCAGCTCACCAAGACGTGCCGCCCGATGAACTGCCGGACGTCCTCGCGAACGTGTGCGCGGTTCATTTCCGAAAAAGCCGCTGCGTTGTCGCAATCGACGATCTTCATTACGCGCAAAGTGCACAGACGGTCCGTTTTCTCGATGCACTGATCGGGAAGACTGAGGGCGGCGTGCGCTGGATTATCGCCACTCGTTCGAAGGCGAATCTTCCGCTGGAGTTGTGGATCGCAAAGGGATTGTGCGATCTACCCGTTGACGAAAACACGTTGGCCTTTTTAGATGATGACCTCGCGGCCGCACTAGCCACAACCGAAGTGGGACTCTCAAGTGATGACGTTGCAACTATCCTCTCGGTCACCAAGGGGTTGCCGATTAGTGTCGCGCTTGCGCTGCGTTATGCGAAGGCGGGTCACGATCTCGCGGATGTGACGGCGCATGCGCGCTCGGCGAGCTATGAATACCTGACTTCGCAGTTGTATGCCGAGCTTACCGAAAGAGAGCAGTTGTATCTTTGTTTTGGCGCGCTGCTGCCCTCGCTGCGTCCTGACGTGTTTGAAGCTGCCGGATTTGAGGATGCATCGAACGTGTTGTACGATCTCTATCGGCGTTCGAGTTTCCTGACTCGGCGCTCCGGCGCCGGCGGCTCGGGCACGCCGGAGTACGTCTGTCATGAGCTCTTCCGCGAATATTTTGCCGACAGGCTGAGGCTTCTTGGGCGCCTAGAGCAACAGGCATTGCAGAAGCGTGCCGCTGACGCGCTCATCATGGCAGAATTGACGACGGCGGCATTGCCGCTTTATGCGGCTTGCGGGGCATTTTCGGAACTTGCGGAGTGCCTGGCGCAGCACGGGTACACGCTCATCGAGCAGGGCAGGCGCGATGTGGTTCGCAGCGCCGTGAATGCGTTGCCCGATGGCGATGCACGTTGGCGAGGCACCGTATTGGCGCTGCGCGCGGAATTGTCATCGTTGCGCGAAGAGTGGCCGGTGGTTGCGGGCATGTTCACGGCGGCCGTGGCGTCTGCCGCGAGTGAACGCGAGCGGCTAGCGACGCTTTTTCGCTTCGGCCAGCATCAGCATCTATTCGATCCTCATGCCGCAGAGCGCACGCTCGAGTCGATTGTCGCTTCCGCTGATGCGTCGGAACGGCTTCGCGTGCACGCTCTTGCGTATCTACTTGCCACGCGTACGTGGAACGATCCGTATTGCGACATCAGCGGTCCGCTTAGCGATTTTGAGGCAAGGGTTCATGTCATTGAATCCGATTTCGATCGCGCCGACGCACTTTTGTTTGCATGCTGCGCTGCCACGTTCTGCGGCGACCCGCGCGCGCAGTCGTTGGGACAAACGGCATTGGAAGTCGCAGCGCGACAGAATATGTTGCAAGTTCTTCAAGCCGTGTACAGGACGCTTGCGCACAATGCTTTATACGCCGGCGACGATCCGCACCGTGTGCTGGACTATGTAGTGCAAGAAGAAGCGTTGGCGGCGCAGGTGGAGGACGAGCGCTTGCGACGCTCGAGCGTCTTGCTCAGGCTCGGCCTTGCAATGCGCCTCGGCGACGTAGCGACGATCGAAGATCTATTGCTGCAATACGAGAGATCCAAGACGCCGTCGAATAGCGGCGTGAAAAGCGCGGCGTTGCGCGCTCGGGCGCTCCTCCATGCGTGGCGAAAAGAATTTGGTGCGGCGTACGAGTTGTTGGCCCGAGCGGTGCCGTCGGTGTACGGAAATTACCGGCCTATCGCGCGTGCCCTATGTGCGGTGCTTGCGGCGGCGGCCGACCGGCGGGAGGACGCCGTGCGTCTCATTCGAGAGGGGCAGACGTGGCTGAAATCGGTCACGCCGTGGAACGACGTTTTGCAGCGCAACACGGCAATTACGAGATCACTGTTCGGGATTGCCGCCGCGCTCGTTGGCAAACAGCGCGATGCCCTACGGTTGTTGAGAGGTGACGGCTCCCCGCCACCTGGAACGCTCGCGCGAACGTTGTCCGACTTCGTTCGCGCTCTTCTGGAGGGCCCCGCTGTAACGCTGGCCGAGGAAGGACATCTGTGCGAACAGCTGCGCTGCAGTGGCTACCAAGATCTGGCGATGATCATGTCGGCGGTGTTGCAGCGGTACCGAACGGACCTGTCCGATACCGCAAAACTCACCGCGCAAGAGAAAAAGATCCTCGAGGCTCTGGAGTCCGGATTCACACCGAAGCAAATTGCTGCGATGCAGGATCGCCAGTTGTCGACGATCCAGGGACATATCCGTAGTGCGGTTGCGAAGCTGGGTTGCAGCGGACGGGCGCAGGCGGTACGGATTGCTCGTTCGCGTGGTCTGCTGGAAGGCTAGAGATCGTAAGCTTGCACCAGATACGTGCAAATGCCGCCTCCACCAATGCTTTGCGTGTGGTTCGGACCGAGCGCATCGGTAATCGGCGTAAGTTCTTTCGGAACGTCTTTTTCGGACTTAGTGGCGATGATCAGTTCTAGCGGTTCAAACACAATTAAACACCCCGTAAAAAGTGAGGATGAGCCTTCGGCTATGGGCCAAAGAAACCGGTCAACTGCTTTGCCGTCCAGGCGGGCAGTCCTGCCTTTTATGCTTCGTTTCTGCGGGGTCGCCTATTGTATTTTTGGTCTGCTCGCGGCCACGCTTAGCGGATGCGCCGGGGTCGGGCGCAGCAACGGCTTGGCGGCGTCGCACGCGAAGATTCTGACCATTGCAATTGCGGGAGAGCCCGCGACGCTCGATCCGCTGGTATCTGACTCCGCGTTTGAGCTCTATGTCGAGGAAGTAATATTTGATGGCCTCGTCAAGTTCGGTGCCAACGGCAGGCTCTTACCCGATTTGGCGGCGCAGGTGCCGTCGCGCGCGAATGGCGGCATCAGTGCAGATCTCCGCACCATAACGTATCGTCTGCGTCACGATGTCGTATGGCAAGACGGAGTGCCGTTTACCGCAACGGACGTCGTCTTCACGTACCGATCGCTCATCAGCGGCCGGCTTGCGTCGCCTCTGCGTTCGCTCTATGAAGAAATAGCTTCAGTCAACGCACCGAATCCCTACACGGTTACGGTGCGATTGCGTAAACCGTCCGTCGCCGCAATACGCCAGCTATTCGTTGCTGGAGCCGGCTCGATCGTCCCCAAACATATTTTGGAGAACGTTGCTGATATCCGCCGTTCGTCGTTCGCTATTCGTCCGGTCGGCACCGGACCGTTTGCCGTCCGAGATTGGAAAAAAGGCGACTACATCGACCTCGTCGCCAATCGCCGGTATTTCGCCGGCGCTCCGCGCATAGCGAAACTGCGCGTAGCGGTCGTGCCCGCCGCTTCCACGCGCGTTGCATTGCTCACGACCGGCGATCTAGACGTCGCAATGGTGAATTCGGACGAGGCCGCTTCGCTGAGGTCGGTCCCTTCCGTGCGTGTTTTTGAATCACGTTCGAGCAATATCTTCTACCTCGAACTGAATACACGTCGAGCACCTTTGAACGAGCGTGCCGTACGAGAAGCACTCGCGTACGCGGTGGATCGTGGCGAACTGGCAAAACCTTTTGCCGGTATGGGGCGCCCGGCGTTCTCGCTGATGCCGCCTGGTCCGTTCGATCCTTCCGCGCAACCAGCCGCGTGCGTGGGAAAGCGCACTGCGAATGCCGCGGCCTTGCTAACTCGCGCGGGATGGCTCTCGGCAGGAAAACACATACGAGAGCGTCATGGACAGCGGCTTTCAATCGATCTCGTCTACGACCCGGGGCCAGTTATGGGTGGAATCGCGCTGCAGTTGCAGCAAGCGTGGCAAGGTCTGGGAGTAGAGACGCGGCTTCGAGCTCTGCCGCTTGGCGTGCTCTACGATTCGCATGGCTTGGTCACCACGGGACGATATGACGCGGCGGTGGACGAGGTGGCTATAACGGATCCCAGCGACCTGCTGCAGATCGTCGGCAGCTCGAGCATGCCGCCCGCTGGCTTCAACTATCCGCGCTATCGAAACACAAAGGTCGACGCGTGGCTGCAGAGCGCGAACGCAACGGACGATGCGCACGCGCGCGCCCAATTATATGCGCAAGTAGACCGCGCACTCTGCCGCGATGTTCCGTTCGTTCCATTGCTGTGGAAAAAATATCTGATCGCCGTTAATCGGCGCGTTCAAGGGTTTGCTCCCGAACCCATGACATCGGATCTGTGGAACGTGGCATCGTGGTCCTTGAAGTGACGCGCAAGTAACTGCAAGCGCGTCTTGACGCCGTAGTGCCGCATAATCGGCTTGAGGTGTTTACGCACGGTATCTTCCGCTATGCCCAGGTGAAGGGCGATTTGGACGGGGCTTTTCCCTGCAAGTACACCGTCCAAGACCTCCTGCTGCCGACGGGTTAGGCGCTGCGCATTTCCGCCGTCGAGCAGACGGAAGAAACGGCTCTTTGCATAAGCTTGCAAATGGTTTTTTGCACGGCCTTCCCATTCGTGCGACCCGGTGGCCTGGTACACGAGAAGTGCAATGCGGCCGGCACGCCAGTCAAACTGAAACTTTTCGAACCGCGCGTACGCCTGCTCAGCGCAGGACAGCGCAAACTTTGGGTCGTCGTACCGGTATGCGTATGCTTTTGCTTCATGGAAAAGCGCTTCGTATCGCATGACAATGCCGGGGGAGTGGCGCGTCGTACAGTCTTCGAAGATGTGCGCTGCCAATCGTTCGATGCGTTGTCGATTTGCGGCGCATTGCATCTCGGCGGAGACTTGCAGTAACTGTGGCACAAGACGTACGCCGCTCGCAGATTCCGCTTCCCAAATGAGGCGCAGAGCCGCTGCCATTGCAACGTCGAGGGCGGCTCGCGCAAATGGAGCATGGGCGTCGCCGCAGGCAATCGCCGCCGACGCCAGATCGAGCTGTGATGCGACGTGGGCTAGCGGTTTGTGCGCGTACATGGTTGCTCGTATCAGTACGTTGAGGGCAGCTTCGTACTCGCTGCGGAGAACGAGCAGCCACGCCTGCGCGCGCAACGCATAAAAGCGCGTTGCGTCGCAAACGCCGGCTAATTCCGCAACCGCAGATATATCTACCGTAGTCGCCAGGTTCATTTCACGGGCAAAATCCGCATACGTCTGCACGGCATCCGCGAACAGTGTAGATTCTTGCGCGGCGTGCGGCGTCAGGTGCTGCACCACGACGGTCGCTAAACGGGCTTGTTCGCCAAACGCGCACGTTGCGGCGGCCAGGTGCCCCTGCGAAAGAAGTTTACGGGCGAGGACATGCGGATTCGTTGTGTTTATCAAGGAGAGCCAGCCCTGAGCCGACGCAACGTCCGCGCCAATAGCGGACGCGGTCGCGATGACGATGAGTGCCTCGTCGAGCGCCTCTGGATCAACGCCAAGCAGATCGTGCGCGCTAAAGTCTTCAGGCTTCGCGCCCAGATGCGCCGACGCGACGGCCCTCAAGGCGCGCCCGATGAGTGCCTCGGTGCGGTCCCGAGCAACCGCGCAGGCGTCCTGCGCGCACCGCAGTGCTGCCGCTACGTTTCCGCGGTCCAACTCGACTTGCGCCAGCAACGCATGAGCGGCGGCGCCCGCCCCTCGTGGAAGCGCGGCGACCGCCCGATCGAGGTCGCCGCGTGCGTATAGCGCTGCGCTTGTCTCCAAGCCGCGGCTGATCAAAAAGGGGGAGGGCACGGGGCGCCTGCTTCCCCTCTAGGTTTAGCGAACCCTGGGTTTCCCGAATTCGGGTAGGTACTGGAGTGCTCGGAACATACCTCAAACTAGGCACATATATCTGAGTAGCGCGCCGGGCGCTCGACCGCCGTATGATCACCTCACAAAGTGCCTACACGAAATCACGAGCGGTTATCGCTCGCAATTAGGGGGATTACCGGTGCAGAACAACCGCTCCGCCGGCATGGCGGCCTTCACGGCGATAGAGCTCGCTATTCTGTCGGACATCGCCGACGGCTATCAGAGCAAGGAGATTGCCGTTCGCATTGCTCGCAGCAAACCAACCGTGGAAAGCTACGTTCGTCTGCTATGCGCGAAAATGGGCGCTCGTTCTCGTCCGCACTTAGTGGCGTGTGCGTACCGCCGAGGCCTCATCTCATTGTCTCCGCTGGCCGCGTAAAGCACCGCAGATTTTTCGCTTACGATTGGAAGGAAGACTATGGACTACGAGTTCGACGACATCGATCTTGCGATCACGACTGACGTCAAGGAATCATCGCCAACGTGCAACTGGAGCAATGGCGACGTCTACACGACGTTGACCACCATAACTCACAGCTAAGCACGATACGGGTTGTGGGCGACGAACTGCCGTAGTGGTGCGATTAAATCGGGTGGTCGCACCACCGGTAGTTTTTCCTTCAGAAGGTGCAGAAGCGCGATGCAGCCGTTAGACAACCTTCTTGCCGGAGACTTTTTAGCAACGGCGTTTGACGCCGAGCCACTTATACTGCGCGCCGGTACGCAGGCATGGGCTGATATCGTCACACTCGACGACGTCGAATACTTGGTGCGCACCGCTCCGGCGTCGGGCGATTGGCTCCAGTTGGCAAAGTGCGGAGGCTTTTTGCCGCTGTCGGGCTCGCTCGTGTCCGGCGTATCCGTTCGCACGTCAGCTATCCGCAAACGCGTCGCGCAGGGCTTTTCGCTTGTGCTTAATCACGTGCGCCAGCGGCTTAGAAGCGTAGATGCCGTATGCGCAACGATTGAGTCTGCGGTCGAACGCCGCGCGGGCTTCGCCTTAAAATATCCGATCAGTTCGAATTTGTACGCGACGCCGCCTGAATCGGCCGCGTTCGTTCCGCATTATGATGGACACGGTGTCTTGGTATTTCAGTTGTCCGGCTCTAAACGATGGCAAATTTTTTCACGGATGAACGCCGAAGCGGTTGAGGCACTGCCGCGCATCGACACGGATCTTGGAGACCCGGTGCTGGATGTGGTTCTCCGCAATGGCGACGCGTTGTATGTGCCGAGGGGATATCCGCATTGCGCGCAGACCACGGATACACATTCGATCCACTTGACCCTCGGACTACAATGTTATACCGGGTCGGACTTGGCGTGGGCGCGCGCGCATGGCATTCGGCCTGGCGAGTATGTTCCGCGGCATCTTTTGGAAAACGCCGGAACGGGTGTTCGTGCGCGACTGCGCTATGAGCGAACATTTGTTGACGCGTGCCGGGTCACCGAAACGTTGATTGCCCCGCGGCCTGGTACTGGTGTACGGCGCTCACCACGCGACTGCGTAATCATGCCGGAAGATGAGCACGTTGTGCTGGCGTTTCCCGGAGGCGCGGGGCGCTTTCCGAGACATTTCGAACGCGCGCTCCGCGCGACCGCGGCGCAGGGTGATGGAGCGTCTGCTCCAGACCTGAGCGAGGAAGAGCAGCGGGACATGCGCACGGCACTCTATCAAATGGGTTTCCTTTCGGCAGGCGATCGATGAAGCAAAGCACGCTCACGTATGAAGCCGGACGTATGCCGCTCATTGTTGCGCGAATCCCGCATCTCCCCACGAACGTCGCACTGGCGTTGTACGGCGGCGAGAATGCGCCAGCGCTGCTCGCCGATCTGCTGGAAAAGCGACCAGAGGTCCTTAACGCAGTTTTCATCGCATCCGAAAGCCTGCATGAGGCGGCGCTAAAATGGCTTCGTTCGCCGTGCTATGGCCGCGTGTTCACGCGCTTGTTAATGTATGTAATTCGAATGTCGACGCGCACGACGCCGTTTGGAACCTTCGGCACCGTATCGACCGTTGCCACCGGCACAAAGCAAACGCTGTCGTTCGCTTGCGAAGACCACGTGCATACGCGCTCCCGCGTTGATACCGGGTGGCTCTTCGAATTCATTCGGCATGTCGAGAATTGCGATGGATACGCCGACGAACTGGTAGTAGCGGCGAACGACCTCGTGATTGAGCGCGGCGAACGCTTATTCGTCATGAACCCCGAGCGTGTACGGCGAACGGGTGCTGTTCTGCAGTACGCCCCTGTTTCGCTTCGAAACACAGCCGGCGTCGGCCTTATTCGTTCGTTGGCTAAGCACCCGGTTACGCTGGGCCGCTTACGCGAGGCGCTTGCCCAGGATTTCGTCGACGATCGCGCGCGAATCGACGCATTCCTCGCTCGCATGCTCGAAAGCGGGATACTCGTTTCGTGTTTGCGTCCGACGTTGACCGAGGAACCGTTGGCTCAGGTGGCTCGCGCAATCGAAAACATCGACGAAAGTATTGCCGAGCGTCTTTCGACCATGCGAGGCATGCTCTCGGCGCTCGACGGTGTTCCGGCAGGGTCGCAGACTATCAACGAGTATCGCACAATCGTCCGCAGCGTACGCGAGGTCTTTCCGAGTGACAATGCTGTTCTGCAAGTCGACGCGAAGCGAGCGCTTTCGGGAGCTTTGCACGAACGGGTCGTGCGTGAGGCGGGGATTCTTGCGGAATACTGCGCGCGCATGGGCACGACGAGTTCCCCTCTGGACGAATACGCAGCACGCTTTGTCGAGCGGTACGAGGGAAACGATCGCGTCGTTCCGCTCCTGGAACTGTTGGATCCGGACTTCGGCCTGGGTGCTCCAGTGGCCAACGCGGCGCCGGCGTACTTCCCCGCGCAGCACGGGATTCGCTGCGATTTGGCCGGCAGGGCACTACGCGATAGCCTTCCGGCGATCGAGCTCGAAGATGCGGAGATTGACGCTCTACTGGGACCGCCGTTGTCGCATAGTGATGCGTCCGCGCTCGAAATAGGTTTTCACGTCCTCGCCACAAATGCAGCCGCGCTCGAACGCGGCGACTTCCTGATATTTCCCGGAGCGTTCGGCGTACATACCGGCGCGGCGTGCTCCATTGGGCGATTTGGCGACATGATCGCCTGTGACTTGCCCAAGCGACTCAACAAATCGGCGAATGGGCAGATTACCGCTGAGCTGATTTTTCACCCCGTCATGACCCGCGCGGGTAACGTCGCGGTGCGGCCTGCGATATACGACTACGAAATCCAAGTTGGAATTCACTCACACGGTAACGCGGCAGAGCGGCTTGACTTGCGCGATCTGTTCGTAGGGATGGAACGCGGCCGGTTCTTCCTCTATTCTCGCAAGCTTGAATCGAAGGTTCGCGTCAGGGAAACTCACGTGTTAAACACAGCGGCCCTTTCCGGTGCCGTGCCTCGCTTTCTTTCTCTCTTGCAATACAGCGGTGTACGCCAGCCGAGACCGTTCAGTTGGGGCGATTTAGGCGAGCTGCCCGTTCTTCCTCGGCTGCAGCATAATAGGATCGTGCTCGCGCCGGCCCAATGGAATATGCCCGCCGCTATTGCAAAGGGCGGCCGCAAAGAGTTGTCCGATTTCGTTGCTCGCTGGAACGTGCCGCGGTTCATCTTCGCGTGTGAAGCCGATAACCGGCTCCTGGTCGACCTTCATTCGGCGCATGCCGCAACTGTATTGAACGCCGCGCTGAAGCAGGGCGCCTCAAACCTGCGGCTTATTGAAGCGCCTGTCGAAGAAGAATCGTGGCTGGTCCGGGCCGGAGGCGTTCACCTTTGCGAGTTTGTAGCGTCATTCCATCTGGATGTCGATACAAGAGAAGAACTCACGGCGAAGCGGGTACCGCCCGTGAACGCGAGCATCCGCCACGGTTTGGGTGCGGAATGGACGTGCTTCAAAATCTATTGCGGGTCCGCACGCGCGGACATTTTGTTGCAATCTACGATTCCGCAATTGCTGCACGCACTTCGCGCAAAATACGTTATTGCATCGTTTTTTTTCGTCCGCTACGCCGACCCGCGGCAGCATCTGCGGCTGCGGATCAAGACGGCTCGGTCGGAAAAGCGTTCGCTGCTTGACGAAATGTTTGCTGCGCTTGACACGTTGCTCGAGCGCGGCGAAGCGGACGATGTCGCTGTGTCCACATATACGCCTGAAGTAGAGCGCTACGGCGTGGGTGCAATCGCAATTGCGGAGGCGCTCTTTCAGCTCAGCAGTGAGGCTGCATTAGGGCGCATGCACCACTTCGAGACGGAGAGCGTGCGTATAGCCTGCGCGCTGGAAACGTGCCTTCCCATGGTGCACGCACTTGTGACTCCGGAAAAACTGGAACCGTGGTGTCTTCGGGCCGATGCCACACGGCCGCTCAAGATCGACGCCGAAGAGCGAGCCATGCTGCGCGCGCTACGCAGTTTCGTGCACTCTGAAGCGTTCGATGACGCGCGGGGCAGGTACTTGCCGTTCGCCGCTGCCTATCACGACTTGGAACAGAGCGGAAAACTTGAGCGCCCGCTGTTCGAGGTGATCGAAGCACTCATACACATGCATTTCAACCGGTTCGGCGTCCATGCGGGAGCGCCGGAAGTGCGGGCTCGGGCACTGCTGCGTGCAGCGTGCATGTCGATTGTGCGCTCCGCAGCTCCCGAGGACGGATCTGCAGCACGCGCAGACCTCTTGTTACGATGACATGCGTTGCCAGCCGCGCACGATGGGATACGCGGCGAACGCAAACTCTTGCTCGTCGTCTTTTTCGCTGCGGAACGTTGCCGCCCACGGCATGAACCCGTTGCGCAGCCGGTAGTCGAGGTCGAAGCCGCGCGCTTTGGCGGTTTGTTCGGCCGCGCGGTCTTCACCGGTGACCACGCTCGCGTTGCCGATGCGTTCGGGGCGCGTTTGCACGTAGTCGCCCCACACGTGCCACGTACTCATGTGCAGTACGTTTCCGCGCATGGCTCTAGCGAAACAGCCGGCGAGGCCCTCCTAGCGCGATGGTCAGGCGCGCGACGAACCCGTCGCTCCGCTCCACGAACAAGCAGCCGCCGCCTTCCGGAATATCCGTCCAGCAAAATTCCGCGACGATCGTCTCGCCGGCGTATTTCCAGCGTTTGATACGGATGGCGTCGTCGGGCGGGTCGTCGCGCAGGTGCTGCTCGATGGCATTTTTGCCTTCGAGCGGGCCGCGCTCGGAAACGCCTTCAACATCCAACACGGCATCGTCCGCGAGCAACAAGAGAAACGGCGCAAAGTCGCGCGTTCGCACACCCGTGTTGTAGAGCGAAACAATCTGAGCGAGAAACTCGCCCGCTTCGTCCTGAGTCGGGGAACCGGCAATCACGCTTCTAGTGTACGGATGCGTGCGAAGGCTCGCAAGCGTCTGCGCTCGTATGATGAGGCGTGCCGTTCGTATTGCTCGTTCTCGTCTTGGTCATGCAGGTGACCCCGCCGCCTCCGCCGCCGCTGCTGGTTACGCCGCAGCCCTCGCCTTCGGCCACGCCGTCCGCCTCGCCGGCGGTGTCGCCGCCGGCATCGCCCTCGGCCTCGCCCTCCGCAACGCCCATGACGATAGCTGGTGCACCGGTGAACCTGCATCCCGCAGAGAGCAAGACGCTCCCGATTCAAAACGGTGTTGGCCCCTTCACGACCAGCGTCGACACGCCGCTGGTAACGGCGACGATCGACCAAAATGCGCGAACGCTTACAGTTACGGCAGCGCAGCAGACCGGGCGCGCAACGGTTACCGTGAACGACTCGACCGGCGCGGCCGTGCAAGTTCCGGTTCGCGTCGCGCTCGATGCGGGCAGCGTTCCGGCATCGGTATCGCTGCGCATTACCGGCACGCAAATCGACACGCAGTGGCTTACGCTGCAGATGCAAAAAGTGCTGCAGCGCTTCGCGCAGGTGCAAGCCGGTGCGACGCTGCAAGTGAACGCATTTACACTGCCGCCGGCGCTGGGCCCCGGCGCGACGGCGGCCGTGCCGGTGCCCGTGCATATTGCCGGCGGCGATCAGTATTTCGACGTCGACGCCTGGACGACGGTGAACGTGCAGAACGTGCAAGCCGATCCGTTTACGCCGCCGCTGCTGCTGTATGACGACGACCCGGAGAAGATCAACGCGCCCGGCGTGCTGTTTCGCGGCCAAGTGCAGCCGAACGTTCCCGCGCGTCTGTACTTCTACCATGAAAATACCGGCGAACCGCGTACGCTCGCCGTCGTGCTGAACGCTGCCTCGGCGCAGCCGTCGACGCTGCAACTCATCGACTCGTCGGCCGGACCGAACATTGACGTCATGACGGTCGGTCACACCGTTTCGCGCAATTTTCTGCTGCAAAAACCGCTCAATGAAGGCGTGGTCGTCGACGTCGATCCGCAAACGCCATATGTCGCCGAACAGTTCGCCATGAATCCGCTCGATGGAGCCGCGGGCAACGTGGGTATTCGCGTGCTCGACGGCGGGCCGGTCACCGTAACGGTTATCGCCGCACCGCCCGGCGCAACGCAAGCGCAGATCGCGCAGTATCTTGCACAACCGCAACTACCCGACGACGGCCACCATCGCACCGGCGTGTTTTCGCTGACGAATTATGCGAGCGAAGCGATCCCGTACACAGCTCCGGGCCCGGATGCAAACGTGCAGTACGGCGCGCATACGCCGCCGCTGGCCGATCCGGCGAATGCCGGTCAGCCGCCCTCGCACGACTATGGCGAGTACGGCGTGCTGCGTTCGATGAATTTCGCGATCTACAACCCGCAGGATCAGGCGCAGACGCTGTATCTGTACGAGCGTCCGCTGGGCGGACCCGTGCGCAGCAGTTTCTTGGTAAACGGCGTGCTGGCGCAGGTCGGCTGCGCGCGCGTTTCGGATCGCTATCAAATCGGCGATGCGATTACGGTCGCGC